>NZ_JBNNEH010000001.1:0-783972 GCF_059801075.1 Massilia sp. LXY-5
CGTGTCGATCACCGTCAAGCTGATCAACCCGATCGCGATGGAAGAAGGCCTGCGCTTCGCAATCCGCGAAGGCGGCCGTACCGTCGGCGCCGGCGTCGTTGCCAAGATCATTGCCTAAGCAATAAAGAAGTTGTAGGGCCGAAGAGGTGGTGCCAACCACCTCTTCAAAAACATTCTGCACTGTGCGTTCGTATAGTGTAGAATGCGCGATTCAGCTGAAGTCTTCGTAGGGGTGTAGCTCAATTGGCAGAGCGTCGGTCTCCAAAACCGAAGGTCGCGGGTTCGATTCCCTCCGCCCCTGCCACCGAATTCTGGTGCGCAGCACCGAAAGTAAAGAAGAATGTCTAATCAATCCGTGCAAACCGTTAGCACCTCGAATGACAAGTTTAAGGTGGTCCTGGCGGTGGTTGCCGCGATTGCAGGCGTAATCGGGTTCTTTTACCTGAAAGGCCAGAACAAACCAGCCTTGGTCGCCGGCGGCGCCCTCTTGGCTGGTTTAGTTTTTGCTGTCCTGCTTTTGTGGTCCTCCACTTCCGGTCGCGAGTTCCTGAACTTCGCCAAAGAGTCCGTTCGCGAAACCAAGAAAGTCGTCTGGCCGAGCCACAAGGAAGCGCGCATGATCACCCTGATCGTGTTTGCCTTCGTGGTCGTGATGGCGATCTTCCTGTGGGGCACGGATAAGCTGTTGGAATTCCTGCTGTACGACCTGATCCTGGGGTGGAAACAATAATGAACGAAAATGTGCAAGACAATACGCCGGACGAAGTTCCGGCGTCTGACGCTGGCGCACCGGCTCAGGACGCTCCGCTGAGCGTCCCGGTCAGCAACAAGCGCTGGTATGTCGTTCATGTCTACTCGGGTATGGAAAAGAGCGTCATGCGCGCCCTGACCGAGCGCATCGAGCGCGCCGGCATGAGCGAGCAGTTCGGCCAGATCCTGGTCCCGACCGAAGAAGTCGTGGAAGTCAAGAACGGCAGCAAATCGGTTACCGAGCGCCGCTTCTTCCCTGGCTACGTGCTGGTCGAGATGGAAATGACCGACGAGACCTGGCACCTGGTGAAAAACACCAGCAAGGTGACCGGCTTCATCGGCGGCAAATCGAACAAGCCAACCCCGATTCCGGCGCGCGAGATCGACAAGATCATGCAGCAGGTCCAGGAAGGCGTCGAGAAGCCTCGGCCGAAAGTGCTGTACGAAGTGGGCGAGCAGGTCCGGATCAAGGAAGGCCCGTTCACCGACTTCAACGGCAACGTCGAGGAAGTGAACTACGAAAAATCGAAGGTGCGTGTGACGGTGACCATCTTCGGCCGCGCAACTCCGGTAGAACTCGAGTTCGGGCAGGTAGAAAAAGTTTAAACGCAGTAATCGGAGCGTCGCAGCAGCAAGGCGGAATCCGGTAAGAGGAGCCCCGCCGAAGCGAGTAGTCGCGGTGGGGCGCTACTACTCAAAGCCAATTAGGAGCCATCATGGCAAAGAAGATCATTGGTTTTATCAAGCTGCAAGTGCCAGCTGGTAAAGCAAACCCATCCCCACCGATCGGCCCAGCGCTGGGTCAGCGCGGCCTGAACATCATGGAATTCTGCAAGGCGTTCAACGCCCAGACCCAGGGTGTCGAGCCAGGCATGCCGATCCCGGTCGTGATCACCGCGTTCGCCGACAAGTCCTTCACCTTCGTGATGAAGACCCCACCGGCAACCTACCTGATCAAGAAAGCCGCCGGCATCACCAAAGGTTCGCCGAAGCCACATACCGACAAGGTTGGCACGCTGAGCCGCGCCCAGGCCGAAGAGATCGCAAAAACCAAGCAGCCGGACCTGACCGCCGCCGACATGGACGCCGCAGTGCGTATCATCGCCGGCTCGGCACGTTCGATGGGCATCACGGTGGAGGGTGTGTAATGGCTAAGATTTCCAAGCGCGTCAAAGAAATGAAAGCGAAAGTCGACCGTAACAAGGTCTACGCCTTCGACAACGCAGTGTCGCTGGTCAAGGAATTCGCCACCGCCAAGTTCAACGAGTCGATCGACGTGTCGATCCAGCTGGGCGTGGATCCGAAGAAGTCGGACCAGGTCGTTCGTGGTTCGGTCGTCCTGCCAGCAGGCACCGGCAAGACCGTGCGCGTCGCTGTCTTCGCTTCGGGCGACAAGGCTGAGGCTGCACGTGCAGCCGGCGCCGACATCGTCGGTATGGAAGACCTGGCCGAGCGCGTCAAAGCCGGCGACATGCCTTTCGACATCGTCATCGCTTCGCCTGACACCATGCGTATCGTCGGTACCCTGGGCCAGATCCTGGGTCCACGCGGCCTGATGCCTAACCCGAAGGTCGGCACCGTCACCCCTGACGTCGCCACCGCGGTGAAGAACGCCAAAGCCGGTCAGGTCCAGTACCGTACCGACAAGGCAGGTATCATCCACGCCACGATCGGCCGCAAGTCGTTCGCTGACGCCGACCTGCAAGCCAACCTGGCTGCACTGATCGACGCACTGAACAAGGCCAAGCCGGCCACCTCGAAGGGCGTGTACCTGCGCAAGGTCGCGATCTCGTCGACGATGGGCGCAGGCGTCCGTGTCGACCACGCTTCGCTGGCTGCTTAAGTTTTATAAAGAATCAAGTCCCCGCAAAACATCAGCGGGGCGCATCTTTGGGCTGTTGCAGCAGACATGCTGCGGCAGGCAATCAAAGACCGTTGGGCCGGGCGCAGTGGTTGGGCAACTGGTTAATACATCACCCAACGCAGATGGTGTACCCGAACAAGTTTTGTAGTCCATGCTGCGTGAATTCATCCGCGTTAGTTTGACTTCTTAACTTCGGACGCCGTGTTCGAACCGATGCAAACGCTTTTGTTTGCATTAATTAAGGAGATTGACCGTGGGTCTTAATCTGAATGACAAAAAGGCCGTCGTCGAAGAAGTGAGCGCGAAAGTAGCATCCGCGCAAACGATCGTCGTGGCCGAGTACCGTGGCATCCAGGTTAGTCACTTGACGAAACTCCGTGCAACCGCACGTGCCCAGGGTGTGTACCTGCGTGTTCTGAAGAACACGCTGGCGCGCCGCTCTGTCGAAGGCACGCAGTTTGCCCCGCTGGCTGACGCCATGACCGGTCCGCTGATCTATTCGATCTCGGACGACGCCGTTGCTGCCGCTAAAGTCATCGCTGACTTTGCGAAAACCAACGACAAGCTGGTCGTGAAAGCCGGTAACTACGCAGGTAAGCAGCTCGACGTAGCTGGTGTTACCGCGTTGGCAAGCATTCCGTCGCGTGAAGTCCTCATCTCGCAGCTGTTGGGCGTGATGCTGGCTCCGGTGTCGGGCTTTGCACGTGGCTTGGCTGCCCTGGCAGCGAAAAAAGGCGAAGGTTCGGAAGCTGCTCCTGCAGCCGAAGAAACCGCTGCAGCGTAAGCGCAGCCCTTTTTCTCAAGTAACTGATCTGTACTACAAACACACACAAATCTGGAGTTTCAAATGGCAATTAGCAAAGACGATATCCTGAACGCAGTGAGCGAAATGTCCGTCATGGACCTGAACGAACTGGTCAAGGCATTCGAAGAGAAGTTCGGCGTGTCGGCAGCTGCAATGGCAGCACCGGCAGCTGGCGGCGGCGCTGCTGCTGCTGCTGTCGAAGAGCAGACCGAGTTCAACGTTGTTCTGACCGAAGTCGGCGCGAACAAGGTCGGCGTCATCAAAGCCGTCCGTGAAATCACCGGCCTGGGCCTGAAGGAAGCCAAAGACGTCGTCGACGGCGCTCCGAAGACCGTGAAAGAAGCCCTGCCGAAAGCTGACGCTGAAGCCGCCAAGAAAAAGCTGGAAGATGCTGGCGCCAAGGCCGAACTGAAGTAATCAAAAGCAATGGGCATCGCAAGGTGCCCAAAGCCGGAGTCAAAGCTTGCAAGCCCCGCCGGAAGGCGGTGCTGCGGCTTTGGCTCTTTTGTCGTCCCTGCGGCAAACGTAATACCCGGCAGTACGCGGCACGCAGCACCGAACAAATCGTAGCACAGCAGTCGCTTGTCCTTTTCATCTGACGGAACAGCAAGAGAATTGAGGCCTTGTATGTGGTCGCTCCACCACTGGCAATCTCTGAATTCTCATCCTTTCTGTCACTCACGGAGTGTCCATGCACTACTCATTTACTGAGAAGAAACGCATTCGCAAGTCGTTCGCGAAGCGCGCCAACGTTCACAACGTTCCATATCTTCTGGCTACCCAGCTTGAATCCTACGAGAATTTCCTGCAGGCGGACGCTGGTCCTACCGTCCGCAAGAACGAAGGCCTGCAGTCGGCTTTCAGCTCGATCTTCCCGATCGTGTCGCACAACGGCTTCGCGCGTCTCGAATTCCTGTCCTACGTGCTGGGCGATCCTGCCTTCGACGTCAAGGAATGCCAACAGCGTGGCCTGACCTTCGCTTCTCCACTCCGTGCCAAGGTGCGTCTGGTGATCCTGGACAAGGAATCGCCAACCAAGCCGGTCGTCAAGGAAATGAAAGAGCAGGAAGTGTACATGGGCGAATTGCCGCTCATGACCGCCAACGGTTCGTTCGTCATCAACGGTACCGAGCGTGTGATCGTCTCGCAGCTGCACCGTTCCCCGGGCGTGTTCTTCGAGCACGACCGCGGCAAGACGCACTCGTCCGGTAAGCTGCTGTTCTCGGCACGTATCATTCCTTACCGCGGCTCGTGGCTGGACTTCGAGTTCGACCCGAAAGACATCCTGTTCTTCCGCGTCGACCGCCGCCGCAAGATGCCGGTGACGATCCTGCTGAAGGCCATTGGCATGACGCCGGAACAGATCCTGGCGAACTTCTTCGTGTTCGACAACTTCAACCTGCGCTCCGAAGGCGGCGAACTCGAGTTCGTCTCCGAACGCCTGCGCGGCGAAGTTGCGCGCTTCGACATCGTCGATCCGAAGACGGGTAAAACCATCGTCACCAAGGACAAGCGCATCAATGCCAAGCATGTGCGCGACATCGACGCGGCCGGCATCAAGGCCATCTCGGTTCCTGAAGACTACCTGATCGGCCGTATCCTGGCCCGCAACATCGTCGACGCCGACACCGGCGAAATCATCGCGTCCGCCAACGACGAGCTGACCGACGAGCTGCTGGGTAAGCTGCGCGACGCCAACGTCGACGCAATCCAGACCCTGTACACGAACGACCTGGACCAAGGCGGCTACATCTCGCAAACCCTGCGCACCGACGACACCGCCGACCAGATGGCCGCGCGCGTGGCGATCTACCGCATGATGCGTCCTGGCGAACCGCCAACCGAAGAATCGGTCGAAGCCCTGTTCAACGGCCTGTTCTACAGCCCTGAGCGCTACGACCTGTCGGCCGTCGGCCGCATGAAGTTCAACCGCCGCATCGGTCGCGACGAGCTGACCGGCGCGATGACCCTGTCGAACGACGACATCCTGGCCGTGATCAAGATCCTGGTCGAGCTGCGCAATGGCCGCGGCGAAGTCGACGATATCGATCACCTGGGTAACCGCCGCGTGCGTTGCGTGGGCGAACTGGCCGAAAACCAGTTCCGCGCCGGCCTCGTGCGCGTTGAGCGCGCCGTCAAGGAACGCCTCGGCCAGGCCGAAGCGGACAACCTGATGCCGCACGACCTGATCAACAGCAAGCCGATCTCGGCCGCGATCCGCGAATTCTTCGGTTCGTCGCAGCTGTCGCAGTTCATGGACCAGACCAACCCGCTGTCGGAAATCACGCACAAGCGTCGTGTTTCCGCCCTCGGACCTGGCGGCCTGACCCGCGAACGCGCCGGCTTCGAGGTGCGCGACGTGCACCCGACCCACTACGGCCGCGTCTGCCCGATCGAAACGCCTGAAGGCCCGAACATCGGCCTGATCAACTCGCTGGCTCTGTACGCCCGCCTGAACGAATACGGCTTCCTGGAAACCCCGTACCGCAAGGTCGAAGGCTCAAAAGTAACCGACAAGATCGACTACCTGTCCGCCATCGAAGAAGGCCGCTACATCATCGCCCAGGCGAATGCAGCGATCAACGAAGAAGGCCAACTGGTCGACGAACTGGTCTCGGCACGTGAAGCCGGCGAAACCATCCTGGTGTCGCCTGAGCGCATCCAGTACATGGACGTCGCGCCTGGCCAGATCGTCTCGGTCGCCGCTTCGCTGATTCCGTTCCTCGAGCACGATGACGCGAACCGTGCACTGATGGGCGCGAACATGCAGCGTCAGGCCGTTCCCTGCCTGCGTCCTGAAAAGGCGCTGGTCGGTACCGGTATCGAGCGCACCGTGGCAGTCGACTCGGGCACCACCGTGCAGGCTGTGCGTGGCGGCGTCGTCGATTACATCGACGCGGGCCGTGTGGTTATTCGTGTCAACGACGACGAGGCGCAAGCCGGTGAAGTCGGTGTCGACATCTATAACCTGATCAAGTACACCCGTTCGAACCAGAACACCAACATCAACCAGCGTCCGATCGTGCAGGTTGGGGACCGCGTTGCCCGTGGCGACGTGATTGCCGACGGCGCATCGACCGACCTGGGCGAACTGGCCCTGGGCCAGAACATGCTGGTCGCGTTCATGCCGTGGAACGGCCTGAACTTCGAGGACTCGATCCTGATCTCGGAAAACGTCGTCAAGGACGACCGTTACACCTCGATCCACATCGAAGAGCTGTCGGTTGTCGCGCGCGACACCAAGCTGGGCGCGGAAGAAATCACCCGCGACATCTCGAACCTGGCTGAAAACCAGCTGGCGCGCCTGGATGAATCGGGCATCGTCTACATCGGCGCCGAAGTCACCGCCGGCGACGTGCTGGTCGGTAAAGTCACGCCGAAGGGCGAGACGCAACTGACGCCTGAAGAGAAGCTGCTGCGCGCGATCTTCGGCGAAAAAGCGTCGGACGTGAAAGACACCTCGCTGCGCGTGCCTTCGGGCATGGTCGGCACCGTGATCGACGTGCAGGTGTTCACCCGCGAAGGCATCACCCGCGACAAGCGTGCACAGCAGATCATCGACGATGAGCTGAAGCGTTTCCGCCTGGACCTGAACGACCAGATGCGTATCGTGGAGGGCGACGCCTTCCAGCGTCTGGAGCGTATGCTGGTGGGTAAGGTCGTCAACGGCGGCCCGAAGAAGCTGGCGAAAGGTGCGGTTATTACGTCGGAATACCTGGCTGACCTGGACAAGTTCCACTGGTTCGACATCCGTCCAGCCGACGACGAAAGCGCCAACGCACTGGAAGCGATCAAGGAATCGATCAACGAGAAGCGCCACCAGTACGACCTGGCCTTCGAAGAGAAGCGCAAGAAGCTGACGCAAGGCGACGAGCTGCAGCCTGGCGTGCAGAAGATGGTCAAGGTCTACCTGGCCGTCAAGCGCCGCCTGCAGTCGGGCGACAAGATGGCAGGTCGTCACGGTAACAAGGGTGTAGTCTCGCGTATCGTGCCGGTGGAAGACATGCCGTTCATGGCGGACGGCACCCCGGCCGACGTCGTGCTGAACCCGCTGGGCGTTCCGTCGCGTATGAACGTCGGCCAGATCCTCGAAACCCACCTCGGTTGGGCGGCGAAGGGCCTGGGCCTGCGTATCGGCGAAATGCTGCAGAAGCAGGCAGCCGTCGAAGAAGTCCGTGGCTTCCTGGGCCAGGTCTATAACGAGACCGGCAAGAAGGAAGACCTGGACGGCTTCAGCGACGAAGAAATCATGGGCCTGGCCGGCAACCTGAAGAAGGGTGTGCCGTTCGCAACGCCGGTCTTCGACGGCGCGCACGAGACCGAGATTCACCGCATGCTGGACCTGGCTTACCCGGACCACATCGCAGCGCACCTCGGCATGACGCCATCGAAGAACCAGGTCACGATGTACGACGGCCGCACCGGCGAAGCGTTCGAGCGCAAGGTCACCGTCGGCTACATGCACATGCTGAAGCTGCACCACCTGGTCGACGACAAGATGCACGCGCGTTCGACCGGTCCGTACTCGCTGGTGACGCAGCAGCCGCTGGGCGGTAAAGCCCAGTTCGGTGGCCAGCGCTTCGGTGAGATGGAGGTGTGGGCACTGGAAGCGTACGGCGCATCGTACGTGCTGCAGGAAATGCTGACTGTGAAGTCGGATGACGTGAACGGCCGTACCAAGGTGTACGAGAACCTGGTCAAGGGTGACCACGTGATCGACGCCGGCATGCCTGAATCGTTCAACGTGCTGGTCAAGGAAATCCGCTCGCTGGGTATCGATATCGACCTCGAGCGTAACTAAGAAGGTAGGGAAGGGGAGCCTTTCCCTTCCCGATTACCCGATTGGTTTGGGGTGCACGATGCACCCCGAAATAGAAATTTAGTCACCTCTGGAGTGATACATGAAAGCACTGCTCGATCTATTCAAGCAAGTACAGCAAAATGAAAGCTTCGACGCCATCAAGATTGGCCTGGCGTCGCCCGAAAAAATTCGTTCGTGGTCGTTCGGTGAAGTCAAGAAGCCCGAGACCATCAACTACCGTACGTTCAAGCCTGAGCGTGACGGCTTGTTCTGCGCCAAGATCTTTGGCCCGATCAAGGATTACGAATGCCTGTGCGGCAAGTACAAGCGCCTGAAGCACCGCGGCGTCATCTGCGAAAAGTGCGGCGTCGAAGTCACGCTCGCCAAAGTGCGCCGTGAGCGCATGGGCCACATCGAACTGGCATCGCCAACCGCGCACATCTGGTTCCTGAAGTCGCTGCCGTCGCGCCTGGGCATGGTCCTGGACATGACGCTGCGCGACATCGAACGCGTGTTGTACTTCGAAGCATATGTCGTGACCGATCCTGGCATGACCCCGCTGAAGAAGTGCCAGATCATGTCGGAAGACGATTACGCCGCCAAGTACGAAGAGTACGGCGACGACTTCACCGCCTACATGGGCGCCGAAGGTATCCGTGAACTGCTGCGCTCGATCGACATCCACCGCGATGCCGAAGCCCTGCGCGTGGAACTGAAGGAATCGAAATCCGAAGCCAAGATCAAGAAATACGCCAAGCGCCTGAAAGTGCTCGAGGCATTCCAGCGTTCGGGCATCAAGCCTGACTGGATGATCATGGAAGTGCTCCCGGTCCTGCCGCCGGAGCTGCGTCCGCTCGTCCCGCTGGATGGCGGCCGTTTCGCGACCTCCGACCTGAACGACCTGTATCGCCGCGTCATCAACCGTAATAACCGCCTGAAGCGCCTGATGGAACTGCGCGCGCCGGAAATCATTACGCGTAACGAAAAGCGCATGCTGCAGGAAGCAGTCGACTCGCTGCTGGACAACGGCCGTCGCGGCAAAGCGATGACCGGCGCCAACAAGCGTCCGCTGAAGTCGCTGGCCGAGATGATCAAGGGTAAGGGCGGCCGTTTCCGTCAGAACCTGCTGGGCAAGCGCGTCGACTACTCGGGCCGTTCGGTCATCGTGGTCGGTCCGCAGCTGAAACTGCACCAGTGCGGCCTGCCGAAGCTGATGGCCCTGGAACTGTTCAAGCCGTTCATCTTCAACAAGCTCGAACTGATGGGTCTGGCGACGACCATCAAGGCGGCGAAGAAGCTGGTCGAAATCCAGGAACCGGTGGTCTGGGACATCCTGGAAGACGTCATCAAAGAACACCCGGTCATGCTGAACCGTGCACCAACCCTGCACCGTCTCGGTATCCAGGCGTTCGAGCCGGTCCTGATCGAAGGTAAAGCCATCCAGCTGCACCCGCTGGTCTGCGCGGCGTTCAACGCCGACTTCGACGGTGACCAGATGGCAGTCCACGTGCCGCTGTCGATCGAAGCGCAGATGGAAGCGCGTACCCTGATGCTGGCGTCGAACAACATCCTGTTCCCGTCGAACGGCGAGCCGTCGATCGTGCCGTCGCAGGATATCGTGCTGGGTCTGTACTACGCGACGCGCGAGGCGATCAACGCCAAGGGCGAGGGCATGCTGTTCCCGGACGTGTCGGAAGTCATCCGCGCCTACGACAACAAGGAAGTCGAACTGGCGACCCGCATCACCGTGCGTATCGTCGAGTACCCACGTGTTGCCGGCAGCGACGAGTTCGAGCGCACCGTCACGCGTTACGAAACGACCGTCGGCCGTGCCATCCTGTCCGAGATCCTGCCGAAGGGCCTGCCATTCTCGGTGCTGAACCGCGCCCTGAAGAAGAAGGAAATCTCGAAGCTGATCAACACGTCGTTCCGCAAGTGCGGCCTGCGTGCGACCGTCGTGTTTGCCGACAAGCTGATGCAGTCGGGCTTCCGCCTGGCGACGCGCGCCGGTATCTCGATCGCCGTCGACGACATGATGATCCCGGACGTCAAGAAGGGCATGATCGCGACCGCCGAAGCGGAAGTGAAGCAGATCGAGCAGCAGTACAGCTCGGGTCTGGTCACGGCCGGCGAGCGTTACAACAAGGTCGTCGACATCTGGGGCAAGACCTCCGATGAAGTCGGCAAGGCGATGATGGACCAGCTGAAAGTCGAGCCGGTCACCCGTCGTGACGGTACCGAAGGCACCCAGGAATCGTTCAACGCGATTTACATGATGGCCGACTCGGGCGCCCGTGGTTCGGCAGCCCAGATTCGCCAGCTGGCCGGTATGCGCGGCCTGATGGCGAAACCGGACGGTTCGATTATCGAAACGCCGATTACCGCGAACTTCCGCGAAGGCCTGAACGTGTTGCAGTACTTCATCTCGACGCACGGCGCCCGTAAGGGTCTGGCCGACACCGCGCTGAAGACCGCAAACTCGGGTTACCTGACCCGCCGCCTGGTCGACGTGACCCAGGATCTGGTGGTGATCGAGGACGATTGCGGCACCACCAACGGCACGCACATGAAGGCGATGGTCGAAGGCGGTGAAGTCATCGAAGCGCTGCGCGACCGTATCCTCGGCCGCGTGACGGGCACCGATGTCGTCAATCCTGAAACCCAGGAAACCGTGTACCCGGCCGGCACGCTGCTGGACGAAGACATGGTCGAAGAGATCGAGCGCCTCGGCATCGATGAGGTGAAAGTCCGTACGCCGCTGAACTGCGACACCCGTTATGGCCTGTGCGCACATTGCTACGGCCGTGACCTCGGCCGCGGTTCGATGGTGAACAGTGGCGAAGCAGTCGGCGTCGTGGCAGCCCAGTCGATCGGTGAGCCGGGTACCCAGCTGACCATGCGTACCTTCCACATCGGTGGTGCGGCATCGCGTGCGGCAGTGGCCTCGTCGGTCGAAGCCAAGTCGAACGGCACGATCCGCTTCACGGCGACGATGCGTTACGTCACCAACGGCAAGGGTTCGCAGATCGTCATCTCGCGTTCGGGCGAAGTCCTGATCACGGACGACCATGGCCGCGAGCGCGAGCGCCACAAGGTGCCGTACGGTGCGACCCTGATCGTCAAGGATGGCCAGCAAGTCAAGGCCGGTACGGCCCTGGCAACCTGGGATCCGCTGACCCGTCCGATCATTACCGAGTACGCCGGTACGATCCGCTTCGAGAACGTGGAAGAGGGCGTCACCGTCGCGCGCCAGGTCGACGAAGTGACCGGTCTGTCGACCCTGGTCGCGATCGATCCGAAGCGTCGTGGCTCGGCCGGTAAAGTGCTGCGTCCGCAGGTCAAACTGCTGAACGAACAGAACCAGGAAGTCAAGATCGCCGGCACCGAACACGCCGTGACGATCGGTTTCCAGGTCGGCTCGCTGATCATGGTGAAAGACGGACAAGCTGTCTCGGTGGGTGAAGTGCTGGCACGTATCCCGACCGAATCGCAGAAGACCCGCGACATTACCGGTGGTCTGCCGCGCGTTGCCGAACTGTTCGAAGCACGTTCGCCGAAAGACGCGGGCATGCTGGCGGAAGTCACCGGTACGGTGGCCTTCGGTAAGGAAACGAAGGGCAAGCAGCGTCTGGAAATCACGGACATGGACGGCAACAAGCACGAGTTCCTGATCACCAAGGACAAGCAAGTGCTGGTCCACGACGGTCAAGTCGTGAACAAGGGCGAGATGATCGTCGATGGTCCGGCCGATCCGCAGGATATCCTGCGCCTGCTGGGTATCGAAGCGCTGGCCCGTTACATCGTCGACGAAGTGCAGGACGTTTATCGACTGCAGGGCGTTAAGATTAACGACAAGCACATCGAAGTCATCGTCCGTCAGATGCTGCGCCGTGTGGCGATCGTCGAAGCCGGCGACACCGACTACATCGTCGGCGAGCAGGTGGAGCGTTCGGAGCTGCTGGAAGAGAACGACCGCATGGAAGCCGCGGGCAAGCTGCCGGCAACCTACGAAAACGTGCTGCTGGGTATTACCAAGGCATCGCTGTCGACCGATTCGTTCATCTCGGCCGCATCGTTCCAGGAAACCACCCGCGTGCTGACCGAAGCGGCGATCATGGGCAAGCGCGACGGCCTGCGCGGCCTGAAGGAAAACGTCATCGTCGGCCGCCTGATTCCTGGCGGTACCGGTCTGGCATTCCACCGCGCCCGCAAGGAGAAGGAAGTGTGGGAGGCGGAAGAGCGCCAGGCACTGCTACAGCAGGAGAAGGCGAACATGGCTGCCGAACTGCAGGCGATGGAAGACCAGCAGAATGCGGCGGCTCCGGCTGAGCATCATGGTGACGCGGAGTGATCGGTTCGATTGCTGAGTAGTTGCTAGCTAGTTAAACGGCACCCTGAGGGGTGCCGTTTTTTTTTGCGCGACGGATTAGCGAACTATAACGCGACCATTTCGAAATGCGTCCAAACAGCGAAAATTAGTTATTGCGGACCGTTCTGACTAGAATCAGCGTCCCAAAAAAGACCTTTTTCAGCGGTGCCGCGTTTGCTAAACTGCTTTACCACTGTTAGCTCGGATTCGTCTGCAAACGCTTCAGGGAAGTCATTATCTACAATAATAATCTGGCAGAAATTGTTGTTCGATTTGGCGAGCTTGGAAAGAGAAATAAGCTGCGAGAAAATGTTTTCGTATAATTTCGGGTCGGAGACCTCCGACGCGTCGTCCGTATCGCGATGCCTCCCGATATTCTGTCCAGGGGTGTCGATCATCAAGAACGAAGGAAGATTTGTATGCTCGGCAAGCGTATATCGAAGTCGAATAAAATATGAGCCAATCGACGTAATTGTACGAACGCCTCCTGAGGACGTATTGTAGTAACTGATGTCTCGGAACCAAGGGGTAAATCTCCGGTCGATATCAACTCCAAAGACGTTTTGAAGCCCACTCTTCCGTAAGTAATCATGAAAGAACGACGTCAATTTCTCAACTACTTCCGCCAGCCCGATTAGTTTCTCCTGAATAATTTTAATGGAGGTTTTGATTCGCTCGATGAGTAGGACCTGACTTTCAATCTGAGTTCCGACCTCACCATACTTGTTCGCGATACGTGCGTTTTTTCGAAGTTCGTTAAGTTCGTTAGCTGCAGTGGCCTTGGCCGACTCAAGTGCTTGTATAGAAGAGACTAAGGGCGAAATCGATGTAATATTGTTCTCATCAAAGCTTCGTTTCGCCTCTTTCAGCTGATATTGCAGATCACGTTCTTCTGAATCTAGCACGGCCTGCTTATCCCGAAGTTGTACTAACATCTCGTCGACACCAGCAAATCTGTTGCTTAAAGATTTCGAAAGGAGTGCGAGTTCTTCACCCTCAATAACGTCAGCATCTGACACCGACACAGCTTGAGCGCAAAGGGGACAAGGTACCTTATGGTCGGCACTATATTCGCCCAAGTACTCCCGGGCTACTTCCGATGTCCGAAGCGTTTCCAAATCAAATGAGTAAGTATTTCGCAACCGAGCAAAGCTATCATATTCCCGGTCGGAGTTCCGTCTTTCGACGGAAACCGCATTGATTCTCGCAGTCATTTCTCTGATTGCATTTCCAATTTCAGCACTTATTTCGTTAGTGAAAGAAAAATCGTTTTTCAAGCTTTCTATTTGCATATTGAACTCTTCGACAGAGCTCTCGATCGTATCGCATTTTTGCTCCAAGTCCTCGAATGACTGCGGGTCTATCTGAATCTCTTTTAAGAAACGCCGGATCGACGATTCATTATTTCTCAGTTCATTGAGCTGTGCGCTTGCCAGTCCTAAATCTTTATGCAGCTGGGTTAACTGCTCATCATAAACATTGTAGACAAACTTTTGCACCTCGACGTTCTTATTGAATACTGCACCGTTACCGTTATCGAGGAGCGATTCCGATCCAATTTTTGTTTGTTTAAGATACATCAATTTCATTAAATCCCGAAAGCTAAGCCGATCGGAATCTGAATCGTCACGAAGGCGGGACTCCTTAATGCTTACCTGAGGAATTCCTAAGGTCGCGAGAAGAAAGTCGGAAATCCAGCCATCCGGCGCCGTCTTGTCTTGAGGCGATGCCGACATTAATTTTGGAAATGTTTTTCGAATACTCTCGTAGTTTTGAAGATAGGCCCGGATAGGGCTTGAAGGCGAATGAATCTCCCTCTCAAAAGTGCATACTGTCCCGTTCAGATTAATTTCGAGGCACGCAAGCCTGCCATGATGCTTCATTTCCGCGAAAAGCAACCGCTCGTTTTTTCCACCAAGGCAGTAATCGATCAGGTTGAGAATGCTAGACTTTCCACAATCCATATCGCCCCAAATTAAATTTACGCCTTCGGAAAACTCGAAAGTGTAAATGTTCGTTGGACCTTTTACTATGAGCTGTTGGACAATGAGGTATGGACTTTTGTTCATTTATCTAATTCCTAATATTTTCTTATAGAGGACATTTTCTGAACGCGACGCCAGAAGCGAGCCTATTTCTGATAGATTGTATTCCCACTCTTCCATAAGTGGGGTTGGGATTCGAGGGGATTTCCACGCGGACGTTAGCGTAATCTCACCCTCAAGTCGCTTAACAGCTACTAGTCCTAACCTATTTAAAAATGCGATAGTTCGCCCAAAATCGCCATCATCGTCTACCGCGCCGTTTGCGATATTGTCTGGATATAGGAGTTCGTTTATTCGGAGAGATTGTTGGGGCTTGCCGAAGCTCTCTAGAAAGCTTTGTAGCGCTCGTGGGTTGCATAGCAAAAAGTCGGCAATTATCGCGACGCGCTTCGGCACGCCTTCGTTAAATTTTTTTCTCGATGATAGTGTTGAGATGATTATGAGTCGCCTTAGCGACTTACTGTAAAATTCGTCGCGGAAGTCAATGGTGTTCATTGCGTTAACGTAGCTTTAATCTTTTCGAAATCGGTATCGTCCGCCCAGATGACATCGTCGCCCAAATCATTGGCGACTTGGTGGAGCAAGCCTTTTTTATGCAAGAAGTTAAAATATTCAACGCTTGACTTCAATGCAGCACTGTCTTGGTGAACAATCTCAGAATGAACGGCCGCGAATATCTGATTTGGGCTCATTTCAGATTCACTGCATTCGTTGTATTTTTGCTGATAGAGACTTAGAACTTTGGCCTGTAACAGCTTGATTTCCTGCAAGTCGATCTTGTTGGCGCTCTTGGAAATTATTTCTGCGTTAAAGAAACAATTTTTGGCATCTTTTACGCCGTGAGTTTTGATGCCGGTTGTCATCATTTTTAGTACGAAGATTTCTTTCTCATACGAGGGGGTTTTCATTGACGCGACTGTAGAAGCAAGAGACTTCATCTGGCGTTGATAGGCTAAATCAGTTAGAAAACGTTTGACCGCTAAATAGGCGAGATCCTTTTCGTTCTGAGGCTTAGCGATCGATGTATGATCGTGCGGTACCGTCGCTTTTTGTTTTTGAGGTACAGGGAATGGTAAGGCGCTAACGGGAGAAACAAACTCGTCGTGTTGTGCTATCAGATATAAGCTCGGAGGGAGCTTGTCTTTCATTTGTGCCCAACTTTCGTTCAGTGCGTCGTTGTATTCAGATAGTGGAGATAGTTCGTTAGCATTGACGTTCAGTCCGCCGAAAAGAAGTGCCCCAAGAGCGCCTTTGTGTGGAACTGCAACCGAGACAAAACCTATTGGGGCGGGTCCGTAACCATGTTCGCGATTGAGGATCGTGCCTTTCGCAATCAAGCCACCCATACTGTGCGCGACTAAAATAACTTCCTCGTAGTCACCCAAGCTTATTGCCAGATAACTAGACAGTTCCTCGCTCAGTTTGGCCAAGGGCCGGTTAGAGCGTACCTTTCCTTGGATTCCAAATATTTTTTGAACAAAAGGTATTTTAGTAAGGAGTTTTTGGACAGGTAGCGACTGAAAGATGTCTACCGCTTTTGTAAAGTAATCGAACGTAAAGAAATCAAAATCATTCGCCAACTTTGGGTCCAGGGCAAGCATCTCGGAGAACAAGGTTCCTGTTGGATTTTTCCAAGTGTCGGATCCCCCGGTGAACCCATGGACAAAGACAACTGCGACGTTCTTAACCATTATCGTTCCTAGAAAAAACAAGCGTTCATTTTTACGCTATAGCAAGGCTTGGTCAACAACTGAATTGTTACTAAAGTGTGCCCAATAGGTATTATTCGGTTTACAATTCTGCCTGGGTTATGCGATATGACTAACGCCATTTGCATGGTGTAACGTCTTATCTCAAGCATCGGTCATGCGAGGGACTTCTTTTCGTCGATTTCTGGCTGGACAATAAGTTACCCAGATTGAATGGCTACTTAACGTGAATGCACGTTATTATTGGAGGATAGTTGTCTGATGTGCACTTAACGCCGAGCCCGTCCCGCCATGACCTCGACCCGAACCATCTGTCTCGCCACTCTCGCCGATGCCGAGCGCATCTGCACCATCTATAACCACTACATCGCGACCACGACGATCTCCTTTGAAGAGCAGCCGGTAGCGCCGGCCGACATGGCCAAGCGCATCGCGGACGTCGGCGAGGCGAACCTGCCCTGGCTGGTCATGCTCGATGGCGACAAGCTGATCGGCTACGCCTACGCCATTAAATGGCGCGTGCGCGCTGCCTACCGCTTTGCCGTCGAAAGCTCGGTGTATCTCGACCCGGACTACGCCGGCAAGGGATCTGGCACGGCGCTGTACGAAGCCCTGCTGGCCGAACTGCGCCGGCGAAAGTTGCACCTCGTCATCGGCGGCATCGCCCAGCCGAACGAAGCGAGCGTGCGCCTGCACGAGCGGCTGGGTTTTACGAAGGTTGCGCACTTCAGCGAAGTGGGACTGAAATTCGGGCGCTGGGTCGATGTCGGCTACTGGCAGCTGAAACTCAACTGACTCGCCAGGGACCCGACCCATGAACAAGCCTTGCCTCATCATCATCGACATGCAAAAGGGCATGGCCGATCCCGCGGCGGGCAGCCGCAACAACCCGCAGGCGGAAGACAACATCGCCCGGCTTTTGCAGGCCTGGCGCAAGGCCGGAGCGCCGGTCGTCCACGTGCGCCACATCTCGCGCTCGTCGACTTCCCTGTTCGCGCCCGGCCAATCCGGCGCCGAGTTCCAGGAAGCGTTGACACCACTGGCGCATGAACACGTGGTCGAGAAGAACGTCCCGGACGCGTTTATCAACAGCGCGCTCGAGCGCTGGCTGCGCGTGCGCGGGCTGAACGAGCTCGTGCTGGCCGGCGTCAGCACGAATAACTCCGTGGAAGCGAGCGCCCGCACGGCCGGCAACCTGGGTTTCAACACCGTCGTCGTCTCCGACGCAACCTTCGCGTACGCGCTGCGCGATTACGCGGGCGTGCAGCGCAGCGCGGATGAGGTGCACGCGATGGCACTCGCCAACCTGATGAGCGATTACGCGACGATCAGGGACACCGACAGTGTGCTCGACGAACTCGCGAGGGCGCTGCACCAGTAAACCTCGCGCCGCGCGTGGGCGCCCCGTCCTACACTGCTCCTGCCGACGCGACGAAGGAGGGCGGCAATGAACGACCGAGGCCATCTCAGCACGACTTATACGACGCGCAACGCCCACCCGCCGCCGTTCGAACCCGGCCTGCAAAAGCTCGGACTGGGCAGCCGGCGCGACAGTTATATCTATGTGCCGCCGCATTACCGCCCCGAACAGCCGCTGCCCCTGGTGCTGCTGCTGCACGGCGCCGGCGGCCATGCCCACGACGGCTTGCGCATCCTGCTGCACCTGGCCGACAAAGCCAATTTGATCCTGGTGGCGCCGGCCTCGCACGCCTCCACCTGGGACATCATCGCCCGCCGCGCCTACGGAGCCGACCTCGCCCTGGCCGACCGCTCGCTCGACTACGTGTTCAGGCATTATGCGATCGACCCGGCGCATATCGGCATCGGCGGCTTTTCGGACGGCGCCTCGTATGCGCTGACGCTGGGGCTGGCCAATGGCGACTTGTTCACCCATGTGCTGGCGTTCTCGCCCGGCTTCATCGGCCCCATCGACGAGCGGGGCCGGCCGCAGATTTTCGTGTCCCACGGCGCCGGCGACACCGTGCTGCCGATCGACCCCTGCGGGCGCCGGATCGCGCAGCAGTTGCAGGCTGCGGGGTATGGCTTGACCTACCGCGAGTTCGAAGGCGGCCACGTGATTCCGCCGGAGGTGGCGCTGGAAGCGGTCGCCTGGTTCACCGGAGTGCGTCCCGATCGCTGAGCCGGTGCCGTGAGCCGGACTCCCTCATCGGTTCGAATGCACTACACTGATCCGGTTGGCCCGTTTCGTTCAATAACCGGATGACTGAAAGGGAGTGACATGAAAGCTCAATGGATCTGCGCATTGGTACTCTGCTCGAGCTACGCGGCGGCGGCCGTGCACGCGGCCGAGATGCGCGCGACGATGAATGCGGTGTCGGAGGCCGGCGTCGGCAAGTCGAGCGGCACCGTGACGATCAGCGAATCGAAATTCGGCCTGGTGTTCACGCCGGCCCTGACCGGCCTGCCGCCGGGTATTCACGGCTTCCACGTGCACGAGAACGGCAGCTGCGCCACCAACCAGAAGGATGGCAAGCCGGTGCCGGCAGGGGCGGCGGGCGCGCACCTGGACACGACGGGCAGCAAGAAGCATGGCCTGCCATGGGGAGATGGACACATCGGCGATCTGCCGGCGCTGTATGTCGAAAGCTCGGGGGCGGCGAACAATCCGGTGCTGGCGCCGCGCCTCAAACTCGCGGATGTGCGCGGCAAGGCGCTGATGGTGCACGCGGGTGGGGATAATCATGCGGATCATCCCGCGCCGCTCGGCGGGGGCGGGGCGCGGATTGTGTGCGGGATTATCGAGTGAGATAAGTAATCCGCACGGCGCAAACAACAACGCCCGGTCAGCGATGACCGGGCGTTTTTAATTCAAACGTGCGGAATTACTTCGCCGCCGCGCGCACCCTGCCGAAGGCGTCGCCCGCTTTCCAGGTCGGCATCTTCGGCGAGTCGGCGACCATGCGGCCCAGGTTCAGCGTGAACTGCGCCTGCTGCACCATGCCGCTCAAATCCCAGCTCGGATCGTATTCGTCGTTGACCTGGTGGTAGCGTGCCCGATAGGCCTTGGCCTTGGCGTTGTTCGCCTCGACATCCTTGACCCAGGCGCTGCCGCCGCCCACCGAGAAGGCCGGGATGCCGGCTTTGGCAAAACTGAAGTGGTCGCTGCGGAAGTAGCCGCCGGCCAGGTCCGGCTTGGCCGGCGCCACCGTCAGGCCCATCGCTTTTGCGGTCGCTGCCGCCATCGCTCCCAGCTCGGTGCGCTCGCTGCCGGAAACGCCGATGTCCTTGGCCGCTCCGACGAAATTCAGGCTGTCCAGGTTCAGGTTGGCGGCGGTTTTTTCGGCCGGCCACAGCGGACGGGCGGCGTAGGCCGCGCTGCCCAGCAGGCCTTGTTCTTCGGCCGCGACCCACAGGAACATCTGCGAGCGCTTGCCGGGATGGCGCGCCGCTTCCTGCGCCATCGCCAGCAGGCCGGCCGTGCCCGAGGCATTGTCGACGGCGCCGTTGAAGATGGTGTCGCCTTCAGTTCCCTGCTTGCCCATGTGGTCCCAGTGGGCGCTGTAGATGACGACTTCGTCCTTCAGCTTCGGGTCGGTGCCCGGCACGACGCCGGCCACGTTGTATTCGTTCAGCGTGCGCACCGCGGCGCGGGTCTCGCCTTTTACGCGCGCATTCAGGGACACCGGTTTGAACGATTTGTCTTCGGCGGCGGCGCGCAGTTTGTCGAGGTCCTGGCCGGCAGCTGCAAATAATTTACGGGCGGCGGCGTCGGTCATCCAGCCCTGCATGCCGGTGCCGAGGTCGGCGTCGGCGAGTTGAAAGCGCTCGGCGGCGGCCCAGCTGTTCTGCACCACGCTCCAGCCGTAGGAGGCCGATGCATCCGTGTGGATCAGCAGGACGCCGGCCGCGCCCTGGCGCGCCGCTTCCTGCAGTTTATAGGTCCAGCGGCCGTAATAAGTCAGGCCGGCGCCGTTGAAACGCTTCGGTTCCGCTGCGGTGGGCGCCGGATCGTTGACCATCATGACCAGGACCTTGCCTTTCGCGTCCAGGCCTTTGTAGTCGTCCCAGCCTTCTTCCGGCGCCGTGATGCCGTAGCCGACGAAGACCAGTTCCGCGTCCATGCTGTGCTCCGCTTTCGCGTCGCCCGGCGCCCAGACCCAGTCCGCGCCGAAGCTCATCGGCAGCGCCTGGCCACCGGCAACGATCGCCACATTGCTTTGCTGCGGCAGCGGACGCACGCCTGCAATCTTGACCTCCTGGCGGTAGCTGCTGCCGTTGGCCGGCTTCAGGCCGGCGGCCATCGCCTGCGATTCCAGGTAAGTCACGGTCAATTCCCCGCCGCGCTGGCCGGTGCCGCGGCCCTCCAGGGCGTCGGACGCCAGGAAGGACAGGTGGCCGCGCAAGGGCGCTTCTTTTACCACGGCGGCTTGTGCGCTGGCGGGGGCGGCGTGGACGGGATAGGCGACTGCCAGGCTGCTGGCGAGGGCGGTGAGGGCGACGGCGGAGACGATCTTGTACATGGAATCCTGCTGCGGTGGTTGATGGGCGCGCACGGTCGGTGCGCGCTGTATTGTAGTGCAAGCGTGTAGTCCAGGCGGCCTCAGTAAAACCACAGCGTATCGGCCGCGATCGATTGCCCGCTCAGTGGCACCAGCGGCGTGGCCGCCGGTCGTGGCGGCAGCAGCCGTTCCGGCAACCCGGGCAGCACTTCCTCGATGCGCACCGCAAAAATCGGATCGGACAGCACCTCGATCCGGAAGTGCAGCAGGGTGTCCTCCATCCCGTACAGCACCATCGTCAGCGTCTTCGCTTCCTTGTCGAGCAGGGGGCGTCCGTTGACCGTCACCCGCGTCGGCCGCGCACCGGTCACCATCAAGCGCACCTGCGGTGCGCGGTTCTGCGATACCAGCGTGAAGTCGGCGTGGCGCTGCGGCGCCTTGCCGTTGCGCAGAATCCGCACGAAGGGGAACTGCAAACCGTCGCGCGGCGCCCAGGCATACCACTGGCGCGGACTGTCCCAGCCGAAGACGTTGACGAATGTGTAGGGTTCCTTCAGGTTGGCGAACAGCTGCCGCTCCCACGGGTCGAGTTCCCCCGCCGGATGCAGCCAGTAGGCGTCCCAGCTCGGCATGTCCTTGTAATAGACCAGTGCATTCGCCCGCAGCGGCGCCGGCTCCTCGATTTCATCTGCGCTGCCGGCCAGCGCCAGGCCGCCGAGGCCGCAGAGCAGCAGGGTGCGCGCCAGGTAGCGCCGCGCGCCGGACAGCAGCAGGGTCGACACGCCCAGCACCAGGGCCAGCATCGCGACCGGCACGTTCATGCGCTGCGGCGAGAGCACCAGGTAACTCTCGCGCAGCACCGGCAGCACCAGCACCACGGCCGGCAGCACGCCGCCGACCAGCACGGCCAGCCGCGCAACCCCCGGCCATGCCGCGACCCGGCGCGAATGCAGGGCGATGAACGAGGCCAGCGCCGCCAGCACCGGCCACAGGACCAGGTAGCTGGCGCCGGGCGCCAGCCAGCTCGCCAGCACCAGCACCAGCACGAGGCAGGCGAGGCCGGCCAGCATCGCCGCCGCCGTACCGGTCAGCCGCGCCAGTTGCCGCTGGGCGGCGATGAACACGGCGGCGCACAGCGCACACACGGCAGCCAGATACAGCAGGGCATGGCGTGCATGTTCGGGAGTAGCCGGATGCCAGGCGCGGTGCAGTTCCGGCACCTGCATCCACAACTGCCAGGCGCCGATGCCGAGCGCCACCGCGAGCGAGGGGACAATGAAAAAGGCCTGCAGCAGGGCCGGATAGCGCACGCCGGAGCGTTGCATCGCGATGCAGACCGCGCCCACCAGCAGCAGGCAGGTCAGGCGAGTCAAGGGCCAGACCAGCGCCCCGCTGTAATGCACGGTGCCGACGCCCGGCAGCGGGAAAACCACCTGGCCTGTCGCGGGCTGCGGATCGATGCGCCCGTGTCCATACTCGCGCGCCAGGCGCAGCATCGTTTCTCCCATCTGCTGCAGGGTTGCGCGTTCGTAGCGCTGCGGCGTGTCGAGGGCGCCGTCGCCGCCGAACGGACGGCCCGTATGCGCAAACTGCAGCACCGGTACCCCCAGCAGGCCAAGTGCGCGGATGCGCAGCGCGCCAGGTACCAGCTGGCGGACCTCGTGCATCAGGGACGAGCCCTGGACCTCGGGCGCCGCGCGCAGCCAGCCGTCGATCGCCGCGGTATTCGCGCCCAGGGTGTTATACAGCGCAATCGGCCCGCCGCTGCCGCCGCCATCGAAGCGCAGCGCCAGCCCGACTTCGCGCGCCCAGGGGTGCTGCTCGGCGAAGGCCTGCATGCCGAGGCTGCCCACGTGCTCGCCGTCGGCAAACAGCACCAA
Organism: Massilia sp. LXY-5; assembly: GCF_059801075.1. Taxonomy (NCBI): domain Bacteria; kingdom Pseudomonadati; phylum Pseudomonadota; class Betaproteobacteria; order Burkholderiales; family Oxalobacteraceae; genus Massilia; species Massilia sp. LXY-5. The sequence continues at coordinate 22,684 of NZ_JBNNEH010000001.1, forward strand.
TACGTCATTTTCGAGCGCGGCGCCGCTACGCAGGGCGCGCAAGGTCTCGACCAGCGCCGCCACCGGCGCCGCGCCGCTGGCGCCGAGACTGGCGGGATCGCTGTCGATGTGGGCGACCAGCAGCAGGCTGGGGCGGCGCAGGCGGTCGGGTGCGGTGCCGGGCAGGCGCGCCAGCACGTTGTGCACGATGCCCATCGTCGTCTCGTAATTGGCGTTGTAGTCGACATAGTTTTTTTGCACGAGGGCGCGCTGGACCTGCGGTTCGAGGCCGATGGCGCGCAGGCGTGCGAGCAGGTACGCGCGTGCGGCCTGGTTGGCGCTGCTGGCGATCGGCCGCGGTACGCGCGCCAGCTCGTTCAGATCCCCCACCGCGCGTGCCGCCGAAAACTGTGCCGCCGGCGCATTCGCGGGGGCGGGTGCCGGCAAGGACGGCTGCGTGGGACCGAGCGCCAGCCAGGCGAGAAAGGCAAGCAGGATGGATGCCGCAGCGAAGCCGGCGGAGGAAGGCAGGGCTGAATCGGAAAGCATGGACCGCATCCTTGTGTGATCGAGGGCCGAACAGGGGCCTGCCAGTGCAGGCACAAAAAAACCCGCCAGGCTGAGAGTTGGCGGGTAAAACGGAAACGATTTACATTATTCGAGCGACCAGACGTAGGCGATCTGCGCCCAGCCGGCTTCGGGTACGCCGTTGTTCATGCCCGGCTTGAACTGGCACAGGCTGAGGGCGTTGACGGCGGCCCGGTCGAGGTCGCGCGAACCGCTCGACTTCTGCACCCGCGAACTCGTCACACGCCCGTCGGTACCGACCAGCAGGGCCAGCGTCACCGTGCCCGTCTCGCCGTTGCGGGCGGCATTCGCCGGATAGTTCGGCTTGGCGCAGCCGTTGGCATCGGCCAGCACGGCGCTGCGCATCGTGCCCGGGTTCGACGATGGGGTGGCCGGCTGGGCCGGCGCTTCGGACTGCGCCGGCTGCGCCGGTTCCTGGACCGGCGCGACCTCGGTCCTCGCCTGCACCGGGTTCTCGACCGGCGGCGGCACCTCGACTTCGACCTTCGGCACCACGACCTCCGGCGGCGCAAGCTTCGGCTTCACGGTCGGGGGTTCGGGCGGCGGCGGCGGCGGCACGACCGGTTCCGGCGTCATGAACACGGTCAGGTCTTTCGGCAGCGAAGGCAGTGAAATGACCTTGTTGTTCATCATGTTGACGACGCCGACCGCGATCAGGGCGTGCAGACCTGCGACCACGGCGAACTTGCCGGCTTTGCTGCCGCTGTTCGGGTGCATGTGCGAGAAATGCATGGCGATCTCCTTGTTGTTATGCCCGGCGGACGGCTGACCGGGCTTTTGCTTACGGAAAGTGCTGCATATGTCTAAGGTGTAGAAATAATATATGCCATTAGATAGCAATGCGTAAAGCGTTTTCTTGGCAATCGTGTATGCCATCCTGCCAATGGGCGGAGGATTTGCGGGCGCGCTGCGGGGCAAGGGAGTCCTCGCTTCCTCCGCCGTTGTATGAAATAATCAACCCATACCTGATCCGGCTTCTGTCGGCTGGCACACATTACTGCCAGACATTGGTAAGCAGATGTAATAAACGGAGAGAAGAGTGACAAACCCAAAAGCAATTCGCGTCATGCTGGCCGACGACCACCCGATCGTGATGACGGGGTTTGCGATGTCGCTGGCGGCCGAAGGCATGGATGTCGTCGCCCAGGCGCGCACCCCGAGCGAAGCCGTGGCGCTGTACGCCGAGCAGCAGCCGGACGTCGTCGTGCTCGACATCCGCTTCGGCACGGAATTGACGGGGCTCGATGCGGCCCAGAACATCCTGCGCGCCGACCCGCAGGCGAAGGTGGTCTTCCTCAGCCAGTTCGACCAGGATAGCCTGATCAAGGAAACCTACCGCATCGGCGCCCACGCCTTCGTGACCAAGGATTGCGACCCGGCCGACCTGGCGGCGGCGGTGCGCCAGGCGAACGCCGGCAAGCTGTATTTCCCGCCGCAGATCGCCGAGCGGCTGGCCAGCATCGCGGTGCGCGGGGATGTTTCGCCGCAGTCGCAGCTGGACGAACGCGGGCTCGAGATTTTCAAGCTGATGGCCGAAGGCCTGACCAACGGAGAAATCGCCGAGAAGCTGAACCTGTCCACCAAAACCATCAGCAATACCAGCCAGTCGATCAAGGAAAAGCTGGGCGTCGAGCGCCAGGCCCACATCACGAAACTGGCCGTGAAATATGGCCTGATCCAGCCTTGACGCGATGCGCCCGGCCTTGACACGCCTGCGCTTCCTCGCAGCGGCGCTGGTGCTGGCCGCCGGCGTCGCCGTTGCCGCGCCGGTGACACCCGTATCCGGCTACCGCTTCCAGATCTTTACCGGCGACGACAGCGGCCTTACCGTGCGCATCGCCGAAGATTTATATAAACGCCTGGTGCCGACCTTCGCCGCCTTCCGCACCGAACTGGCCCAGCGGCGGCGCATGGTCTATGTGGCGATCGGCCCGGACGCGCTGCGTGAAGCCGCCGCACGCCGTTGCGACTGCGTGGTGATCTCCGCCTTTACCTCGAGCCAGGTCTGGCATGCGATTGTCGACCGCCTGCCTGCCGCCCGTGCGCGCATGATGACCGCGGTGTACGCCGAGCCGGCCCCCGTTGACCAGGTGCGCCTGGCCACGCTGCTGTACCGGCGGCCGGTGCGCGTGGCCGCCATCCTCGGACCCGATACCGCCTTCCTGCAACCGGCACTGATCGGCCAGGCCGAGGTTTTGCAGGCCGGGCGCGAGGACGACCTGGGCGACGTGCTGGCGCGTGTCAAACGCAGCGAAGTGCTGCTGGCGCTGCCCGACAGTGCGATCTACAACCCCGAAAACATCCGCAACATCCTGCTCTCGACCTACCGCCGCAAGCAGGCCGTGATCGGCTTTTCGAGCGACATGGTGAAAGTGGGCGCCCTCGCCACGACCTATTCCGAGATCGAGGACATCAACGCCCAGGTGGCCGAAATGGCGGCCAGCTTTGTCGCGACCGGGGATTTGCCGCCGCCGCAATTCCCGCGTTACTTCCGTACCGCGATCAACGAAGGCGTCGCCCGCTCGCTCGACATCGCGGTGAGCGATGAAGCGCGCCGCTTCGCGCGTGCGCGGCCATGAGTTTATATTTCTGGCGCAGCTGGAGCATCGGCCTGCGCATGGCATTCATTACCATGCTGCCGGTGGTGTTCCTGTTCGCTGCCTTCATGGGTTACTCCTGGTATGCGCACCGGGCGCAGGTGGCCGAGGAGCTGAGCGAGCGTGGCCGCATCCTGGCGCGGGCGCTGGCCGAAACCAGCGAATACAACGTCATCTCCGGTAATCTCACCGACCTGCGCCTGACCATCAACGGCCTGGTGCAGTCCGATAAAAGCATCTACCGGGTCGACGTGGTCGACGCCAGCGGCAAGCGCGCGGTGCGCGTCACCTCGGAGACGGCGCAGGACGCCGAGCCGCATTATTACGAAGCGCCGATCCGCAAGCAGGTCGTGTGGATCAACCTGTTCACGGACAACGGCACCCCGCACGTCTCGGCCTCGAGTGAGGCGCGTCCGCCCACGCTGACCACAGAGATCGTCGGCGCGGTGCGGGTGCGGATGTCGCCTTCGAACATGCTGGACAAGCAGGGCCGGCGTTTCCGGATCGAGCTGGCGATGGCTGCGCTGGCGCTGCTTGCTTCCGGCGTGCTGGCCTGGGTGCTGGCGCGCTCGTTGACGCTGCCCTTGAAAGAAGCGATCGGCGCGCTGCGCTCGATTCGCGGCGGCAGCTACCGGGTCGACCTGCCGGTGACGACCGGCGGCGAAGTAGGGGAGCTGCAGGCCTCGATCGGCGAGATGTCGGTCGCGCTCGACCAGTCGACCCAGGACCTGGAAAACAAGGTGACCGAGCGTACGCGCGACCTGGTCGCGTCGCGCAACGAGGCGCTGCGCGCCGACGCGGATAAACGAAAACTGATCCAGAAGGTGAACAGCATCATCGAGGATGAACGAAAGAGCATCGCGGTCGAGATCCACGATGAGCTCAACGCGTCGCTGATCGCGGTGCGGCTGGAGGCACAGAGCATAGTCACGCTCGCTTCGAAAGCGCCGCCGGCGCCGGAGATCGAGGACATCCGGACTAAAGCGCAAGCCATCACCAGGCTCGCGCTCGACCTGTACGCCAACGGCCGCCGCCTGGTGCGGCGCTTGCGCCCCGAGGTGCTCGACATGCTGGGCCTGCACGGCGCGGTCGAGGAGATGCTGCGCCATTACGACAGTTCCGGCTGCCGCTTCTCCTTCCACTCGGAAGGCGATTTCTCAAAGCTCGGCAACGAGCTCGCGATTTCCGCCTACCGCATCGTGCAGGAGGCGCTGTCGAACATCATGAAGCACGCGAGTGCGACGTCCGCCGAGGTGACGCTGGTGCTGGACCCCGCCAACGACATGCTGCGCATCGGGGTCGAAGACAACGGCCACGGCTTCGATCCGGCCAGCAGCTCCGAGGGCATCGGCATCATCGGCATGCGCGAACGCGTGTATGCCTTGAATGGCACGATCACCGTCCGTTCCGCGCCCGAACGGGGCACGACGCTGGCCATTGCACTGCCACTTATTGCAGCCCACCCTTAGGCGCATTTGCGGTATCGTAGCGCCTTGATTCAATCTCCCCCGTTACCGCCATGTCGAACACTTTGATGACGCCCTACGAACTGGGCAACCAGAACCAGACCACCACCTTGGGCGAATGCATCGCCTGGTACGAAGACCTCGCGCGCCGCTACCCGAGTGTGCTGCGCTTCGGCGTCGTCGGCACCTCGGATGCCGGCGTGCCGATCCACGCGGGCGTGGTGAGCAGCGACGGCGTGTTCGAAGTCGAGGCGATCAAGGCGGCCGGGCGTCCGGTCTTTTTTAATAACAACGGCATCCACCCGGGCGAGCCTGAAGGCGTCGATGCCTGCATGGCGCTGGTGCGCGATTTTTGTACCCAGCCGGAGCGGCTGGCGGCGCTGGGAAAAACCGTGTTCCTGTTCGTCCCCTTGTACAACGTCGACGGCAGCATCAATCGCGCGAACACCTCGCGCGTCAACCAGGACGGCCCCGAGCAGTTCGGCTTCCGCGGCAACAGCCGCCACCTCGACCTGAACCGCGACTTCGTCAAGTGCGACACCCTGACGGCCCAGACTTTCAATAAACTGTTCGCGACCTGGGACCCGGACGTGATGGTCGACACCCATACTTCCAACGGCGCCGACTACAGCTACACGATGACCCTGATCCACACCCAGGCGGATAAACTGGGGAGTGAGCTGGGCGGCTTCCTCACCGGGACCATGCTGCCGGCGCTGTATGCGGAGATGGAAGCGCGCGGCTGGCCGACCTGCCCTTACGTGAACCCGGTCAAGGACAGCCCGGACCACGGCATCGCCGAGTTCCTGGAGACGGCGCGCTTCTCGACGGGCTATGCGGCCTTGCATCACACGATCGGCTTCATGCCTGAGACGCACATGCTGAAACCTTTTAAAGACCGCTACGCGTCGATGCGCGCCCTGGTCGAAACGGCGCTCGATTTCACGGTCAGGCATGCGCACCAGATCCAGCAGCTGCGCCGCGCCGCGAAAGCTGCGGGCCGCACCCGCGCCGAATGGCCGATCCACTGGGTGATGGACGAGGAGAACACGTCGACCTTCCGGTTCAAGGGCTACGAGGCCAGGTACAAGCCGAGCGTGCTGGGCGACTATTCGCGCCTGTACTACGACCGTTCGAGCCCGTGGGAGCGCGACATCACCTACTACAACCGTTTCAAGGCCGACGTGACGGTCCCCGCAGCGAAGGCCTATATCGTCCCGCAGGCCTGGCGCGAGGCGATCGAACGCCTGGAACTGAACGGCGTACAGCTCGAGCGTGTGACGCAAGACCGCATGCAGGACGTGGCGTACTACCACATCGCCGCGGTCTCCTCGCGCCCGAACGCCTACGAGGGCCACATGTTCCACGACGAGGTCCAGCTGGAAAAGCGCCGCGGCACCGTGCAGCTGCGCGCCGGCGACGCGATCGTCTCCCTCGACCAGGACAAGGCGCGCTACGTCGTCGAAACCCTCGAGCCGCAGGCCCACGACAGCTTCTTCCGCTGGGGCTTCTTCAACAGCGTGCTGGAAAAGAAGGAAGCGTATTCGGACTACGTGTTCGAGGACGAAGCGGAAAAACTGCTGGCGGAAGAGCCGGCGCTGGCTGCGAAGTTCGCCGAGTGGAAAGCGGCCAATCCGGCCCTGCTGTCGAACCAGGAAGCCGTCCTCGACTTCATCTTCGCCCACTGCGACAAGTACCGCGAACCGGAATGGCGCCGCTATCCGGTCTTCATGGTCGAGTAATTTCCCGATAACACGCTTATGAAAAACTATCTCACCGCGATTGCCGCCGCCGTCACGCTCGCCGCGACGGCAAACGCCGCCCCGACGGCCGGCCAAACCTATTTCGACCAGAACTGCGCCAGCTGCCACACGGTCGACCCAGCGCAAACCTCGCGTGCCGGCCCCGGTCTGTTCAACCTCATCGGCCGCAAAGCCGCCGCCGTCCCTGGTTTCAATTACACCGACGCGCTGGCGAAGGCCGGCGCCGCCGGCAAGACCTGGACGAAAGAGGAACTCGACGTCTTCCTGCGCGACCCGAACAAGGACGTCCCCGGCACCGCAATGCCGATCGGCGTCTCCGACGCAAAACAGCGCGCCGCCCTGATCGACTTCCTCGCCACGCAAAGGGGCAAAGCTACGGCCGCGGCTGCAGGCACGAAGACCGCCGCCAGCGACAGTGCCGCCTGGACCGCCGACAAACCCGGCGACCTGCACCACATCAAGCCGGCCGACCTGGCCGCACCCTTCGCCAGCGAGAGCGCCGGCAACGGCCCGAAACTGGCGCCGCGTCCCGACGGCGCCATGCCCGCCGTCCCGAAAGGCTTTAAAGTCGGTGTTTATGCCGACAATCTCGGCAAGCCGCGCCTGCCGCTGCGCGCGCCGAACGGCGACATTTTTATTTCCGAAGCCGCCAAGGGCCAGATCACCGTACTGCGCTCGCAGGGCGGCGAGAAAGCCGAGACCAGCGGCGTGTTCGCCACCGGTCTCTCGCGTCCCTACGGCATGGCCCTGTGGCCGGCCGGCGCGCATCCGACATACCTGTACGTCGCCAACGTCAACTCGATCGTGCGCTTCCCCTACAGCGTCGGCGACCTGAAGGCCAGGGGCGAGCCGGAAGTCGTCGTGGATAAAATCAGCGACACCAGCGGCGGCCACGTCACGCGTACGCTCGCGTTCTCGAACGACGGCAAGACCCTGTTCCTGTCCGTCGGCTCGGCGACCAACTACGCCTCGAAGATCGGAGATAAACCGCCCCAGCCGCTGGCGCAATGGGAAGCCAAGTATGGCGTGGGCGCCGCCTGGGGCGAAGAGACCGAGCGCGCCGCCGTGCTGGCCTTCGACCCCGACGGCCGCAATCGCCGGCCCTACGCCAACGGCCTGCGCAACTGCGTCGGCATGCTGGTGCATCCGAAGACGGGAGACTTGTTCTGCAGCGTGAACGAGCGAGACGAACTGGGCGACAACCTGGCGCCGGACTACGTCACGCGTGTAAAAGCGGGCGGCTTCTACGGCTGGCCGTGGTATTACATCGGCGCCAACGAAGACCCGCGTCTGAAGGGTATCCGTCCCGACCTTGGAACCAGGGTGCTGGTCCCCGACACCCTGATCCAGTCGCACTCCGCGCCGCTGGGCATGGTGGTGTACCAGGCGCCGCCGGGTGCGAAGCACGCTTTCCCGAAACAGTACGAGGGCGACATCTTCCTGGCCCTGCACGGCTCCTGGAACCGCGCCACCCGCACCGGCTACAAAGTCGTGCGCGTGATGATGAAGAACGGCGTGCCGACCGGGCAGTACCAGGACTTCATGACCGGCATGGTGCTGAGCGACCGCGATGTATGGGGCCGGCCGGCGGCGGTGGAAGTGGCGGCCGATGGCGCGCTGCTGGTGGTCGATGACGGCGGTGGCGTGGTGTGGCGGATCACGCCGGAGAAATAAGACCGCGGTGGCCCTTCCGGTAATTCTCAATTCTTAAGAGTTCAGCAACGATATACTTTAATCGTTCAGCAAAACTAACTAAGTAAAAGGGGAAAACATGAAGGGACTCGCATTGAAGCTGGTCAGCGCGGTCATCGTGCTGATCCTGTTATTCGCCCTGGCGCCCTTCGGCACCGTGCCGGCGGGCCACCGTGGCGTGAAGACGACCTTCGGTAGCCCGAGCAACGAGGTACTGAGCGAGGGCATCCACTTCCGCTTCCCGCTGGCGCAGAAGATCAACCTGGTCAATGTGTCGATCCAGAAGGGAGAAGGCGAGGGCGATGCCGCCTCGCGCGACCTGCAGATCGTGCACACGCGGGTGGCGCTGAACTACCACGTCAAGCCGGAAGGGGCGGTCTCCGTGTTTCGCGACCTGGGCAACGAGCCAGGCGAACGGATGATCATCCCGTCGGTGCAGGAAGCGGTGAAAGCGGTGACGGCGCGCTTTACCGCCGAGGAGCTGATCGCCAAGCGTACCGACGTGCGCGACCAGATCGTGGCCCAGCTGCGCGAACGGCTGGCGCGCCACGCGATCGTGGTCGACGAGTTCTCGATCGTGAATTTTAATTTTTCGAAGTCCTTCAACGAAGCGATCGAGGCCAAGACCACGGCCGAACAGCTCAAGTTGAAGGCCGAACGCGACCTGCTGCGCATCGAGGTCGAAGCGCGCCAACGCGTGGCCCAGGCGCGTGCCGAAGCCGAATCGCTGGCGATCCAGCGCCAGCAGGTGACGCCCGAATTGATCCGACTGCGCGAGATGGAAAACCAGAGGCTGGCCATTGAAAAATGGGACGGCAAGCTGCCCAACGTGTCGGGCGGAGCGGTCCCCTTCATCAACGTGAAATAAGCCGGGATGCGGGGCCGCGCGCGGCCCCGCATCGATCGGTCCGGCTTTGACCTTACTTGGGCATCAACACGCTATCGACGACGTTGATGATGCCGTTCGACTGGTAGACATCGTAGGTGCTGATATTGGCCGTCTGCCCTTTTTCGTCCGCGACGGTGATGTTGTGCATCCCGTTCATCATGAACTTCAGCTTGCCGCCACTGGCCGTCGTCAGTTCCGCCGTTCCGTTCTGCTTCTTGATGGCTGCGCTGAGCGCCATGAAATCGTATTTGCCGGGGACGACGTGGTAGGTCAGGATCTTCGTCAGCGTCGCCTTGTTTTCCGGTTTGACGAGCGTATCGACGGTCCCGGCAGGCAGTTTGCCAAAGGCGGCGTTGGTCGGGGCGAACACGGTGAATGGCCCTTTGCCCTTCAGGGTGTCGACCAGGCCCGCAGCCTTGACTGCCGCGACCAGCGTCGTGTGGTCGGCCGAATTGACTGCATTGTCGACGATGTCCTTACTGGCCATCATGCTCTGGCCTCCGACCATGACGTCGGCGGCATGGGCATAGGCGCCGGCGCTGGTGGCGAAAAGTGCGGCGATGAGCAGTGTCTTCTTGAATGTACGCATGGCGATTCCTCGGTTGTTATAGGTTGTGGGTGGTCTTGCTAACCTATATACGTTGGGAATCGCCGATCGGATTCAAACTCCGCTCAAGAACACTTGCGCGCCTGATCGATCACTTCGACGCCGCGATCCAGCGATCCACCTTCTTCTCCAGCAGCGCCAGCGGCAGCGTCCCTTCACCCAGCACGATGTCGTGGAAGGCGCGCAGGTCGAACTTCGATCCCAGCGCGGCTTCCGCCCGGTGGCGCAACTCCAGGATTTTGAGGGAGCCGATTTTATAACCCAGCGCCTGGCCCGGCCACACCATGTAGCGCTCGATCTGGGCCCGCGAATCGGCCTCGCTGTAGCCCAGCGTGTCGCTGAAATATTGAATGGCCTGCTCGCGCGTCCAGCCCTTGGTGTGGATGCCGGTGTCGACGACAAGACGCGCGGCGCGCAGCATTTCGTCGTTCAGGTGGCCGAAATAATCTTCCGGCTTGTCGAACAGGCCCATGTCCTTGCCCAGGGTCTCGGCGTACAGCGCCCAGCCTTCCGTAAACGCGTTGTTGCCGCCGAATTTGCGGAAATTCGGCAGGCCCAGTTCCTGCACCAGCGCGATATGGAAGTGGTGGCCCGGTTGTCCCTCGTGCAGGAACAGCGTGACCATGCCGGTGCTGCCGTATTGGGTCGGGTCGTTCACGACCGACCAGAACACGCCCGGACGGGTGCCGTCCACCGCCGGCGGGGTGTAGTGGTCGGAGGCGGTGGCGCGGCTCAGTTCAGGCTCGAGGCGCAGGTCGAGCGGCGACTTCGGACGCAGGTTGAACATCGACGGCAGCTTGGTGCGCAGCTGGGCGTCGAGCTTGCGGTAGACGTCGATGACTTCCTGTTCCGTTTTAAATGGCTTGAACTTCGCCTGCTGCGACACCCAGGCCGGCAGGCCGGCCGCAGGGCCCGTGTAACCCATCTTCGGGCCGATGCGGCCGTATTCTCCCTGGATGCGTGCCACTTCCTTCAGGCCGATCTCGTGGATCGCTTCCGGCGTCAGGTCGGTCGTCGTCTGGCTCGCCACGCGCACCTTGTACCAGGCGGCGCCGTTCGGCAGCGCGTTCCAGCCGGTGCTGGTGCGCGCGGCCGGAATGTAGTCCTTCTCGATGAAGGTCGCCAGGCGGTTCAATGCCGGATTCAGTTTGCCGCCGATCGCATCTGCATACAGCTTGGTGAGCGCGCGCTTGTCGGCGTCCGAGAAACCGGCCGGGAAGTTTTTAATCGGCGTGTAGTAGATGCTGGCCTCCGGCGTGCTTGCCGCCAGCTGCTTGAACTGTGGCAGGGCCGACAGCATCACCGATTTCGGGTGCACGATGCCGCGCTTGATCCCTTCTTTCATGTTGGCGATCGCCTGATCGACCCACGGCCCCAGCTGCGTCAGGCGGCTGGCGTAGGCGCGGTAGTCCTGCACGGTGGAGAGCGGCTGGGCGCCCTGGCCGCTGGCGTAGTTCGCCAGCGTGACCGGCATGCTGTCCATCTGGTTCAGCGGCAGCAGGTGCTCGGGGAAGGGCTCGAAGCGCAGCGCCATGCCGAGCTCATAATCGAGGATGTCGTAGCTGGTCTGGTCGCGGCTGTTCAACTGCGCCCGCTTGATCGCATGCAGGCGCTTCTGGAAGGCCTTGTAGCGCGCGAACTGTCTGCTGCGCTCGACCGGGGAAATCGACATGCCGATCTGGTCGATGAAGCGGTTATCTCCACTCTCGCTGGCCGAGACCGGGTCGAAACGCGCCAGTGCATCGTAGTACTCGTCGGCGAGGACGTTGAGCTTCTTGCCGGCTTGCGGATGGGCGGCGACCTGTTTCGTTGGCGCTGCGGCCTGGTCGGCGCCGATGGCCGGTGCACAGGCGATGAGGGCGGCGGCAGCCAGTGCGCCGAGCTTGAAATGTTGGTTCATGTGATTGCCTTAATAACTAGCCAGTGGCGCCAGTGCGCCATTTTTAAACGTGTAGACGGTCACCGCCGTCTTTTTCAGGTTGCCCTTGTCGTCGTAGCCGTAGCTGCCGACCACACCCTGGTGGCTCGAGCTGCGCAGCTGCTGCCCGACCGCCGCCGGATCGAGGCTGTTCGCGGCCTTCATCGCCGCGGCGATGAACATGGTCTGGTCATAGAACGAAGGGGCGTAGACGTCAGGCTCGCGCTTGAAGCGCTCCTTGTATTTGGCAAGGAAGGCGGGACCGGCGGGCTGTTTCGCGATGATGGCGCCGGCCTGGGCGCAGCGCACATTTTCTCCGACGGCCGCGCCGCCGAGTTTGGCCATCTCCGGGCTGCACAGGGTATCGCCGCCGAGCAGCGGCACGTTCAGGCCGAGCGCCTTCATCTGGCGCACCATCGGCGCGGCTTGCGGCGCATAGCCGCCGAAGAAGATGGCGTCGACCTTTTTCGCGCGCAGCGCGGTGAGGATGGCCGCGAAATCGCTGGCCTTGTCGTTGGTGAACTCGTGGCCGGCGACCTTCATGCCGGCCGCTTGCGCCTGGCGCTTGAATTCGGTGGCGATGCCCGTGCCGAAGGCGGTGCGGTCGTCGATCACGCCGACGTTTTTCAGCTTTAATTCACGCGCGGCGTAATTCGCCATCGCGCCGCCGACCTGCGAATCGCTGGCGACAATGCGGAACACGCCCTTGTAGCCGCTTTGGGTGATCTTGGGATTGGTGCCGACGGTGGACATCAGGGCGCCGGCGTCGTTGTAGACGCGCGACGCCGGAATCGCGACGCCCGAGTTGTACGGTCCGAGCACGAATTTGATGCCGCCGTCGACCAGCTTCTGGGCCACCGTCACGCCTTGCTTCGGATCGCCGGCATCGTCTTCGGATTGCAGTTCGAAGCGCAGCGTTTTGCCCGCCACCTTGATCTTCTGGGCGTTGAGTTCCTCGACGGCGAGACGCACGCCGTTTTCGTTGTCCTTGCCGGCAAAGGCATTCGCGCCCGAGAGCGGGCCGGTCACGCCGATCTTGACTGCTTGTTCTTGCGCGAGCGCGGCATCCGACGCGCACAGCAGCGCGGCCAGCGCCAGCGGCGCCATAATGAATTTCGATGGCATCAGCCTGTCTCCGTTGATATACGAACGGCCTGCATCATCGCATAGAACGAAGGCCCGGTGCAGCTCAGCTCAGGCAGGCAACCCGTGCGCAATCAGCTCCAGCGGCAGGGCAGTCGTGCACTTGATCTGCTCCATCGAGAAGGCCGACGAGACCCCGCTCAACTGCGCGGTCTTGATCAGCTTCTTGTAGAAGCGGTCGTAGCCGGCGATGTCGGTGGTGGCGACCTTCAGCAGGTAGTCGACGTCGCCGCTCATGCGGTGAAATTCCAGCACTTCGGGCAGGGCGACGACGGCGGCGGCAAAGCGTTCCAGCCATTTTTCATCGTGTTCGGGGGTGCGCACGCTGACGAACACCGTGACCGGCAAGCCCACCTTCTGGCGGTTGACGATGGTGACGCGGCTTTCGATATACCCCTCTTCCTCGAGGCGCTTGACGCGCTTCCAGCAAGGCGTGCTGGAGAGGCCGACCTTGTCGCTCAGGCCCGAAATCGACAGGGTTGCATCGGCCTGAAGTGCGGCGAGAATCGCACAATCAAACTTGTCCAGTGAATTCATTTTAGTTTTTCGTCACTAATAGAACAACTATGCTAATAACCTAGTTTTTGATAGCTTATTTGGAACGTGCTTTCCATCAAACCTTTGTAACATATTGCTTAACAATAACACGATCTCCGTTCGTGTTTACGCTTTTTGCAAATTATTATGCATAGTGAAATCTACCTCGACGCGAACGCCACTTCTCCCGTCCTGCCGGCGGCAATCCAGGCCGCGCAGGGCGCACTGCTCGCGTGTTTCGGCAACCCGAGCAGCAGCCACGCTGCCGGCCTGCGCGCCCGCGCGCTGCTCGACGATGCGCGCAGCCGCGCACGCCGCGTGCTGGGCGCCCCGGATGGACGCCTGCTGTTCACCAGCGGCGCCACCGAGGGCATCCAGACTGCCGTTTTGTCGGCCCTGTGCGCAGTGCGCGAGCGGCGTGCGGCCGGACTGCCGTGCGGCGACCTGCTGCTGTATGGCGCGACCGAACACAAGGCCGTCCCGGAAAGCCTGGCGCACTGGAACGCGCTGCTCGGCACGAACCTGACCATCAAGGCGCTGCCGGTCGACGCCGGCGGCCGCCATCGCCTGGACACGCTGCGTGCGCTGGCGCCGCGCGCCGCCTTGATTTGCACGATGGCCGCGAACAACGAGACCGGCATCGTCTCCGACCTGGACGGCATCGCGGCCGTGCTGGAGGAAACCGCCAGCCCGGCGCGGTGGATGGTCGACTGCGTGCAGGCGCTCGGCAAGCTGCCGCTGGCCTTGAGCAGCACCCGCATCGATTACGCGCCGTTCTCCGGCCACAAGCTGTATGCGCCGAAAGGCATCGGCATGCTGTATGTCCGCGCCGGCGCCCCGTTCACGCCGCTGATGTGCGGCGGCGGCCAGGAAGACGGCCAGCGTTCGGGCACCGAGAACATGGCCGGCATCGCCGCCCTGGGCGCGGTACTGCGCGCGCTCGAAGAAGGGCGTACCTTCATGAGCCACGCGCAGATGGCCGCCGCGCGCGCGCGTCTCGCCGCCGCCTTATGGTCCGCCTTTCCCGGCCTCGTCTTCAATGCGCCTTTCGAACACGCGCTGCCGACCACGCTCAATTTCACGGTGCCGGGCCGCTCCGGTAAAGCTTTGCTCGACCTGTTCGACGCCGCCGGCGTGCGGGTCAGCGCCGGCTCGGCCTGTTCGGCGGCAAAGGCCGCGCCGAGTTACGTACTGCTGGCGATGGGGCTGCCGGAAGAACGCTGCGCGAACGCGGTGCGCATGTCCTTCGGCCCGCTGGCCGACGAAGCGTTCATCGACGCCGCCTGCGCCCGCATCGCGCGCTGCGGCCAGGCGCTGGGCACATTGCCGCCAGCGCCCTGTCCGGTGACGGGATCCGGGGCCGGCGCCGGCGCCGGCGCCGCGCCGCAACCGGCGCCGGCATCGACGGGCCTGATCCCGTGCGGGCTGGACGGCAACGCGCTGCTACGCTTCCTCGACCGCCATCCGGACGCGCTGCTGATCGACGTGCGCGAAGCCTGCGAGCACGCGCTCGGCACGCCGCTGCTGCATGGGCGCGCGGCCTACAGCCTCCCGCTGTCGCGCCTGCCCGATCACGCCGCCTGGCTGTGCCGGGAAACGCGCCCGCTGGTGTTCTTCTGCCGCAGCGGCAAGCGCAGCGCCGAGGCGGCGCAGATCGCCCAGCAACTCGGCCACGGCAACGTGCGCCACCTGGCCGGCGGCCTGGCCCTGCTGGCACCCTGAGCGGCCGGCGCCGGCGCGGCGCCCGGTGGCAAGCGTGCAAGCATCCGGCCGCTGCGTTCGCGCCGCTGCGTTCGCGCCGCTGCGTTCGTTAACGCACAGTCCCTCGACCGATGACGTTCTAGCATGGCATGCGACGTGTTTCGCATGCACGCTCATCATCGAGGCTCCTGTTGAACGACGAATTGCACACCAAGGCCGACGCGCCGCGCGCGGGGCATCCGCCCGTTCGCGACGCCGACGCCGCGGACGGGGCGCCGCTGCGCGCCGAGCGCTTCGATGCCGCGCGCATGGCGCAGCACGGCCGCAGCCTGGCTGGCCGCCATGGGCTGTCGGGCGCGCAGGACGATGCGCGCGCCGAGGACCTGCTGGCGCGCCTGGCGGACAACGCCGCCGCCATCGCCGCCGCCTGCACCTCGCTGACCCAGGCCGCGCGGGACGGCCGTACGGCCCCGGCCGCCGAGCGCCTGCTCGACGCCTGGCGCCTGATCGACGGCCAGGTCCGCACCGCGCGCCGCCACCTGCCGCGCGCCTACAGCCGTGCGCTGCCGCGCCTGGCCGTGCCACGAGAAGTCGCCGGCCAGCCGCGGGTCCACGCGCTGGCGCTCGAAGTCGTCATGCATGGGGACGGCCTGATCGACGAACCGAACCTGGCGCGTTTTATCAACGCCTACCAGGAAGGTGCGCCGCTCACGCTGGGCGAGCTGTGGGCGTTCCCGATCATGCTGCGCCTGGCGCTGATCGACAACCTGCGCCGGCTCGCCGTGCGCCTGCACGCCAGCCTGCAGCAGCAGGGTCTCGCCCGCGACTGGGCCGCCCGCATGCGCGAGACGGCCGAACGCCGCCCCGGCGACCTGGTCCTGCTGGTGGCCGACATGGCGCGCACCAATCAGCCCTTGCAACCCGCTTTCGTGGCCGAACTGGCGCGCCTTTTGGAAGGGCAGGGAGAAGCGCTGGCCCAGGTGCTGCACTGGGTCGGCGCCCGGCTCGCCGACGAGGGCCTGACGGTCGAGGCGCAGGCGGCGCGCGCCACCGAAGAGCAGGCCCTCGACGCGGCCTCGTTCACCAACAGCCTCGACAGCCTGCGCCGGCTCGAGCGCATCGACTGGCATGCCTTCGTCGAGACCGCGAGCGTGGTCGAGCAGGTGCTGCGGCGCGACCCGGCGGGCGTCTACGGCCGCATGGATTTCGCCACGCGCGACCATTACCGCCACACCGTCGAGCGCCTGGCGCGCCAGTGCGGCCAGCCTGAAAGCGAGGTCGCGGCGGCCGCCCTGGCGCTGGCCGAAGGCGGCCTCGATCTGCGCATGCGACATGTGGGCCACTACCTGGTCGGCGATGGCTTGCCAGTGCTGCGCGCGCAACTGCCGCCCGCACGCGGCATGCTGCTCGCACTGCGGCGCGCGGCGCGGCGCCGACCCCTGCTGGCCTACCTCGGCGCGATCGGCGGCTTTACCTTGCTGTTTACGGCGGCACTGCTGGTGCACGCCTACCGGGCCGGCGCCGGCGCCGGCTTGCTGGTCGTGCTCGGCCTGCTGGTGTCCTTCGGCGCCAGCCAGCTGGCGCTGACGCTCACCGATTTGATGGTCGCGCGCCTGGTGGCACCGAAACCCTTGCCGCGCATGGATTTCAGTAGCGGCATCCCGCCGGATGCGCGCACGCTGGTCGTCGTCCCCGCGCTGCTGGACAGCAGCGAGAACCTCAGGTCGCTGTGCGAGGGGCTGGAGCTGCGCTACCTCGCCAACCGCGACCCGCAGCTGCGCTTTTGCCTGCTCACCGATTTCACGGATGCGCCCGAGGAAACGATGTTCGGCGACGTCGAACTGCTGGCAGAAGCCCGTGCCGGCATCGCGGCCCTGAATGCGCGCCATGCCGATCAACCCTTCCTGCTGCTGCACCGGCCGCGCGTCTGGAGTACCAGCGAGCACGCCTGGACCGGGTGCGAGCGCAAGCGCGGCAAGCTGGCCGACCTGAACGCGTATTTGCGCGGCGGCGCGCGCGAACGCTTCATGCTGGTCGAGGGAAATACCGGCGAGTTGGAGGGCATCCGGTACGTCATCACGCTCGATGCCGACACCCAGCTGCCGATCGACAGCGCGCGCCGGATGGTGGCGGCGATGGCGCACCCCTTGAACCAGCCGCTGCTCGATGCGAACGGACGCCGCGTGATCGCCGGCCACGCCTTGCTGCAGCCGCGCGTGGCGACTTCGCTGCCCCTGGAGCGCGCCTCGCGCTACGAGCGCATGTATGGCGGCGCGCCGGGAATCGATCCGTACACCCGCACCGCATCGAACGTCTACCAGGACCTGTTCGGCGAAGGCTCCTTCATCGGCAAGGGCATCTACGAAGTCGACACCTATGTCCGTGTGCTGGCCGGGCGCCTGCCCGACAATGCCGTGCTGTCGCACGACCTGCTGGAAGGCTGCTACCTGCGCAGCGCTGTGCTCAGCGATACCCAGCTGGTGGAGGCTTGGCCGGCGCGCTACAGCGACGACATCGCGCGCCGCCACCGCTGGATCCGCGGCGACTGGCAACTGGCCGGCTGGCTGCGCGCGCGCGTGCCGTCCCGGGACGGGCAGCGCGAAGCCAACCCTTTGAGCGCGCTGGCACGCTGGAAGCTGTTCGACAACCTGCGCCGCAGCCTGGTGGCGCCGACCCTCGCCGCCACCCTGGTGCTGTGCTGGTCGCTGCTGCCGGGGCCTGCCTTCTGGAGCGCGGCGGGATTGTCGGTCTTCTTCCTGCCGGCCTTTTTCAGGATAGGCGTCACCCTGGTCGACAAGCCGCACGACCTGCTGTGGCGCCAGCATTTCACTCGCTGGGCCCATGGCGCGGCGGGCAGCCTCGCCCATGCCGTGACCGGCACCGCTTTCCTGCCGCACGAAGCCTGGTACAGCCTGCACGCGATCGCACGCACCGGCTGGCGCATGCTGGTCTCGCGCCGCCACCTGCTGCAATGGAAGGCGTCGAGCCTGATCCGCTCGAGCACCGACGTCGAATCGGCCTGGCGCAGCATGTGGTTCGCGCCGACGTTCTCGGTGCTCGTCGCCGTGCTGCTGACCTTCCTGCATCCCTTCGCCCTGTTCGCGGCCGCGCCCTTGCTGCTGCTGTGGTTCCTGTCTCCGCTGCTGGCCTGGTGGGTCAGCCTGCCGTTCGAGCGGCCGCCAGCGAAGCTCTCGCCCGAACAGGTGCGCTTCCTGGACAAGCTCGCGCGCCGCAGCTGGGCCTATTTCGAAGACGTGGTCGGCCCGGACAGCCACTGGTTAACGCCGGCCGGCATCCAGGAGCGCCCCGAACCGGCCATCACGCAGTCGACTTCGCCGAGCCAGATCGGCTTGTCCCTGCTGGCCAATCTGACGGCCTGGGACTTCGGCTTCGTGCCGGGTGCCACCGTGCTGGTGCGGGTGCGTGCCGCCTTCGAGAGCATGGCCCTGCTCGAGCGCCGCCGCGGCCATTTTTATGCCGGCTACGACACGCGCACGCTGGCGCCCCTGCCGCCGTTGCGGGTCGATACCGTCGCCAGCGGCAGCCTTGCGGCGCACCTGCTGACCCTGGCGACGGGCCTGGAGGGCCTGCTCGATGCGCCCATCGCCAGCGTACGCGCACTGGAGGGATTGCGCGCCACGCTGCAGGTGGTGGAAGAACATGCGCAAGGCGCACCGTCCGTCGTGCGCAAGGCGCTGGAGAGCTGCCGCGACGCGCTGGCGCCCGAGCGCTGCCGCAATGGCGAGACGCTGCCGGGCCTGGCCGACTGCCTGGGAGCGGCCCTACGCGCGGCCTCGATGCTGCTGGCGACGCTGCCGGACGAGGCGGACGCCCAGCTGCGCGACTGGGCCACGCGACTTGACGCCGACTGCCGCGCGGCGCGCGACGACCTGCTGGTGCTGGCGCCCTGGATGCGCGCGGTGCAGGAATACGTGCTCGATGCCGGCCTGACGCGGGTCCCGACCCTGCGCGAACTGGCGACAATGAGCAGGCCGGCCGCCGATGCGAGCGAGGCCGAACAGGCCCTGGCGCAAATGGTGGAGGAGGGCGCCGCCACGGCGCAGGCGCGCCTGCGCGAGATCGCGACCCTGGCCGCATGCGCGCGCGCATTCGCCGATATGGATTTCGGCTGGCTCCTGCGGCGCGACACGAATTCGCTGGCGCCGGGTTATGACCTGGCCGCGGACCGGCTCGAAGACGGCGCCTGCGATGCACTGGCCTCGACTGCGCGCCTGGCCAGCTTCGTCGGCATCGCCCAGGGAGGGCTGCCGCAGACGCACTGGACCGCCCTCGGCCGCCAGCTGTGCATCGTCGGCAGGGAACAGTTACTCCTCTCGCCGAACGGCGCCATGGCCGACTATCTGGCGCCGCAGCTGGTGATGCCGGCCTACCGCGACACCCTGCTCGACCGCAGCTGCCGCGCGGCCGTGCGCGTCCAGATCGCGTACGCGGCGCGGCGCGACATCCCCTGGGGCATGTCGGATGCGCTCTGCAACCGTTTTGACGGCAGCCTGCGTTACGAACGCCGCGCCTTCGGTGTACCGGGTATGGGCCTGGCGCGCGGCCTCGGCGACGAACTCGTGGTCGCACCCTATGCTTCGCTGCTGGCGCTGATGGTGGCGCCCGAAGCGGCCTGCGCCAACCTGGAGCGCATCGCCGCGCTGGGCTGCACCGGCCGTTACGGCATGTATGAGGCGATCGACTACACCGGCGCGCGCCTGCCGCGCGGCCAGCGTCACGCGATCGTGCGCGCCTTTGCCTCCGACCACCAGGCCATGGGCTTGCTCGCCCTGTCCTCCTTGCTGCATGGGCGTCCGATGCAGCGGCGCTTCGAGGCCGATCCGCAGTTGCGCGCGGCGCTGCTCCTGTTGCAGGAACCGGTGCCGGCGAGCGGCGCCATCCAGTCCGCCGCCTTCGAACTCGATGCGCAGCAGGGCGCGCCCGAGGCGCCTTTGCCGGTCCGTTCGGTTACGCGCGCCGGTGTGGCCCAGCCGCAGCTGCAACTGCTGTCGAACGGGCGCTACCACGTGATGGTGACGAGCGACGGCGGCGGCTACAGCCGCTTGAACGAACTGTCCCTCACGCGCTGGCGGATGGACGCAACCTGCGACGACTGGGGCTTGTTCTGCTACCTGCGCGACCTGGACAGCGGCGCGCTGTGGTCCGGCGCCTGGCAGCCGACGCTGGCCCAGCCCGAGCATTACGAGGCCGTGTTCGCGGAAGAGAAGGTGCAGTTGCGGCGGCGCGACCACGGCATCGAGCTGGTGACCGAGATCGTGGTCGCGCCCGAGGACGATGTCGAGCTGCGCCGCATGCGCATCAAGAATCTGTCCGGGCGGCCGCGCCGCATCGAGTTGACGAGCTATACGGAACCGGTGCTGTCCTTGCCGGCGCAGGACGACGCTCACCCCGCTTTCAGCAAACTCTTCGTGCAGAGCGAAATCGTCGAAGATCGCACCGCCATCCTCTGCACGCGCCGGCCGCGCGCGGAAGGGGAAGCGACGCCCTGGCTGCTGCATGCGATGGCGGTGCACGGCGTCGAGGCCGAAGCGGCCTCGTTCGAAACCAGCCGCGCCGATTTCATCGGTCGCGGCAATCGCAACGCGCTGCCCGCTGCCATGGCGACCGACAGGCCGCTCGATGGCGCGGCCGGTGCGGTGCTCGATCCGGCGCTGGTGATCCGCCGCGTGGTGACGCTCGCGCCCGACGAAGAGATCACGGTCGACCTGGTGCTCGGCGTGGCGGGCGAGCGCGACGCCGCCCTGCACCTGGCCGCCAAGTATGCGCAGCGCCACTGTGTCGAACATACCTTCGAGCTGGCCTGGGCCCAGGGCCAGGCATTGCTCCAGTCCCTGCATGCGAGCGAAGCGGACGCCCAGCTGTATGCGCGTCTGGCGGGCGCCGTGCTGTATCCGCAGCGCGGACTGCGCGCCGATCCGGCGCTCATCGCGCGCAATACCCGCGGCCAGTCCGGCCTGTGGCCATATGCGATCTCGGGCGACTTGCCGATCGTGCTGGTGCAGATCCAGGACGCGGCCCGGCTCGGGCTGGCGCGCCAGCTGCTGCAGGCCCATGCCTGGTGGCGCCATAAGGGTTTATTGGTCGACCTGGTGATCTGGTGCGGGGAGGGCGGCAGCGCGCCCCGTTCGCTGCACGCCCAGCTCCTGGAGCTCATCGCCGCCAGCAGTGCGGCCGCATTGCTCGACCGCCCGGGCGGTGTGTATCTGCAGGTGCTCGAGCAGCTGCCGCAGGAAGACCGGGTCCTGATCGCGGCGCTGGCGCGCGTGGTGCTGGTGGGCGAAGGCGGCAGCCTGGCCGAGCAGCTGCGGCGTGCGCAGGCGGCGCCCGGCACCGGCATGCCGGCGCTGCGCACGGCCGCGCCGCAGCCCGCGGCCGCTCCTGTGCCGGAAGCCGAATCGGAAACCGAAGCGCCCGCGCTCCTGCTCGACAACGGCATCGGCGGCTTCAGCCCCGACGGACGCGAATATCTCATCCGTATAAAGCCCGGGCGGCCGACGCCGGCCCCCTGGTCGAACGTGCTGGCCAGCCCGGATTTCGGCTCGGTCGTCTCTGAAAGCGGCCAGGCTTATACCTGGAGCGGGAACGCCCACAACCTGCGCCTGACGCCCTGGGAAAACGATCCGGTGGGCGACCGCGGCGGCGAAGTGTTTTATCTGCGCGACGAAGCGAGCGGCGTGTTCTGGTCGCCGACCGCATTGCCTGCGCCATCGGGCGGCGACTACCTCACGCGCCACGGCTTCGGCTACAGCGTGTTCGAGCACAGGGCGCACGGCATCCGCACCGAACTGACGCAGTTCGTGGCACACGATGCGCCGGTAAAATACAGCGTGCTGCGGGTACGCAATGACAGCGCGGTGCCGCGGCGCCTGTCGGCGACCGCTTATGTCGAATGGGTGCTGGGCGAGCTGCGTGCGGCATCCAGCATGCACGTCGTGACCGGACGCGATCCGGCCAGCGGCGCGCTGTGCGCACGCAATGCCTGGAACAGCGATGGCGCGGAGCATGCCGCCTTCTTCCACGTCGACGCGCAGGAAGCGGGCTTTACCTGCGACCGCATGGAGTTCATCGGCCGCGGCAGGCATCTGGGCGCGCCGCAGGCCCTGAGCCGCGCGGGGCTGTCCGGCAGCAGCGGCGCCGCACTCGATCCGTGCGCGGCGCTGCAGGTCGCCTTCGAGCTGGCGCCCGGAGAACAGAAGGAGCTGGTGTTCGTGCTCGGTGCCGGCGGTCCGGAGCGGGCGGCGCGCCATGGCGGCAGTACGGCGGCCCGAGCGGCAATCGAACGGGTGAACGCGTACTGGGACGAGACGCTCGGCGCGGTACGCGTCGAGTCGCCCGACCCCAGCCTCGACGTGCTCGCCAACGGCTGGCTCGTGTACCAGACCCTGGCCTGCCGCATGTGGGCGCGCAGCGCCTATTACCAGTCGGGCGGCGCCTACGGTTTCCGCGACCAGTTGCAGGACGCGATGGCACTGGTGCACACGCGTCCGCAACTGCTGCGCGAGCACCTGCTGCTGTGCGCCGGGCACCAGTTCGTCGAGGGGGATGTGCAGCACTGGTGGCATCCGCCTGCGAACGGCGGCGTACGCACGCGCTGCTCGGACGATTTATTGTGGCTGCCGCTGGCCACCTGCCGCTACATCCGCGCCACCGGCGATCTCGCGGTGCTGGGCGAGTCGGCTCCTTATCTGGAAGGGCGTGCGCTCGCATTCGGCGAGGAGTCGTATTTCGACCTGGCGCGCGAGTCCAGCCAGCGCGCCGACCTGTACGAACACTGCGTGCGCGCGATCCGCCACAGCCTGCGCTTCGGCGAACATGGATTACCCCTGATCGGCAGCGGCGACTGGAACGATGGCCTCGACCGCGTCGGCGCCAAGGGACGCGGCGAGAGCGTCTGGCTGGGCTTTTTCATGATCGAGGTGTTAAGCCGCTTCGCCGAACTGGCCGACCGCCGCGCCGACTACGGTTTTGCCACCACCTGCCGCGCCGCCGCGCAGGCGCTCGGCACCCAGCTCGAAAACCACGCCTGGGATGGCGAATGGTACCGCCGCGCCTGGTTCGACGACGGCACCCCGCTCGGCTCGAAGGATAGCGACGAATGCCGCATCGACCTGGTCTCGCAAAGCTGGAGCGTGCTGTCCGGCGCCGCCGGCCCGGAGCGCGCGGCCAGCGCCATGGCGGCGGTCGACACCCACCTGGTGTGGCCGGAATCGCGCCTGATCCGGCTGCTCGATCCGCCCTTCGAG
Organism: Massilia sp. LXY-5; assembly: GCF_059801075.1. Taxonomy (NCBI): domain Bacteria; kingdom Pseudomonadati; phylum Pseudomonadota; class Betaproteobacteria; order Burkholderiales; family Oxalobacteraceae; genus Massilia; species Massilia sp. LXY-5. The sequence continues at coordinate 45,828 of NZ_JBNNEH010000001.1, forward strand.
GCCGGCAGCCTGCATCCCGGCAGCCTGCGTGGCTACGCGCCCGGCGTGCGCGAGAACGGCGGCCAGGCGACGCATGCGGCGCTCTGGGGCGCGATGGCCTTTGCGCGCATGGGGAACACCGAGCGCGCCTGGGAACTGTTCGACATGCTCAATCCCGTGCGCCTTGCGGCCACGCTGGACGACTGCGCGCGCTACCGCCTGGAGCCGTATGTTGTTGCTGGGGATGTACACGCGGCCGCTCCCCATGTTGGGCGCGGCGGCTGGAGCTGGTACACTGGCTCAGCCGGATGGATGTACCGGCTGGTCGTCGAATCGCTGCTCGGCATCGAGCGCGTCGGCGAGCGGCTGGTGCTGGCGCCGCAGCTGCCTTGCGGCTGGCCGGGCTTCCGCCTGCAGTACCGCTATCGCGCCACCACGTATGCGATCGAGGTGCGCGTGCTGGATGCCGCCGCGCTGCGGGTCGATGGCGTCGATGTCGGCGGCGACACGCTGCAACTGGTCGACGACGGCCAGGTGCACCGCGTCGAGCTGCATGTCGCGCGCCGGCAGGAGCCGTCCAATCAGGCAAAACGCGAGCAACCTCAGTCCAAGACCATTACATGACCAATAAAATCCTGTGCGCCGCCGGCGCCTCCCTGCTGCTCACCTGTGCCGCCGCCGGCGCTGCCGACTGGAGCGACACCTCGATCAGCTGGCGCTACGGCACCCGCTTCGCCGAGCCGTTCAATCCGGAGCCCATCAAGAAGCACATCTTCGCGCTGACCCACGCCAGCGGCTACAAGTACGGCAGCAACTTCTTCAACGTCGACCTGCTGCAGTCGGATAAAGCCGATCCGGCCTCGCTGACGCAAAGCGAAGGCGCCCAGGAAGCCTATATCGTCTACCGCCACACGCTCGACATCGGCGCCCTGCGCGGCACCGAAATGCGCTATGGCCCGGTAAAGGGTGTCGGCGCCACCTTCGGCTTCGACTGGAACACCAAGAACGACGTCGGCTACAACTCGAGGAAGCGCATGCTGGTCGCCGGCCCGACCCTGATGTGGGACGTGCCCGGTTTCCTGAACACGAGCGTGCTGCTGCTGCGCGAATCGAACGCGCCGAGCGGCGCCTTCCCGCCGATCTCGAACGTCAACGGCCGCTACACCTACGACACCCACGCCGCGCTGTCGGTCAACTGGGCGATTCCCGTGGTCGAGCGCGTCTCGTTCGAGGGTTTTGGCCTGTTCATCGCTGCCAAGGGCCAGGATGAAGTGGGCAACGGCACCGGCGCCGAGACCAACATCGACATGGCGCTGATGTACGACCTCAGCTCCCACTTCGGCCAGGCGAAGAACCGCCTGCGGGTCGGCCTCGAGTACCAGTTCTGGAACAACAAGTTCGGCAACACGCGCGCCACTACCGGCGGGCGCGGCCAGCGCGCCAGCACGCCGATGGTGCGCGCCGAATACCATTTCTGACGAGATGAGGTATCGGCGCAGGTGCCGCCTTCGCGCCGGCACCTGCGCCGGCATCGGGCTGCACCCGGCTGTCCTTTTGTCAAAAAAGATATAGTTAAAGGCAACTAACGCCCGGCCTGGCGCAAGGGCTGATCATGATGCAATTGCAACAATTGCATCATGAAAACCTTTATCTCTACTCCCTCCTGCTTCGCCCTGTTTCTGCTGTGCTGCTGCGCTCCCGGCGCCTTTGCAGCCATCGACGAACACAGCGAATTTGAAGCCACCTTGTTCGCCCCGTATCGGGCGCTTGACCCCGGCAAGGGCGACGCGCGTACGTTTACCCTCGCCTTCGATTATCCGAATGCGCGCCAGGCGCAAGTCGTCGACTGGCAGCTCGAGCTGATCGGTCCGCGCGAGCTCGTCGTGCGCCGCTGGCAGGGCAGCACGCCGCTGGCAGACCAGCCGGTGTCGGTGCGGGTGGAATGGTCCGGCCAGGATGCCGGCAAGCTGGCCGCCGGCGTGTACCAGGTGCGCCTGCGCGCCGCCAGCCGCGCTGCGCTCTCGCATGCACCCTCGGCCGACGTCCACGAGCAGACCTGGCAGATCGAGCTCGGGCCGCCGCGCCTGGCTACCCTGCCGGCCTTTGCGCCGCTGCCGGTCGGCAGGCCGGGCCTGCGCCAGCCGGGCGCACAAGCCTCCACGGCGGCGCTGCCCTACACGGTCTACTTCGGTAACCTGCACAGCCAGACCAACCACAGCGACGGCGGCGCCGAACTGAGCGACTGCAAGGGCGCCCAGGATCCTTTAACGGCGAAATACGGGCCGGACGCCGCCTTTGCCTACGCCAGGAACCACGGCCTCGACATCCTTGTCGCGTCCGAGCACAACCACATGTACGACGGTTCGGACGGCACCGAACCGAATGCCGACCCGGCCGCGGCCAAGGCCCTGTACCGCAAGGGGCTCGACATCGCCGCCGGCTTCAACGCCGCGCACCCGGATTTCCTGGCCGTCTACGGCATGGAGTGGGGCGTCATCAACAAGGGCGGCCACGTCAACATTTTTAACAGCGAGCAGCTGCTGGGCTGGGAAAAGAATGGGCAAGGCGAGCTGCTGGCCGATGTCGCCACGCCGCGCAGCGATTACGCGTTTCTATACACGCTGATGCGCGAGCGCGGCTGGGTCGGCCAGTTCAACCATCCGTCAGCCAGCGGCCAGTTCACGGTGAATGGCACCGCCCTCGGCTACACCGCGGACGGCGACGCGGCCATGGCCCTGTGCGAGGTAGTCAACAGCACGGCCTTTTCAAGCAACGACAAGGAAGCGGAAACCCGGAGAAGCAATTTCGAGGTGGCCTGCAACAAGGTGCTGGAGGCGGGGTATCACGTTGCCTTCAGTACCAACCAGGACAACCACTGCGCCAACTGGGGCACGGCCTATACGAACCGCACCGGCGTGCTGATCCCGGACGGCGAGCCTTTGAGCCAGGCCAGCTTCATCGACGCATTGAAGGCGCGGCGCGTGTTCGCGACGATGGATAAAAGTTCGCAGCTGGTGCTGACCGCCAACGGCCGCATGATGGGCGAGCGGTTGACGAATAGCGGTCCCTTGAACCTGGTGGCGCATTTCGCCAGCACGGCGGGCAAGCAGGTGGCGTCGGTGGCGATCATGGAAGGGGTGCCGGGACGGAACGGGGCCGTCACGCAAATGGCGAGCGAGGCGAACGTCAGTTTTACGCCGTCGGTGGGCGCGCATTTTTATTATGCGAAGCTGACCCAGGCCGATGGCAACATCCTGTGGTCGGCGCCGGTGTGGGTGATGCAGGAGGCGGACGGCACAGCCGCCCGCCGGTGAAACTGAAATCCTTACTCGGCCATCTGGCTCTGCAGGTAATTCTGGATCCCGACCTTCACGATCAGGTCGAGCTGGGTCTCGAGCCATTCGATATGCTCTTCGGTGTCCTCGAGGATCTCGAGCAGCAGGTCGCGCGAGACGTAGTCGGCCGCAAGCTCGGCGGCGGCGATGCCTTCCTTGACCGTGATCTGGGCGCTGCGCTCGAGTTTCAAATCGGCGGCCAGCATCTCTTCGGTGTTTTCGCCGATCAGGAGTTTATGCAGGGCTTGCAGGTTCGGCAGGCCGTCGAGCATCAGGATGCGGTCGATCAGCTTGTCGGCATGTTTCATTTCGCCGATCGATTCGTCGTATTCCTTCTTGCCGAGCTTGAAGAAACCCCAGTGCCGGTACATCCGCGCGTGCAGGAAGTACTGGTTGACCGCGGTGAGCTCGTTGGTCAGCTGCGCGTTGAGCAGCCGGATGACGTTGGGATCGCCCTTCATGATGTGCCTTATTGTTGGTGTGCGTTGCCACCATCATAGCAAAAGGGCAGCAGCGCGCGGCCGGAACCGCGGCGCAAGCAACAGGTGGGATCAGGCCAGCTGGGAGGAGCGGAAGCTCAGTTCGGTAACCACGGTCTTGCTGTCGAGGGCTTCGTGCAGCACTTCGCGTGCATAGCTGATGCATTTGCCGCAATCGGTGCCCAGGCCCAGTTCCGCGCGCAGTGCGGCGATCGAGGTGATGCCGAGGTCGACGGCCTGGCGGATTTCACGGTCGGAGATGTTGTTGCAGACACAGACGATCATCGAAGCAGTCCCTGAAGTTTTACCTGAGTTGTCACTCGAATAATGAGAATCGTTCTCATTCGTGTTCTATTCTGCGTAAAATTTTCGACGAACGCAAGCGGTTTTGTCGTGTGATCAAAGCTGCAAATAGAAATAATTCGCATTTAGGTTTATGATGCTAGTATCTGTCTCATCAGCGCTACACCACCGGAACGCCGCCATGACCCTAGTCCCCACTTTGACCACACTCGACGCCCTCAAGGCCGGACAGAGTGCGACCGTGATCCACCTTGCGCCGCACGCACTGGGCGGTCAGGACGTGGCGCGCCGCCTGATGGAACTCGGCTTCGTGCCGGGCGAACGCATCCGCATGCTGAAACGCGGGCTGCCGGGCGGCCCGGTTGCCGTCAAAGTCGGCGAATCGACCTTCGCCCTGCGCAAGTTCGAGGCCGCACTCGTCTCAATCCAGCCGGAATAATCGATGGGCGTCATGGAACAACAGGTGGCGGCGCGCTCGCCCCTGATCGCTTTACTCGGCAATCCGAACTGCGGCAAGACGGCGCTGTTCAACCGCCTCACCGGCGCGCGCCAGAAGGTCGCGAACTACGCCGGCGTCACCATCGAACGCAAGGAGGGCAGTTTTACTTCGCCCGCCGGACGCGCGCTGCGCGTGCTCGACCTGCCCGGCGCCTACAGCCTGTCCGCGCAAACCCCGGATGAAGCGATCACGCGCGACGTGGTGGCCGGCCTGCGCGAAGGCGAAGCGGCGCCGGACGCCGTCGTCTGTGTCGTCAACGCCACAAACCTGCGCCTGAATTTGCGCCTGGTGCTGGAAATCCAGCGCCTCGGGCTGCCGATGCTGCTGGCCCTGAACATGGTCGACGTCGCAAAAAAACGCGGCATCGAGATCGATACGGCGAAACTGTCGCAGGAACTGGGCATGCCGGTGGTCGAGACGGTCGCGATCCAGGCCGGCGGCGAACAGGCCTTGTTGGAAGCGCTCGACCGCATGCCGCTCGAACCGGCCACGCCGCAGCCTTTGTCCAGTATCGACGCCGTTCCGGTCGAGCAGACCCAGCGCGAAGTGCGGCGCATTCTCGCCGCCACCACCAACTACGCGCACGACAAGGGCAACCTGTCCGAGAAGATCGACCACGTGGTCCTGCATCCGGTGGTCGGCCCGATCCTGCTGGCTGCGCTGATGTTCATCATCTTCCAGGCCGTGTTCAGCTGGGCCGAAGCGCCGATGGATTTCATCACCAGCACCGTCGAGGGCATCGGCAAGTGGATCGGCGGCACCATGTCCGAGGGACCGCTGCGCAGCCTGATCGTGGACGGCATCATCGCCGGCGTCGGCGGCGTGCTCGTGTTCCTGCCGCAGATCCTGATCCTGTTCTTCTTCATCCTGATCCTCGAGGATTGCGGCTACCTGCCGCGCGCCGCTTTTCTCCTCGACCGCATGATGGGCGGCGTCGGGCTGTCGGGGCGCGCCTTCATTCCCTTGTTGTCCTCGTTCGCCTGCGCGATTCCCGGCGTGATGGCCGCGCGCACGATCCAGAACCCGCGCGACCGCCTGGTGACGATCATGATCGCGCCGCTGATGACCTGTTCCGCGCGCCTGCCGGTGTACGCCCTGATCATTGCCGCCTTCATCCCCGACCGTAAAATCGGCATCGTCAACTTGCAGGGCCTGGTGCTGTTCGTGCTGTACGCGCTCGGTATCGTCAGCGCCATGCTGGTGGCCTGGTACATGAAACGCCGCAGCGGCAGCGGCCAGCATCCGCTGATGCTGGAACTGCCCGCTTACCACTGGCCGCACCTGCAGACCCTGGCCCTTGGCCTGTGGGAACGCGCCAGGATCTTCCTGATGCGGGTCGGTACCATCATCCTGACGCTGATGGTGCTGGTCTGGTTCCTCTCGAGTTTCCCGGGGGCGCCCGAAGGTGCAACCCAGCCGCCGATTTATTACAGCGTGGCCGGCATGCTGGGGCGCGCCTTGTCGGTCATTTTCGAGCCGATCGGTTTCGGCTGGCAGATCTGCATTGCCCTCGTGCCCGGCATGGCCGCGCGCGAAGTGGCCGTCGGCGCGCTCGGCACCGTGTATGCGCTGGCCGGCTCCGGCGACGACGTAGCGAACACCCTCGGCCCGCTGATCGCCGGCTCGTGGTCGCTGGCGACGGCCTTGTCTCTGCTGGCCTGGTACGTCTACGCGCCGCAATGCCTGTCGACCCTGTCGGTGGTGCGCCGCGAAACCGGCAGCGCCAAGTATGCCTGGATGATGGCGGGCTACATGTTCGCGCTGGCCTACATCGCTTCCTTCATCACCTACCGCGTCGCGCTGGCGCTCGGCGGAGGCTGAGATGTGGCAGGAACTCGTCGTCGCGCTGGTCGTGGTGGGTGCCGCCGTCTACGTCGGCGCGAAATACCTGCCGGCCGCGTGGCGCATCCGCATCGTCAACCGCCTCTCGCGCGGCGGCACGGATTCGAAGCTGGTGCGCTGGCTGGATACGGCCGACAGCTGCGGGGGCGGGTGCAAGAGCTGTAATACCTGCGAGACGCCGGAAGAGTTGACGCCGCCCGTGGGCAACAGCCATCGCGTCATCAAGCTCCATAAAAAGTAGGGTGGGCACTTGTGCCCACGCCGTCTAAGCTTGCGCACACGGCGCTGCCATCGGAACGCCGATGCCGATGCGTCCCGATTGATTTAACCATCCTCACCTACATGGCGCCGCATTACGATGCCGCACCATGTCACTGTGCGTCAAGCAGTGTATCCAGAGGATTGGGGCGGGACACCGGAGATCATCGACATGTTGATCGAGTAGGCAGTGGTGGTATGCCGGAGTAGGACCGCGTGGGCACAAGTGCCCACCCTACAACCCCAGCGCCCTTATCAGGCGCTGCGCGTCATAGGGCGCATGCACCTTGATATCGTTATCGAAGTAGCAGTACACATCCCCATGTTTGCTCCAGCCGCGGATGCGTTTGGCCCAGCGCTCGGTCGCTTCGTCGTCGTAGCCACTGGCGTATAACTCCTTGTCGCCGTGCAGGCGGATGTAGACGAAGTCGGCCGTCACATCGTCGAGGTAGGGGAATTTGCCGGCCGTGTCGGCGACGACGAGGGCGACCTTGTATTTCCGGAGCAGGGCGAGGAAGCGCTCGTCCCGAAAACTCTCGTGGCGGACCTCGACGGCGTGGCGCATCGGGCGTTTGGCATCCATCGCCAATGACACTTTCCCTTCCATGCGCGACTGGTGGTGGCGCGCCAGTTCCAAAGCGGCTTGCGTATCCTGCGGCAGGATGCCGAGGAAGTGTTCGAAGCGCTCGGGATCGAATTTGACCATCGGCGGGAATTGCCAGAGGAAGGGGCCGAGCTTTTCGCGCAGCTCGAACACGCCCGAGGCGAGCACGTTGGCCAGCGGCGCGTCGATGTCCTTCAATTTGAGCATGTGCGTGATGAAACGGTTGCCCTTCACCGCGAAGACAAAGCCGGGCGGCGTCGCCGCATACCAGGCGGCGTAACTCTCGGGGCGCTGCAGCGAATAGAAGGAGCCGTTGATTTCGATCGTCGGCAGCTGGCGCGAGGCGTAGTCGAGCTCGCGCGCCTGCGCCAGGCCGGGAGGATAGAATTTTCCGCGCCAGGGTGCGTAGCGCCAGCCGGAGATGCCGATGTGGATCTTGCCCATGCAGCCCATCATAGTGGGCGGGCGCGCCCGGCTCGGTGCGGTGCCGAACCCTGCCGCCAGGCCTGCCTTTTTGGAAAGCTTCAACAATGCTAAGCTAACGGTCTTATCCTACCGGCATGCGCCCATGATCACCGTCCATCACCTGAACAATTCGCGCTCGCAGCGCATCCTGTGGCTGCTCGAAGAACTGGGCCTGCCTTATGAAATCAAGAAGTACCAGCGCGACCCGAAGACGATGCTGGCGCCGCCGGAACTGAAGGCCGTGCACCCGCTCGGCAAATCGCCGGTGATCACGGATGGCGACACGGTCGTGGCCGAGTCGGGCGCGATCGTCGAATACCTGGTCGAACGCTACGGCAACGGGCGCCTCATTCCGGCCGCCGGTACGCCGGAAAAACTGAAGTACACGTTTTTGCTGCACTTCGCGGAAGGCTCGGCCATGTCGCCGCTGCTGATGAAACTGGTGTTCGACCGCATCGAGAACGGCCCGATGCCCTTCTTTGCGAAACCGATCGCACGCACCATCGCGCGCAAGGTCAAGGGCGCCCTGGTCGAGCCGAACATCAAGAGCCAGCTCGACTATCTGGAATCGGAACTGGCCACGCGCGACTGGTTCGCCGGGAGTGACATGACGGCCGCCGACATCCAGATGAGCTTTCCATTGGAAGCGGCCGCCTCGCGCGCCGGACTGGGCGCAAACTATCCACGCCTGAGCGCCTTCCTGGCCCGCATCCATGCCCGTCCGGCCTATGCGCGCGCACTGGAACGCGGCGGCAAGTACGACTACGCAAGGTAAATCGCATGGCCAAGCTGCTCGCGATCGACGGACTGAACATCGTGCGCCGGGTCTACGAAGCCAGCCCGGAGCCCGACTCCGATCTCAAGGCCGGCATCGCCCTGCGCCACGCGTTCTCGTCGTTTCGCATCCTGCTCGAGACGCATGCGCCGACCCACGTGCTGGCCGCTTTCGACTACGGCGGCCAGACCTGGCGCCATGCGCTGTACCCGCGCTACCGCGAACACCGCGCGCCGATGCCGTCGGTGTTGCGGGAGGCCTTGCCGGAATTCCAGGAGCGCCTGCGAACGGCCGGGGTGCCGGTGGCGATGCTGCCGGAAGTCGAAGCGGACGATGTCGTCGCCACCTGCGTCATGCGCTGGCTGAACGAGAACCGGGGGGAAGCCATCGTCGCCACCACCGACAAGGATCTGCACGTCCTGATCGCACAGGGCGCCCTCGTGTGGGATCATTTTAAAAACGAGTGGCACGACGACGCCTGGGTACGCAACAAGTTCGGCGTGGCGCCGGAACTGCTGCACGATCTGCTGGCGCTGATGGGCGACGCCACCGACGGCGTGCCGGGCGTCTCGAAGATCGGCATGAAGACGGCGGCGCGCCTGCTGAATGCCTATGGCAGCCTGGACGCCGTCATGGCCGGCGCCGGCATCCTCAAAACGCCGCTGGGCGAGCGCCTGCGCGCCGAGCGCGACATCCTGTACCTGTCGCGCCAGCTGGTGCAGCTGAAGACCGACGTGCGCCTTGGGGTCACGTGGAAGATGCTGGCCTACGAATCGCATTGAACGAGAAGGATCCGGAATGCTCAAAGCAGTGATAGTCGATTCGAACGCGATTTCGCGCGGCTTGTTGAATACGGTATTGATGGACGGCGGCTACGAGGTCGTCGCCCAGGCGCACACCGGCCACAGCGCGCTGGTGCAGGCGGCGAAATACCGCCCGCAGATCATGTGCATCGCGCGCGAGCAGGTCGAGGACGGCAGCAATGTCGTCGAGCAGCTGCGCGCGAACCTGCCGAAAACCCTGGTCTTCATGGTCTCGGGCACGCTCGACGCACCCACCATCGAAGCCGCGCTGGCGCGCGGTGTGCACGGCTTCATCGTGAAACCGTTCAAGGCCGACGCCGTACTAAAAACCATCCGCAATACCGTCATCGCCGTGGTGCGCAAGCAGCAGGCGGGCGGTAGCTCGTCTACCTAGCGCCGCCTGATCTCCTCGGCGGCGATGGCCGTCAATTCGCCCAGCGCGCGCATTTCCCGCTCGCGCAGGCGGCGCGGCTCGCGGTCCATGACGCACAGGGCGCCAAGCCGGAAACCCCGCGCGTCAAGCAGCGGAAAACCCGCATAAAAGCGCAGGTGCGGCGCGCCGACCACCAGCGGGTTGTGCCGGAAGCGCTCGTCGAGCAAGGTGTCGGGCACGACCAGCGGCCCGTCCTGGGCGATCGTATGGCTGCAAAAGGCGTCCTCGCGTGCGGTCTGCGGCAGGTGGATGCCGATCCGCGACTTGAACCACTGGCGGCGCGCCGTGACCAGCGACAGCAGCGCGATCGGGCACTCCGTGATCTGCGCGGCGAGCCAGGTCAGGCGGTCGAAGACGGCTTCCGCTTCGCTGTCGAGCAGGCCGGTGGCGCGCAAGGCGTCCAGCCGCGCGTGCTCCTGGCCGGGCAGGGCGCAGCCGGCGCCGGGGACGAAGTCTTCAGGATCGGCGCTGCCTGCCGACGGCTCCAGGCCGGCACGTGCGCGCAGCAAGGCGCTGACGTCGGACAGGCGCACGCGCCGGTGCCCGCCCGGCGTCTTCCAGGCCGGCAGCACGCCGTTTTCGATCCATTGCTGCGCCGTGCTGACGGCAATCCCGAGCAGTTGGCCTGCTTCGCGCGTGGTGAGGATCGGATCGTCCCCCTGGTCGGCGCTGGATACATCCATAATCAAAGTTCCACTCAAGCAATAATTGATGAACATTCTACTTCAGGAATCTGACAAAATGCCGGAATTGATGATTGCAAGACCGTTTTAATTGCGTTTCGCCCACAATATGGTGTATTCACGTGTCGGTTCAGAATAATTTAGTTGACTGATGGAAATTTGACGATCAGAATGGGTCAATTCATCATTTTCGTCATATCCTCATGAGCCAACCTCCGCCGGTCCTGCTGGAAGCAGCCCGCCTCGACGCACTGCGCAAGCTCGACCTGCTCGACACGCCTCCCAACGAAGCGTTCGACCGCATCACGCGGATGGCTGCCCAGCTGTTCGGCCTGCCGATTGCGGCGGTGTCGCTCACCGATGTCGACCGCCAGTGGTTCAAGTCGCGCGTCGGCGTCGCGCATGGTTCGATCCCGCGCGACATGGCGCCCTGCGGCGAAGTGGCGAACACGGCACGCATGCTGGTCATCCCCGACCTCCTGGTCGAGGCCTGCTATCGCGACAGCCCCCTGGCCGCGAGCGGCGTGCGTTTCTATGCCGGCGCGCCGCTGGTCACGCGCGACGGTTATAGCCTCGGTGCGCTGTGCGTCCTCGGCACCGAGCCGCGCACGATCAGCGAGACCGAGCGCATCGGACTTGCCGACCTGGCCTCGATGGTGATGGCGCAGATCGAGCTGCAGCACGCGATCGGGCGCATCGATCCGGTCAGCGGCATCCCGAACCGCAACCAGTTCGTCGACGACCTGCTCGACCTCGCGCTCGAGCGCCCGGCGGGCGAGGCGCGCCTGGCGGCGCTGGTGAACCTGGCCACGCCCGAGCAGATGAGCAGCGCGGTGCGCGCGATGGGCGCCGGCTTTTACGAGGACATTGTCGGCGACGCGGTGCGTACGCTGCGTTCGGCGCTGGGACCGGCGCGCAGGCTGTACCACGTCGGTCCGACCCAGTTCGCTTTCCTGGCCGAACCAGGCGCGGACCTGGCGCGCTTTTGCGACTGGCTCAGCGCCTGGGTCGCGCTGCGCGCCGACAGCCCGACTGCCCGTTTCGTCACCACCGCCACCGTCGGTGTGTCTCCGTTCACGACCGGTCAGGCGGCCCCCCTGGACCTGCTGCGCGACATGTACAGTGCCGCCCACGATGCGATCGAGGGCTCGCACCGGGTGCGCGTTTTCTCGGCCGAGCAGAATGCCGTGTTCATGCGGCGCTTCCGGATCGCCAACGAATTCGGCGCCGCCTTGAACGACGACAGCCAGCTGCGCCTCGTGTTCCAGCCGAAGATCGAACTGGCGACCGGCCGCTGCATCGGCGCCGAGGCGCTGCTGCGCTGGCGCCATCCGGCGCTGGGTGAGGTCTCGCCGGGCGAATTCATTCCCGTGATCGAGCAGACCTCGCTGGCCCGTGCAGCCACGCGCTGGGTGCTCGAGCGCGCGCTGCGCCAGCTCGCAAGCTGGCGCCGCGCCGGGCTGGCGCTGCAGGTGGCGGTCAACGTGTCGGCCGTGAACCTGCTCGAAGCCGACTTCTGCGAGCACGTGCTGTCACGCCTGCGCGCCCACGACCTCGCCCCCGGCGCACTGGCGATCGAAATCACGGAGAGTGCCTTGATGAGCAAGCGCGCGCTGGCCGCCGCGACCCTCGAGGGCCTGGCCGCGGGCGGCGTGCAGCTGGCGATCGACGACTTCGGCACCGGCTACAGCAGCCTGGCCTACCTGCAGAGCGTGCCGGCGAAAGTGGTCAAGATCGACCAGAGTTTTATCCGCGACCTCGACCAGGATGAACGCAAGCGCGCTTTGGTGGCGACCATGATCAAGCTGTCGCACGACCTCGGCCAGCTGGTCGTGGCCGAGGGTGTGGAGACGGCGCCGGTGGCGCAGTTCCTGGCAGGCGCCGGCTGCGACCAGGTGCAGGGATATTTGTACGCGCGTCCGCAGGCGCCGGAACAGTTCGAAGACTGGATTTGCGCCGAGTGGACGCTGGCGCGCCCGCGCGGGACCAGGCAGGCAGCAGCGCTGGCCTGCGCCTGACGGGCAGAGGACAAAAAAGAAGGGTCGGCAATGCCGACCCTTCTTTTTACTGCACGCGCTAGCGGCGCTACCCGTTCACGGCGCTGGCGCCGTCGATGATGCCGCCGCCCAGGCAAATATCGCCGTCATACAGCACGGCCGACTGGCCCGGCGTCACCGCCCATTGCGGTTCAAGGAAATCGAGCGCGAAGCGATCCAGGCCATCGGCCGCAACCGTGCAGGCAACGTCGGCCTGGCGGTAGCGTGTCTTGGCCGACAGCGGGCCGGGGGCAGGGGCTTCGCCCGCGACCCAGCTGGCCTGGCCCGCTTCCAGGCGAGCGGACAATAACCACGGATGGTCATGGCCCTGCACGATGTACAGGGTGTTGTTGGCGATGTCCTTGCGCGCGACAAACCACGGCTCGCTGGTGCCGTCGGCATTCCTGTGCGATTTTAAACCGCCGATGCCGATGCCCTTGCGCTGGCCCAGCGTGTAAAACGACAGGCCGATGTGTTCGCCCACGACCTGCCCGTTGTCGAGCTTCATCGGCCCAGGCTTGTGCGACAGGTAGCGATTCAAAAAGTCGCGGAACGGGCGCTCGCCGATGAAGCAGATGCCGGTCGAATCCTTCTTCGCCGCGTTCGGCAGCTTCAATTTTTCCGCGATCTTGCGCACTTCGGTTTTCGGGATTTCGCCGAGCGGGAAGAGCGACTTCGACAACTGCGCCTGGTTCAGCCGGTGCAGGAAATAGCTTTGATCCTTGGTGTGATCGAAGGCTTTCAGCAGCTCGAACTTGCCCATCGAATTTTCGCGCACGCGCGCATAGTGGCCGGTGGCGATCAGGTCGGCACCGAGCTTCATCGCGTGGTCCAGGAAAGCCTTGAACTTGATCTCGGCATTGCACAGCACGTCCGGATTCGGCGTGCGGCCGGCCTGGTATTCGCGCAGGAATTCGGCGAACACACGGTCCTTGTATTCGGCGGCGAAATTCACGGCCTCGATGTCGACGCCGACCACGTCGGCCACGCTGGCCGCGTCGATCCAGTCCTGGCGCGTCGAACAGTATTCGGAATCGTCGTCGTCTTCCCAGTTCTTCATGAACAGGCCGACCACGTCGTAGCCTTGCTCCTTCAGCATCCAGGCCGCGACCGAGGAGTCGACTCCGCCCGACATTCCGATCACGACTTTTTTCTTGCTCATATCAATTCCGCTTGTTTAGGTCTGATTACTTGTCAGGCCTTCTTCAAATACCGACGGGTGGGTGTACAGCAGCGCCAGGTCGGTGCGCCGGCCGGCCAGGTAATCGTCCACGCATTGCAGGACGATCGGGCTGCGGTGGCGCTCGCTACTGGCGGCGATCTCGTCGCGCGTCATCCACAGCGTGCGCAGGATGCCGTCGTCGAGCGGCTGGTCGTACTGCTTGCCGGCGGTGCCGCAGAAGGTGAAGCGCAGATAGGTGATGTCGGCCTGGCGCGACTTCGAGTAATAGCGCGACATGTACATCCCGACCAGGCCGGTGGGGATGAATTCGTGCGCCGCCTCTTCCATGGCTTCACGCACGACCGCCTGCTCGAGCGACTCGCTCGGGTCCAGGTGCCCGGCCGGCTGGTTCAGCTTGATGCCTTCGCTCGTCTCTTCCTCGATCAGGAGGAAACGGCCATCCCGTTCGATGATGGCGGCAACAGTGACTGACGGTCTGAAGGTATGGGTCATGCGCGTCCTCGACAAATGAGCCGATATTCTACAGCGGTGCGCAAAGGGTTGCTTGCAAGTACCTGTGCAGTGCAACAAAAAAGCGGTAATTGCAGCGATTTGCTACAAAAACCGTCATCTTTGTGGCGCCGGTGTCTCGGATTGACCCCTGAAGCATACGGCTGGGGTAGCCGCAGGCATGTAATGACAAAAGGGCCATGTTTACGTGTTAGATTGTGAACAGAACACCAACATGAAGGAGGAATGCATGAGAATCGGCATTCCGGCCGAAACACGGCCGGGCGAGACCCGCGTAGCGGCAACTCCGGAAACTGTCAAGAAACTGGCGGCTAAACACCAGGTCGTGGTGCAGTCCGGCGCCGGCCTGCATGCGGCGGTAACGGATGAGGCCTATGCCGCCGCCGGCGCCACGGTCGGCAGCGCAGACGATGCGTTTGCGGCCGACATGGTCCTGAAAGTACGCGCCCCCAACGAATCCGAGCGTGCCCGCATGCGGCCCGGCACGGTCGTGGTCGGCATGTTGAACCCGTTCGACAGCGAGAACACCGCCGCCATGGCGGCCAGCCGCCTCACCGCCTTCGCGCTGGAAGCGGCGCCGCGCATCACGCGCGCACAGTCGCTGGACGTGCTGTCCTCACAGGCGAACATCGCCGGCTACAAGGCCGTGATGCTCGCCGCCAACACGTATCAACGCTTCATGCCGATGCTGATGACCGCCGCCGGCACCGTCAAAGCGGCGCGCGTGCTGATCATGGGCGTCGGCGTGGCCGGACTGCAGGCGATTGCCACTGCCAAACGCCTGGGCGCCGTGATCGAAGCCTCCGACGTACGCCCGCCCGTGAAAGAACAGGTCGAGTCCCTCGGCGCCAAGTTCATCGACGTGCCTTTTATTACCGACGAGGAGCGCGAGATCGCGCAGGGCGTGGGCGGCTATGCGCGTCCGATGCCGGCCGACTGGATGCGCAGGCAAGCGGAACTGGTGCATGAACGGGCCAAACTGGCCGACATCATCATCACCACCGCCCTGATCCCGGGGCGGGCGGCGCCTGTACTCATCAAGGAAGAAACGGTCGCCGCCATGAAGCCCGGCTCCGTGATCGTCGACATGGCGATCGAGCAGGGCGGGAATTGCCCGCTCACGGAACTGGGCAAGACCGTGGTCAAGCATGGCGTCTACATCATTGGCGAGCCGAACCTGGCCGCGCTGGTCGCAGCCGACGCGTCGGCCCTGTACGCGCGCAACGTGCTCGATTTTCTGAAACTCGTCTTCGACAAGGAGGACAAGTTCTTCATCGACCACGAGGACGAGATCGTGCGCGCGACGCTGCTCTGCCACGAGGGTGCGAATCTTCGTGAATCGCTGCGCAAATAAGGAGACGGACATGGACATCAGCCACACCATCATCAACCTGATCATCTTCGTGCTGGCGATCTACGTCGGCTACCACGTCGTCTGGACCGTCACGCCGGCCCTGCACACGCCGCTGATGGCGGTCACCAACGCCATTTCCGCCATCATCATCGTCGGCGCCATGCTCGCTGCCGGCCTGACCGAAGGGGTACTCGGACAGAGCATGGGCACGGTCGCCGTGGCGCTGGCGGCCGTCAACGTCTTCGGCGGCTTCCTCGTCACCCAGCGCATGCTGGAGATGTTCAAGAAGAAGGAACCGAAACGCTCCGCCGATGCGGCCGCGCCGAAGACGGCAACGAAGGAGGCGGCATGAACTACATCAGCATGAATGTGGTCACGCTGCTCTATCTGGTGGCCTCGGTCTGCTTCATCCAGGCCTTGAAAGGGCTGTCCTCGCCTTCGTCGGCGCGCATGGGGAATACCTTCGGCATGGCCGGCATGGCCATCGCCGCGGTCACGACGGTTGCCCTGATTTTTAAATTGCAGGCGGAGTTCGCGGCCTCGGCCAACGGCGCGCGCGGCGGCATGGGGTTTACGCTGGTGCTGCTGGGCGTAGTGGTGGGCGGCGCGATCGGCGCCTATGCCGCAAAAAAGGTCGAGATGACCAAGATGCCGGAACTGGTCGCGGCCATGCACTCGCTGATCGGCCTTGCTGCCGTGTGCATCGCGATCGCCGCCGTGTCGGAGCCCTGGGCGTTCAATATTGCCACGCGCGGTAGCGCGCTGCCCTTCGGGAACCGGCTCGAACTGTTCATCGGCACCTTCGTCGGCGCCGTCACCTTCTCGGGTTCCGTGATCGCCTTCGGCAAACTGTCGGGCAAGTATAAATTCCGCCTGTTCCAGGGCGCGCCGGTACGCTTCGGCGGACAGCACATCCTGAACCTCGTCATCGCGATCGCCATCATCGCGCTGGGCTTGCTGTTCTGCTTCTCCGACGCGGTGGAACCGGCCTGGACGCCGTTCGCCATCATGGCGGCATTGTCGTTCGTGCTGGGCGTGTTGATCATCATCCCGATCGGCGGCGCCGACATGCCGGTGGTGGTGTCGATGCTGAACTCGTACTCGGGCTGGGCGGCGGCCGGCATCGGCTTCTCGCTGAACAACTCGATGCTGATCATCGCCGGCTCGCTGGTGGGTTCGTCGGGCGCCATCCTCTCGTACATCATGTGCAAGGCGATGAACCGCTCCTTCTTCAACGTGATCCTGGGCGGCTTCGGCGGAGAAGCGACGACGGCTGCGGCCGGCGCGCAGGAGCAGCGCCCGGTGAAGTCGGGTTCGGCCGAAGATGCGGCGTTCATCCTGCAAAACGCCGAATCGGTGATCATCGTTCCCGGCTACGGCCTGGCCGTGGCACGCGCCCAGCATTCGGTGAAAGAGCTGGTCGATAAACTGACGGAGCACGGCGTGAACGTGCGCTACGCGATCCACCCGGTGGCCGGGCGCATGCCGGGCCACATGAACGTGCTGCTGGCCGAAGCCGAGGTGCCCTACGACCAGGTAGCCGAGATGGAAGACATCAACGGCGAATTCGGCCAGACCGACGTCGTGCTGGTGCTGGGTGCGAACGACGTGGTGAACCCGGCGGCCAAGGATCCGAAGTCGCCGATTGCCGGCATGCCGATCCTGGAAGCGTATAAGGCGAAAAGCATCATCGTCAATAAACGCTCGATGGCCTCGGGGTATGCGGGGCTGGACAACGACCTGTTCTACATGCCGAACACGATGATGGTCTTCGGGGACGCGAAGAAGGTGATCGAGTCGATGGTGAAGGCGGTGGAGTAGGGAAGATTCACCACCGGCCGTTGCGTAACGTAGGGTGGGCACTCGTGCCCACGCGGTGCAATGCCTCCCGATCGAAATGCGGTTTCGACGGTCACATGCCGCACCGCGTGGGCTCAAGAGCCCACCCTACCTTACGCTGCGGCCGCGGGTCAGGTTTGCCGATGCGGCAGCAGCGCCGACCCGCCGCGCCGGCCGTACATCATCAATTCCCCCAGCAGCGTGCGCGCCGGCTGCACCACATCCAGCGCCGCCAATCCCAGCCCGAGCACCGATTGCAGCGGCCCGCTGCCGACAAAGGCGCGCGCCATCGCGTCGGTCAAGGCAATCGTCAGCTTGCGGTCCTGGGCGCGCTCGTCGAGGAAGCGCCCGATCCCTTCCGGCCCCGGGCAGCGCGCCAGCAGTCTCGCCAGCACGGCCGCATCGCGCAAGCCCAGGTTCAGCCCCTGGCCTGCCACCGGGTGCAGGGTCTGCGCCGCGTTACCGATGGCGACCGTGCGCGTGGTGGCGCGGGCGTCGGCGTTCAGGCCGAGCGGGTAGGAAAAGCGTGGAGACACTTTGGTAAAGCGCCCCAGGCGGCCGCCGAAGGCTTCGCCCAGTTCGTGTAAAAACCGTTCTTCTTCCATCGCCTGCAGCGCTTCGGCGCGTTCGGGCTGCACGCACCAGACCAGCGCATACTGAAAGCCGTCGGCGCCTTCCTGCGGCAGCAACGCCAGCGGGCCTGCATCGGTAAAACGCTCGAAAGCGCGGTGCGCGATCGGACTGCTCGCCGACACGCGTGCGATCACGGCGCTCTGGCCGTAGTCGCGCGTTTGTCCCTTGTCCTCCTGCTGGCCGAACACGCCGCCTTCGGCGCCGACCACGACCTGTGCGGTGACGGTGCGGCCGTCGTCCAGCGACAGGGCGACGTGCTCCGCCGTTTCGTCGAGCGCGGCCACGCGCGCCGGGCGGATCACCTGCACGCCGGCGCGGTCGACCGCGCGCGCCAGCGCATCGACGACCTCGCCGTAGCGCGTGACATAACCGAGCGCCTCCAGTTTGTGCTCGCTGCGGTCGAGCAGGCTGCGGCCCAGCTGGCCGCGGCGCGAGACGTGGATGGTATGGATCGGCGTGGACGGGAAGGGCCAGGCCTTGACTTCCTCGAGCAGCTGGCGGCTGCCCCAGGCCAGCGCGATCGAGCGCGGGTCCGAGATCGCCTGGCCCAGCGCGCGCGCGTCGATCAGGGCGATCCGCGATCCCGCGACGCCGCGCTGCACCAGCAAGGCCGCAAGCGCCAGTCCCACCGGACCGGCGCCGCAGATCGCGACGTCGACATTGTCGATGTGCTGCTCATTGCGCTCTTCCATTATCGCTCCGCCATCAGGGTTTCGATCTCGCGTACCGTCTTCGGCGCCGAACCGGACAGCACCCGCGCACCGGCTTCGCCGACGATGACGTCGTCCTCGATCCGGATGCCGATGTTCCAGAAGTGTTCCGGCACGCCCGGCGCCGGACGCACGTAGATGCCCGGTTCCACGGTCAGCGCCATGCCCGGCACCAGGGGCCGCGAAGGCTTGCCCTCGATGCCCAGGTCGCGGTAGCTGCCGGTGTCGTGCACGTCCAGTCCGAGCCAGTGGCCGGTGCCGTGCATGTAGAAAGGAGTATAGGCGCGCTCGGCCAGCACGTTGTCGACGCTGCCGTATTTCGCCTTGTCGAGCAGGCCGACGTCGAGCATGCCTTCTGCCAGCACCTTCAATGCCGCCTCGTGCACGTCGCTGTAGGGACGGCCCGGCACGATGGCACGCAGCGCTGCACCCTGGGCCCGCAGCACCAGTTCATATAATACTTTTTGCGCGTCGCTGAAGCGGCCGTTCACCGGGAAGGTGCGCGTGATGTCGGCCGCATAGCTGTCGAATTCGCAGCCGGCGTCGATCAGGACCAGGTCGCCGTCCAGCATCTGCGCATTGTTGGCGCTGTAGTGCAGGACGCAGGCCTTATCTCCGCTGGCGACGATCGGCGTATAGGCCGGGAACTGGGCGCCATTCCTGCGAAATTCGTAGAGCAGTTCGGCCTCGAGCTCGTATTCGAACATGCCGGGGCGTGCCGCGCGCATGGCGCGCAGGTGGGCGGCGCCGGAAATCGTGGCCGCGCGCAGCATCAGCGCCTGCTCGCTCTCGTCTTTTACAAGACGCATCTCGTCGAGCAGCGCCAGCAGGTGGTGGGTGCGTGCCGGCGCGGCCACGCCCGCGCGCGACTGGGCGCGCACCGCCTTCAGCCATCCCGCCACCTGGGCATCCAGGGAGGGATTGTGGGCGAGGGCGTAGTACAGGGCCGGAACGTCGGCCAGCAGGCGCGCCATCTGCGCATCGAGTTCGCCGATCGGGTAGGCCTCGTCGAAGCCGAAGGTTTCACGCGCGGCGGACGGGCCATATCTGAAACCGTCCCAGATCTCGCGCTCGACGTTTTTCTCGCGGCAGAACAGGATCGAACGTGCCGGCGTAGCGCCCGAAGCGGCCACCATGACCAATACGCTTTCCGGTTCCGTAAAACCGGTCAGATAATAAAAATAGCTGTCGTGGCGGTAGGGGTAGTCGCTGTCGCTGTTTCTCGCCACCTCGGGCGCGGTGGCCAGCACCGCCAGCGCGCCCGGTTCCATGCTCGCCGCCAGGCGTGCGCGGCGGGCGGCAAACGGGCTCACGCGCCGGCCCTCTTCGCCATCGGCGCGTTCAGTTCCTCCAGCTGTTCGACGGTCCCGACATTGACCCAGGGACCGTGATAGATCTCGCCGCCCACGCGTTTCTGTTCGATGAACTTGCGCATCAGGGGACCGAATTTCAGGAATTCGCCAGCCTTGATACCGTCGAACATGTCAGGGCGGTAGACCCCGATGCCCGCAAAATTCCACTTCGGGTCGCCGTCATTGGCCAGCGTGTACATGTCGAGAGCAAAGTCGCCGGTCGGGTTGTGCCACGGGTTCGGCGTCAGGTACAGCCAGGCGATATCGCGTTGGTCGAACGGGATCGGTTGGCCGACCGCGTCGTTGTCGGGCAGGGCCTCGAGCGCCTGCGAAAAATCGAAGTAGGGCGCGTAGATGTCGCCCGACACGGCGAGGAAAGGTTCGTCGCCCAGCAGGTGCAGGGCGTTGGCGATGCCGCCCGCCGTTTCCAGCGGCGTCGGCTCGTGCGAATAGACGATGCGCGCGCCATATCGGCTGCCGTCGCCGAGTTCTTCCTCGATCATGTGGCCGAGATGCGAATGGTTGATGACAATGTCGACCAGGCCTGCGCGCACCAGATTCAGCACGTGCCAGGTGATGAGGGGACGGCCGCGCACTTTCAACAGCGGTTTGGGGCAGGTGTCCGTCAATGGACGCATGCGCTCGCCGCGGCCGGCGGCGAAAATCATGGCTTTCATGGGCTTCCCGGAAAATAAACTGAGTGAGCTCAGAAGGTGTAGCCGACCTGCGGCGCCTTGTCCTCGAACGCGTCGAGCAGACGGATCAGCGGCTTGAGTTCGGTGTAGCGGTTGGCGGTCTTGCGCACGTAGTCCATCACGGTCGGCAAGTCGCCCATGTAGATCGCCTTGCCGTCGCGGTAGTTCAGGCGGCAGAAGATGCCGAGGATTTTCAGGTGGCGCTGCAGGGCCATGAATTCGAAGTCGCGGTAGAAGGCGTCGATGTCCGGATTGACCGGCAGGCCGACCTGCTTGGCGCTTTGCCAGTAGCGCACGACCCAGTCCAGCACGATTTCTTCGTCCCACTGGATGTAGGCATCGCGCAGCAGCGAGCCGAGGTCGTAGGTGACCGGGCCGTAGACGGCGTCCTGGAAGTCGAGCACGCCCGGGTTGCCCTGGTCCAGGAACATCAGGTTACGCGAGTGGAAATCGCGGTGCATGAACACCTGTTGCTGGGCCAGCACGTTGGCGGTAATCGCCTCGAACACTTTATCCAATTGGGCCTGCTGGGCCTCGGTGAGGGTCACGCCCAGGTGGCGGCCCAGGTACCACTCCGGGAACAGGTTCATCTCGCGCAGCACGAAGGCGCGGTCGAACTCGGGCAGCACGCCCGGCTGGCTGTGCAACTGGAACTTGATCAGGGCGTCGACCGCGTCCGAATACATGAAGGCGGCGTTGTCGGAATCGAGGCGGGCCAGGTAGGTGGTGGTGCCGAGGTCGGACAGCAGCAGGAAGCCGCGCTCGACGTCGCGCGCGACGATGGCCGGCACCGTGACGCCGGCCTCGGCCAGCAGTCCCTGCACATGGATGAAGGCGGGCACGTTTTCGCGCTCGGGCGGCGCGTCCATCGCGATCAGGGTGTCGCCGAGTTTGCCGCGTAGCGCCGGCGCCACATCGAGGCGGAAATAGCGGCGAAAGCTGGCGTCCGACGAGGCCGGGCGGCGCGAACCGACTTCCACCAGGTCAAGCGAGCTCAGCCATTCGGTAAGGAGCGCGAGGCGCGCGTCCTGCTCGGCGGAAGTGGGGGAGTTTTGATACAAAGAAGACATGGAACGTCCAGCGGAAACCGGTTGAGGGGGACAATTCCCATATAATAAGGGATTCAATCCAAAAAATCGCCCTTTATGGTGCTGCCACAGATTCCATGAGCTGGTTTACGGCCCTACCATTCCCGCGGCGGCGGGCAGTTGCCCTGTCCGCCCTCGTCACCGTGGCCTCGGGGCCCTTGCACGCGCAAGTCGCGCCGCCCGCGCCCCATCCCGACGAACAAGACCTTCCCGTTACCGTTCAGGCCGAGGAAATCGGCGGCCGTCCGGACCGCGAAATCAACCTCAATCGCAACGTCGAGATCACGCGCGGCCAGACCAGACTGACGGCCGACACTGCCTGCTATCGGCTGGTCGAGGACGAAGTCACGGCCGAAGGTAAAGTCAACATGTGGCGTTTCGGCGACCGCTACCAGGGCGACGCCCTGCAGCTGAATATGTCGACCGGGCGCGGCTGGGTGCTCCATCCCCAGTACAAGCTGCAGGTGAACAATGCGCAAGGTCACGCCGACCGCATCGACTTCCTGGGCGAAGACCAGGCCCTGGTCGCGGACGGCACCTACAGCACCTGCGAAGGACCCGATCCGGACTGGTACCTGAAGGCGAGCACGCTGCGCCTCGATTCGGGGCGCGACGTCGGCACCGCGGGCAAGACCATCATCTATTTCAAGGACGTGCCGATCCTGGGCACGCCGGCGATGTCGTTCTCGCTCTCGGGCGCGCGCCGTTCGGGCTGGTTGCCGCCTTCGGTCGGCTTCGGCTCGAAGGGCAAGTTCGAGTTCATGGTGCCGTATTACTTCAATATCGCGCCGAACCGCGATTTGACGGTGTTCCCGCGCGTCATGTCCGACCGCGGCCTGCAGCTGGGCGCCACCGCCCGCTACCTCGGCCAGACGGAGCGCGGGCCGTACGCCGGCGAGACCCATGTCGAAGGCCTGCTCAACGACCGGATCACGAAGACCAACCGCTGGCTGGTCAACTCGACCCATAACCAGACGCTGGCGCCGGGCTGGACCTACGGCTGGAACCTGCACGGTGCGTCGGACGACGAATACCCGAGCGATTTCTCGCGCAACGTCGCGGCCAGCGCCGAACGCCAGCTGGTGCGCGAGCTGTACACCGGCTACGGCACCCAGTACTGGAGCCTGACCGCACGCGCCCAGAACGTACAAGTGCTGCAGGAGCCGGCGGCGGTGGCCAATCCGGCGCTGGCGATCCCGCGTCCGTATGACCGCCTGCCGCAGATTAATTTTCACACCGGCCGTTACGATGTGAAAGGTTTCGACTGGGCGATCGACGCCGAAGCGACGCGCTTTTCGCATCCCACCTTCGACACCGGCAACCGCCTGCTGGCGGTGTCCCAGGTCAGCTATCCGTTTATCCGCCCGGGCTACTACATCACGCCGAAGGTGATGCTGCACGCGACCAAGTACAGCATGGAAACCAATGCCCGGGGCGCGACCAGCCTGTCGCGCGCGCTGCCGATCTTCTCGGTCGACAGCGGCATGGTGTTCGAGCGCGATGCCAAGCTGTTCGGCAGCGCCGTGACCCAGACCCTGGAGCCGCGCCTGTTCTATGTGCGCACCCCGTACAAGAACCAGGACGAGTTCCCGATCTTCGACACCAACGAGGCCGGCTTCAGCTACGCCCAGCTGTTCAGCGAGAACCGCTTTGTCGGCGGCGACCGCGTTTCGGATGCGAACCAGCTCACGGCCGCCGTGGTGTCGCGCTTCATCGAGGCCGACGGCGCCGAGCGCCTGCGCATGGCGGTGGGCCAGCGGTTTTACTTTACCGAGCCGCGCGTGCAGATGCCGGGCCGCACCCAGGACCGGCAAGGCCGCTCCGACCTGCTGCTGGCGGCGTCGGGCCGCATTGTCAATAACTGGAACTTCGACAGCAGCGTACAATACGATGCGACCAGCACCAGCCTGTATAGCCAGAACCATGGCGTGCGCTGGACGCCGGGTCCGATGAAGGTGCTCAATGCCGAATACCGCTACGTGCGCGACAGCTTCCGCAATGCCGACGTGTCGGCCCAGTGGCCGCTCTCGAAGCGCTGGTATGGCGTCGGCCGCGTCAGCTATTCGCTGCGCGACCGCAAGGTGATCGAGAGCCTGGTCGGACTCGAGTACAAGGCCGATTGCTGGATCTTCCGCATGGGCGCGCAGCGCTTCGTGACGGCAGCCCAGGCGACCTCGACGCCGATTTTCTTCCAGCTCGAGCTCAGCGGCCTGTCGCGACTCGGTTTTGGTACCCCGCTCGAGTCGTTTACGAGGAGTATTCCCGGCTATACGCGGCTGAACAGCAACGTCGGCCGACCATAATAGGGTATCCCAATGAGGTATCCTTCTTGGTGGCGCCCCCGCAGGCGCGCCTCCAAGATCCGAACCACGGATGATTTTTGACCTGAATGAGTGCTTCCCAGACTATGCGTACTACCCGTTTGCATCACCTTAAGCTCGCAGCAACGCTGCTGTGCGCGCTCACGGCCAACGCCGCCCTGGCACAGGGTGCCAAGCCCGCGCCTGCAGCGGCGCAAACCACTGCCCCCGGCAGCGGTTTCCTGCCGCCCGCATCGAGCAGCGCCAATGTCATCGATTCGATCCGGGTCGTCGTCAACGACGAGGTCATCACCCGCAACGAAGTGCGCGACCGCGTCGGCCAGATCGTGCAGCGCCTGCGTTCCCAGAATGCCCAGCTCCCGCCGCAGGCCGACCTCGAGCGCCAGGTGATCGAAGCGATGGTCGTCGAGCGCGCCCAGCTGCAGCTGGCCAAGGAGATGGGCGTGCGCGTCGACGACCGCACGCTCGACGCCGCGATCGGCCGCATCGCCGAAGGCCAGAAGATGACAGTGCAGCAGATGCGCAACCAGATGGAAAAGGAAGGCCTGACCTTCGCTGCCTTCCGCGAAGAAATCCGCGGCGAGATCATGCTGCAGCGCCTGCGCGAGCACGAAGTCGACAGCAAGATCCAGGTCTCCGATGCCGAGGTCGACACCTACCTCGCCGCCGAAAAAGCCGCCGCCGCCGACCGTGTCGAAATGGACATCGCCCAGATCCTGGTCGGCATCCCGGCCAACGCCACGCCCGAGCAGATCGCCGCCCGCCGCGCCCGCGCCGACGAAGTCATGCGCCAGCTGCGTACCGGTGCCGACTTCGCCAAGATGGCCGCCACCTATTCGGACGCGCCGGACGCATTGAAGGGCGGCGCCATCGGCTGGCGCGACCCGGACCGCCTGCCGGAACTGATTTCCGAGCCGCTGCGCAAGCTGAGCCCGGGCCAGGTCACGCCTGTCATCAAGAGCAATACCGGTTTCCACATCATCAAGCTGATCGACAAGCGCAACCAGCAAACGGCGCCGGAACAGGCCGCCGTGGTCCAGCAGACCCGCGCGCGCCATATCCTGATCAAGGCCACGCCGGCCATGCCGGCCGCGCAGGTGAAAGCCAAGCTGGCCGAGCTGCGCGCCAAAATCGTCAACAAGAGCGCCACCTTCGAGGACCTGGCGCGCCAGAACGGCCAGGACGGTTCGGCCGCCAAGGGCGGCGACCTGGGCTGGCTGCAGCCGGGCGACGTGGTACCGGAATTCGAGACCGCGATGAATGCGCTGAAGCCGGGCGAACTGTCCGACGTGGTCGAGACGCCGTTCGGCTTCCACCTGATCGAGGTCCTCGAGCGCAAGAGCGAAGACCAGGGCAAGGAACGCGAGCGCCTGCGCGCACGCCAGGTGATCCGCGAGCGCAAACTCGGTGAAGCCGCCGAGGACTGGGCGCGCGAAGTGCGCGACCGTGCCTACGTCGAGTACCGCGAAGAGGCATAAGGCCGTGGGTAACACCGTGGCCGCGCCGCAGGCAGTGCGCCCGACCCTGGCAATCACCGTCGGCGAGCCGGCCGGCATCGGGCCCGAGATCGCGATCCGGGCCGCCTGGGCGCTACGCGACCAGGCCAATTGCGTGCTGGTGGGCGATGCCGCCTTCCTCGCGCTCACCGCCAGCCTGATCGACCCGGCCATTCGCCTCGCCGCGCTGTCGACCCAGGCCTTGCGCAACGGCGGCCTGCCGCATTTCGGCCGTGATCGCATCGCCGTGGTCGACGTACCGCTGGCGGCCCATGTCGTGCCGGGCGTGCTGGACGCGGAAAACGGCCGCGCCGTGCTCGCCACGCTGGACCTCGCGCTCGAGGGAATACAAGCCGGCTGGTTCGAGGCCATCGTCACCGCGCCGCTACAGAAAAGCACCATCAACCAGGTCGGCGTCGCCTTTTCCGGGCATACCGAATACCTGGCCGAAAAAACGAACACGCCGCAGGTCGTCATGATGCTGGCCGGGCAGCCGGCCGGCAGTGAACCCTATCTGCGCGTGGCGCTGGCCACTACCCACCTGCCGCTGCGTGCCGTGGCGGACGCGATCACGCAGGACGGCCTGGGCCGCGTCCTCGACATCCTGCACGCCGACCTGCGCGCCAAATTCGGCATCGCTTCCCCCCGCATCCTGGTCACCGGCCTGAATCCCCACGCCGGAGAAAACGGCTACCTGGGGCGCGAGGAAATCGAGGTCATCGAACCCGCGCTGGCGCAGGCGCAGGCGCGGGGCATCGATGCGCGCGGACCGTATCCGGCCGATACCCTGTTCCAGCCGAAATACCTGAGCGAGGCCGACTGCGTGCTCGCCATGTACCACGACCAGGGTTTACCCGTGCTCAAGCACGCCACCTTCGGGCGCGGCATCAACGTCACGCTCGGCCTGCCCCTGATCCGCACCTCGGTCGACCACGGCACCGCGCTCGACCTGGCCGCCCAGGGCCTGGGCCTGGCCGACTGCGGCAGCATGGAAGAGGCGATCCGCGCCGCCATGGCGATGGTAATCGCAAGCCGCGCACATTAAATCAAACGAAAGCACGAATGAAACACGTAGCACGCAAGCGCTTCGGCCAGAATTTTTTGACCGACAAGCTGGTCCTGAACAGCATCATCGAAGCCATCGATCCGCGCCGCGGCGAGGCGATGGTCGAGATCGGGCCGGGCCTGGCGGCGATGACGGCGCTGCTGATCAAGCAACTCGACCACATGCATGTGGTCGAGCTCGACCGCGACCTGGTGGCGCGCCTGGAAAAGGCGTTTCCGCCCGAGAAGCTGACCATCCACTCGGGCGACGCCCTGAAATTCGATTACGCGTCCATTCCCGTGCCGGAAGGGCAGAAGCTGCGCATCGTCGGCAACCTGCCATACAACATCTCGAGCCCGCTGCTGTTCCACCTGGCCGAGTTCGCGCACCTGGTCGAGGACCAGCACTTCATGCTGCAAAAGGAAGTGGTCGAGCGCATGGTGGCCGAGCCCGGCACCAAGGCATATGGCCGGCTGTCGGTGATGCTGCAGTGGAGATATGACATGTCGCTGCTGTTCATCGTCCCGCCGACCGCCTTCGATCCGCCGCCGCAGGTCGAGTCGGCCATCGTGCGCATGGTGCCGACCCGTCGCAAGCTCGCCGTCGACGGCCCGACTCTGGAGGCGGTGGTGCAGAAGGCCTTCTCGCAGCGTCGCAAGGTGATTCGCAACTGCGTGGCCGGCATGTTCACCGAAGCGCAACTGGTGGAAGCCGGGATCGATCCGGGCGTGCGGCCGGAAAACGTCAGCCTGGAGCAGTACGTGGCGCTGGCGAATATCTTAAAGCCGGTGTAGGGTGGGCATGCCCACGCGGTGATACGTGGCGGCAAGATCGCCGAGCACGATAACGGAGCCCGCTCGTATCACCGCGTGGGCTCGAGAGCCCACCCTACGGTGCACCGCCGTCTCGACCTCATCCTTCTGCACCGCACAATCGGCTTTTTGCGCGCTTCATCGCGCGCTTTCCGCGTTTCGTCGCACGCCGATGGAAGCGCAAAGGGCCGCTTGCTAATCTACTCCCATCGAAAGCCCGAACGCAGACGCAAACGGGCCACCAACCACCGAAGGGAGCCTGAAATGAACGTCCTCAAACACATGGAATCGCTGTTCCTGGTCGCCGCACTCGCCGTCGTCGGCACCACCTACGCCAGCGCCCAAAGCTACAAGGCGCAAGTGCGCGCCGACTCGATGGTCTCGGTCGGCAGCGAGAAAGTGGCCGTCGTCAAGGTCAGCGGCAAGCGCCTGCCGGCTGCCACCAAGTTCGGCTGAGCCGGCCCCACGAAAACGCGGGCAAAAAAAAGCCCGCCGTTGCGGGCGGGCTAAATCCAATTCTTTTCTGAGGAGAGTTGGAGGAGACAGGTGCAATTATGCTGCACCACAACATATACGTCTAATTTTCTTTCAGAATGATCGACATAGGTGTTGTGAATGTCTCCTTCAGCTTGCTCAGCTCGGGTTGTTGACGCAATTGACCGTAATCGTGTCGACTGCGTTGTCACCCATGGTGCCGGCGCCGTTGGTGACGGTGCAGGTCTGGGTAGCAGGCTGCTTGTACACGGTGACGCCATAGGTCTGGCCAAAGGTCACGACGGCTGGAAACACGAACTTCGTCGGATACGTTCCGTCGGTACCCTTGGCTATCGTCACCGAACCGCCGGTGCTGCCGTTAATCAATTGCAAGCCATCGCTCGCCAGGCCGGTGATCGTTCCGCCGATCGTATTCGCCACCAGCGAGCAGCTGATCACGGCGTTGATCGTCGTCAGGCGACCGGCCGTATCGGCGGTGCCGCCGGCCGGCGTGCAGGTCTGGTGCGCGGGGTTCGTTTTCACGGTGACGCTGTACGCTTTGCCGTAGTCGACCTCGCCCGGGAAGCTGTAGTTGACGTTCTTGACGTTATTGCCGGCATCCAGGCCCGCCGGCTTGACCGCCAGGTCGTTCGTCAGGTTGTTCTGAAGGACGAGACCGTCGTACTGCAGGCCGATGACCGTTCCATCTATCGTATAGCTCGAGGTGCCGCCGCCGCAGGCCGCAAGGCCGGCTGCCAGTGTCAGCGCGCACAGCGCCAGGATCGATTTCTTCAAAATACTCTCCACAGGATGTGATTAAGGCGCGGTGCAGGTGACGTCGACGGTCGCGCCGGCGGTGGTCATCGTGCCGGAGCCGTTCGCGATGGTGCAGGTCTGGCCTTCCGATTTCAGCACGGCCAGGCCGTACACGGCGTCTTCGGCAATCTCCGTCATCTGGACGGTCGCATCGGTCGGCGCAACCACCTTGCGGTCCGCGCCATTGACGAGTTCCAGGGTGCCCGGGTGCGGGCCGGTGATGCGGGCCGTCAGCGGATAGGTCTGCAGGGTGCAGACGATGCGCACGGTCGAGACGTTGAAGACCGCCTTGCCGGTACCGGTCCCCTGGACCACCTTGCAGCCATCGGTGCCGCCCGGCGTCGACGGCTTCGTATTCGGGGGCGAGGCGACGACCTTCACGTTGTACGTGGAATCGGTTTCGACCAGCTCCTTGAACACGAAACTGGTCGCGCCGGCAGGAACTTCCAGGCGCGGACCGTCGTTGTTCGTCAGAAGCAGACCCGCCTTGGTGTTGCCAACGACGCTGCCGCCGACATACAGATTGCCGCTGCTGCCACCGCAGGCGGACAGGCTCAGCGCGCAGGCCAGCGCAAGGCCGGCACGCAGGGGGGAACGAATCATAATTTCTCCAAAAAAGGGGAGGGACAAGGCGCGCAACCCGAGGCACCCAGTCGCATGGCAGAAGTTTGCCCATCATTTTAGTGCATTTGACAAGCCTCGGGCTCATTCGGCTTCGTATCAAGCTGTAACAGCACGCTGCAAGGGTGGGCGCACCGGCGGCGCGTTTGCATTTCGCCGCTGGCCTCGCTATGCTTGGCCTCCATACACGACCGCCGCCGATGAAGCCTTCCTACCGCCGCCCCTGGCCCAAAGCCATCCTGTTCGACCTCGACGATACGCTGTGGCCGATCGCCCCCGTCATCGTGCAGGCCGAGCAGACCCTGTTCGCGTGGCTGGCCAGCAACGCGCCGCGCGTGGCCGAACGGTTTACCATCGACAGCCTGCGCCAGGCCCGGCTCGAACTGCTGGCGCGCCGCCCCGAATTCCAGCTCGACCTGGGCGCGCTGCGGCGCGCCGGCCTGATTGCCGCCTTCGAACAGGCCGGCGAGGATGCCGACAAGGTCGAGCTGGCGATGACCGAATTCTTCGCTGCCCGCAACGCCGTGATTCCCTACGACGACGTGCTGCCCGGCCTGCTGCGCCTGAAGGGGCGCGTCCTGATCGGGTCGGTCACGAACGGCAATGCCGACCTGCAGACGATCGGCTTGAGCCACCATTTCCACGCCTCGGTCTCGGCGCCCGGTTTCGGCCGCGCCAAGCCCGATGCGGCGATCTTCCATGCCGCCTGCGAAGCGCTCGGGGTGGCGCCGCAGGACGCCGTGCACGTCGGCGACGATTTGTTACTCGACGTGCAGGGCGCGCAGCGCGCCGGGCTGCGCGCGGTCTGGATGAACCGCACCGCCAGCCGCAGGCACCTGGAAGAGGGCGTGCAGCCCGATGCCATCGTGTCGAACATGGATGGCCTCATCGACTGGCTGAAACGCGAGCACAGTTAGCGCCAGGCGGCGCGCTGAGTTCCCACACCGCAGGCTGCAAGGTGCATAATAGCCGTGCAACCATTCTGCGCGCCACCACTCCCCATGCAACTTGAACCCCGAGCCCAAACCCTGCTGAAAGCCCTCGTCGAGCGCTACATTGCCGACGGCCAGCCGGTCGGGTCGCGTGCGCTCTCGAAAATTTCCGGCCTCGACCTGTCGCCGGCCACGATCCGCAACATCATGGCCGACCTCGAGGAGATGGGCTATGTCGCCAGCCCCCACACCTCGGCCGGCCGGGTGCCGACGCCGCGCGGCTACCGCCTGTTCGTCGACACCCTGCTGACGGTGCAGCACCTGGACGGCCAGCACGGCGTCGACGCCGAGCGCATGCGCTTGTCCGTCCAGCAGCCGCAAAAGATCATCGCCAACGCGGCGCAGATGCTGTCCTCGCTGACGCAGTTCGCCGGCGTCGTCCAGAGCCCGCGCCGCGAGTCGGTGTTCCAGCAGATCGAATTTTTGCGCCTGTCCGAAAAGCGCATCCTGCTCGTGATCGTCGATCCGCGCGGCGACGTCCAGAACCGCCTGCTGCTCACCGAAGTCGACTACACGCCGGCGCAGCTGATCCAGTCGGCCAATTACCTGAACCAGAACTTCGCCGGCCTCACCTTCGACGAAGTACGCCTGCGCCTGACGGGCGAATTGCGCCGGCTGCAGGAAGACATCGGCGGCCTGATGCAGACGGCAGTGGAGGCGGGCAGCGAGGCGATGGCCGAGGGCAGCGAAGAGATGGTGATCTCGGGCGAGCGCAATTTGCTGTCGGTCTCCGACCTCTCTTCGAACATGAGCTCCCTGCGCCAGATGTTCGAGATGTTCGAGCAGAAGACCGGCCTGATGCAATTGCTCGACATGTCGAGCAAGGCGGGCGGCGTGCAGATTTTTATCGGCGGCGAATCGAAGCTGGTGCCGATGGACGAGATGAGCGTGGTCACCGCGCCGTATGAGGTGAACGGCAAGATCGTCGGCACGCTCGGCGTCATCGGCCCGACGCGGATGGCGTATGAGCGCGTGATTCCGATTGTCGACATCACGGCGAAACTGCTGTCGAATGCCTTGAGCAGCTCATGAAAAACGGCGCCATCGGCGCCGTTGTTCATTGCGGTTCGGCCGCGCTCAGCTGCCGCCGCGGTGCGGGCAGGCCGGCTTGATGCAATTGCCGTAGATCGCCAGCGCGTGCTCGGCGATTTTGAAACCGCGCTCGCTGGCGATCTTGTTCTGGCGCGATTCGATTTCTTCGTCGAAGAATTCCTCCACATGGCCGCAATCGAGGCAGACCAGGTGGTCGTGGTGCGAACCGGCATTCAGTTCGTAGATCGCCTTGCCGGTTTCGAAGTGATTGCGGTTGAGCAGGCCGGCCTGCTCGAACTGGGTCAGCACGCGGTAGACGGTTGCCAGGCCCACGTCCATGTTCTCGGCCAGCAGGATTTTATAGACGTCTTCCGCCGTCAGGTGCCGCACTTCACTGTTCTGGAAAATTTCCAGGATTTTCAGGCGCGGCAAAGTGGCCTTCAGGCCGCTCGCCTTCAGGTCGGTGGGACTGTTACTCATGTTTGTTACTCGTAGATAGGCGGAGTGCTTTATGATATAGCGTTTTGGAAGCTCCCGCTTACGTTTTGAGGTTACTTATGCGCGTCTTTGATGCCGTTGTTTATCGTGTAGTGCATCGTTCCCATGCCCGGGCTGCGCTTGCCGCCGGCCTTGCCTGTACGCTGGTCCTGTCCGGCTGCGCCTCGTGGCGCAACCAGACCAAGCCGGCCGCGCCGGTGAACACCTCCCCGGCTGCCATGGCCTCCGATGCCGGCAAATCGGCTTCGCTGGCGAATGCCGGTGCGCAAACGACCGAAGGCACGCGGCTGCAGAAATTCCTGTGGATCTTCTCGCCTTACCGCCCGGACATCCAGCAAGGCAACTTCGTCTCGCAGGAAATGCTGGACCAGCTGAAAGTGGGCCAGACCCGCGAGCAGGTGCGCTTCCTGCTCGGCACGCCCCTGTTGATGGACATGTTCCATGCCGACCGCTGGGACTATCCGTTTTATCTCGCACGCGGCAACGGCGAGCTGACCACCAGCCGCGTCACCGTGTATTTCAAGGGTGACGTGGTCGAACGTTTCGAGGGCGGCAACCTGCCGACCGAGCGCGAATACATCGACCGCATCGCCGGCCCGGCCAAGAACGTCGTCAAGGAAGCGAAAAAAGCGGAAAATGCCGCCGCCTCCCGTCCGGTCGCGCCAGCAACGAACGCCACGCCCGCCACTTCCACGACCACACCGTAAGACAGCCATGACGCAACTGAAAATCGCGGTCGCCGGCGCCAGTGGGCGCATGGGCCGCATGCTGATCGAGGCGATCGCCGCCGCTCCCGACACCGTCCTCGCCGGCGCCCTCGACGTCGCGGGTTCTCCCTTCATCGGCCATGACGCCGGCGCCTTCTCGGGCCAGCTGACCGGCGTCGTGATCGAGTCCGACCTGGCGCGCGCGCTGGCCGATGCGGACTGCCTGATCGATTTCACGCGTCCCGAAGGCACGCTCGGGCACCTGGCCTTCTGCGCCGCGAACAATGTAAAAATCGTGATCGGCACCACCGGCTTCGACGAGGCCGGGAAGGCCGCGATCGCCGCCGCCGCCGAAAAAATCGCCGTCGTCTTCGCGCCGAACATGAGCGTGGGCGTGAACGTGACCCTGAAACTGCTGGAGCTGGCCGCCAAAAGTTTTAACGAAGGCTACGACATCGAGATCATCGAGGCGCACCACCGCCACAAGGTCGACGCGCCGTCCGGCACCGCCCTGAAAATGGGAGAAGTGATCGCCGATGCCCTCGGGCGTGACCTGAAGGAATGCGCGGTGTACGGGCGCGAAGGCGTGACCGGCGAGCGCGATCCGTCGACGATCGGCTTTGCCACCGTGCGCGGCGGCGACATTGTCGGCGACCATACGGTGTTGTTCGCGGGCACCGGCGAG
Organism: Massilia sp. LXY-5; assembly: GCF_059801075.1. Classification (NCBI taxonomy): domain Bacteria; kingdom Pseudomonadati; phylum Pseudomonadota; class Betaproteobacteria; order Burkholderiales; family Oxalobacteraceae; genus Massilia; species Massilia sp. LXY-5. The sequence goes on from NZ_JBNNEH010000001.1 coordinate 79,185, forward strand.
CGCATCGAGATCACCCATAAATCGAGCAGCCGCGTGACCTATGCCCATGGCGCCCTGCGCGGCGCGCGCTTCATCGCCGACAAGGCGAACGGGCTGTACGACATGCAGGACGTCTTGTCCCTGAAAGGGTAAGCCATGGCAGTGGCAGAACTGAACGGCGCCGCAATCGTCAACGAAGCGACTTTCCTGGCCGAGAGCCGGCGCGCGTTCGACTTTCATACGGCGACCGGCGACACCATCGACACCTGGGTCGATTGCCTGAGCTACCTGCGCGACGACGAGAACATGACCAAGTTCCGCCTGCAGCCGGACGAGGTGCTCGAAATCGTCATCACCGACAGCGGCGCCCTGCGTTCGCGCCTGCCGGACCTGATCGACGAGATCGTGTTCTGCGTCGGCGGCATCAACGAGCGCTACGAGGACTACGGCGAGAAGCCGGCGCTCGAACTGGTACTTCGTTAGCAGTCCGCCCCGGCGTGGCGTCTCCCTCCGACCTGACCGCGGCCGACCTGCAGTCGATCGCCCGCTATGTCATGCCGATCCTGCCGCTGCGGCCGGCGAAGCTCGGCTTCCTGTTCGGCACGCGCCACGGCGTCGAGGCCTTCTGCCGCGAGACCTACCTACTCTGGCAGCGCGGGATGTTCGAGCGGCTGCTGGTCTCGGGCGGCGCCACGGCGGGACAGGAAACGCCGGAAGCGCTGGTCATCGGCGCACGGCTGGTCGAACTGGGCATGCCGGCCTCGATCCTGATCCTCGAATGCGCAGCGACCAACACCGGCGAGAACGTGATCCTCGGCCGGCGCAAGGCCGCTGAAACGATCGACCTGGCACGGGTCGACAGCCTGCTCGTGATCGGCAAGGTGTGCGCGATGCGGCGCTACCTGATGACGCTGGCGCGCCACTGGCCGGGCGTATCCGTCTCCGCCTGCGCCATCAATTATTTTGGCCTGCCGGCCGAACGCTGGCACGAGCACGCCGAATTCCGCGCCCGCGTGCTGGCCGAATTCCACAAGATCCCGGCTTACCTCGAGCAGGATTTTTTGCGCGAACTGGACGGGCATCCGCCTTACCCCGTGCTGGGCGCCGGCGCATGAGGCGCCTCGCCAGGGCGCTGCTGGCGCTCGCCGCACTGCTGCTGGTCTACCTTGCCATCGTCGCCTGGTGGGCGGCGGCCTCGGTCGACACGCTGCTGGCGCATCAATCCGCCAACACGGCGCCGCAGCTGTCGCAAAGCCAGCTCGCCATCCTGCTGCGGATCGAGGACCCGACCTTCTTTTCCCACCGCGGCCTGAGCCTGGCCGACGGCCAGGGCGTGGCGACCATCTCGTCCGCCGTCGCACGCGACCTGTTTTTATATGGCCCACCGCTCGACGGTCCGAAAGGCGTGCTGCAACGCGTCTACCGCGCCGTGTTCGACTGTTGCCGCAAGGTCGACCTCGGCCGCGACACGATGGCGCTGGTGCTCGACGCCAGCGCCTCCAAAGCGCGCCAGCTCGACCTGTATGCCGGCGGCGTCTACATGGGGCGGCATGAGGGGCGCCAGCTGCGCGGCCTGGAGCAGGGCGCGCAAGCGTATATCGGCAAGCCGCTGGCCGCGCTCGACGACGACGAGATGGCGCGCCTGGTTGCCCTGATCAAGGCGCCGAACGAACTCCATCCGCTGCGCAACCGCCAGGCCTACGAACGCCGCCTGGCGCGGGTAAAAGCAGTGCTGGCAGGGCGCTGCAAGCCGGACGGCTGGCTCGACACCAACTACGCGCATTGCGCCCCCTGAGCGGCGCCATTGCGGCATCCAAGCAACAGCTATATATTTCTTTGTAGAAATAATAATTGGCCTGTGAGAAACTCTCGATCATCAGGCCGCATCGTCTTTTCCGGGTAGCGGCACCGTCCATTTTCGGGAGGGCAGCATGTTCATCGTCTGGGGAAAGAAACCCGTTTATCGCAGGCTCGGCTATGTTGCCCACTTCTGTCCGATCTGCCGCGGACCGAAGCCGTTCGAGATCCGGCGCGTCGGCTCGGCCGGCCACCTGTATTACGTCAGCTTCGGTTCCGGCGAACTGGTCGGTTACGAGCGCACCTGCCAGGAATGCGGCACGGCGCTGCAGGCGGAACCAGCCGACCACGCGGCGATCGCGCAGCGCCTGGCGCCGCTGCCCGAGCTGATCCGCGCAACCTTCCCCCAGCTCGAGCAGGTGTTCGCGGCCAGGCTGGCGCTCGAGGAGCAGGTGCGCTTCAACCCGGCAGCGCTGTCGGCGGACGACCGCCAGGCGCTGATCCGCGGCCCCTTCCTCCTGATGTCCGCCAAGGTGGACCAGCGCTTCGCCCGCACCCATATGGACATCGGCATCGGCCTGGCCATTGCGGGCGCCATCGCCCTGACGCTTTTCGGGCCGGGGCTGGTCCAGCTGATCGCGCCGTCGACGGACGGCGGCAACCTGGCCCTGTCCTGCCTCGCCGTCGGCCTGGCTGCCATCGTCTGGCAGGCGGTCGCCTCGCGCCCGCGCTTCGTGCGCCGCGCCGTGCTGCCGGTACTGGCCCGGGCCCTGCGGCCCCTGAAACCGACGCAGCACGAGCTCGAAGCCATCGTCGCCGAGCTTGGCCAGCTCAAGCACAAGATGGCCAAGCGCATCGATGTCGCGGAGCTGCAGGCGCAGCTCGGGCCCAGGGCAGGGGCTTGACGAACATTGGTCCGCTGCCTCGTCCGTAGGGTGGGCACCCCGTGCCCACGCGGATTCGACATGCCGGCAACAGGCAGGCAACAGCCCGATGGGTGCGTGCATGCGATTTCAGGCGCACAGGGGCTATTGCCTGTGCTTCAAGCGGTTGACGTGATCCGCGTGGGCACGGAGTGCCCACCCTACGAATGAGGCCGCAGACGCGCTCATCGCGCCATCCCGCGCTGCTTCGCCGCAGTGCAAGATGAAACAGTATAATGTTCTGCTCCACCCTCTCCAATTCCGTCCGCAGAACATCATGCAAGATAAATATAGTCCCGCCGAAGTTGAACAGGCCGCGCAGGCGTACTGGAAGTCGATCGATGCCTATAAGGCCGTCGAGAACGACCCACGTTTCCCGAAAGGCAAGTACTACGCCTGTTCGATGCTGCCTTACCCATCCGGCAAGCTGCACATGGGCCATGTGCGCAACTATACGATCAACGACGTGATGTACCGCTACCTGCGGATGAACGGCTACAACGTGCTGATGCCGATGGGTTGGGATGCCTTCGGCATGCCGGCCGAGAACGCGGCGATGGCGAACAATGTGCCGCCGGCCGAGTGGACCTATTCGAACATCGCGCACATGCGCGGGCAGATGGAATCGATGGGCCTGGCCATCGACTGGTCGCGCGAGATGACCGCCTGCAAACCCGAGTACTACAAGTGGAACCAGTGGATGTTCCTCAAAATGCTCGAAAAGGGGATCATCTACCAGAAGACCGGTACCGTGAACTGGGACCCGGTCGACCAGACCGTGCTCGCCAACGAGCAGGTCGTCGACGGCAAGGGCTGGCGTTCGGGCGCGCCGATCGAAAAGCGCGAAATCCCGATGTACTACGTGCGCATCACCGATTACGCCGACGAGCTGCTCGACTTCGTCGACAACAAGCTGCCGGGCTGGCCGGAGCGCGTGCGCACCATGCAGACCAACTGGATCGGCAAGTCGGTCGGCGTGCGCTTCGCCTTCCCGCACGTGATCATGGACGACGCCGGCGAACTGATCAACGAAGGTAAACTCTACGTCTTCACGACCCGCGCCGACACCATCATGGGCGTGACCTTCTGCGCCGTGGCGCCGGAGCACGCACTGGCCCAGCACGCGGCAAGGAACAATCCGGAGCTGGCCGCCTTCATCGCCGAATGCAAGCTCGGTTCCGTGATCGAAGCCGACATGGCGACGATGGAAAAGAAGGGCATGCCGACGGGTCTCTTCGTCACCCACCCGGTCTCGGGCGAGCAGGTGCCGGTCTGGGTCGGCAACTACGTCCTGATCACCTACGGCGACGGCGCCGTGATGGGCGTGCCGGGCCACGACGAGCGCGATTTCGAATTCGCCAAAAAATACGATTTACCGATCAAGCAGGTGGTCGAAGTCGAAGGCCAGGAATATTCGCTGGATGCATGGCAGGAGTGGTACGGCGACAAGGAACACGGCCGTACCATCAACTCGGGCAAATATGACGGCCTCGATTACACGGCGGCCGTGAATGCGGTGTCGGGCGACCTCGCCGCCCAGGGGCTGGGCGACAAGAAGGTCACCTTCCGCCTGCGCGACTGGGGCATCTCGCGCCAGCGCTACTGGGGCACGCCGATCCCGATGATCCACTGCCTTGAGTGCGGCACGGTGCCGGTGCCGGAAGCCGACCTGCCGGTCGTGCTGCCCGAGCACCTGGTCCCGGACGGCACCGGCAACCCGCTGAACAAGGACGAAGCCTTCCTCGCCTGCTCCTGCCCGAAATGCGGCAAGCCGGCGCGCCGCGAGACCGACACGATGGACACCTTCATCGATTCGTCCTGGTACTACATGCGCTATACCTCGCCGGGCTCGAACGATGCCATGGTCGACGCCCGCAACGATTACTGGATGCCGATGGACCAGTACATCGGCGGCATCGAGCACGCCGTCATGCACCTGCTGTACGCGCGCTTCTGGACCAAGGTCATGCGCGACTTCGGCCTGGTGAAATTCGACGAACCCTTCGTCAACCTGCTCACCCAGGGCATGGTCCTGAACGAGACCTATTATCGCGAAGACGCCTCGGGCAAGAAGACCTGGTACAACCCGGCCGACGTCGAACTGACCTTTGACGACAAGGGCCGTCCGCAGAACGCGGTGCTGAAGGCCGACGGCCAGCCGGTCACCATCGGCGGCACCGAGAAGATGTCGAAGTCGAAGAACAACGGCATCGACCCGCAGGCGCAGATCGAGCAGTACGGCGCCGACACCGCGCGCCTGTTCACGATGTTCGCCTCGCCGCCTGAGCAGACCCTGGAGTGGTCGAACAGCGGCGTCGAAGGCGCCAGCCGCTTCCTGCGCCGCGTCTGGGCCTATGGCTACGCACAGCGCGAGCGCATTGCCGCCGCGCTGGCCGCGGGCGAATCGACTGCGGGCTTCGACGATGCCCAGAAGACCCTGCGCCGCGAAGTGCACAAGGTCCTGCAGCAGGCCGACTACGATTTGAAGCGCATCCAGTACAACACGGTCGTCTCGGCCTGCATGAAGATGCTCAACACCCTGGAGTCGGCAAAGCTGGCCGACGGTGCGGCATCCGACGCGGTCATTGCCGAAGGCTTCTCGATCTTCCTGCGTTTGCTGAACCCGGTCGCGCCGCATATCACCCACGCGCTGTGGCAGGACCTGGGTTATGCCGGCGTCCATGGCGACATCCTGAACGTGCAGTGGCCGCAAGTCGACGCGCAAGCGCTCGAGCAATCCGAGATCGAGATGATGATCCAGGTGAACGGCAAGCTGCGCGGCTCGGTGAAGGTGGCCAAGGACGCCGACAAGGCGGCGATCGAAGCGGCGGCACTCAGCTCCGAGGCGGTCCAGAAGTTCATCGAAGGCACGCCGAAGAAGGTCATCGTCGTGCCCGGCAAACTCGTCAACATCGTGGTCTAAGACATGCGCGCTCACACCTCCTACTTTGCGCGCGCCTGTGCGGCGCTGCTGCTGGTCACGACGCTGTCCGCCTGCGGCTTCCACCTGCGCGGTTCGGACGGCGCGTACAACATGCCGTTTTCGAGCATCTACCTGGCCTTCGGCGAGACTTCGCCGCTGGGCAATGAGCTCAAGCGCAACCTGCGCGCGATCGACAAGGTCATCATCGCGACCACGCCGAAGGATGCGCAGGCGCGCTTCGAAGTGATTTCCGAAGCGCGCAACAAGGCGGTCCTGTCGCTGAACAACCTGGGCCGCGTGCGCGAATACCTGCTGACCTACACGCTCGTATTCCAGGTGCGCGACGCGACCGGCAACCTGCTGCTGGGGCCGACCGAGATCACGCTGCGCCGCAATCTCGCCTTCAGCGAGGAAGCCCTGCTGGCCAAGGAAGGCGAAGAAGCGCTGCTGTACCGCGACATGCAGTCCGACCTGGTGCAGCAGATCATGCGCCGCCTGGCCGCGCTGAAGCCACAGTGAGAGCGTAATGCAATTGAGGCCCGAGGCGCTCGAGCCCCATCTCGCGAAGGGGCTCGCGCCGCTGTATGTGATCACCAGCGACGAACACCTGCTGGCGCTGGAAGCGGCCGATAAGATCCGCCGCGCCGCGCGTGCGGCCGGCCATACCGAACGCGACGTGCTCACCGTCGAGCGCACCTTCAAATGGGGAGAATTGCTGGCGGCGAACCAGGCTTTATCGCTGTTCGGCGACAAGAAGCTGATCGAGCTGCGCATCCCGAGCGGCAAGCCAGGCAAGGACGGCAGCGCCGCCCTGCAGGCCTATGCGAAAGACCTCAGTCCCGACAACCTGACACTGATCACGCTGCCCAAGCTCGACTGGCAGACAGCCAAGGCCTCGTGGGTGGCCTCGCTGCAGCAGGCGGCGGTCTACATCGAGATCCCGAACGTGGAACGCGCGCAGCTGCCGGGCTGGATCGGCCAGCGCTTGAGTGCCCAGGGCCAGAGCGCGGACCGCACGGCGCTCGACTTCATCGCCGACCGGGTCGAAGGCAACCTGCTGGCCGCGCACCAGGAAATCCAGAAGCTGGGCCTGCTGCACGAGCCGGGCAAGCTGAGTTTCGAGCAGGTGCAGGACGCGGTGCTGAACGTGGCGCGCTATGACGTGTTCAAATTGTCGGAAGCGATGCTGATGGGCGACCCCTCCCGTCTGGCGCGCATGCTCGAGGGTTTGAAAGGGGAGGGCGAAGCCTTGCCGCTGGTGTTGTGGGCCGTCTCCGAAGAAATCCGCACGCTGTTAAAATTGAAGGCCGGGATGGCGCAGGGGCGGCCGCTCGGCGCGATGCTGAAGGAATACCGCATCTGGGGACCGCGCGAACGGATGATGGATCCGGCCCTGCGGCGCATCTCCCTGAGTACGCTGGAGGCGGCGCTGCAGGAGGCGGCGCAGGTCGACAAGATGGTCAAGGGTTTACGGGCCAGAGCCTTTGCGGGCGATGCCTGGGATGCGATGTTGCAGCTGGCCTTGAAGGTGGCCAGGTAGGGTGGGTATTCATGCCCACGCGGTACGACGTCGGCATACTGCATCATCTGTTTCATACTTTGCGCTGCATCCTCCCGCTAACCCAACGCTCAACGCAACTGGAATCGACACGATGGACATCACCGACTACATGCACACGCTGGGCCGCCAGGCCCGCGCCGCTTCGCGTGCGATGGCGCGCGCCGACGGCGCCACCCGCAACCGCGCGCTGATCCTGATCGCCGAGGCCATCGAACGCGAGGCCGCGCAGCTGTCCGCCGCCAACGGGCTCGACCTCGACGCCGCGCGCGCCGCCGGCCTGGCGCCGGCGCTGCTCGACCGCCTGGCCCTGTCGCCGTCCGCGATTGCGACCATGGTCGAAGGCCTGCGCCAGATCGCTACCTTGCCGGACCCGATCGGCGAGATCTCGAACATGAAGTCGCGCCCGAGCGGCATCCAGGTCGGCCAGATGCGCGTGCCGCTGGGCGTGATCGGCATCATCTACGAAGCGCGCCCCAACGTGACGGTCGATGCGGCCGGCCTGTGCATCAAGAGCGGCAACGCGGCGATCTTGCGCGGCGGCTCGGAAGCGATCCACTGCAACCGCGCGCTGGCGAAACTCGTCACCGAAGGTCTGAGCAAGGCCGGCCTGCCGCTGGAAGCGGTGCAGGTGGTCGACACGACCGACCGCGCCGCCGTCGGCACCCTGATCACGATGCCGCAGTATGTCGACGTCATCGTGCCGCGCGGCGGCAAGGGCCTGATCGCGCGCCTGATCGAAGAGGCCACGGTCCCGATGATCAAGCACCTTGACGGCATCTGCCACGTCTACATCGACGACAAGGCCGACATCGCGAAAGCGCTGCCGATCGCCTTCAACGCCAAATGCCACCGCTACGGCACGTGTAATACGATGGAAACGCTGCTGGTCGCCCGTTCGGTGGCGCCGACAGTCCTGCCGCAGCTCGCTGAGCTCTACAAGACGAAGGAAGTCGAGTTGCGCGCCGATGACGAGGCGCGCGCGATCCTGGCCGGCTACCCGCACCTGACTGCCGCCGTCGAGGAAGACTGGAGCACCGAATACCTGGCCCCGATCCTTGCCGTGAAGGTCGTCGCTGGCATCGAGGAGGCGATGGACCACATCGACCGCTACTCGTCGAAGCACACCGAAGCCATCGTCACCGAAGACTACAGCGCGGCCTTGCGTTTCCTGCGCGAAGTCGACTCGGCTTCGGTGATGGTGAACGCCTCGACCCGCTTTGCCGACGGTTTTGAATATGGCCTGGGCGCCGAGATCGGGATCTCGAACGACAAGCTGCATGCGCGCGGTCCGGTCGGGCTGGAAGGGCTGACTTCCCTGAAATACGTGGTGTTCGGCCACGGCGAAGTACGCAACTAAGCATAAGAACAACTACAGGAACCCCATGTACCTCTGGATCAAGGCCTTCCACATCGTCTTCATCGCCTCCTGGTTCGCCGGCCTGTTCTACCTGCCGCGCATCTACGTCAACCTGGCGCAGGAAACCGACGCCGCCGCGAGCACCCGCCTGCTCGGCATGGCGCGCCGCCTGTACCGTTTTACGTCGATGCTGGCGCTTCCGGCGCTGCTGCTGGGCCTCTGGTTATGGCTGGGCTTTGACATCAAGGGCGGCTGGCTGCATGCGAAACTGGCGCTGGTGCTACTCGCGATCGGCTACCATCATGCCTGCGGCTCGATCTTGAAGAAATTCGAGGCCGGCGTGAACCAGCGCAGTCATAAATGGTTCCGCTGGTTTAACGAGGTGCCGGTGGTGTTGCTGACGCTGATCGTGATCCTGGTGGTCGTCAAGCCGTTTTAATGTTCGACCGAGAGGTCATCCGCGAGACGCATCCGTGCGTTGGCCGCCGCGTAACGTAGGGTGGGCTCCGCCCACGCGGTTCACCGCATGACCACCGTCGGCTCGTCCGCAAGAACGCACCGCACAAGAACCAACCGGCCGGCAGCGCAGGCGCTCCCGGCTTTTACTTTTTTAATCAACGGACAAAGGGTACCCCCATGACCTCCTATTTTTGCCCCTGCCCCCGCGGCATGGAAGCGGCACTCGCCGAAGAACTCACTGAAATCGCGGCCGCCCACAGCCCCACCCTGAAAGTCCACAACCAGGTCCCTGGCGGCGTGCACTGCTCCGGTACCCTGGTCGACGCCTACCGCGTCAACCTGCACTCGCGCATCGCCTCAAGGGTGTTGATGCGCATGGGCCAGCGCAGCTACAACAACGAAAACGACATCTACGACCTGGTGCTCGAGCAGCCCTGGGAAGACTGGTTCGGCGTCGAGCACACGATCCGCGTCGACGTCACCGCCGTGAAGTCGCCGTTGAAAAGCCTCGAGTTCACGACCCTGAAAATCAAGGACGCGATCTGCGACCGCTTCCGCGACATGTTCAACAAGCGGCCGTCGGTCGACACGCGCGAGCCGGACATGCGCATCGTCGGCTTCCTCGACCAGCGCAATTTCATCATCTACCTCGACACCTCGGGCGAGGCGCTCTTCAAGCGCGGCTGGCGCGAAGAGACGGGCGACGCGCCGCTGCGCGAGAACCTGGCCGCCGGCATGCTGCGCGTCTCGGGCTGGAAGCCGGGCGTTCCCCTGTTCGACCCGATGTGCGGTTCGGGCACGATCCTGATCGAGGCGGCGCAAATGGTGCAGGGCATCCCGGCCGGCGCCCGCCGCCGCTTCGCCTTCGAAAAATTCCATGACTTCGAGCGCGCAGCCTGGCAAGAGATGAAGGCCGCCATCAAAGCCAATCCGCTGCCGGGCGAGCCGACCATCTTCGGCTCCGACATCTCGGGCGACATGGTGGAAATGACCCGCCACAACCTGAAAATTGCCGGCATCCAGTTCGACGTGCCCTTGAAGCAGATCGAAGCGCAGCACGTCAGTCCACCGGTCGACGGTCCCGGCATCCTGCTGACCAATCCGCCCTATGGCGAGCGGATCGGCGTGCGCGGCGACTCGACGATGGCGCCGGACGAGATGGCGGTGTCCTTCTATTCCGCGCTCGGCACCACGCTCAAGCAGCGCTTCGCCGGCTGGACCGTGTTCCTGTTCACGGCCGACCTGTCGCTGCCCAAACTGCTGCGCCTGAAGGAGGCGCGCAAGACGCCGTTCTTCAACGGCGCCCTGGAATGCCGCCTGTTCCGCTTTGATATGGTGGCCGGCTACAACCGCCGCGAGGAGGCCAAGCCGAAACAGAGCCCGCAGGAATAAGCGATGCTGCCGCCGACCGATCCCGACCAGCTGCCGAAAGACCCCGTGGTCCCGGTGCCGCTGCCGGCGCCGCACAAGATCGTCATGCTGTCGGCCGGCGGCCTGGCGACCCTGCTGGCGGGATTGTCGATGCTCGGCCCGTTTTCCATCGACGCCTACCTGCCGGCCTTCCCGCAGATCATGGCGAACCTGCACGCGTCGAGCATCGAGGTGCAGCAGACGCTGACGGCCTACATGCTCGCCTTTTCCGGCATGGTGCTGTGGCATGGCGCGCTGTCGGACGCCTTCGGACGACGCAACGTGATCCTGGTGGCGCTGGTCGTGTTCGCGATCGGCACCTTCGGCTGCGCGGCGGCATCGACCGTCCACTACCTGTGGGTGTTCCGGATCATGCAGGGGGTGTCGGCGGGGGCGGGCGTCGTGGTCGGGCGCGCCATCATCCGCGACCTCTATTCGGGCGCGGGCGCGGCGCGGCTGCTGTCGATGGTGACGATGATCTTCTCGATCGCGCCGGCCATCGCGCCGGTGCTGGGCGGCTGGATCGTCACCTGGTTCGACTGGCGCGCCATCTTCCTCGCGCTGTGCGCCTATACGCTGGTGCTGGGCTGGGTGTGCTGGCAGCACCTGCCGGAAACGGTACCGCAAGCGAAGCGCCAGCCCTTCAATCCGCGCTTCCTGGCGCAGAGCTATGGCGCGATCTTCAGTTCCTTCCTGTTCCACATGAAGGCGGGCGTCACCGCCCTGAATTTCGCCGGCCTGTTCCTCTACATTACGGCCTCGCCCGTGCTGCTGCCGGTGCACCTGCATCTGGGGCCCTCGCAATTCGCCTGGCTGTTCGTGCCCACCGTGAGCGGCATCTTCCTCGGCTCGATGGCGGCCAACCGCATGGCCGGCAAATACACCTTCGCGCGTCAGATCGGGATCGGGTTTGCCTTCATGCTCAGCGCCGTCACCTTCAACGTCGTCTACCACCTGCTCCTGCCGCCGGCGCTCCCGTGGACCGTGCTGCCGATGTTCTTCTTCACCTTCGGCAGCTCGCTGATCGCGCCGGGCGCGACCCTGCTCGCGCTCGACCTGTTCCCGCACATCCGCGGCACGGTCGCGTCCTGCCAGTCCTTCGTCTCGACCCTGCTGGGCGCGGTAGTCGCCGGGGTGATTGCGCCGGCGCTGTCGCATTCGGTGCTGGCGCTGGCGCTCGGCCAGGCCGGCTTTGCCCTGGCGGCGCTGGCTTGCTGGCTGACCTCGCGCCAGTACCGCCGGGTGCTGGCACGCAGGGCCAGATAAACAAGGGCGATCCTTGTTGGCATCTGGGCAATAAAATGTTTCTTGCGTACATCAATCATCTAGCAAAAGTACATACTTTTTACAGAAAGTATTGTTCCTGATCAGAAATGTATATATGCTAAGACGGCTTTTTGATCTGGATCAACATTAGAAATTGGCTTCTGTTCCAGAGATGCATGATTGTCATGAAGTGGTAGCCCAGTCCGGGAATGCCACCCCGAAACCTTCGTACCGTGGCGTCGCTTGAGACAATGCACCAACCAGACCAGGATATTCGCAATCGCCTGCTGATTGCCCGGCTGCCGGCCATGCCGCAGATACTCGTCAAACTGATTGAGCATCTGCAGGCCGACGACCTGGGCATGCCGGAATTGGCCGCCCTGATCGCGAACGACGCGGGCATGACGGGCAAGATGCTTGCCGTCGCCAGCAGCTCGGCCTACCACCGCACCGGCCGCGGCGTGAACCTCGAGCAGTCGCTGATGGCGCTCGGCACCGACATGATCAAGACGCTGGTGATCAGCGACTCCGTCTTCCAGACATTTAACAGTTTTCCGCACTCGGGCAGCACCGACCTGCGCGGTTTCTGGAAGAAGTCGCTGGCCGCGGCCGTGATCGCGCGCGACATCGCGCGCCGCATGGATTATCCGCACCTGGAAGAAACCTATCTTGCAGGCTTGCTGCACAATGTCGGCCGCCTGGCCCTGCTGGCCACCGCGCCGAAAGAATACGCCTTTAACTTCACCGCGCTCGACGACGAGGACCTGTGCGCTGTCGAGCAGCGCACGCTGCAGATCACCCACGCCGAAGCCGGCGCCTGGCTGGTCGAGCGCTGGCAGCTCGATTCCTTCCTGGCCGATGCCGTGCTGTATCACCACGAGTCGAGCGAGCGCCTGGAATCGGCGCATCCCCTGATCCGCATCGTACGCCTGGCGCACCTGATGTCGAGCCACCCGGACGACGCCGCCGCGCTGGCCGACGGCGCCGCCCTGTGCGGGCTGGATGCCGCAGAACTCGACGCCATGCTGGTGTCCGCCGCGCGCCAGGTCGACAAGGCCGCCGTCCACCTCGGCATCGACCTGGCCGGCGCCGACGACATCCCGACGCCGCCCGCCTATGCCGCGCCCGTGCTCGACCCGGTCCAGCAACGCCTGCAGGAAGAGGTGCGCAACCTGGTGCTGGTGTCGGAAGTGGGGCAGACCTTCGCCCGCCAGCAGGGAGAATCGGACCTGCTCGAATCGATGACGCGTTCGGCGCGCATCCTGTTCGACTTCGATAACACCGTGATCCTGCTCGAGAACCCGACCGGGCAGACGCTGGTCGGCGCCCCGGGCGCCACCACCCAGCGCATGGCCGAATTCGCGATCCCGCTGAACAAGGGCGGCCCGGTCGCCACCGCTGCCCTCGACCGGCGCCCGGCCTATATCCAGCGCGAAGGCCAGCCCCTGGGGATCGCCGAGGAGCAGCTGTTTCGCATGCTCGGCACCGACAGTCTGGTCTGCCTGCCGCTGGTGGCCGGCAGCCGCTGCCTGGGCGTGATGGTGGGCGGCGTCAAGGCCTGGCAGGTCGCGCACTGCCAGAAGCGCGAGCGCTTCCTGCAGTCCTTCGGCGCGCAGGCGGCGACGGCACTGGAAACGGCGCTCTCGGAACGCGGCAACGCGCGCCGCCAGCTCGCCAGCGTGGCCGACGAATACCGCGAAGCCTCGCGCCGCGTGGTGCACGAGGTGAACAACCCGCTGTCGATCATCAAGAACTACCTGAGTGTCCTCGACAGCAAACTGGCGCGCCAGGAACCGGTCGCCACCGAAATGTCGGTGCTGAACGAAGAAATCGACCGTGTCGGCCAGCTGATCGGCGGCCTGGCCGAACTCAAGCCCGAGACGGGCGGCCCGCGTCCGCTCGACGTGGCGAAGGTGGTCGAGGATGTCGTGCGCCTGTTCCGCGCCGGCCAGTTCGTGCCGAGCAGCGTCCAGATCGCCACCGCCATGGGCGAGGATGCGCGCCTGGTCGAAGGCGACGCCGACCTGCTCAAGCAGATCCTGGTCAACCTGGTGAAGAACGCGGTCGAGGCCCTGGCCGGCAGCGGCGGCGGACGGATCGAGATCGTCAACCGCGGCATTGTCCACCGCGAGCGCAAGCTGTACGTCGAACTGGCCGTGCTTGACACCGGGCCGGGCCTGTCGGCGGAGGTGATGGCGAACCTGTTCTCGAAAGTACGCAGCACCAAGGATGGTGCGCACCGCGGCCTCGGTCTCTCGATCGTGCACGGTTTGGTTAAAAAACTGAACGGCCAGATCGCCTGCCGCAGCGGCAGGGGCGGCACCGCATTTGAAATTCTGCTGCCGGCATGGTCCGGCGCCAGCGCAACGCCGGCCTTGACGGCGCGCGCTGTGGGTTCTGTATAAGGTCATGATGAACGAGTATCGCGCCAGTGGGGAAGCGGCCTTGCCCACCTTGCATGGAGAGAGCGTCAACCTGCCGCGCCTGTTGCTGGTGGATGACGAGCCGCGCCTGCTCGCCTCGCTCTACGAGCTGCTGCGCGACCGCGGCTTCGATCTCACCACGGCCAGCTCCGGCAGCGAGGCGATCGCCCACCTGTCGCGCAGCCGGTTCGACCTGGTCCTGCTCGATCTGCGCCTGCCCGACATCGGCGGCCACGAGATCATGGATTTCATGAACGAGCGTGCGGTCGACGCCGACGTGATCGTGATGAGCGGCGAAGTCGGCATCGACGCCGCCATCGGCGCCCTGAAACGCGGCGCCTACGACTACCTGCGCAAACCCTACAGCCGCGAAGAGCTGATGAAAACGGTGGGGAATGCGCTCGAGCAGCGCCGCCTGGCCTCGGCCAACACCCGTATCGCCCAGCAGCTGGAAAACTCCGAGAAGATGTACCGCTACCTGGTCGACAGCTCGCCGGACATCATCTATACGCTGAACCATGAAGGCCGTTTTACGTTCGTGAACGACCGCGCCTATCAATTGCTCGGTTTCTCGCGCGATGAACTGATCGGCAAGCATTACTCGATCCTGGTGCACGACGAAGACCTGGAGCGCGCGCGCTATGTCTTCAACGAGAGGAGGGTCGACGAACGCGCCTCGCGCAACGTCGAACTGCGCCTGAAGTGCCGCGGCGCCAGGAGTAACAGCGGCGACCGCACCTTCAACAACACCCTGATGACGATCTCGCTGAACTCGATCGGCATGCACGTGCCCGACAGCGAAGTGCAGAAGCTCGAGTTCTTCGGCACCTATGGCGTGGCGCGCGACATCACCGACCGCAAGCGCGCCGAAGAAGTCATCTCCTACCAGGCCTACCACGACATCCTGACGGACCTGCCGAACCGGATCCTGTTCAAGGACCGCCTCGGCCTGGCCGTCATCCAGGCCAAGCGCAAGCTGACCGAACTGGCCGTGATGTTCATCGACCTCGATCGCTTCAAACTGGTGAACGACACGCTCGGCCATGTCAAAGGCGACGAGCTGCTGCAGCAGGTCGCGGTCAGACTGAAAGACTGCCTGCGCAAGGGCGACACGCTGGCGCGCCAGGGCGGCGACGAATTCACGATCGTGCTGCCGGAACTGCGCGACCGCGACGACGCGCGCATCATCGCCGACAAATTCCTGGAAAGCCTGCACCGCCCCTTCGACCTCGATGGCCACGAGGTGCACATCTCGGCCTCGATCGGCATCGCGATCTACCCGGGCGACGGCGAGTCGATCGACGAGCTGCTGCGCCACGCGGACATCGCGATGTACCAGGTCAAAGCGCTGGGCAAGAACGGCCACAGTTTTTATCACGACTCGATGCTCGACGTGTCGCATCAGAAGATCGCGCTGGAACAGGCGCTGCGCCGCGCGCTCGAGCACAACGAGCTGGAGATGTACTACCAGCCGCAGATCGATTCGACCAGCGGCCGGATCGTCGGCGCCGAGGCCCTGATGCGCTGGAACCATCCGACGCGCGGCCTGCTGTCGGCCGGCGAATTCTTGCCCTTCGCCGAAGAGAACGGCCTGATGCTGCCGATCTCGGACTGGATGATCGGCGCCCTGTGCCGCGACATGCTGCAATGGAACCTGGCCAGCGGCCAGGCGGTGCGGCTGTCTCTGAATCTCTCGCCGCAATACCTCGACCGCGGCGACTTCTTCGAGAAGATGCGCGGCGCGCTGGTGCGCTACGGGATTTCGCCGGCACAGATCGAAGTCGAGATCACCGAGAACATCTGCATTCGCAATCCGCAGTACGCGATCGAGCAGCTGAACAAACTCTGCCAGCTGGGCGTGTCGGTTGCGATCGACGACTTCGGCACCGGTTACTCGTCGCTCTCTTACCTGCACCGGTTCCCGATCCACACGATGAAGATCGACCAGTCCTTCGTCAAGGAGATCCACGATGCGGAAGGGCACTATCCGGTGATCCTGGCGATCATCTCGATCGCGCGCGGGCTGAACCTGCACCTGGTGGCCGAAGGGGTCGAGACCGAGACGCAAGCGAACTACCTGCGTTCGAATGGCTGCGAGACGATGCAGGGCTATCTGTTCCACCGCCCGATTTCGCTCTCCAACTTCATCGGCGTGCTGCGGCTGCAGGGGCCGATCGCCGGACATACGGCCGTCTTCCCCCCACCGCGCGCGCTGAGCGCCTGATCGCCCACCATGGAAAGCGCGACCGTGCCCGAACTGCGTGACGGCGAACGCCACACGGACGCGCGTCACACAGCTGAATTCCTGCGCGTGAAGGCGCAGGCCGAGCGCGGCGTCGCCAGCGCCCAGCACAGCCTCGGTTTCATGTACGTGAACGGGCAGGGCGTGCCGCGCAATTTCGAACTGGCCGTCGACTGGTACCGCAAAGCCGCCGCCGCCGGCCTGGAGCAGGCCCAGTACAACCTCGGCGTCATGTACCAGAAGGGGCAGGGCGTCCCCCAGGACCACGCGCAGGCGTTGTACTGGTACCGGCGCGCCGCCGAACAGGGGTATGCGCCGGCCCAGTACAACCTCGGCTGGTTGTACGCGAAGGGACAGGGCGCCGGCGTCGACGTGGCGCAGGCGCTGCACTGGTTCGGCCAGGCCGCCGCCCAGGGCGATCCCGGCGCCCAGCACAACTTGGGCATGATGTACGAAGGCGGCAAGGGCATTCCACAGGACCAGGCCGAGGCGCTGGCCTGGTACCGGCGCGCGGCCGAGCAGGGCTATGCGCGCTCGCAGTTCGCGCTGGCGCTGCGCTACGACAGCGGGCAGGGTGTCGCGCGCGACCCGGAGCAAGCGCTCGACTGGCTGCGCCGCGCCGCGCAGCAGGGCCACGCGCCGGCCCAGTTCAACCTCGCGCTGCGCTTCGACAAGGGGCAGGACGTCGCCCAGGACAGCGTGCAGGCGGTCGAGTGGTACCAGCGCGCCGCGCAGCAGGGCCACGCCAGTTCCCAGTTCAACCTCGCCCTGATCTTCGACAGCGGCCACGGCGTGCCGCGCGACGAAGCGGCCGCATTGACCTGGTACCGGCGCGCTGCCGAACAGGGCCACGCCGCCGCCCAGGACAACCTCGGACTGCGCTACGAACACGGCCAGGGCGTCGAGCGCGACCCGGCACAGGCGGCGCACTGGTACCGCCAGGCCGCGGACCAGGGCCTGCCGGCCGCGCAATACCACCTCGGCCAGCTGTACGACGCCGGCACCGGCGTCCCCCACGACCCTGCGCAGGCGACCCACTGGATGATGCAGGCGGCCGAGCAGGGCCATTTGCGCGCCCAGTTCGATCTCGGCCTGCGCCACGAGGCCGGCACCGGCGCGGCACGCGATGCGGCGCGCGCCCTGTACTGGTACCGGCGCGCGGCCGACCAGGAATATGCACCGGCCCAGCACATGGTCGGCGTGCTGCTCGAACGCGAGGAGACGAGCGACCCGCGCGAGGCCGCGGCCTGGTACCGCAAGGCCGCCGAGCAGGGTCATGCCCTGTCCCAGTTCGCGCTGGCGCTGCGCTACGACAGCGCCCACGGCGTCGAACGCGACTACGAGGCCGCTCACTTCTGGTACCTGTGCGCGGCGCGCCAGGGGCACGCGCGGGCGCAGTTCAACCTGGGCGTGATGAGTGCGACCGGGCAGGGGGCGCAGCGCGATCTGCTCGAGGCGCATGACTGGCTGGCGCGGGCCGCGGCGTCCGGCATTCCGGGCGCGGCGCCCTACCTGAAACGGATCACGGCGCGCATGAATGCCGAGGAGCTGGCGCTGGTGCACGCAGCCGCCGATTACGGATTGTAGTAACGTAGGGTGGACTCCTGAGTCCACGCGTTCGTGTCCCTGAACACACCACGAACACTGCAGAGCGCCAGCATATGCCTGATGTGATCCGTTTCGGTTGCTCAACCGTGCGTAACGCGTGGACTCGGGAGTCCACCCTACGGTGCGCTGCCGTTCCGGGTTCAGTCGATGCCGGGATTGATTGACCCGCCTTTGTCCCGTCCCTGCACCCTCCCGCGCGTCGTCCATACCCGGACTGGTTTATACTGTACACCCATACAGTTTCTCCACTCCGATGAAACTTTCCGACAAGCTCGAAATCCTGGCGGACGCCGCCAAATACGACGCTTCCTGTGCCAGCAGCGGGGCGCCGAAGCGTGCTTCCGACGGCAATGACGGCGGCATCGGCGCAACTACCGGCATGGGCATCTGCCACAGCTACACGCCGGACGGCCGCTGCGTATCGCTATTAAAAATCCTGCTTACCAATTTCTGCGTCTACGACTGCCAGTACTGCGTCAACCGCCGCACTTCGAATGTCCCGCGCGCACGTTTTTCGGTCGCCGAAGTCGTCAAGCTGACCCACGATTTCTACCTGCGCAATTACATCGACGGCCTGTTCCTGAGTTCCGGCATCATCCAGTCGAGCGATTACACGATGGAGCAGCTGGTCGCCGTCGCGCGCACCCTGCGCGAAGTCCATCACTTCAAGGGCTACATCCACCTGAAAACGATTCCGGACGCCGATCCGCTGCTGATCGCCGAGGCCGGCCGTTATGCCGACCGGCTGTCGGTGAACATCGAGCTGCCGACCCACGACAGCGTGACCCGCCTGGCGCCGGAAAAGAACGTCCACACCATCAAACTGGCGATGGGTTCGATCCGGCGCAAGCTCGATGAAAAGGCGGAAGAGCCGAAGGCGCCGAGTTTCGCGCCGGCCGGGCAAAGTACCCAGATGATCGTCGGCGCCGACGCCAGCGACGACCAGACCATCCTGAATACGGCCGAAACCCTGTACGGCAGCTATAAACTCAAGCGCGTGTACTACTCGGCCTTCAGCCCGATCCCGCAAAGCCCGGACAGCGTGCCCCTCGCCCCGCCGCCGCTCTTGCGCGAGCACCGCCTGTACCAGGCCGATTTCCTGCTGCGCGGCTACGGTTTTACGGCGGGCGAGCTGATGCCGGCCGCCGGCAACCTGGCGCTCGACGTTGACCCGAAGCTGGCCTGGGCGCTGGCGAATCGCGAGCACTTCCCGATGGACCTGAATCGCGCGGACGCCGAGATGATTGCGCGCGTGCCCGGCATCGGCCTGCGCAACGCCAAACGCATCGTCGACCTGCGCCGCCTGCGCCGGGTGCGCTGGGAAGATTTATCGCGACTGCGCTGCAGCATGAAGAAGATCGCGCCTTTCGTCGTCACCGCCGACTACAAGCCGGCGCAAGGTCTTGCCAGTTCCGACCTGCTGCGGCGCCACCTCGGTGCGCCGCAGGAGCAGATGAACCTCTGGCCCGAGCTGAAGGCGGCATGAACGCGGCGGCCGCGGTTGCGATGGTTGCCGCCGGCCAGCCGCTGGTGGTTTCCAGCTTTCTCGAGTGGCGCGCCGTCGCGCGCGAACTGCTGGTACATGACGTGGCGCCGGAACTGGTCACCTGGAACCAGGTCGGCGTGCTCGATGCCGACCTGTTCTCGGGTGCGCCGGACTCCGCCCCTTCTGTCGATAATGTTCCTGCCGGGTTGACCCCTTTGAAACCGGCACCGCCGCATTTACTTCGCATCCCGCGCGCGCTGATGGACATGCTGCAGTCCGCCGCCTGCTGCCGCGTGCCCGACCGCTGGGCCTTCCTGTACCGGGTGATCTGGCGCTGGCAGCACGGCGAGCACGACGTGCAGTCGCCGGCCGACGCCGACGGCGCCCGTCTGCATGCGATGGTCAAGGCGGTGCGCCGCGAGGAGCACGACATGCACGCCTATATCCGATTCCGCGAGCGGCCCATCGACGCCGGTTCGCCGCAATTTGCAGCCTGGTTCGAGCCGCGCCACGACGTGCTGCCCCAGGTCGCCGAACATTTTAAACACCGCATGGGCGGCGTCACCTGGATGATCGGCACGCCCGAGGCCAGCGTCATGTGGGACGGCGCGAGCCTGCACCACACCGGCCCCCTGATGTCGAGCGCGGCCGACCTCGACGATGCCGGCGAGGCCCTGTGGCTGACCTATTACCGCAGCATCTTCAATCCCGCGCGCGTGAATGCCCAGCTGATGCAAAGCCATATTCCGTCGCGCTTCTGGAAGAATCTGCCGGAAGGGGCGATTGTCCCGTCCATGGTCAGCAACGCCGAACTCGGCGCGCGCAGCACCGGCCAGGCCCAGGCGGTGGGCCGGAAAAGCGGCGCCACGATTCCGATCGCCCCCGCCGACGCCCAGCCCGAACGCCAGCAACCGTCGAAACTCGACGAATGCCGGCGCTGCGACCTGTGGCAGTACGCGACCCAGGCGGTAGGCGGAGAAGGACCGAAGAAGGCGCAGATCATGCTGGTCGGCGAGCAGCCGGGCGACCAGGAGGATCTGGCCGGCAAAGCCTTTATTGGGCCCGCCGGCAAGCTGCTCGACCGCGTGTTCGAGGCCGCCGGCCTGGAGCGGCGCGAGATCTATCTGACCAATGCGGTCAAACATTTCAAATGGGAGCCGCGCGGCAAGCGGCGCCTGCACAAGACGCCGGCCCAGCGCGAGGTCGAGGCCTGCCACTACTGGCTGGACAAGGAGCTGGCGTCGGTGAAGCCGAAGGTGATCGTGGCGCTCGGCGCGACGGCGCTGAAATCGGTCATCGGGAATGGCAATGCGAAGCTGGGCGAATCGCTCGGCAAGGCGATCCGCCACGAGGACCGCTGGGTCGTCACCGTCTACCACCCCTCGTACATCCTGCGCGTGCCGGACGAGGAGGCGAAGCACCAGGCGTTCAAGGTGATGGTCGATGGCCTGAAGCTGGCGCAGTCGCTGCTGGAACGGCCGCCGGAAGAACCGCCGGCGTAATGCGCCTTACCGTCCCGGCATCACCGCCACGTCGAAGCGCACCATGTCCCCGGCGCTGACCTGGCGCGCGGCGCCTGGCGGCGTCATGGTCCCGATCGCAAACCCGGGCTGCACCTGCACGATCGACACCGTCCCCACCGGCGCCTCCACGGTGCCGAGCGGCGCCAATGGATCGGCGCCGTACACTTGCTGGCGCGGGTCGAGCCGGTAGACGACGAGCTGGTCGCCCGGCGTCACCGAGGAGGTGCTGCCGGCGTCGATGACGATCCGTTCGCCCTGCACCTGCACCACCTTGGCCATGAAGGGTAATGCCGCGATATCGGCCGTGATGCCGGCGATCCCCTCGTCGAGCGCGCGCAGGATGGCGCCGCCGAAAGGCGTGGCGGCGAAGCTGGCGCTGCCGAAGGGTTTATCGCGGCCGACGCGTCTTTCTCCGACCGTTTCCACCAGCGCCGTGCGGCGTGCCAGCAGGACGCCGGTCAGCCCATCGTGGACGAAAAATTCGATTTCGATGCGGCGCGCGTCCTTGTTGATCAGGCCATAGAATGCCGGCTTGTCGAAATTGCTGGCGTCGACGATCTCGCCCGAGACCACGAACTGGCTCTCGTACATGCCGGCGATGCGGCGCACGGCCGCCGTGTCCGTGCTCGGGCCCTTGCTGCCCGGCGAGATGACATACGGACTTTCCTTGCCGAGGAACTTGCCGCCGGCCGTCATGCGGCGCAGCAGCTCCTGCGGCAGGCGGATCGCGATGTCGTCGACGTCGTCGAGCTGGGGCGAGCGGCGCACGTGGAAGGGCGTGACGACGATCTTCTTTTTATAGGCGAGATTCACGCTGCCGCGCGGACGGGCGTCTTCTTCTTTGACGGCGATGCGCACGTGCAGCACCTGGCCGGTCTGCCATTCGCGCAGCACCGTGTAGCGGTCGAAGTCAAAGGCTGGCTGGACGCGGCTGCTCTCAACCGTCTTGCCGCGGGTAGCGGTGCCGGCGGCGACATCGACGCGGGCGCCGCTGCGCAGGCCGAGCTGTTCGAGCGCATCGCGGATCGCGGCCTGGCGCGCGCCGGCGAGGTTGCCGCCGGCGATCGCGGCGACGCCTTCGGCCTCGGCCGGCGCGGCGCACACGGGAAGAGGCAAGCTGAGCAGCAGCGCCAGCAGGGCGCCGCCGAACTGCCCCAGCTTACTGGGCATGGTAGAACGAAGCGCCATAGGCAGCGCCGGGACCGGCGTTGCCCACCATGCTGCGCGCGTTCTTTGCCACTGCCTGGGCGGCACGCGGGGGCGTCTGGGAGGGGGCCGCATTGGTATCGAAATCCATCTCCACGGTCGTCTCGTAGCTGCCGTCTTCGCGCTGGGCGACGTTCGTCACGCGCGCGCCACGGATGAAGGCGTCAATATACACCTTGAAACTGTCGTCCTTGAGCGCCAGCGAGCCAACCGTGCTGCCGCCTTCGACGCGCAGGCCATACACCTGTTCGGCCATCGCGCGGTAGGCATCGAGGCGCGCGGCGCGCATGGCGAGCAGCTTGCGCTGGGCCGGCGAGACGCGGTCGCACTCGCCATTGCAGGCGGCGGTGTTGACGGCGCCGTAACCGGTGGCGTTCAGGGTGACGATGAGCGGCTGCGGCGCGGGCGCCTGGCGGGTGAAGGGCGTGTGCACGGTGCCGCAGGCGGACAGCAGCGATGCGGCGGCAAAGGCGAGGACAGCGACGAGTTTCATGACGGATCCGGTGTTGGTGGGCGCGCGCTCAAAGCGCGCTATCAGTCTGGATAACGGACGCCGGCGCCGGATCTTGATGGACGTACGGAAATATTTATGTCAAAAACCCGGCAATCCGCAAGCGAATTGGCGGGTTATCAAGCGCGCTGCTTGATTCGGCAAGCCGATCAGGACGAGGACAAGACGAACTGGTTGCCGTCCGGATCCTTCATGATGGCGTAGGTACCCCAGGGCTGCTTCTGCGGTTCCGACACGAACTCGACGCCGCGGCTCAAGAGCTGGCGATAGGTCGCCTCGACGTCGTCGCAGGCGAGCGAACCGTTGAACTGGCTACCGATGCGGTCTTCCTGGCCCGGCGGCGTGAACAGGACAAAGCGCGTATCCGAAGCGCCGACGCGCAGCTCGATCCAGCGCTGGGGGCCGAAGGGCTGGTCGGTGATGACGCGAAAGCCCAGCTTCTCGGTGTAGAAGGCGAGCGCCGCGTCCTGGTCGCGGGTCGGGATGCTGACGAATTTGATGTGGGTGATCATGCACGCTCCTGGTTGTTTGCCCGGCATTCTCGCACGGGGCGCCAGGCAGCTATAATCATCGTGACTATACTCTTCATGATGCCAGTGACCACCTTCGATCCCTATGTACTCGACGTGCTGATGCCGGACCTCGTCGGCCACGAAAAAGCGCCTTCGGCTTTCCTGATCTACGTGTATTTGTGGCACCGGATCGAGGCGGCCGGCGGGCGCGCCGTACAGCTCAGCTATGCGACGATCGCGCTCGAGGCTGGCCTGTCGCGCATCACGGCGCAACGCGCGATCGCCTTATTGCTGCGTCGGCAATTGATCAGCGCAACGAGCGCCTCGCGCACGGCGGTGCCGAGCTATCTGGTCCTGCGGCCATGGGCGGCGCGCAAGCGTCCCCAGTGAGAATCCGTGATATTCAATATACATATGGCTCTTGTAACATCTTGTTTCTTGCTTATATCGCTTTGTGGCAACACAATACCCTTCAGCTAACAACCCGAAGGATGCACCATGCTGAAACTGAAACGCCTCGTCTCCGCGCTGACCCTGTGCTTCCTGAGCTTGCCTGTCCTGGCACAGACCGAAGCCGAGCCCGCATCGCAGCCCGCCGCGCCGGCGGCTCCGGCCGCAGCGGCCGCACCGGCGCCGGGCGACGCGGAAGCTGCACCGCAAACCATCCTCGTTTCCGGCAGCCGCCCGGGGCCCGGCCTGTGGAAGGTCTCGAAGGGAGATCACGTGATGTGGGTCTTCGGCACGTATTCTCCGCTGCCCATCAAGATGGAATGGCGCTCGCGCGAAGTCGAGAAGGTGATCGCGCAATCCCAGGAATACCTGAAGCCGCCCGGCTCGGGCGTCAGCGTCGGCTGGGGCGCCGTGACGGCCCTGCCGTTCCTGATCGGAGTCAAGAAAAATCCGGACGGCGCCGAACTGAAGGATGTATTGCCGCCCGAGGTGTATGCGCGCTGGCGGACGCTGAAACAGGTGTATTTCGGCGACGACAACGGCATCGAGCGCGAACGTCCCGCGTTCGTCGCCGGCCAGCTGTCCGACCGTGCACTCAAGCAGGCCGGCCTCACGAATGCCGGCGAGGTCACCAGGACCATCGAAAAGATCGTCGACAAGCACCAGCTGAAGATTACCGACCCTTCGGTCCACGTCCAGGTCAAGAACCCGGGCCAGGCGGTACGCGACTTCAAGAAATCGCCCATGGACGACGTCCCCTGCCTGGCCAAGACCATCGAGCGCCTGGAGAGCGACCTCCTCATGATGCGCGCGCGTGCCAACGCCTGGGCCATCGGCGAGTATGAGGACATCCGCAAGCTGAACTACGGCGACCGGGCTGCCTGCATGCAAGCCGTGACCAACAGTTCGCTCTCGAAGACCCAGCCGGAATTGCTGACCTTGAACGAGCGCGCGCTGGCCTCCTGGGTCGCCGCCGCGGAGAAGGCGCTGGCGACCAACGCCAGCACGTTCTCGGTGTTGCAGATCAAGGAAATCCTGGACCCGAAAGGCGTGCTCGCCACGCTGCAGGCCAAGGGTTATACGGTCGAGCCGCCGAAGTAAGCGGACCTTTGCGGGCATTGATGCAAACTTGTCACTGCCGCGCAAACTCGCGTAGAATGCGTCGAGTCGCGGGTGTAGCTCAATGGTAGAGCAGAAGCTTCCCAAGCGTGCGACTCGAGTCGCGCTACAGGCTAGCCAAGGCCTTCACACCACGTTTAAGAGTGTGAAAATTCAGTGCACCACTCGGCAATTGGGGTGGAAAATGAGTTGTAAGTAGCGACGAAGGCTGTATAAGCAATTGTCTTGAGGTGCATCAATGGCCGACAAGACCGAGGGTTCAGCCCCTCGTAGCCTAGGGGCGGTGCGTCACTGGTAACGGTGGGGTATTAGAGCGCTCTGACAAAGTAGCCACCCTTCGGGGTACATCGAATCTCGTGAGGGATTTGCTGTGAGTTCGGTTGTTGCGACCGGACGAGGAGCGAGGCTGGGTTGGATGGTTAACGTAAAGTGAACTGCTATTAAACGCCGTCAAGCTTGACGAGTTAAACGCAACGGTAAGAGACTCGATGTGATCGGTTGTTCGC
This sequence comes from Massilia sp. LXY-5, assembly GCF_059801075.1. Classification (NCBI taxonomy): domain Bacteria; kingdom Pseudomonadati; phylum Pseudomonadota; class Betaproteobacteria; order Burkholderiales; family Oxalobacteraceae; genus Massilia; species Massilia sp. LXY-5. Next base: position 104,446 of record NZ_JBNNEH010000001.1, read on the forward strand.
GTGCTTGGTGCGAACACGCTGACATTGGTATCACCGGCGAAAAGGCAGAACCTTCCCAATCCTGTTGCTTGTACGGAACGAGGTAAGCCTGATATGTTGTCTGGCCCGTATGGCAGACTAGGATAGGCTGTAGAGGCTGACCGAGGACATAGCAGGTAAAGGATGATGGAAAAAGCAAACGCCTCTCTGTAATGGAGTGGATAAGGGATGAAACGATTGCCCTAACGTGAAAACGTGCAGACTTCCATCAAGTGATCTGTCGCAAGACAGGTCTGTTAATCGCACCCAGTGGGGATAACGCATTCCCCGTTGGGGGCAAAGTGCGTCTATCCTTCTGGGATTATGCGGGTGTAGCTCAATGGTAGAGCCGAGGCTTCCCAAGCCTAAGACGAGGGTTCGATTCCCTTCACCCGCTCCAATCGACCGGAGGTTGATATGGACGCAAGTCAGTACGATTGTGATATTGCCTCCACAGGCTGGAAAACTTGGCACGACATTTCGTGGGTCAAGGTTTATCAGACTGTCGCGAGGACACAGGCACGCATTGCGAAGGCAGCAAAAGCAGGTGAATGGCGGAAGGTTCGCTCCCTGCAGAGACTCCTGACCAAATCCACCGGAGCGAAAGCTCTGGCTGTGAGGCGGGTAACGGAGAATCGTGGCCGGAAAACTCCTGGTGTAGATAAGCAGACCTGGAGCACCCCAGAAGAGAAATGGCAGGCGGTAGATGCTCTCGGCATCAAGAAATACAAGCCTCTGCCACTACGTCGCATCTATATCCCGAAAAGTAATGGTGAAAAACGCCCCTTGGGCATTCCAACCATGCGCGATCGGGCTATGCAAGCGCTGCATCTGTTAACGCTGGACCCTGTAGCCGAAACCATCGGCGATCCTCATTCATACGGTTTTAGACGGGAACGCTCGACGGCGGACGCCATCGGTCAGGTACGCAATGTACTGAGCCGTGACGTGTCTCCGAAGTGGGTTCTCGAAGGGGATATCAAAGGTTGTTTCGACAATATCAGTCATGACTGGTTGAGTGCCAATGTCTGTATGGACAAAGGCGTGCTCCGGAAGTGGCTGAAAGCAGGGTTCGTCGAGATGGGAAGGTTATTCCCGACGCAAGCCGGCACGCCACAGGGAGGCATCATTTCCCCTGTGCTGGCAAACCTGGCATTGGACGGCCTGCAAACCGAACTGACCTCATTGTTTCGAACGGTGAGGGAGGCACGGGCGGCAAAGGTCAATCTGGTGCGGTATGCGGATGACTTCATCATTACGGGCAGCTCGAAAGAGTTTCTGGAAAATGAGGTCAGACCTCTGGTGGAGAAATTTCTTGCCACTAGAGGCCTTGTTCTCTCGGCGAAGAAGACGAAGGTCACGCATGTGACCAAAGGGTTCGACTTCCTCGGGTGGAACGTCAGGTACTTCGACAGTGGACTGCTGGTGCAGCCTTCTAAGAAGAACCAGAAAGCGTTCCTGGACAAGATTCGGGAGTTTCTGAGAACACGACAGGCTGTAGCACAGGTTGAAGTGATAGAAAAACTCACGCCGGTCATCAGGGGCTGGGCCAACTATCATCGGAGTCAGAATTCGACCCGTACGTTTGCAAAGTGTGGTCATCGAATCTGGGAAGCGTTGTGGCGCTGGGCGTGCAGACGCCACCCCAACAAGGGGAAGAAGTGGATCAAGAAGCGCTACTTCAGGTGTGTAAAGGGACGCGATTGGTATTTCGCCGAGAAGGACAAGCTACTGCCGGCCTTGGGTGGATACACGAAGCAAGTTCATACCAAGATCAACAGTGACGCGAATCCGTATGACCCGAAGGATGATGCTTATTTTTCCAAACGGCTCGCACAGCGGATGGATAGAAGTCTGGAAGGTCGGCGCAAGCTGCGATGGTTGTGGTGGTGGCAGGAAGGTCTGTGCCCGATGTGCGAACAGAAGATTACACGCGAGACGGGGTGGCATCTGCACCATATCGTCAAGCGGTCTGAACGTGGATCGGACAAGTTGACCAACTTGGCGTTGTTACACCCGAACTGCCACATGCAGTATCACGCCAGTGAGAAGCACGGTCCTGCCGGTATCTCTATGTTCAAATAGGGGTTCTGACGGATTGCTCGAGCCGTATGCAGGGAAACTTGCCCGTACGGTTCTACGGGGAGGGGGGCGCCGCGAGGCGCTCTCCTTACCCAACTTACGACGAGGGTTCGATTCCCTTCACCCGCTCCAATGAGGATCACGTCTCTCATTGCTGTACAAAACTATTTCCGCTCTAAAAAATATTTCGCGCAAGCATAACGTCCGCTTTTCTAAAATCGGATGAAGGTACGCGCGGCTGCGGATTACACGTTGATCGTTGCCTCGACGAAATTCCAGGCAACAAAGCCAGTTCGTAGCGTGCTTCCTACGCTGCCCGGCCTTACGAGCGCTACCCTCGACACCGTGTGGATAAATTTCCTAGAAGATTACTTGCGGCTTCCTTGCCAAGTCCATCATCCGTATCGTCTGCCGCATTCCAAGTGAAAACGGCGGGATTTCCTGCAAATTCCCCAAGCTCCAAACAACGCATACGAACCAACTGAAAAGAAAAAGTCCTTGAAGTTCAAGGGCTTTCGTATTCTGGCGCTGAAAGGCGGATTCGAACCCCCGGCAGGCTATAAACCTATGTGCACGCGAACGCCACGTGCACTTTTTCATTTCCGCTAAATCTAGCGCTTCACCTCATCCTTTCACAGGGAGTGTTAGCCGGAGCATCCAATCGACCGGCTGACGAAACGAGCTTTTGCGACGCTCAGTTATCTGAGCCAATGCAACTGTTGCCAAGCCGATTGCGACGGTCAATCCTGCTGCATCAATAAGGCTCCCTGCGTCATGAGGATAAATCCGGAGCCAAACTAAGATCACTAGCATATGCGACAGATACAGCGTAAATGTGTAAGAGGCCATTGCGCGAATCGGCTTGCTGTATTTAAGCAACGCGCTTAACCCAGCATAGCGAGCGCATAGGAAATTAATGAAGACCATCAAACACACGGCGTAATCAGCCAGGAATCGTTCGGAGCTAGCAAGGGGAAACGAAGGGAACGGCCAGGAACTTGCTGCCAAATTTCTCAACACGATCTCGATGCCCGTAACATTGTACATAACCAGCAGCAAAAGTGAAACTGCGAAGCCTAAGCGCGCAGTCGACTGCGTCAATGATACTTTGTTCTGCAAATGATACAAAACCACTCCGCTAAGCCAAACTGGAAGCAGGAGCCACAACTTGAAGCCCATCACTCCAAGCACCGCTAGAACCGCTATGGCTCTTCGCCAGCCTTTTGCGTAATAAGCGACACCGAATAGAATGTAGTACCAAACTTCATAGCACAGAGACCAAAACGGCCCCAGCATAGGCGGAACTTCCGATAAATTCCAACTTTGACCAAGAAACAGTAGATGTAAAGGGATGTACACATAGGGCTTCATCAGCTGGTATAGGCCTCCATCACTAAAAGCACTGGCAAGTAGCCAGGCAAGTAGCAACGTCGGAAGAGCGACGGAATAGATGCGCCCGCATCGAGCAGCGATATACTCCCGCGCTGAAGCAGCCCTTGTCTCGGTAACGTAGGCAATCACAAAACCAGATAACACAAAGAAAATAACGACAGCTTCCCGACCCATGCTCGGGATGAATAACGTAATGCCACCTGTGATTACGTCGTGCTGAAGATAGTGAGCAAACACCACCATCAAAGCTGCTGCAAAGCGCGTCAGGTCAAGGTACAGCGAAAAGGTCTGATCGAGAGGGGAAGTTTTGTCAGTTGCGCGCATATGGCCACCGTTATTAGTTCGGCAATCATATGGGTGATAGTGATCATTTGCAATAAATGTTTCATTGCAAGGGAACGATTGCAAATTTGTAAGTCAGCAGGGAAAACGACTGTCATTTTGCCACGGGAATCTGCCCCACAAAACAAAACGTTCCCGCATAAGAGATAAGCCGGAGCCCGCATGGTTGAGTCATTTCACATACGGCTTCCCAAGCTTACGACGAGGACCCAATCCAGTCTTTAAAACGGCAGCGGCACGTCCCGTTCCGGCGCCGGTAGCGAGATGTCGATCTCCTGAAATTCGAGTGTTTCCAGCTGCAGCAATGCCAGCAGTTCCCCGGTCTGGAACGGTGCATGGGCCCGGAAACCGTTGGGTTCGAGCGATACCAGCATGACCGGTTGTGCCGGAAAATGTTCAGTGACCTTTTTCAGTACCGGCTCGGCGGCGCCGCGCACGGTGAACGGGGAGTCGACGAGCGCGACGATGATGGGCGAGCCGTGCGGCGCGAATTGCGTGACCTGTATCCGCATCAGATCCGGTCGCTTTCCTTGCGCACCACGCGCCCGATGATCAGGCAGCTGTCGCCCTCGCAGGCGCGGCGGTAATAGGTGCGCTGGTCCGGGTTGTCGGAGGCCAGCCACCAGCGGCCGCCATCCTTCTGCATGCGTTTGACGACCGGCTCGCCATTAAAATTGACGGCAAAGACTTCGCCGACTGCCGGCTTCCGGTCGGCGGTATTGATGACGACGATATCGTCCTCGTACAAGGTCGGTTCCATGCTTTCGCCCTTGACGACGATCGCGATCAGCTTCGCCGGATTCAGCCGCTTGCGCTCGATCCAGTCGCGGCGCATGCCGACCGTGCCGCCGTCGTGGTATTCAGGCTCGGTCTGGAAACCGGTGACCCCGGCGGACAGGCGCAATTTGACCATCGGCACTTGCACGAAGGTCGCGTCGTTGGCGTCTGACACGACCACGCGCATCGCGCCGGGGAAGAGGGCAGCCGGGTCCGTTCCCCGCAAGCCGTCGATGATGGCGGCCGGCAGGCTTTTACCGGTCACCTTGGCAATCGCCAGCAATTGCTGCAGGCTGGGACTGTGTTTTTCGGTCTCCCAATGCGAAATGTTCGCCTTGGTATGGCCGCGCGCCGTACCGAGCTCGAACGCGAGTTTCGTCCCCAGCGCTTCGCCCGACAGGCCGGCCTCTTGCCGTGCTTCTTTGATCCAGTTGGCGATCATCGTTTTAAGTTCCATCGTGAAATTGTATAGCAACCCGGTTCGTACAAGTATAGAAATTCTCTACTAAAAAGTATAGTATTACTATACCTAGTTGAGATATCTCAATGTACTGATGAGAAGGGGACGAGCGATGAAATGGAAAATGGTGGAAATCTCGAGCATTGCTGGCGCGCTGGCGTCGATCGGCGCGGCGGTGACGCTGGAACGGGCCGGTGTCGCCTTCGGTATCGTGACCGGCTTGACGACTTGCCTCCTGAACGTGTTCTATATGCTCAGGAAGGACGCCCGCGAACAGCGGCAAGCCGAGCTCGCCATCCGCGAGACCGAAGCCCGGCTGGCGGCACTCGAAGCGAAGGAGTGAACATGCAGCGCATTTCCAATGAACGCAGGACGCTGTTGCGCGCGGTGCTTGCCGGCAGCGCCTGCGCGGCTGTGGGCACTTCACTGGCCGCGGCGCCGAGCCCGCTTGTCACAAGCCCGATCCTCAGGCGCCCGATCCCGTCCTCCGGAGAGTTGCTCCCCGTCGTCGGCCTGGGCAGCTGGATCAGCTTCAATGTCGGCGACGACCCCGCTGCGCGCGCCACCTGCACGCAAGTCGTGCAGGCTTTCATGGCCGGGGGCGGGAGGATGATCGATTCATCGCCGATGTATGGCTCGTCCCAGGCTGTCATTGGCCATGCGCTGGCGCAGCTGAAACACCCGCCTGGGCTATTCTCGGCCGACAAGGTGTGGATCGGTTCCGGCGCCCGCGGCCCGGCCCAGATCGAAGCCTCGCGCAGCCTGTGGGGCGTGTCCCGTTTCGACTTGCTGCAAGTGCATAACCTGCTGGCCTGGGAAGAACATTTGCCCACCCTGCAGCGCATGAAGGCTGCGGGCAAGCTGCGCTATGTCGGCATCACCACCTCCGAAGGCCGGCGCCATGACGAGCTCATCAAAATCATGGAGACCCGGCCGCTCGATTTTGTCCAGGTCAGCTATAACGTGCTGGACCGTGAAGTGGAAAACCGGATCCTGCCGCTGGCGCGCGAGCGGCGCATCGGCGTCATCGTCAACCGGCCGTTTCGCCAGGGCGAGCTGACGCAGGCGCTGGCCGGCAAGCCGCTGCCGGGCTGGGCGGCGGAGATCGGCTGTACCAGCTGGGCCCAGGCGCTGCTGAAATTCATCATCGCCGAGCCGAATGTCAGCTGCGCCATTCCCGCTACCTCGAACCCTGCTCACGCGCGCGACAACATGCTGGCCGCGCGTGGGCCCTTGCCCGACGGGACGCTACGCCGGCGCATCGCCGCGGACGTGAAGCGGCTCACATGAGCGAGTGGTGGACGTACAGGCCGTCGGACCTGCTGATGTTTTCGAAGGCGACCTATTTTCGCCTGTTCGAACTGCAAAACCTGGCGCTGTGGCCAATCCACCTGCTCGCGCTCGGCGCCGGGATCGCGCTGCTGGTCTGCCTGGCGCAAGGCGGGGCCAGGGCGGGAAGGGCCACGGCGGTCCTGCTGGCGCTGGCCTGGCTGCATGTGGCCTGGCGTTATTTTGTCGAGCGCTATGCGACGATCAATACCGGCGCGCCATACTGTGCGCTCGGGTTTGCGCTGCAGGCCGTGCTGCTGTTCTGGCTGGCCAGCCGGAAAGATGCGCCGCGCCTGACGGAACCCGCCGGTTCGCTCGGCAAGCTGGCGCTCGGCATCGGATGCGTGGCGCTGGTGGTGTATCCCCTGCTGGCGCCGCTGGGCGGCCGTCGCCTGGCCGGGGCCGAGCTGTTCGGCCTCGCACCCGACCCGACGGTGGCCATGACCCTGGCGGCCTTGCTGTTGTGGCGTTCCGGCCCCTTGCTGTGGGTTGTGCCCCTGCTATGGTGCGCAGTCAGCGGCGCGACTTTGATGGAACTGCGCGCGGGCCAGGCCTGGTTGCTGCCGCTTTTAAGCGTGCTGGCGGTCCGCGCCCGGCTGCTGGCGGCCAGGCGCGCCCACGAATAGGACTAGGAGCCGAGCAGGTTGCCGGCGCGGAAAGCGGTTGTGCCGGCGATCTTGCAGACGTGCATGCCGCGCAGCAGGTGGCGGTGCGCCGTGCTTGCGAACAAAACGCCGGCGTGTTTCGCCCGCACCGGCGTCACCTGGCCGCTCACCGGGTTGACGATCTCGGCCACCGCTTCACCAGCCTCGACCTTGTCGCCCAATGTTTTCAGGAAGACGAGGACGCCGGCGTGAGGGGCTGACAGGGGCTCGACCGCCTCCAGCGGCGTCGGCGCGCAGTGCGCTGCGGGCAGCGGCGTGACTGGTATGTCGAGCACGCCATTTCTCGCCAGGTATTGCAGCAGGGCCTCGGCATCCCGCTTGGCCAGGTCGTAGCGCACGTCGTTCTCGCCGCGCAGCTCGACCGTGATAGCGACGCCGGCCGGCGGAATCGCGACCTCGGGCCCGAAGTGTTCCGCCAGGTCCCACCACAGGCGGCTGCAGGCTTCATCGAAGGGTTCTCCGCCCGATTCGCGCGCCAGCAGCAGCGCATGCGCACCCATCAGGGTCGCCAGCGGCTGCACGGCGTCGGCCAGCGGTTCGCCGGCATACATGTGCAGCACCGCTTCGTTATCGCAATGCAGGTCGAGCATGATGTCGGCGTCGATCGCCATCGACAGCAAGGTTTTTTTGAGCAGCCCGCCGCTCGTCGTCGGCGCCCATTCTTCCAGCGATTGACGCGCATGGGCGCGGATCAGGGCGACGTTCGCTTGCGCGTCCGTGCCCAGCTTTCCTTCGAGCGATTTCTTCAGGTCGCTCGCCACATGTTTATAGGCGCGGTTGAAATTCACCCCGGTGGATAAATCGTAGCGGCCGAAGGGCGTGCCGTGGATGGTTTGCGACAGCCCGATCGGGTTGGCGGCCGGCACCAGGATGATTTCTCCCTTGACGCGGCCCTCGGCATCGAGCCGGTCCAGTTCCTGGCGCAGGAAGTGGGCGACCAGCATCGCCGGCACCTCGTCCGCGTGGAGCGAGGCCTGGATATACACCTTTTTTCCATGGCCCGGCGTGCCGTAATGAAAAGAGGTCAATTGAAAGGTGGCGACGTTGTCTTCGATCGCGATCGGGTGTTTGGTCGAATGCATCGGCGGGCCTTGGGAAAGTCGGTATGAAGTCCGATTATGGCGCAGATTGCCTTTCTGATCACACGCGAATGCGTCAAGGGCGTAGGCTATAATGTCCGCCGTTCTCTCCTCACTCTCATTTCCCATGTCCGAAGACACGCCCAACAACGGCCCGGCCCGTACGATGCTTTACGACCCTACCGAACACCGCATCCGCAGTTTCGTCACCCGCGCCGGCCGCTTGTCGACGGGGCAGGCACGCGCGTTCGAGGAATTCGGGCCGCAGTTCCTGATCGAGTACAAGAAGGAGATGCTCGACTACGCCGCCGCCTTCGGACGCCAGGCGCCGACCATCCTCGAGATCGGCTTCGGCATGGGCGACACCACGGCGCACATCGCACGTCAGATGCCTGACAAAAATTTCATCGGCGTCGAAGTGCACACGCCGGGCGTGGGCAGCCTGCTGAAACAGATCGGCGAGCAGGGCATCCAGAATTTGCGCCTGATCCAGCACGATGCCTTCGAAGTGCTGCACCACATGATTGCCGACGGCTCGCTGGCCGGCGTGCACATCTATTTTCCGGACCCCTGGCACAAGGCGCGCCACAACAAGCGCCGCCTGATCCAGCCGGCGTTCGTGAAACTGCTGTGCGAGAAGCTGGTGACCGGCGGCTACATCCACCTCGCGACCGATTGGGTAGACTACGCGGTGCAGATGCTGGACGTGCTGGGCGCCGAGCCGGCCTTGGCGAACACGGCGGAAGGGTATGCGCCGCAGCCGGCGTACCGGCCGCTGACCAAGTTCGAGAACCGTGGCCTGAAGCTCGGGCACGGGGTGTGGGATCTGGTGTTTACGAAGAAGTAAGCACAACGGCCAATTGTCGGGCGGGCGGGTCTCCCGCCCACCCTACGGGTATGCCATACACGTCACCCGGCCGCGCGTGGCCGCCGCGCAAAGATTCCGAAGCACAGGATGATGGCGTAGCACAGCGCCGGCACCGTCAACGCCATTTTCAGGCCGACCGCATCGGCCGCATGTCCCGTGATCAGGGGCACGATCGCCCCGCCCACGATCGCCATGCAGATCAGTCCCGACCCCTCCGCCGCACGTTCCCCGAGCCCTTCGCAGGCCAGCGAGAAAATGGTCGGGAACATGATCGAATTGAACAAGCCCACCGCCAGCAGCGCCCAGCCCGACACGAGTCCGGACGTATTCGCCGACACCAGCAGCAGCGTGATCGTCATGCCGGCCGCGCAAGCGAGCACTTTACCCGGCGAGAACATGCGCAGCAGCGCCGCGCCGATAAACCGTCCGACCATGGCGCCGCCCCAGTACAGGGGTACGTGCTTGCCGGCGCTTTCCGCATCCAGTCCCAGCACGTTCGCTTCCATCAGGTAGTTGACGATCAGCGAACCGACTGCCACTTCGGCGCCCACATACAGAAAGATGCAGGCGGCGCCGAAGGCGAAGCGCGGCTGGCGCAGCAGTTCGAAGGCGCGCAGCATGCTGACCTTCGGCGCCTTCGCTTCGACCAGCTTCTTGCGGTTGTGCCAGACCATGGCCGCGACGATCGCCAGCGCAATGGCGAGCCCGATATAGGTTTTCACGACGACGCGCGTCTCGGCGGCGCGGTAGGCGTCGAGCGCCAGGCCCGACAAGCTGCGCGGATCGACGGTGGCGAGCGAACCGAGGATCAGGATCGCGCCCACATACGGGAACACGGTCGTGCCCAGCGAATTGAAGGCCTGGGCAAAGGTCAGGCGGCTGTGCGCCGTGCCCGGAACGCCGAGCAGGGAAATCAGGGGATTGGCCACCACCTGCACGATCGTGATGCCGGATGCGAGCACGAACAGCGCGACCAGGAAGGTGGCGAACATGCCGGATGAGGAAGCGGGAATGAACAGCAGGCAACCGGCCGTCATGGTCAGCAGGCCGACCACAGCGGTGCGCATGTAGCCGATGCGGCGCACGATGGCGGCGGCCGGAATCGAGACCAGGAAATAGGCGGCGAAGAAGGCCGACTGCACCAGCATCGCCTGGGCATAGGAAAGGGTAAATAAGTCCTTCAGCTTGGGGATGATGACATCGTTCAGGCTCGTGATGCCGCCGAAGATGAAGAACAGGGCAAAGACGAAGGTCTGCAGGCTGGCGGCATTCGCCGGCACGCCCTGGTTGGCCGCGGCCGCTGGAGAGTCGATGTGCATGATGAAGAGTAAAACGTGCCGCGGCGGGGCGCTACAGCATCTCGTTGATGATACCGACGATCTCGTCGCCGTAGGAAACCAGTTTCTTTTCGCCCACGCCGGTCACGCCGCGCAGCTGATCGAGCGAAGTCGGTTTGACTTTGGCGATCTCGCGCAGCGTCGCATCCTGGAACACGACATACGCCGGCACGCCATGCGCGCGCGCGGTCTCGACGCGCCACCAGCGCAGCTTGTCGAAGATCGCCTGTTCGGATTTCGACAGCTCCATTTCCTCGTAACCTTTGGAGGAGGAAGCGAAGGCGCGCTTCGGCTTGACCGGCTTCTGGTACTGGCGCAACTGCACCTTCTGCCCGCCTTTTAATACAGGCCGCGCGGCGTCGGTCAGTTTCAGGGAACTGTAGGCTTCGTGGTCGACCGTGATCAGCCCGAGGGCGATGGTCTGGCGCACGATCGCGCGCCACTCCTGCTCGCTGCGGTCGTTGCCGATCCCGAACACGGACAGGGCGTCATGGTGCCACTGGCCGATGCGGTCGGTCTGTACGCCGCGCAGCACGTCGATGACGTGGCCGGCGGCGAAGCGCTGGTCGACCCGGTAAATGGTCGAGAGCAGCTTTTGCACCGGCACGGTCGCATCGAAACTCACAGGCGGGATCAGGCAGGTGTCGCAATTGCCGCATGGCCCCGAGGCTTCGCCGAAATAGTCGAGCAGGCGCATGCGCCGGCAGGACAAGGTTTCGCACAGCCCCAGCATGGCGTCGAGCTTCACCCCCAGCACACGTTTGAACGTTTCGTCGGCTTCGGATTCGTCGATCATCCGGCGCTGCAGCACCACGTCCTGCAAACCGTAGGCCATCCAGGCGCTGGCCGGCATGCCGTCGCGGCCGGCGCGGCCCGTTTCCTGGTAATAGCCCTCGATACTTTTCGGCAGGTCCAGGTGGCAGACGAAACGCACGTCCGGCTTGTCGATGCCCATGCCGAAGGCGATCGTCGCCACCATCACGATGTTTTCTTCGCGCAGGAACCTGGCCTGGTTCTCGGCGCGTTTGGCGTACTCCATGCCGGCGTGATAGGCCATCGCGCGGATGCCGTTTTCATTGAGGAAGTCCGCCGTCTCCTCGACCTTTTTGCGCGACAGGCAATACACGATGCCCGAGTCGCCCGGATGCTCGGTGGTAATGAAATCGAGCAGCTGCTTGCGCCCGGTGGTCTTTTCGACGATCGAATAACGGATGTTGGGGCGGTCGAAGGACGAGACGAATTTACGGGCGTCGTCGAGCTGCAGGCGATGCGCGATCTCGTCGCGCGTCTGCTGGTCGGCCGTGGCCGTGAGCGCGATGCGCGGCACGTCCGGGAAACGCTCGTGCAGGATCGACAGGCGGATGTATTCCGGCCGGAAATCGTGGCCCCATTGCGAGACGCAGTGCGCCTCGTCGATCGCGAACAGGGAGATGCGCGAATCCTCGAACAGGTCGAGGCAACGCTGGGTCATCAGGCGCTCGGGCGCGACGTAGACGAGGTCGATCTCTCCGGTGCGCACCAGGCGTTCGATGCGCAGGGTTTCCTCGAAGGTTTGCGTCGAATTTAAAAAGGCGGCGCGGACGCCGACCTCTTCCAGCGCATCGACCTGGTCCTGCATCAGCGCAATCAGCGGCGAGATGACGACGCCGACCCCTTCGCGCAGCAGCGCGGGGATCTGGTAGCACAGCGACTTGCCGCCGCCGGTCGGCATCAGGACCAGGGCGTCGCCGCCGCTGGCGACGTGATTGACGATGTCGGCCTGCTGCCCGCGGAAGGCGGGATAACCGAAGACGGTTTGCAGCAGATGAAGCGCGCGCGCTTCCAGTTCGGTGGTCATGGGGTTGCCTTCAGCTTATTCCGCCCAGTTCACCAGCCCGTAATGCGCGGTGACGAGGACGATCACGCCGAACACAATACGGTACCAGGCGAAGATCGTGAAGTCGTGCGAGCTGATGTAGCGCAGAAGCCAGCGCACGCACAGGAAAGCCGACACGAATGCGGCCAGGCCGCCGATGCCGAACATCGGCAAATCCGCCATCGACAGCAGCGCGCGTTCCTTGTAGACCGAATACACGGTGGCCGCCAGCAGCGTGGGAATGGCAAGGAAGAACGAGAACTCGGTGGCCGCCTTGCGCGACAGGCCGAACAGCATGCCGCCGATGATGGTCGCGCCCGAACGGCTGGTGCCCGGGATCAGGGCAAAGGCCTGGGCGCAGCCGACTTTCAATGCATCCAGGACCGTCATCTCGTCGACCGTTTCGATGCGCGAAGCATGCGGCATGCCTTGCTGCTTCTGGCCTTTCGGACGGCGCTCGACCCACAGGATCACCAGGCCGCCGATGATGAAGGCGAGGGCCACCGGCACCGGCTTGAACAGCTCGGCCTTGATCGCCTTGGCAAACACGAGGCCGAGCACGGCGGCCGGCAGGAAGGCGACGACCAGGTTGATGACGAATTTCTGCTGGCGGCGCTCGGTAAACATTCCACTCAGCACGCGCGCGATGCGCTCGCGGTACTCCCAGATCACGGCCAGCATGGCACCGGCCTGGATCGCGATCTCGAATACCTTGACTTTCTCGCCGGTAAAATCGAGCAAGCTGCCCGCCAGGATCAGGTGGCCGGTGGAGGAAATCGGCAGGAATTCGGTAAAGCCCTCGACCAGGCCCATGATGATTGCCTTGATGGCGAGAAGGATGTCCATGTGTGCTTCAGTTAGTAGTGGAAGAGTAGGGGGATGGCGGAACTGCGAGCGTGTGAAAAAATCCTCCATGGCCGCGTTGCATCGTTTCGCCGTACTAGCGTACTGTCTTCAACGATGCGCCTTGCCCTGGAGGCACCCGCAAAGCGGGTGTCGATTTAATTTTTCGCGCGCTCTGCGCGGGGTCGAAGCTTACCACGACCGGGGGTGCTGCCGTTGAGCCGGCTTGCACGATATCGGCGCGAACTGCGTCACGGCGCCGGATCACGTGCTAGACTGGATTCATGATTCACTCTGCCGTACGACGATGAGTATTGTTGCAATCCTGGTCTTGCTGGCGGTTGCATGGTCCGCCCTTGCCATCGGACAGATCCCCAATCCTTTCCGTGCACGCACTTCCCAGGCCCGCTTGTGGCGCCGCGCCTTTCCTTCGGCCTCCAAGCGCCAGATCGGTGAATTCCTCTCCCTGTTTGCCGACGCCTTTTCCTTCCGCGCTATTGAAACCCAGAAGTTCCGTCCCGACGACCAGTTGCTGGGCGTGTATCGTGCCCTGAATCCTGCGAAATGGATTCCGGAATCGAAGGAAGTCGAGCGCCTGGCGAAGGAGTTGCGCAAGCGCTACGGCATCGCGCTGGCCGACATCTGGGACGATCGCATGACCCTGGGCGCGCTGTTTGCCCATGTGCAGCAAAAGAAGCGCAGCGTCGGTCACTGAGCCGCAGCCTTAGTCCGGTGCCGTGGCCCGCTCCAAGGCGTCGAGCCAGACCATCGCCTGCGCGCGGCTCTCTCCGCACATTTCCATCGAAGGCTGCAGGCCGCCGCAAAACGCAGGCCGCTCCGGCTTGCCAAATACGCGGCAACGATTCTCCTCGTCCAATTGCACGCAGCGTACGCCAGCCGGCTTGCCGTTGGGCATGCCAGGAATCGGACTGGTGATCGAAGGGGCGGTGCAGCAGGCACCGCAATGGTCGCGGCAATTCATGGGCGAGGCGAAGAGAATGAACCGCACAGTATATAACGCTGCGTCCCGGCATGGTAGAGAACGAACCCTGCTTGACTACCCCCGAGCCCGGGTCTATATTCGATGACTTAATACTAAGTTGTCGGACAGAAGCATGGAATGCCCCTTTGACACCAAGCCGCGCTGGGAGCGCCGCAAGGATGCTCGTCCGCAAGAGTTGCTGGCGGCTGCGATCGACCTGTTCGTCGAGCGCGGCTTCGCGTCGACCCGCCTGGAAGACGTCGCGCGCCGCGCCGGTGTCTCGAAAGGCACCTTGTACCTGTATTTCGAGAACAAGGAAGAGCTGTTCAAGGCAGTGGTGCGCACCAGCATCGTGCCCGTCATCGGCGAGGCCGAGTCCTCGGTCGCCGAGTTCGAGGGCCACAGCGCCGACCTGCTGCGCAAGGTGATGATGGACTGGTGGGAGCGGATCGGCGCGAATAAGGTGTCGGGGATCGTCAAGCTCGTCACCGCCGAGGCGGGTAATTTCCCGGAACTGGCCAAGTTCTACCAGGATGAAGTGATCAACCGCGGTACGCGCATGATTTCGAGCATGCTCGAGCGCGGCGTCAAGCGCGGCGAGTTCCGCCAGGTGAATATTACCCAGATGACCCAGGTGCTGATCGCGCCGATGCTGATGCTCGTCACCTGGAAGCATTCGATCGGTCCCTGCGAGCGCGGCGACCTCGAGCCCCAGGCCTTTCTGGCCACCTTCCTCGACATGGCCCTGCACGGGCTGTTGCCGGCCTGCGCCACGGCCGAGCCGACGGCTGCGTGACGGCCGAGATCGGCCGGCGCCGGATTCCCGGCGTTCACCCCCCTCAAACTGCAGACTGTCGCAATTTTGCGCGATCTGTTTTTCATACCGATAAGATGTGCGTCCAGAGAGCATTTCACACGCTTCGAGGCAGTTCAACGATAAAATATCGGATTATTTCTCATCCACAGAGTATCAAGATGAATATCGAACAAGCCCGCTTTAACATGATCGAACAGCAGATCCGCCCATGGAATGTGCTGGACCAGGACGTGCTCGACCTGCTGCATGTGGTCAAGCGCGAACAGTTCGTGCCCCAGGCCTACCAGAACCTGGCCTTTGCCGACGTGGAAATCCCGCTGCCGGGCGGAGAAGCGATGTTCAATCCGAAGATCGAAGCGCGCATCCTGCAGGAACTGAACCTCAAAAAGCACGAGAACGTGCTGGAAGTCGGCGCCGGCTCGGGCTACATGGCCGCCCTGATGGCCCATCAGGCGCGTCACGTCACCACCGTCGAGATCTCGCCGGAAATCAAGGCCCTGGCTGAGCAGAACATCGCGAAAGCCGGCATCCCGAACGTGAGCGTGGTCGAGGGCAACGGCGCCAACGGCTGGGAAAAGGATGCACCCTACGACGTGATCGTCATCTCGGGCGCCCTCGACAACCTGCCGGAAACCTTCCTGAAACAATTAAAAGTCGGTGGCCGCATCGCCGCCATCGTCGGCCAGGCGCCGGCCATGCAATGCGTGCTGGTGACGCGCGTCTCGGAAGCAGCCTACGACACGGTCACTCTGTTCGAGACCAACGTCAAGCCGCTGTCGGGCGCGCCGGCCGTGTCGCGCTTCACGTTCTGAGGACGGGACAATGCAACACATGACCGCGCCGGAGCTGGCGCAACGCCTGGCGGATGAGTCCAAGCCGCGTCCGCTCCTGCTCGACGTGCGCGAGAACTGGGAATTCGAGACCTGCCATATTGCAGGCTCGACCCAGATCCCGATGCACCTGGTCCCGATCCGCGCCGGCGAATTGCCGGACGATCAGGACATCATCTGCATCTGCCACCACGGTGCGCGCAGCATGCAGGTGGCTGCTTTCCTCGAACGCAACGGGTTCGAGAACGTAACGAATTTGACGGGCGGAATACACGCCTGGGCCGTGCAGGTCGATCCGGCGATGCCGACATATTGATCTGCTTTCCAAACCTTTGATGACTCCGACGGAGACCGCAATGCAGAAACCCCTCATCGCCGTGCTGCTGGCCAGCGCTTTCGTGTCGCTCAATGCGCACGCGATCGACCTGATCCAGGTGTACCAGCAGGCCCTGGCCAATGACGCCACCTTCGCCAGTGCGCGCGCTTCGCTCGCAGTCGGGCGCGAGCGCGTTCCCCAGGGGCGGGCGGGGCTGCTGCCGACGGTCGGTTTGTCGGGTTCCTACGGCAAGAACGACAGCGATGTCTCCCAGTTCAACCCGGCGCAGAACGCTTTTATTGCCGGCGGCTCGAACCTGCGCACCAACCAGTACACGCTGGCGCTGAGCCAGCCGCTGTTCCGCTGGGACCGCTGGCAGACCTATGAGCAGAGCAAGCTGGCGCAGGCGATTTCCGAAGCCCAGTTCGCGCAAGCCCAGCAAGACCTGATCACCCGCGTGGCGCAGGCCTATTTCGATGTGCTGTCGGCCCAGGACACGCTGGAATCGACGCGCGCCCAGAAAAGCGCCGTGACCGAACAGCTGGCCTCGGCCAAGCGCAACTTCGAGGTCGGCACGCAAACCATCACCGACACCCACGAAGCGCAGGCGGCGTATGACCTGGTGGTGGCGCAGGAGTTCGCCGCCGTGAACGACCTGGACAACAAGCGCAGCGCGCTGCAGGCGATCATCGGTACCGATCCGGGCACGCTGGCGCCGCTGCAGCCGGGCGTCACGCTGGCGCCGCCGCAGCCGGCCACGGCCGACCAGTGGATCTCCTCGGCCGAGACCCAGAACTACGGCGTGACCGCCGCCCAACTGGCGGTCGAGTCGGCCAGGCGCGATATCTCGAAGAGCCGCGCCGGCCACCTGCCGACGCTGGACCTGGTGGCCAGCTCGTCGCGCAGCGACGTCAGCGGCCGCAGCGCGGGCTCGGGCGACACCCGCAACAACGCCATCGGCGTGCAGTGGACGGTGCCGATCTTCAGCGGTTTTGCGGTAACCAGCCGCGTGCGCGAAACGATCGCGCTCGAAGACAAGGCGAGGAACGACCTCGAGACGACCCGCCGCAACGCCGCCCTGCAGGCGCGCCAGGCTTTCCTGGGCGTGAACAGCGGTCTGGCGCAAGTCAAGGCCTTGCAGGCAGCCGAAGTGTCGAGCCAGTCGGCGCTCGAATCGAACAAGCTGGGCTACCAGGTCGGCGTGCGCATCAACATCGACGTCCTGAACGCGCAACGCCAGCTGTACTCGACCCGCACCGACCTGGCGCGCGCCCGCTACAACACGATCCTGAACGGCCTGCGCCTGAAATCCGCCTCGGGCTCGCTGCGCGAAGCGGACCTGGTGCCGGTGAACAACCTGCTGCAAAAGTAAGTCGCATGGACTTGCATCCCGATCCTCGGATGCAAACAAATACGGCGCCTGTGTGGCGCCGTATTTCATTGTGGGATGCCCAACTCAGGCCTGTTGGTTGCGCCAGGCGATCAGTTCGGCAATCGTGAGGATCGGGAAGCCGCGTTCCTCGGCAAAGCGTTCGATGTCTGCGCCGCGCATCATCGTGCCGTCCGGGTTCATCAGCTCGCAGAGGACGGCGGCCGGCTGCAGGCCCGCCATGGTGGCGAGGTCGACGGAGCCCTCGGTGTGGCCTGCGCGCGCCAGCACGCCGCCCGGGGTGGCGCGCAGCGGGAACATGTGGCCGGGACTGACCAGGTGTTCCGGTCTGGCGTCCGGCGCAATCGCGGCGCGCACCGTGGTCACGCGGTCCTGGGCCGAGACGCCGGTCGTGACGCCGTCGCGCGCCTCGATCGAGATCGTAAACGGCGTGCCATAGCGGCTGCCGTTGTCGAGCGCCATGGGCGGCAGTGCCAATGAACGCACCTTGTCGGCCGACAGGCAGAGGCAGACGATGCCGCTGCATTCGCGGATCATCAGGGCCATTGTTTCGACCGTCAGTTTTTCGGCGGCGACGATCAGGTCCGCTTCGTTTTCGCGGTCGAAGTCGTCGAGCAGGATGACGGGGATCCCCGCCCGGGTCGCGGCCAGCGCTGCTTCGATGCGGCCGTCCAGGTCAGGACTGTAGAGAGTGTGAGTGTTGACTAACATGTGAAACGCTCCTCGCGGTCAGTTGGCGAAAAACGCATCAGGGCAAGCGAAGGCACGCATGGAACACGGCAGCCGGCCATCAGGCAGGCTTGTGCTCCAAGCGCAATAACGCACATCTTCTTTCATCCGGACTATGACCGTCGGCTCTGGCATCAGACCAGATCTGCTGACCCTGCACTCGGGAGAGAACAGGCGCTCGCGGGCTCGACCGTTGCCGGTCCTACCGCCGGTGGGGAATTGCACCCCGCCCCGAAGACGTATTTGTTGCCTGGGAATCAGGCGAGGTGATTGTAGCAGCATCAAGTCGATGCCGCGTGGGCAGCTTAGTTGTTCAGGCCGCCTGGAACCCCGTCATCCTTGCGCTGGATGAATTCGATCTTGTAACCATCCGGATCGGTGACGAAGGCGATCACGGTCGAGCCGCCCTTGACCGGGCCCGGTTCGCGCGTGATGTTGCCGCCGGCGGCGCGCACGGCATCGCAGGTGGCGTAGATGTCTTCGGCCGAGATCGCGATGTGGCCGTAGGCGGTGCCCATGTCGTAGCTGTCGGTACCGTAGTTGTAGGTCAGCTCGAGCTCGGCGTGCTCGGGGTTGCTGCCGTAGCCGAGGAAGGCGAGTTTATATTTGTATTCGGGGTTGTCGCTGGTGCGCAGCAATTTCATGCCGAGGACCTTGGTGTAGAAGTCGATCGAACGTTCGAGGTTGCCGACGCGGAGCATGGTGTGCAGGAAGCGCATGGTTGTTCTTTCTTGATGAAACGGAAAGGGGAATTTTATGCGGTCGTGGGGAATCTTGCTGAGGGCGCTGCGGACGTGGAGAGAACGCGTGGGCGGGAAGACCCGCCCACCCTACAACTGACGCTCCAGTAAAACTTAGTTTTCCAGGCGCGAACTCAAGGTGATCTCGGCATTGAGCAGCTTCGACACCGGGCAGTTTTCCTTGGCGGTCTGGGCTGCCTTGTCGAAGGCTTCCTGGCTGGCGCCCGGGATCTTCGCGACCAGGTCGAGGTGGACGGCCGTGATCGAAAAACCGCCTTCGACCTTTTCCATCGACACCGTCGCCGTGGTGCGCAGTTCCTGGGCCGTCATGCCGGCTTGTCCCAGCTGGCCGGACAGGGCCATGGTGAAACAGCCCGCGTGGGCGGCGCCGATCAGTTCTTCGGGATTGGTGCCGGGACCGTCCTCGAAGCGGGTATTGAAACCGTACTGCGCATCTTTTAACACTCCGCTACCGGTCGAGACGGCGCCCTTGCCGTCCTTTAAACCGCCGCTCCAGACGGCACTGCCGTTACGCTTGATGGTCATGATTTCTGTCCTTGTTCGTTGCTGGGACGCGGAACGGGCCGCGCCGTATCGTGATCGCGCATCGATTCATGGCGATCGGGTTGCGGATTGGCCTGGCCGGTGGCGCCGGCCTTGGGTTCGACCGCTTCGCTGATGCCCGGCGTATTGCGCAGGTCGGTATCGACGAGACCCTGCGCCAGGTCTTCGGCGGCCTGCTTCATGATGCCGCGCGGTTCCTGGTCCTGGCCGTCGGGCGATTCGTCGCGCTCGTGCGGCTGGCGTTTGACGCCGTCGTTTTCGATCTTCGCATCGGTATTGACGAAGCGATCTTTGGTTTCGATAACCATGGGGTTCTCCTCTGCTGACTCTTGCATGAATCCTAACGCGTCGTATCGTGCGCAGTCGCGCAATTGGATGATGCTTTTTTGCAATTAAATAGTTACCATTGCACTATTCGCAATCCTCGCCCGGAATCGCCGTGAAACACGACCTCCAGTTAGACCATGCCATCCACTGCCCGAATTGCGGCACCTCGATTGCCGGGGCTTTCTGTCAGGGATGCGGCCAGCCGGCGCATCTGCACGTGCCGAGTGCGCGAGAATTCCTGCACGAATTCATCGCGCACTATGTGGCGCTGGAAGGCAAACTGTGGAAATCGGTGGCGCTGCTGCTGTTCCGGCCGGGCCGTTTGACGCGCGATTACATCGAGGGCAAGCGGGTGCGCTATGTCGAGCCGCTGCGCCTGTACCTGACGTTCAGCATCATCTTCTTCGCGATTTTCAAACTCAGCGGCAACCACTTCGGCAATGGCGTGACGCAAGCGCCTGCCGAGCAGCGCGTCGGAGCGTCGGCCCCGGCCAGTCCCGGCGCGGCCAAGGGCAAGACGGCCGTGCTGGTGCCGAAGGACGACGACCTCGACGAGGCAGCGACCGCCGCGGGCAAGAAAGAAAAAAAGAAGCACGCCAGCCTGATCGAACTCGATGACGGCGACGATCGATGGGTGCAAAAGAAGGCGGCGGCGATCCACCCCGCGCTCGGCAAGAAGGTCGAGCATTTCAGCAGCCTGGCGCCCGAGCAGCGCAATGCCTCGATGCAGCGCTCCTTCTCCAGCTACGCGCCGTACGCGATCTTCGCGCTGATGCCGGTCTTTGCGGCGCTGCTGAAACTGCTGTACCTCGGCTCGGGAAGGCGCTATGGCGAGCACCTGCTGTTTGCCCTGCACACGAACGCGTTCGCCTTCCTCATGCTCAGCCTGCTGCTGGTGCTGCCGGATGCCATTCCCTTGCTCGGCACCGGATTGATGGTGTGGCTGGTGTTCTACCTGCCGACCGCCATGCGCAAGGTGTACGGGGGCGGGCGCGCCATGACCGCGCTGCGCTGGATCGTGCTGATGACCATGCATCTTTTCTGCATCGTGCTCGCGATGGTGGGTGCCGCCGCGCTGGCCGTGATCGCCTGATCTTGCGGTATTCGGCCTACCGCATCTATACTGTTCATCTGTACAGTATTTGATGCGCGGCCGGGTGGCAGCGGCCGGGATTATCGGTTAATCTCCAGCGTGTTCGCCCATCCATCGCCGAGAGACCCTATGCCCCTTACACCCGAATCGCAGTCGACTATCGCGCTGGTGGTGCGGCAGAACACGGCCGGCATCGAAGAACCTGTGGCGAGCGTGGTCGCCTTCCTGCAGAAAGCCGGGCACCGGGTCGTGTTCGAACTCGACACGGCCGCGCACCTGGGCATGCCGGGCATCGAATCGATGACGGTCCCCGAGATCGGCGAGCAGGCGCAGCTGGCCATCGTCATGGGCGGCGACGGCACCATGCTCGGCATCGCGCGCCAGCTCGCCAAATACGATCTCGCCCTGATCGGCATCAACCTCGGCCGCCTCGGTTTTATTACCGACATTCCGGTCGAGCGCATGCTGCCGGCGCTGGGCGAAATCCTGCAGGGCAAGGCGACGGCCGAGAAGCGCACGCTGCTGGAAGGGCGCGTGATGCGCGGCGGCGAGATGATCTTTTGCGGCGTGGCCGTCAACGACGTCGTCGTGGCGCGCGGCAGCGGCGCCGGCATGGCGGAATTGCGGGTCACGGTCGACGGCCATTTCATGTACAACCAGCGTTCGGACGGCTTGATCGTCTCGACGCCGACCGGCTCCACGGCCTACGCGCTGTCGGCCGGCGGCCCGCTGCTGCACCCGAGCCTGCAGGGCATCGTGCTGGTGCCGATCGCACCGCACGCGCTGTCGAACCGGCCGATCGCCATTCCCGACACCAGCGAGATCGTGGTCGAGATCGTCAGCGGGCGCGACATCTCGGTGAATTTCGACATGCAGACCTTCGCCAGCCTGCAGCACGGCGACGAAATTTTCATTTCGCGTTCCCCGAACACGATCACCTTCCTGCACCCGGAAGGCTGGAGCTACTACCACACGCTGCGCGAAAAGCTGCACTGGCACGAATACCCGTCGAATGACGGAAAACTCAAATAATCCAGAAACCCGGGAGACTCCTTTTTTCATGCTGCGCACACTGACCATCCGCGACTTCGTCATCGTCGACGCCATCGAACTCGAATTCGCCCGCGGTTTCTCGGTTTTCACGGGCGAGACCGGTGCCGGCAAATCGATCCTGATCGATGCCCTGCAGCTGGCCCTGGGCGGGCGCGGCGACGCCAGCATGGTGCGCGAAGGCGCGGCCAAGGCCGACATCAGCGCCGACTTTGCGCTGACCGAGGCGGCCACCAGCTGGCTCGACCAGAACGAGTTCGCCTGCGAGGAGGGCGGGGCGCTGCTGCGCCGCGTGATCGACAACGCCGGCCGCTCGAAAGCGTATATCAACGGCATCGCGGCCACCGCGAGCCAGCTGCGCGAACTGGGGGAAATGCTGGTCGACATTCACGGCCAGCATGCGCACCAGAGCCTGTTGAAAGCCGACGCCCAGCGCGCACTGCTCGACAACCAGATCGCCGTGCGCGACCCCGCAGCTGCGGCCGAGGCCCAGGAAGTCGCCGTCGCCTGGCGTGCCTGGCGCGCGTTGTCGCGCCAGCGCGAGGAATACGAAACAAACGCGAAGAACGTATTGATCGAGCGCGAGCGCCTCGAATGGCAGGTGAGCGAACTCGATAAACTGGCGCCGAAAGCCGGCGAGTGGCTCGAGATCACCAACGAGCACAGCCGCCTGTCGCACGCCGCCAGCCTGATCGAGGGCGCGCAGGAAGCGCTGGCCGCGATCTCCGAATCCGACCACCCGATCCTGTCGCAGCTGTCCTCCCTGAATACCAAGCTCGGTAAGCTGGTGGACGTCGATGCCGAGTTGCAGACCGTGCTCGACTGCATGGAGCCGGCCCGTATCCAGCTGCAGGAAGCGGTGTATGCGCTGAACAGTTATATCGACAAGGTTGAGCTCGACCCTGCGCGCCTGCGCGAAGTCGACGCCCGCATGGATGCCCTGCACAGCGCTGCGCGCAAATACCACGTCACGCCGGAAGAGCTGCACGAAGAACACGCCACCTTGTCCGCCAAGCTGCGCCAGCTGGCCGACGCCAGCGACATGGAAGGATTGAAACGCCAGGAAGCGAAAGCGGAAGCGGCCTACCGCAAGGTCGCCGAGCGCTTGTCTGCACGGCGCGTCAAAGCCGCCCGCGCCCTGAGCGAGCAGGTGACGAATGCGATGCAGGAACTGAGCATGGGCGGCGGGCGTTTCGAAGTCGGCCTGAACGCCGGCGAGCCAGGCGCGCATGGCCTCGAGGTCGTCGAATTCCTGGTCGCCGGCCACGCCGGCGTCGTGCCGCGTCCGCTGGCCAAGGTGGCGTCGGGCGGCGAACTGGCGCGGATCTCGCTGGCGATTTCCGTCATCACCTCGAACGCGACCACGACGCCGACCCTGATCTTCGACGAGGTCGACAGCGGCATCGGCGGCGGCGTCGCCGAAGTGGTCGGGCGCCTGTTGAAACGCCTGGGCCAGGAGCGGCAAGTGCTCTGCGTGACGCACCTGCCGCAGGTGGCGAGCCAGGCCAACCAGCACTTCCAGGTGGCGAAGGGCACGACCGGCGAAGGCCGTACCGTCTCGCGCATCGAAGTGCTGAACAACCGCGCGCGCGTGGAAGAAGTGGCGCGCATGCTGGGCGGGATCGAGATCACGGAGACGACGCGCAAGCATGCGCGCGAGTTGCTGGCGTCCTGAGCACAGGGCGGCAGGCTGTGCGGCGTCTGCCTTGACCTTATTTATATCCGCTCGTCATCCCCTGCAGGAGCGGCAGCTGGACGGGCTCGATTTCGTACGCCAAATCGACACGGGCTTCGGCCACGTTGATCGTCTGGCCTGCCGGCGGATTGTCGCCGTCGACGCGTATCCAGGAGATCGAGAGCGTCGAAAAGTCCTTGATCTCCTGCTGCAATAACAGACCGACCAGGTCGAATTCGAGCCGGCCCGGGCCATGGTGGGACACCGCCGCGATCTGGAAGGCCCCCAGGGTGCCAAGGAAGGATTTGTTATACGCAGTCTTCGAATCGACGACGTCCGGCATGTTCAGGTAGAGCGCATAGTAATAGCCGCCCAGGCGTCCCGGATCGCTCATCCGCGCGCTGTCGACCACGAATTTGACCGACCCCACCCGTCCCCCGCCCGCGCCCTCGTGTCCCATCCGCCGCGATGCAATGATGGCCGCAATTTCGGCCGCGTCTTTCTGATTGAAGCTCAGGCTGGCGGTATAGGACTGTTCGTCGAAGCTGACCTGGGCGGCGCCGCCCAGCGAGCGCCGGCTCGTCGAGATCTGGCGCGGCGGCGCCGGCGTAAACCGCTTGGAGGGCGGCCGTTGATTGGACGGCACTTGCGGCGCCGCCAGTTTCATGGCCTGGGCAGTTTGGGCCGCCCCAGGACGCGGCGGCAGCGCGGTCGGCAGCGTGTTGTCGGCGTAATCATAGCCGAGCCAGCCGGGATGATAGGTTTTCCAGCGTTCGACGCTCAGGCCGGACGCGTACACGTTGGTTCCAGCCCAGTAGGGGCTGCTGTTGGTGGACGAATAGGGCCACGCGGTTGGTGGAATGCCTTTGCCGTCGGGGAGGGCCCAGGCGTGCGTCAAGCGGTCGATATTCGCGTGATGCAGATAAAAGATCGGATCGAAGGGCGATTGCATGGTGGCCATGACGCCGCCAATGAGGTTGTGCACGGGATTATGGGGCGCGTTCTCCATCCGCACCTCGAACGCATCCGTCGTCCCGCGCTGGAAATTGAAAACCTCCGGCCCAAACGGCCATAAGGTCAGCGCATTGTAGACATTGACGCCGGCGCGCTGGACATACAGCGGATTGCTGGGCGCCGGATCGGTGAATTCGGCCGGCAAGGTCGGGTAGGAATAGTAATCCCAATAGGGCAGGTCCAGCGTCGGATCGCCCGAGGACAGTCGAAGCTGCTGCTCGAAACAATACAGATATCCGCGGTGCCAGGAAATGAAATACGGCACATCGTGCGGGCAATATGTCTGGTGGACGTTGACCCAATAATGCAGCGAGCCGGGATCGGCAGGATTGGTATTCCGACGCATGGCGGAAATCGCATTCAGGAAGGACTGGTACTGGCTGGTTTGCTTGAACTGCTGCCACTCGAGGCGGACGCGCGCGCCGGCCCAGGCAAAGGCGAGATCGGGAATGCCCTGGATGGCAACGGCTCCTAAAATTCCCTTCATCAACTGCCTACGGTGCTGATCCGCGCGTTTCATATGGTTTCCTTTGAGTTAGCAACTTATGAAAGATGGTTAGCTCAAGTGTAGGAGAACGCGCGCGTGCCGCTAGCGGGCACGACCATGAAGCTTAATCAGGCTCAATGCCCAGTCTGTTTATTATTGCTCCTTATTACTTGTTTTCCGGCCATTAACGGAATGCGCACGGGTATGCCCGCTACCCCGCGACTGCCACCTTGGGGGCTGGCCGCAGCGGCTGCAGGTCGCTACCGTTGCCGGGCACGGCGGTAACCGGCTCATCGAATTGATAACCGTCCGCCGCATGCAGCTCCCATGCGCCTTCACCCGTCAGGTGCAGCACGTGGGTGTGGTGGCGCAGCACGGCGGCGCGGTGGGCGATGCTGATCAGGGTGGTTCCACTGTCGCGCAGGCGTCCGTAGAGCGAGGCTTCGTTGGCACTGTCGAGCGCGCTGGTCGCTTCGTCGAGGATGACGATGCCCGGCTGGTGCACCAGCACGCGCGCAAATGCCAGGCGCTGCTGCTCGCCGACCGACAGCAGCTTTTCCCAGTCCTGCACGGCGTCCAGACCGCCCACGCGTTCGGCCAGGCGCGGCAGGTGAACCTGCTCCAGGATCGCCAGCAACTGCTCGTCGCTCAGGGATGAATGCGCGCTCGGGTAGATGAGCTGGCTGCGCAGGGTGCCCGACTGCAGATAGGGCTGCTGGGGCAGGAAGAAGAAATCTTCCAGCGGCGGATGGTGAATGGTGCCGCTGCCCGTATGCCACAAGCCTGCAATCGCCCGCAGCAGCGAGCTCTTGCCGCAGCCGCTGTCGCCGGTGATGAGCAGGGCGTCGCCCGGCTGCAAGGCCAGGCTCAGCTCCTTGATGAGCACCCGTTCGGATTGCGGCGGGTGCAGCGTCACGGCTTCCAGCGCAAGGTGCGGCCCCGGACGCCGACCGATGCGTGGATGCGTGTCGACGGTACCGGCCTGCGGCTCCGCATTCGGCAATACCAGCTTCGACAGGGCCTGCAGGCGATCGATGCCCGCCACGAAGCGGCTCAGGCTCTCGAAGTTATCGACAATCACGCCCACGGCACCGAGCACGGCCGTAAACGCGCCGGCCGCCTGGATCGCGCGGCCTACTTCGAGTTCGCCCGACAGCACGCCGTTGGCCAGGATCACGCTCGGCAGCACCAGGGTCAATTGGCTGAAACTGCGCTGAAACAGGTTGAGGGAACGCTGCCGTTTAATTAACCTGGCAAAATTGTTGATCACTTTGTCGAGCTTGCTGTCGATATGGACACGCTCCTGGGCTTCGCCGCGGTAGAAGGCGATCGATTCGGCATTTTCGCGCAGGCGCATCAGGCTGAAGCGGAAATCCGCCTCGCGCCGCAGCTGCCAGAAATTCAGGTGGATCAGCGGGGTGCCGAATACCCAGAGGGCGATGACAGTGCCCGCCAGCGCGTACACCGCGAGCACGCCGACCAGCAAATGCGAAATCGACCACAGCACGGTGCTGAAGGCGACCAGCTGCATGAGCGAGCCCAGGAAGATCAGCAGGAAGTTGATCGAGCGCCCAGTAAACGTGTTGACGTCTTCGCTGATACGCTGGTCCGGGTTGTCGATGGCGTTGTCGGCACCGAGCTCGTAGTATTTGCGCCCGCTCAGGTAGCCGTCCAGGAAACGGCCGGTGAGCCAGCGCCGCCACTGGTTGGCGAACAGGTCGCGCATGTAATAGTAAAAGGCATACACCGGTACCGCAATGGCCAGCACGAACAGGCAGGCGCGCACCGAAGTCCAGAAGCGGTCGCCGTTCTTGGCGGCCAGCGCCGAGGTCATTTCGCCGGCCTGGTTGTTCAACATGACGGCCAGCTTGGTCTCGACGAGCATCAACACGATCAGGAGGATCAGCAGGCTCCAGGCCTTCTTTTTTTGATCCTCCAGCCAATACGGCTTGGCGACGTTGACGAATTGTTTCCATGCAGCGAGAGATAGGGGCGCGGCGCGCTGGCGCTTGGGCGGGGCCGCCGGCTCATCGGTGGCGGGTTTGGTGCTGGAGGTGGGCGTGTTCATGGTCGTGTAAATGCGGTAATCGGCAAGTCATGTCTGCCCGAGTGACATCGCAGCATACGGCGGGGAATGAAACCGTTCCGTGCGAAAACGGACATAGCGCGGACATGGCCGCTCGTTCAGGCGGGCGCGCTGCAAGGAAGCCATCTGCCACAATCTGTTTCCAACCCAACCACGGAGGAACGCATGAGCATCGACAAAGTCCTGTACCGCGCCAAGGCCACCTCGCAGGGCGGCCGCGAAGGCACGTCCCGCAGCGATAACGGCGTGCTGGACGTTAAACTGACGACGCCGAAAGAGCTGGGCGGCAATGGCGCCACCGGCACCAATCCCGAGCAATTGTTTGCCGCCGGCTATTCGGCCTGCTTCCTGGGCGCGCTGAAATTCGTCGCCGGCCAGCAGAAGGTGAAATTGCCGGAAGACTTGACGGTCACCGGCGAAGTCGGCATCGGCCAGATCCCGACCGGCTTCGGCATCGAAGTCGATCTCACCGTCCACGGTCCCGGCATGGAGCAGGGCCAGCTGCAGGATCTGGTCGACAAGGCCCACATCGTCTGCCCGTATTCGAATGCCACGCGCAACAACATCGACGTGCGCCTGAAGGTGACGACCTGAAGCTGAGCGTCCACGACATTGCCGAACGGCTGGCTTAGCTCGCCGTTCGTAAATATCCGCTCGAGGCTGCAATCGGCCCCCATATAATGGAGGCCCCTGCCGCCTCCCGTTTGCTCATGCCCTTCAGAAAAGAACCAGCCCACACCCACGGCACCGTTTCCCGCAGCGCGATTGTCCTCGTCAACCTCGGCACGCCCGATGCGCCGACCCGGCCGGCCGTGAAACGCTATTTGCGGCAATTCCTGTCCGATCCGCGGGTGGTGGAAATTCCACGCCTGGTGTGGTGGTGCATCCTGAACCTGATCATCCTGCCCTTCCGTTCCGGCGCGTCGGCCAGGAAATACCAGACGATCTGGACCCGCGACGGTTCGCCCCTGAAGGTACACACGCAAAAGCAGGCGGCTGCCCTGGCCGCGGCCCTGGAAGACCGTGGCCACGAGGGCGTGCAGGTGCGCATGGCGATGCGCTACGGTTCGCCTGCGCTGCCCGAGGTGCTGGACGAACTCAAGGCGGACGGTTGCGACCGCATCGTGA
The DNA here is from genome assembly GCF_059801075.1 of Massilia sp. LXY-5. Lineage (NCBI taxonomy): Bacteria > Pseudomonadati > Pseudomonadota > Betaproteobacteria > Burkholderiales > Oxalobacteraceae > Massilia > Massilia sp. LXY-5. Next base: position 132,721 of record NZ_JBNNEH010000001.1, read on the forward strand.
TCCTGCCGGCCTACCCACAGTATTCCGGCACGACCACCGCTTCGATCTGGGATGCCGTTTTTGCCCATTACAAGGATGTGCGCAACGTGCCCGAACTGCGCCTGGTGAAGCACTACCACGACCACGACGGCTATATCGACGCCCTGCACGACACGGTACTCGCGCACTGGGACACGCATGGCCGCGGCCAGAAACTGGTGATGAGTTTTCACGGCGTGCCCAGGCGCACCCTGATGCTGGGCGATCCGTATTACTGCGAATGCCAGAAGACGGCGAGATTGCTGGCCGCGCGCCTGCGCCTGGCGCCCGACGATTACGTCGTCACCTTCCAGTCGCGTTTCGGCAAGGCCGAGTGGCTGCAGCCCTACACGGCGCCGACCGTGGCCGAGCTCGCGCGCCAGGGCGTGCAGCGGGTGGACGTGATCTGTCCGGGTTTTACCAGCGATTGCCTGGAAACCCTGGAAGAGATCGCGATGGAAGTGAAGCACGAGTTCGAGGCGGCCGGCGGCAAGGACTTTCACTACATCCCTTGCCTGAACGAGTCGCCGACCTGGATTGTCGGCATGGCCGAAATCGCCGAACAGCACCTGATCGGCTGGCCCACGATGATGAGCCCGTCCCAGCGCGACGCCGAGCGGCGCGATGCCGAACGCGGGCGCGAAAACGCATTGCGGCTGGGGGCATAAAAGCGCTTGCGTGGGTGCCTGCACCCCTGCGTCAGTTCTGAATTTACCGATCCCCACCGGGCGGACAACAGTCCCCCGGACTATTGTCCCCCGCCCAGCCTCCCGGTCAGCTTCATTGACCTGCTAAAATGGCATGTTTTGACGGCGTGCCCTACACCCCGGCGTAGCAAATGCACGCTACCGCAAGCGCGGTGTAGACCACGACGGCGCTGCTGATCAACTGCAATCTCATGATGGCTCCCTTGGCCCTGGTTCTTGTTCTCGTCGCGCTGGAACGCGCGTTACGAGCATGGTAGAACTGTCGGCCCCGGAAAGAATCAGCTCATCGGTAAATGTTGTAACAAATGTTGTCAGACTTTCTGGTGGCGTCTGTTCAATACCCCTTGAATTTGTAGGAGATCACCCCATATGCGGCGCTGTACGTGGAGCAGTATCCGTCCAATTGTTCAGCCAAGTATTTGATTTCAGGAGTGTTTTCGATGCAAGATCAAGAAAATCCAGAGGTGATTCCCCAGCCGGAGGGCGAAGGCGCTCCCGCTGCCCCGGCAGCTGCCCCCCAGGCAGCCGCCGCCCCAGCCAACGGCGAACCCGGCCTCGAAGAACAGCTGAGCGCCACCGAAGCCAAGCTGGCTGAAATGCACGACGCGTTCATGCGTGCCAAGGCCGACGCCGAGAACATCCGCCGCCGCGCCCAGGAAGACGTGAGCAAGGCCCACAAATTCGCCATCGAAAGTTTTGCAGAGGCCATGGTGCCGGTGCGCGACAGCCTCGAAATGGCCTTGAAGGTCGAAGCGCCGACGGTCGAATCGATCAAGGAAGGCGTCGAGATGACGCTCAAGCAGCTCACCAGCGCCTTCGAGAAGAACCGCCTGGTCGAAGTCATGCCGCAACAAGGCGACAAGCTCGATCCGAACAAGCACCAGGCCGTGGCCGTGGTGCCGGCCGACCAGGAAGCCAACACCGTGGTCAGCGTTTTGCAGAAGGGTTACATGATCGCCGACCGCCTGTTGCGACCGGCCATCGTGACCGCAGCGGCACCGAAATAAGAAAAATTTAAGTGTGCTGATCGGCAAAACCCTTGAAAGCACGCAGTTTTTCCCAATATTCCAAAACATCCGAAACTTAGCATCTAAAGGAAAATAATCATGGGCAGAATCATCGGTATCGACCTGGGCACCACCAACTCGTGCGTTGCGATCATGGAAAACGGCCAGCCTAAGGTCATCGAAAACGCCGAAGGCGCACGTACCACGCCGTCGATCATCGCTTACCAGGAAGATGGCGAGATCCTCGTCGGCGCACCTGCGAAACGCCAGGCGGTCACCAATCCAAAGAACACCCTGTTCGCCGTCAAGCGCCTGATCGGCCGCAAGTACGACGAAAAGGAAGTCCAGAAAGACATCGGCCTGATGCCGTACCAGATCGTCAAGGCCGACAACGGCGACGCCTGGATCAGCGTGCGCGACAAGAAGCTGGCGGCACAGCAGGTGTCGGCTGAAATCCTGCGCAAGATGAAGAAGACCGCCGAAGACTACCTCGGCGAAGAAGTCACCGAAGCGGTCATCACCGTGCCGGCCTACTTCAACGACTCGCAGCGCCAGGCAACCAAGGATGCCGGCCGTATCGCGGGCCTGGACGTCAAGCGCATCATCAACGAGCCGACCGCGGCGGCGCTGGCTTTCGGCCTGGACAAGACCGAAAAGGGCGACCGCAAGATCGCCGTGTATGACCTCGGCGGCGGCACCTTCGACGTCTCGATCATCGAGATCGCGGACGTGGAAGGCGAGAAGCAGTTCGAAGTGCTGTCGACCAACGGCGACACCTTCCTCGGCGGCGAAGACTTCGACCAGCGCATCATCGATTACATCATCGACGAATTCAAGAAGATCAACGGGCTCGACCTGTCGAAAGACGCGATCGCCCTGCAGCGCATCAAGGCCTCGGCCGAGCGCGCGAAGATCGAACTGTCGTCGTCGCAGCAGACCGAAATCAACGAGCCGTACATCGCCATGGCGAACGGCGCGCCGGTCCACCTGAACCTGAAAATGACCCGCGCCAAGCTGGAGTCCCTGGTCGAGGAACTGATCGCGAAAACCATCGAGCCATGCCGCATCGCCATCAAGGATGCCGGCGTCAAGGTCACCGATATCGACGACATCATCCTGGTCGGCGGCATGACCCGCATGCCGAAGGTGCAGGAAAAAGTGAAGGAATTCTTCGGCAAGGATCCACGCAAGGACGTGAACCCGGACGAAGCCGTCGCCGTCGGCGCCGCGATCCAGGGTTCGGTCCTGTCGGGCGAGCGCAAGGACTTGCTGCTGCTGGACGTGACCCCGCTGTCGCTGGGTATCGAAACCCTGGGCGGCGTGATGACCAAGATGATCCACAAGAACACCACGATTCCGACCAAGTTCTCGCAGGTGTTCTCGACCGCCGACGACAACCAGCCAGCGGTCACCATCAAGGTGTATCAGGGCGAGCGTGAAATCGCGGCCGGCAACAAGGGCCTGGGCGAATTCAATCTCGAGGGCATCCCGCCGGCAGCACGCGGCACCCCACAGATCGAAGTGACCTTCGACATCGACGCCAACGGCATCCTGCACGTCGGCGCGAAAGACAAGGCCACCGGCAAGGAAAACAAGATCACCATCAAGGCGAACTCGGGCCTGACCGAGGACGAAATCCAGAAGATGGTGAAGGACGCCGAGCTGAACGCCGAAGAAGACAAGAAGGTCAAGGAACTGGCCGAGTCGCGCAACCAGGCCGATGCGCTGGTGCACTCGACCCGCAAGTCGCTGACCGAATACGGCGACAAGCTGGAAGCGGGCGAGAAGGAAAAGATCGAGGCAGCCATTACCGACCTCGAAGGCTCGATCAAGTCCGGCGACAAGGCCGACATCGACAACAAGACCGCGGCCCTCACGACCGCTGCGCAGAAGCTGGGCGAGAAGATGTACGCCGACATGCAGGCGCAGCAGGCAGGCGGCGCGGGCGCCGAAGGTGGCGCACAGCAGGGCGGCGCGGAATCGTCGGCCCAGGCTGACGATGTCGTCGACGCCGATTTTAAAGAAGTGAAAGACGCGAAGTAATTTTCAGCGCGTAATACGGCCGAGCCGACGACCTATGGTTGGAGGCTCGGTTTTTTTGCTCAGACAGTTCGTTCAGTAGACAACAGCAAGGTGCCAAATGGCAAAGCGTGATTTTTACGAGATCCTTGGGGTCGCAAAAGGTGCTTCGGAAGAAGAGATCAAGAAGTCGTATCGCAAGCTGGCGATGAAATATCATCCGGACCGCAACCCTGACAACAAGGAAGCGGAGGAAAAGTTCAAGGAGGTCAAAGAGGCCTACGAGATGCTGACCAATCCGGAAAAACGCGAGGCCTATGACCGTTACGGTCACGCCGGCGTCGACCCGAACATGGGTGGCGGCGGAGGCGGCTTTGGCGCAGGCGGTTTCGGCGATGCCTTTGGCGATATCTTCGGCGACATCTTCGGCGGCGGCGGCCGCGGCCGCAGTGCGGGTGGTCCCCAGGTGTATCGGGGTGCCGACCTGCGTTACAACCTCGAAATCACGCTGGAACAGGCGGCCAACGGCTTCGACACGACCATCCGCGTGCCGAGCTGGGACAAGTGCGACACCTGCCACGGCAGCGGCGCCAAGCCGGGCACGCAGCCGGTCACCTGCACCACCTGCGCCGGCCACGGCCAGGTGCGCATGCAGCAGGGCTTCTTCAGCATCCAGCAGACCTGCCCGAAGTGCCACGGCAGCGGCAAGATGATCCCGGAACCCTGCCCATCGTGCAGCGGCGCCGGACGCATCAAGCGCAACAAGACGCTGGAAGTCAAGATTCCGGCCGGTATCGACAACGGCATGCGCATCCGCTCGACCGGCAACGGCGAACCGGGCACGAATGGCGGTCCGTCGGGCGACCTGTACGTCGAGATCCACATCAAGCCGCACGCCGTGTTCCAGCGCGAAGGCGACGACCTGCATTGCGAAATGCCGATCTCGTTCACCAAGGCAGCCATCGGCGGCGAAATCGAAGTGCCGACGCTCACCGGTAAAGTCTCGTTCACGGTGCCGGAAGGCACGCAGACGGGTAAAACCTTCCGTTTGAAGGGCAAGGGCATCAAGGGCGTGCGTTCCGGCTATGCGGGCGACCTGTTCTGCCACATGGTGGTCGAGACCCCTGTGAAACTCACCGACAAGCAGAAGGACCTGCTGCGCGAGTTCGACCGCCTGACCAACGAGGGCGGTGCCAAGCACAGCCCGCAAAGCAAGGGCTGGATGGACAAGGTCAAAGATTTCTTCGAGTAAGACCTTTCATGAAACCGCTGAGTGGCGCGAGCCCTCAGCGGTTTTTTTTGCGCCTGACCGTTTTTCGTGTTGCGTTTACAATACGCAAAGCTCACCAAATATCACAGAAGGGCGCGTCCTGCGCCTTTTCTTCAGCAGGAGAATTCAATGGCGAAAACACCGACCGGCCTGACGGCCGCCGACCTGTTCGAACGCAACCGCGACTGGGCCGCTTCACGGGTCGAAGAGGATCCTAATTTCTTTAAAGACCTCGCTTCCCAGCAAGCCCCGGAATACCTGTGGATCGGCTGTTCGGACAGCCGCGTCCCCGCCAACGAACTGGTCGGTATGGCGCCGGGCGAGCTGTTTGTCCACCGCAATATCGCCAACGTGGTCGTGCATTCGGACCTGAACTGCCTCTCCGTGCTGCAGTTCGCGGTCGACGTCCTGAAGGTCAAGCACATCATCATCTGCGGCCATTATGGCTGCGGGGGCGTGCATGCGGCGCTCACCAATACCCGCGTCGGACTGGCCGACAACTGGCTCGGCCACGTGCGCGACGTGCGCGAAAAGCACGGCAAATACCTGGGCAACGTGGCCGGCGTCTCGGCGACGAACCGCCTGGTCGAGCTGAATGTGGCCGAACAGGTGATGAACGTGGCGCAGACGACGATCGTGCGCGATGCCTGGGAACGCGGCCAGCCGCTGACCATCCACAGCTGGGTGTATGGCGTGCATGACGGCCTGCTGCGCGACCTCGGCATCACGGTCAGCAGCTTCGAGGAGATCGCCCCGAAACTTGCCGTCGTGCTGGACGGCTACCTCGATCGCGGCGAGGACCTGTGAGTGCCGGGGAGGGGCAGGGCAAGGTTGGCGACCTGGCCCGCCTGCGCGAACTGGTGCGCGTGTTCGTCAACGAGCGCGACTGGGACCAGTTCCACACGCCGAAGAATTTGGCGTCGGCGCTGTCGGTCGAGGCGGCCGAGCTGCTCGAGCATTTTCAATGGCTGCAGCATGGCCGGCTCGAGGAACTCGGAGAAGGCAAGCTGGCCGAGGTGCGCCACGAGATGGCCGACGTACTGGTCTACCTCGTGCGTCTGGCGGATAAACTCGATGTCGACCTGATGGCGGCCGTCGAGGAAAAGATGGTCCTCAACCGCGCCAAATACCCGGCCGATAAAGTGCGCGGCGACGCGCGCAAGTACCACGAGTACAAGGACGCATAGGGGTGGGCGAGGCCAATGGCCTCGCCCACACTACGGCGATCAGAAGGTGACGATCCTCCCCCACGCAGTCGTACACTGGTGATCCGCATCGAAGGTGCTCAAGGCCTTCACACCGCCGCCGGATGCCACATCCAGCCCCAGTACCTTGTCCGGCCCCGTGAACGCCGGCCACTCCGCCGGTACCGTCCCGCCGCCGTTCGGATTCCCCGTCTTCGCAAAATTGGTCCAGTAACGCGTCATCGCGGTTTGCAGTTCGCGGCGCTCGGCATTGCCCAAGTCTCCCAGGTTGTACAGGTACTGCAAATCATAGGAGTGCGCGGCGCCCTGCGGGAAGCTCAGGTAATACTGGCCGTTGGCGACGCCGACCGTGGGCAGCGCGGTCTGGTCGCGGAACTCGTACATCCAGACCGGCGAACCCTGCGCGGCGATGCGCTGCGAGGTGCGCAGTGCCGGGCAGGAGAAGCCGAGGTCGGTCGCCAGGCTCGAGGCCGCCAGGCTCGGCTGGGTTGCCGGATTGCTGCCGTAATTGGCCAGCGGATAAAAATTGGCGATGATGTCGTTCACGTTGATGCCGGTTCCCGCGGTCAGGCCGGCGATCGTCGGGGCATAGCCTGCGGCCGGCAGCGAGAAACTGGTGTTGGCCGGATCGAAGTTCGAGGCCGCCGCCCGGCGCCCGGCTTCGTTGATGGCGATGTACAGCGCGTATTCGTTTTCATTGGTGCCGTTGACAAGCGGCACCTTGATGTTCTCTCCGGCGGCGAAGGTCGCTTTCACCGACTTCGTCAGCACCTTGCCGTCCACCGAGGGCACCATGATCGGTAAGGCCGTGCTGATCGCGTTGGCGAGATAGGTACGAATGACCGGATCCGGCAAACTGCGCAAACAGGCTGCCGTCACCGCGCCTGCCTCGCAGTTGATGCCGCCGACACCCGCCGTCTTCGCCGCAGTGATCGCCGTGTCGGCGATGGCTGCGCTGGCCGCGCCCATCTGCGCCGCGCTCAGCTGGCGGTCGTTGCCGTAGTTGCCGCTCTGGATCATAGCCTTGTTGAACAGGCCCTTCGAGCCAGGCGAGGCGAGGTGGGTCATCACGCTGAAGCCGCCGGCCGATTCGCCGAAGACGGTGACGTTGTTCTTGTCGCCTGCGAACTGGACGATATTGTCCTGCACCCACCTCAAGGCCGCCTGCTGGTCCATGATGCCGTAGTTGCCGGCGGCGCCGTCCTGTACCAGGGCCGGATGCGCGAGGAACCCCATGGCGCCGAGGCGGTAGGCGACGTTCACGACGATGACGCCCTTGGTCACGAGGGGAGAAGGGTCGGCATACACCGAGGTGCCGCCGGTATTGAAGGCGCCGCCGTGCAGGTTGACCATCACCGGGAACGGGCCGGTGCCGGTCGGCGCGTGCACGTCCAGGTAGAGGCAGTCTTCGCTGTCGCCGGCGAGCCGGAACGGGCTGGCGCTGGTCTGCAGGCAGGGCGCCGCCGATCTGGTGGCGGCCAGCGCCGTGCTCCATTTCGCCGGGGCCGCGGGCGGCATCCAGCGCAAATTGCCGACTGGCGGTGCGGCGAAGGGGATCGCGAAATAGCTGCGCATGCCGAGGCGGTCCACCGCCCGGACCTGGCCGCCGGCCGTTTCCACGACATCCGTGGCGCTGGTCGGGGGCGAATAGTTATCGCTACAGGCGCCAAGCAACAGGACGACGCCCGATGCAAGCAAGAACTTCATACGCTGGGGGTAGGGCGATGCATTCTTTTCCACTGCGTGTCTCCTTTTGTCGTTGGCTTCTTCTGGGCGACATGATCGGATGGGGAGTGGGCAAGTGGATCGGTGTCCCGATTTGATCATGTGCAATTGATCATAGCGGGTAATTGAACAGTGCGGCGGGAATGCGCGCACCTACCACTGGTACATGCGCGTGCGAAAGTGTCAGGCCAGGGCGGCGCGCGCCACAGGTGCTGAAGCCTGCTGGTGGGCGCCACGCTGGCTCCTGGCCCCCTGGCCGGCGTCGGTGAGCGTAAAGGTGCCGACCAGCTCGCCGAGCTCGGTCGCCTGGCTGCGCAGGGTCTGGCTGGCGGCCGCTGCTTCCTCGACCAACGCGGCGTTCTGTTGCGTGACCGTGTCCATCTGGCCGATCGCCTGGTTGATCTGGGCAATACCCGACTCCTGCTCATCGGTGGCGAGCGCGATGTCGCGCATGATGGCATTGACCCGGTTCACGCTCGCGACGATGTCTTCCATCGTATTGCCAGCTTTACCGACCAGTGTGGTACCGGCGGCGACATCGCGTGCCGAGGTTTCGATCAGGTCCTTGATCTCGTGCGCCGCGCTGGCCGAGCGTTGCGCCAGGTTGCGCACTTCGCTGGCCACGACGGCAAAGCCGCGTCCCTGTTCGCCGGCGCGCGCCGCTTCGACGGCCGCGTTCAGGGCCAGGATGTTGGTCTGGAACGCAATCCCGTTGATGACGCCGATGATGTCGGTAATTTTCCCGGCCGATGCGCTGATCGAGTCCATCGTTTCCACCACCTGCGCCACCACCGCGCCGCCTTGCGCCGCCACGCTCGATGCCGTGCTGGCCAGCTGGTCGGCCTGGCGGGCGTTGTCGGCATTGTGCTTGACGGTCGCGGTGAGTTCTTCCATCGACGAGGCGGTTTCCTCGAGCGAGCCCGCCTGCTGCTCGGTGCGCGCGGACAGGTCCTCGTTGCCCTTGGCGATCTCGTCGGAACCGATGACGATCGCACTGCTGCTGTCGCGCACTGCGCTGACGATGCGGAAGAGGTCGCCGTTCATCTTGTAGAGCGCGGCCAGCAGTTGCCCGGTCTCGTCGCGCGAGCATGGTTCCGAGTAGTTGCTCAGGCGCCCCGCCGACACATCGGCCGCCACCGCCGTGGCGCGCTGCAGCGGCCGGGTGATCGAACGGGTGACGAGCACGGTGCAGGCCAGCGCCAGCGCGAGCGCGGCGCTGCACATGCCGGCCAACAGGATTTGTCCGTTCTTGCTGTCCTGCGCGAGCTCCGCGCCGAGCGCGGCCGCCTTCTCGCGCTGGTGCTTGCCCAGCAGCTCGATGCTCGCGCCATAGGCGTCGCGTGCCGCATTCAGGTCCGCCATGCCGGCCTTGACCGCCGCGTTGTCGCCGGCGGCCTTTGCCTTCAGCAGCGACTTGCGCACGTCGCTGTAGCGCTGGCGCTTCTCTTGCGTGCCGGCCAGGATCGCCTTGCCTGAATCGCTGACCACCAGGCGCTGGAGTTGCTCCTGGATGAGGGATACGCGCTCGCTCGTCGCGCGTATTTTCTCCTCGGTGTCTTTCTGCAGTGCCGGGTTGTCGCTGAACAGTACCAGGGCGGTACGGGCGGCATTGAGTTCGGTGGCGTCGTGCCATTCCGTCACCAGGCGCTCCTTGACGAGGGCGTCGTTCATGATGAGGTCGGTGGAAGCGCTGAATTCGCGCAGCAGCCAGGAGCCCACGGCGGTGAGCAGGATCATCAGGAGCAGCAGGAGGCCGAAGCCCGCCCCGAGACGGGTACCGATTTTCGAATCAGACAATTTCATTTTAGACGTTGTAGTAGTTTAACTAGACGGACGCGCGTGCTGACGCCAACGCCGCTTGTGGCGGCGCCGTCCTTGACTTCACCAGCGAGGGGCTTGGCTTGCGAGAGTGGCCCGGTCAAGGTCCAGGTAAGGACGCTGTAACCGATAGGCACATTGTAGTAGGACTACACCTACATGCGTAGACAAATTGTATTGACATGTGGAAATACTGCAACGCAGTATCAAACGCCAGCGTAGCCAGTGCTGGCGCTAGCCTCGCTCCCACCCCGGCAAGGTGTCCGTGCGGATGCCGAGTATGCCCATCAGTACCTCCAGCTCCCTGGCGAGCTGCTCCCGCGCGCCTGTTTCGGCCACCCGCCCCAGCGTCTTGCGCGACTGCTGGATGACCCAGAACCTGGTGGGATGTGCCTCCAGCCCGGCCAGCAGCGCGTCCACGAGTTCATCGAGCACGGCCGACAGCTGCGCTGCGACGACGGGATCGTCACCGAACTTCGCCCGCGCCCGGTACGCGCGCAAGGCATCGAGCACCCGCGGCACGATGAACAGGGGCGCGTCGATGGCATCGGCCGAGGGGGCGCGTATCACTCAGACGCCGCCCATGCAGATATATTTCATCACCAGGTAGTCGTCCATGCCATGGACCGAACCCTCGCGTCCCAGGCCCGACTGCTTGACGCCGCCGAAGGGCGCGACTTCGGTCGAGATCAAGCCGGTATTGACGCCGACCATGCCGGTCTCGATCTGCTCGGCCACGCGCCAGACGCGGCCGATGTCGCGCGAATAGAAATACGAAGCGAGGCCGAACTCGGTGTCGTTCGCCATCGCGATCACTTCGTCTTCAGTGCTGAAACGGAACAGGGGCGCCAGCGGCCCGAAGGTTTCTTCGCGCGCTAGCGCCATGTTCGAGGTGACGTCGGCCAGCACGGTCGGCTGGAAGAAGCTGTGACCGAGTTCGTGGCGCTTGCCGCCCAGTAGCAGGCGCGCGCCTTTCGACAGGGCGTCGGCGATGTGCTGCTCGACTTTCACGACGGCTTTTTCTTCGATCAGCGGCCCCTGGTTGACGCCGGCCTCGACGCCGTTGCCCACCTTCAGCTTGCCGACGGCCGCGACCAGTTTCTGCGCGAATTCCTCGTAGACGCCGTCCTGCACATAAATCCGGTTGGCGCAGACGCAGGTCTGGCCGGCATTCCGGTATTTGGAGGCGATCGCCCCTTCGACGGCGGCGTCGATGTCGGCGTCGTCGAACACGATGAAGGAGGCATTGCCGCCCAGTTCCAGCGAAATCTTCTTGATCGTCGGCGCGCATTGTTCCATCAGCAGGCGGCCGACGGCGGTCGAACCCGTGAAGCTGAGCTTGCGGACCAGTGGATTGCTCGTCATTTCGCCGCCGATCGCTTTCGAGTCGCCGATCACGACGCTGAACACGCCTTTCGGGACCCCGGCGCGCTCGGCCAATACGGCAAGCGCGAGCGCGGAATACGGCGTTAATTCCGCAGGTTTTAGGACGATTGGGCAGCCGGCGGCCAGTGCCGGGCCAACCTTGCGGGTGATCATCGCGGCCGGGAAATTCCATGGGGTAATCGCTGCGCAGACGCCGATCGGCTCTTTCGTCACCACGATGCGGCGGTCGGGCCAGGGCGATTGCAGGGTTTCACCGGCGACACGTTTCGCTTCTTCGCCGAACCATTCGAAGAAGGAGGCGGCATACGCGACTTCTCCCTTTGCCTCGGCCAGCGGTTTGCCCTGCTCGGCCGTCATCAGGAGCGCCAGGTCGTCGGCATTCTCCAGCATCAAATCACTCCACCTGCGCAGCACCAGGCTGCGCTCGCGCGCGGTCTTCTTGCGCCAGGCCGGCCAGGCGGCCGCGGCGGCGTCGATCGCGCGCCGGGTTTCCTGCGCGCCCATGTGCGGCACCGTGCCCAGTTTTTCTCCGGTCGCCGGATTGATCACGTCGACCGTGGCGGCTTCATTGGCGTCGCACCATTGTCCGTCGATATAGGCTTGCTGGCGCAAGAGCGCCGGGTCTTTCAGAGTCAGCATGGGATCCTCTTAAGTTTCAGACAAGTTCTCACATGGTAGACCTTTTCGAGCGCACCCGCCGCGCCATGCAGGCGCTCAATTCCCCCGGTAGGTCGAGTAGCCGTAAGGGCTCAGCAGCAGGGGGATGTGATAGTGCTGGGTCGTATCTGCCACCTTGAATTCGATCGGGATCTGCTCGAAAAAGGTCGGCTGGCGCAGGCGTGCATAGTGTTCGCCGGTCTTGAATACGATACGGTAGGCGCCGCTTGCCAGCGCCCTGCCGGCCGGGTAGAGCGCGCGCACGCGGCCTTGCGCGTCGGTGACGGCGCTGCCGAGGGCGCGCCACTCGCCCTTGTTCTGCTGCTCGAGCGTGACTGCCACGCCCGGGGTCGGCTGGCCGCTTTGCAGGTCGAGGATGTGGACGCTGAGCGGGTTGTCGGCGGCAAGGGCGTGCAGGCAGGAGCTCAGCAGCGCGGCGGCGAGGAACGAACGGCGAATGGTGGTGTGCATGGGTAATTCCTTTGTGCTTGGGTTGTTCAGGGAGCGCGCGGGCGCTCGAATGCGGGCGCGGCGGCCAGGGCCGCGACGGCGCAGGCATGGTCGTTGACGGCGCCGCCGCCGCCGGCCACGCCGATGGCGCCGACGACGGCGCCATCGCTGCGCAGCGGAACGCCGCCGCCGAGCAGCAGCAGCTCGGGGAGGTTCGCCAGGTTGCGCGCGTCGGGATCAAGGGCGGCATTGCGGGCCAGGTCGAGCGTGGCGTTCCTGGTCGACAGCGCGGTATAGGCCTTGCGCCTGCTGGCCTCCGTATTGTGCGGGCCGACACCGTCGCCGCGCTGCACGGCGACCAGGTTGCCGCCGCGGTCGACGACGGACACAACGACGGTCCGGCCCTGCGCGCGGCAGGCGGCAATCGCCGCGGCGGCGACACGGTTGGCCGCATCGAGCGACAAGTCGGGCAGTTGCGGCAGGCCGGCCGCGGCCGTATTGGCCAGCAAGGCGGCGCCCAGCGCCAGGGCAGGCTTGATCATGGGTACTCCTCGATAAATGAAGCCGCTACTCTACGCAGGGCCGGGCGACGCCAGCCTGACGCCCAGATGACAATCCCGTCATGTTGGAAGCGGCCTGCGCGGCTTAGAATGGCCGCCATGCACATCCTCATCATCGAAGACGAGCCCAAGACCGGCGACTACCTGCAGCGCGGCCTGCGCGAGTCGGGTTTCACGGCCAGCCTTGCGCGCAACGGGCGCGACGGCCTGCATCTGGCCAATGAGGAAGAGGTCGATCTCGTCGTGCTCGACGTCATGCTGCCGCGCATGGACGGGTGGGAAGTGCTGGCGGCCTTGCGTGCGCATGAGGCAACGGCGCGGCTGCCGGTCTTGTTCCTGACGGCGCGCGACGAGGTGCGGGACCGTGTCAAAGGGCTGGAACTGGGCGCCGACGACTATCTGGTGAAACCCTTCGCTTTCGTCGAGCTGGTGGCGCGCATCCGCACCCTGCTGCGGCGTGCGCCGCTGCGCGAGGACGATCTGCTGTGTATCGGCGACATGGAGATCGACGTTGTCGCACGCAAGGTCCGGCGCCAGGGTCAACCAGTGCTGCTGACCGCCCAGGAATTCAACTTGCTCCATTTGCTGGCGCGGCGCCAGGGCCAGGTGCTGTCGCGTTCCCTGATCGCCTCGGCCGTGTGGGACATCAACTTCGACAGCGACACCAACGTCATCGACGCCGCCGTGCGGCGCCTGCGCCGCAAGCTCGACGATCCCTTCGATCTGAAACTGATCCATACCCGGCGCGGCATGGGCTATGTCTGCGAAGCGGAGCCGCAAACATGAAGGGTTCGCTGACCCTGCGCGTCACGCTTGCCTTTGTCCTGATCGTGGCAGCCAGCGCGGCGGGGCTGGGCCTCTACCTGTACCACGCCTTCGTTGGCGAAATCGCGCGCCGCGACGACATCGCCCTGCTCGGCAAGCTGCGCCAGGTCCAGCAGCTGCTCGGCAGCCCGGGCGCCCAGTCCTTGCTGCGCGAGCGTCCGCAATATTTTCGGGACACGATGAGCGGGCAGGAAAATTCGCTGGTGCGCATCCTCGATGCCGACGGACAGGTGCTGCTCGACATCAATTCGCCGGGCGAACGCTATCCGCAGCCGCCCGCCGCTGATGGGGCGGGATACCCGCCGATCCTGGCCTGGACCAGCCGCGCCGGCGCGCCGGGCCAGGTCGTCTCCGGCACGGCGCGCCTGGGCGGACAGCAGCCGGTACGGATTACGGTGGCGCGGGTGTATGCCGACCGCACTGCCATGTTCGCGCGCTACCGCCGCCAGATCGTGCTGGCCTGCGCCCTCGCGGCGCTGCTGGCGGGCGGGCTGGCGGCCTTGCTGCTGGTACGCGGTTTGCGGCCCCTGCGTGCGATCGCCGCCCATGCAGCCCTGGTGCGGCCGGGCCGGCTCGACAGCCAGCTCGAGAGCGCGAACGCGCCGCGTGAACTGCGGCCCCTGATCGACGCCCTGAACGCCATGCTGGTCCGTCTGCACGACGGCTACACCCGCCTGTCAGGTTTTTCCGCCGACCTGGCGCACGAGTTCCGCACCCCGGTCAACAACCTGCTGGGGCAGACCCAGGTGGCGCTGGCGCAGCGGCGCAGCCCGGACCACTACGAGGACCTGCTGGCCTCGAACGTGGAAGAGCTGGAACGCCTGTCGCGCATGGTCGACAGCATGCTGTTCCTGGCGCGCGCCCAACAGGAAGACGTGGTGCCGGTGCGCGAGAACCTGGCAGTCGAGGACGAGTACGCCCGGATGGTCGAATTCTTCGAAGGCATGGCCGAGGAGCGCGGCATCGTGCTGGACTGCGCCGGCAGCGGGACCGTGCGGGCCGATCCGCAGTTGCTGCGCCGCGCGCTGGCCAACCTGCTGTCGAATGCGATCCGCCACGCCTGCCCCGGCAGCACCGTCACGCTGGCGGCCGCGACTGTCGCCGGCGCAACCGAACTGTCGGTCACGAACCGGGGCGATCCGATCGCCGCGCACGACCTGCCGCACCTGTTCGAGCGCTTTTACAGGGCCGACGCGTCGCGCAGCGCAGGCGCCGGTTCCACCGGGCTCGGATTGTCGATCGTCAGCGCCATCATGACCCTCCATGGTGGCCGGGCGGAAGTGCGTCCCGGGCCCGGCCTGACGCGCTTTGTCCTGCTGTTTCCCTGACCCGGGCGCCACCGACGAGGCAGCCGTGTTGGCATCCTTCTCCAGTTAACGTTATCCTTTTATTATGAAACCGCAGATTTATTAGCAGATCGGCACGATACGTGCGCGTTATATACGCTGTGTTTGATCTGGATTAATGGCTACTCGCGCTCGGACCAGATTGCTCGTATGATGGTCTCAGTGCGCTCACGACAAGGTAGAAACCATGCGCCCCATCGTAATCGTTCCAGCATGCACGCGTGACTTCGGCGAACACCCGTACCACGCGGCCCAGCACAAGTATGTCGACGCCATCGTCCTCGGCGCCGACTGCGCGCCCATGATCCTTCCCTCCCTCGGCAAGGACCTGGACCTGGAGACAATGCTGCAACTGTGCGATGGCATCATGCTCACCGGTTCGGCCTCGAACGTCCACCCCAGCTATTACTCGGAAGAAGTGCTCGACCCGTCGCTGCCGCAAGATCCGGCGCGCGACGAAACGACCTTGCCCCTGATCCGGGCGGCTGTCGGACGGGGCATTCCGATCATCGCGATCTGCCGCGGTTTCCAGGAGATGAACGTGGCCCTCGGGGGCTCGCTGCACCAGGCGGTGCAGCTGGTGGAAGGTAAATTCGACCACCGCGAAAACCCCGAACTCGGCATGGATGAACAATACGGCGACGCCCACAAGATTCAGTTGACCCCGGGCGGCATGCTGCACGCGATCGTCGGCGCCGACGAAATTCCCGTCAATTCGCTGCACGGGCAGGGCGTCAACGAACTGGCGCCGGGACTGGTGATCGAGGCCAGGGCCGAAGACGGTCTGGTGGAGGCGTTCTCGGTCGGCGCCGCGCCCGGTTTTACGCTGGCGGTGCAATGGCACCCCGAGTGGCGCATCACGCACAATCCGTATTCCATGAAGATGTTCGGCGCCTTCGGCCAGGCTTGCCGCGACTACCGCGCCAGGAAACAGGGGCGCCCATGACCGCCGCCACGCACTCGGAAATGCGGTGGGTGGCGCGCGCCGTCCCCTAGTTTGCCTCGTTCTCTCCCGCACGTGCAGGGCGCCCTGTTGCGCCCCTGCGACCACTGAACAACAGAGAGGCAATGATGGCAATCCGCGAGAATTTTTCCTATACCGACATGGACGAGTGGCTCAATGCCAAGCGCGTCACCGAAATCGAATGCCTGGTCCCCGACCTGACCGGCGTTGCCCGCGGCAAGATCCTGCCCCGGATTAAATTTACCGAAGAGCGAGGCATGCGCCTGCCGGAAGCCGTGCTCGGCATGACCGTGACCGGCAATTCCCCGATCGGCGACGACGCCTACGACCGCGCCATTTCCAGCACCGACCGCGACATGATCCTGAAGGCGGACCCGACCACCATCACGATGGTGCCCTGGGCCGTCGATCCGACCGCGCAGGTGATCCACGACTGTTATTTTGCCGACGGCAGCCTGGTCGACTTCGCTCCGCGCTCGGTGCTGCGCCGGGTGTTGAAACTGTATGCGGAGAAGGGCTGGACGCCGCTGGTCGCGCCCGAGCTCGAGTTTTATTTGACGGCGAAGAACATCGACCCGGACTTGCCGCTGGCCGCGCCGATCGGCCGCAGCGGCCGCGCCGAGACCAGCCGCCAGGTCTACAGCATCGACGCCGTCAACGAATTCGATCCGCTGTTCGAGGACATCTACGATTACTGCGACCTGATGAACCTCGACGTCGACACCCTGATCCACGAGATCGGCGCCGGCCAGATGGAAATCAATTTCCAGCACGGCGATCCGCTCGGCCTGGCCGACAAGGTGTTTTACTTTAAGCGCACGCTGAGGGAAGCGGCATTGAAACACGACATGTACGCCACCTTCATGGCCAAGCCGATGGCCGGGGAACCGGGTTCGGCGATGCACGTGCACCAGAGCGTGGTCGACGCCAAAACCGGGCGCAACATCTTCAGCGACGCCGACGGCAATGCATCGAAACTGTTCTACCAGTACATCGGCGGCCTGCAGCGCTATATGCCTTCGGCCATGGCGATCGTCGCGCCTTACGTCAACTCGTATCGCCGCATCGTGCGCCACACGGCCGCGCCGATCAACCTGCAATGGGGCATCGACAACCGCACGGTCGGCTTCCGCGTGCCGGTCTCGGGCGCACAGGACCGCCGCATCGAAAACCGCATCATCGGCGCCGACGCCAATCCGTATCTGGCGCTGGCGGTGACGCTGGCCTGCGGCTACCTCGGCATGGTCGACGCGCTCGAGCCGACCCCGATCGTCGAGGGCAGCGCCTACAAAATGCCAGTCGAACTGCCGCAGGGCTTGCCGGAAGCGCTGCAGCATGTGCGCGGCGAGGCGCGCCTGCGCGAAGTGCTGGGCGACCGTTTTATCGACGTGTACTCCGCGATCAAGGAACTCGAGCACCAGGAGTTCATGACCGTGATCAGCCCGTGGGAGCGCGAACACCTGTTATTGCACGTATGACCAACTAGGGATCTACAACCAAAAGAGGTGCCATCATGGCAACCGACGAAACGGCGGTGCTTGCCGCCAGCATCACTTCCTTGAACGCTTCCACCGCGGAAGCGTTCGACACGCGCGCCATCCAGGAACTCGATGCCGCGCACTTCCTGCACCCCTTCACCGACCACGCGGCGCTACGCGACAAGGGCGTGCGCGTGATGGTGCGCGGGCAGGGCGTCCACTTGTGGGATTCCGAAGGGCAGCAGCTGATCGACGGCATGTCGGGCCTGTGGTGCGTCAACGTCGGCTATGGCCGCACCTCGATCTCGCAGGCGGTCTACCGGCAGATGGAAACGCTGCCCTTCTATAACAGCTTTTTTAATACGACCAATGTGCCGGCGGTGCAACTGGCGGCGGAACTGGTGGCGCTGGCGCCGCCGCAGTTCAGCCACGTGTTCTTCACCGGCTCCGGCTCGGAAGCGAACGACACGATCGTGCGCATGGTGCGGCGCTACTGGGACATCCTCGGCCAGAGCGAGCGCCAGGTCGTCATCAGCCGCCAGAATGCCTATCACGGCAGCACGATGGCCGGCGCCTCGCTGGGCGGCATGGCGGGCATGCATGCCCAGGGCGGCCTGCCGATTCCCGGCATCCGCCACATCGGCCAGCCGAACTATGCCGAACACGGGCATGGGCTGAGCGAAAACGCGTTTGGTCTCGTGGCGGCAGGCTGGCTGGAAGACGAAATCCTGGCCGTCGGAGCGGACAAGGTCGCCGCCTTCATCGGCGAGCCGGTGCAGGGCGCGGGCGGGGTCATCATCCCGCCGCCGACCTACTGGCCGGAAGTGCAGCGCATCTGCGACAAGTACGGCATCCTGCTCGTCGCCGACGAGGTCATCTGCGGCTTCGGGCGGCTCGGCGCCTGGTTCGGTTCCGAACTGATGGGAATGCGGCCCGACCTGATCAGCTTTGCCAAGGGCGTGACTTCGGGCTATGTGCCGCTCGGGGGCGTATTGGTCGGTAAACGCGTGGCGCACGCGCTGGTCGAGAAGGGCGGCGATTTCAACCACGGTTTTACGTATTCCGGCCATCCCGTGGCCTGCGCCGCGGCGCTGGAAAACCTGCGCATCCTGCGCGAAGAGCGTTTGATTGAAAAGGTGGCGCTGGAAACCGGGCCGCATTTAAAAGCGGCGTTCACCGAGCTGGCGACGCATCCGCTGGTCGGTCACGCCGAGAGTTGCGGCATGGTGGCGGGGTTGAACCTGGTGCGCGCGAAAGGTACATCGGTGCACGACTGCGTCCGCTTCGATCCTGCGCTGCATGTGGGGATGGTATGCCGCGGGCACATGTTTGACAACGGCGTCATCATGCGCGCGGTGGGCGACCGGATGATCGTGGCGCCGCCGCTGGTGATGACGAAAACGGAGATCGACGAGATGGCGGCGCGGATCCGGGATTGCCTGGATTTGACGCTGGCCGATGTGCGCAGCCGTGGCTGGATGTGATCGCGCATGGTGGGCACGGGGTGCCCACCCTACGTCCTAACGATGATCACAGGTCCGCATGGGCACGGCGTGCCCAGCCTACACGCTCACGCCGATCGTCTTCGATTTTTCCGTCCGGTTCTTGAGCACCTGCGGCGCCAGCGAACCGGCGAACATGCCCGCAAACGCCGCCAACAAGCCGGCCAGCTGTCCCGGGAAATGCTCGCCCAGCGAGGAAATCTGCGGGAAGAACAGAATCCACACGAACAGCCCGGCACCGATCGAGAAGATCGCGCCCTGGGTCGTCGCCCGCTTCCAGTACAGGCCCATGACCAGCGGCACAAAGGCGGCGACCAGGGTGACCTGGTAGGCCGACGACACCAGTTCATAGATCGACGTACCCTCCATCGCGATCGCGTAGGCCAGCACCAGCGCCGCGAAGACGACGATGGTCATGCGCATGGCGAACAGTTGCTGCTTGTCGTTCATGCCCGGACGCAGGTTTTTCAGGATGTTTTCCGTAAAACTGGTCGACGGCGCCAGCAGGGTGGCCGACGAGGTGCTCTTGATGGCCGACAGCAGGGCGCCGAAGAACAGGATCTGCATGATCAGCGGCATCTTGGTCATCACGAAGGTCGGCAGCAGGCGCTGGTAGTCGTTCTTGGCGATGTCCATGGCGTTGTCGCCCATCACGACCACGGCGGCGGCGACGATGAACATCGGCACGAAGCCGAACAGGATGTAGCTGGCGCCGCCGATCACGGCGCCGGTGCGCGCGGTGGGCGCATCCTTGGCCGACATGACGCGCTGGAACACGTCCTGCTGCGGGATGCTGCCGAACATCATCGTGATGGCCGCGCCGAAGAAGAAAATGATGTCGGTAAAAGTCGGCTCCGGCCACAGGCGCCACAAATCCGCATGCTGGGCCATGTCGAACACGCGGCCGGCGCCGCCGGCCAGGTCCGCCGCGAAGAAGGCGATGATCGACATGCCGATCACCAGCACGATCATCTGGATGAAATCGGTCAATGCCACGGCCAGGAAACCGCCGACCACGACATAGATCAGCACCGCCAGGGTGCCGATCACCATGCCGGCGGCAGGCGCCATCGCGCCGTTGGTCAGCACCGAGAATACCAGGCCGAGTGCCGTGATCTGGGCCGCGACCCAGCCGAGGTAACTGAGGATGATGGCGACCGAGCAAAAGATTTCGATGCCCTTGCCGTAGCGCTCGCGGTAGTAGTCGCCGATCGTCAGCAAATTGAGTTTATACAGCTTGGTCGCGAAAAAGAGACCCACCAGGATCAGGCAGGTGCCGGCGCCGAACGGGTCCTCGATGACTGCATTCAGGCCGCCCTGCACGAATTTCGCCGGCACACCCATCACGGTTTCGGCGCCGAACCAGGTGGCGAAGGTCGTCGTAATCACCATGATCAAAGGCAGGCTGCGCCCGGCAACCGCGAAGTCACTGGTATTCTTGATGCGCGTACCCGCCCACACTCCCAGCGCCAGCGTGCCCAGCAGGTAGAGCACGACACAGGTAATCAAGGTGTAGTTCATGGCAGTCACAGCTCCGGGGGAGTGAAAAATGTTCGGGCGGAAAATCGGCGATTATAGCGGCAGAACTTCGCCGCAGGATGGAGTCTGGTCCCTTTTTCGACGTGTTTTACTCACTTTGGAAGGAACGCTGGCATGTCCACAACACCTTGGCACGACCGCGCCGCCGCCCTGCGGATCGACGCCCGCGCATTCATCGATGGCGAACGCGTCGACGCCCGCTCTGGTGCGCGTTTCGATTGTCTCTCTCCGGTCGACGGCCGCAAGCTGGCCGAAGCCGCGCGCTGCGGCGGCGAAGATGTCGACGCGGCGGTAGCCAGCGCCCGTGCCGCCTTCGAGGACCGGCGCTGGGCGGGCAAGGCGCCAGCCGAGCGCAAGAAAATCCTGGTCCGCTTCGCCGACCTGATGTTGACCAATCGCGACGAGCTGGCGCTGCTCGAAACCCTGGATATGGGCAAGCCGATCCGCTACAGCCGCAGCGTCGACGTCCAGGCCGCGCAGAATTGCATCCGCTGGTATGGCGAAGCGATCGACAAACTCTACGACCAGGTCGCGCCCACCGCCGACAGCAGCCTGGCCCTGATCACGCGCGAACCGGTCGGCGTCGTCGCCGCCATCATCCCCTGGAATTATCCGATGCTGATGGCGGCCTGGAAGATCGGCCCGGCGCTGGCCGCCGGCAACAGCCTGATATTAAAACCCTCGGAAAAGGCGCCCTTGAGTGCGCTGCGCCTGGCCGAGCTGGCGCTCGAGGCCGGCGTGCCGGCGGGCGTCTTCAATGTCCTGCCCGGATTCGGCGACGAAGCAGGCCGCGCCCTCGGCCTGCACATGGACGTCGACTGCATCGCCTTTACCGGGTCCACCCGCACCGGCAAGCAGATCGTGCAAATGGCAGGCCAGTCGAACCTGAAACGCGCCTGGACCGAACTGGGCGGCAAGTCGGCGAACATCGTCTGCGCCGATTGCCCGGACCTGGATGCGGCCGTGTCCGCCGCCATCGGTTCCATCTATTTTAATCAGGGAGAAAGCTGCAACGCACCTTCCCGCCTGTTCGTCGACGCCTCGATCAAGGATGCCTTCCTCGATAAAGCATTAACAATGATCCCGGACTTCGCGCCCGGCGACCCGCTCGACGAAGCCACCGTGATGGGCGCGATCGTCGACCCGATCCAGATGAAAACCGTGCTCGGCTATATCGAGGCCGGCAAAGCGGAGGGGGCGCGCCTGCTGGCCGGCGGCAAGGCGGCGCGCGTGGAGAGCGGCGGCCTGTACGTCGAGCCGACCCTGTTCGACGGCGTCGACGCAAGCATGCGCATCGCGCGCGAGGAAATCTTCGGGCCGGTACTGTCGGTGCTGTCGTTTACGAGCCTCGACGACGCGGTGCGGCAGGCGAATGCCACGCCCTATGGCCTGGCGGCGGCGGTCTGGACGACGGACATCAGTAAAGCGATCCGCACGGCACGGGCACTGCGGGCCGGTACCGTGCACGTGAACCAGTACGACAGCGACGACATCACGGTCCCCTTCGGTGGCTATAAACAATCCGGCAACGGCCGCGACAAGTCGCTGCACGCCTTCGATAAATATACGGAGCTGAAGACGACCTGGATCCAGGTCGGGTAGGACGGCAGGGGCGGCGCTCCCTCCTGCGCCGCCGTGCTACATTGGCCGGCCTGGAATGCCGGGAGCCGAGATGAGCGCTGCAGTGCCCGATGCCATGCGCGATTTCCTGCGCGAGCACAACATCCACGAAGTCGAGTGCGTCATCGCCGACATGACCGGGATTGCACGCGGCAAGATCCTGCCGAAGGATTTGTTCCTGGACGGCGAACACATGCGCCTGCCGAAGAGCGTCCTGCTCAATACCGTCAATGGCGAGCAGCCGAACAATTTACCGTATGTCGGCGCCACCGATCCCGACATGGTCTGCGTGCCCGATGCGGCGACGATGCGGGTCGTGCCCTGGGCCTCGGAATCGGTGGCGCTGGTGATCCACGACTGCATGAATTTCGATGGCTCTCCCGTCGAACTCGCGCCCCGTTCGGTGCTGCGCCGCGTGCTCGGCCTGTATGCAGAGCGCGGCTGGAAGCCGGTGGTGGCGCCGGAAATGGAGTTTTATCTCGTTGCCAGGAATGTCGACCCGCACGTGCCGCTGATGCCGCCGATGGGGAGAAGCGGCATGACCGAACTCGGCCGCCAATCCTATTCGATCGACGCCGTCAACGATTTCGACCCCTTCTTCCTGGAACTCTCGAGCTTCTGTAAAACCCATGCGCTGGGCGTGGAGACCCTGATCCACGAGGCGGGGGCTGGGCAGATGGAAATCAATTTTGCCCATGGGGATGCGCTCGAGCTGGCCGACCGCGTCTTCCTGTTCAAGCGCGCCGTGCGGGAGACGGCGCTGCGCCATGGCATCTTCGCCACCTTCATGGCGAAACCGATGGAGACCGAGCCCGGCAGCGCGATGCACGTGCACCAGAGCGTGGTCGATGCACGCAGCGGAGAGAATATTTTTACGGCAGCCGATGGCGGACCGAGTCCGCTGTTCTTCCATTTTATCGGGGGCCTGGAGCGCTATGTGCCGTCGGCGCTGCTGATGTTCGCGCCGCACGTGAACTCCTACCGGCGCCTGTCGCGCTTCCAGTCGGCGCCGACCAACGTGCGCTGGGGCTACGACAACCGTACCTGCGGCATCCGCGTGCCCAATTCCACGCCGGAAAACCGGCGCGTCGAAAACCGGGTGCCGGGCGTCGACGTGAACCCCTATCTGGCGATGGCGGCCACCCTCAGCTGCGGCTACCTCGGCATGGTGGACGGCGTCGCGCCATCCGAACCGACCGACGACAGTGCCGAGCACATCCACGACGACCTGCCGCGCAACCTGGAGGATGCAATCCTGCGCATGCGCCAGTGCCCGCCGCTGTCGAACATGCTGGGAGACTTGTTCGTGCAGGCGTTTTGCGAAGTGAAAGAGCTGGAATTCGCGACGTTTAGCCGCGTGATCAGCTCGTGGGAGCGCGAGCATCTGATGCTGCTGGTGTGAAGCGTGGGCCGTAGGATGGCACTCGTGCCCACGCGGTGATACCTGACGGCGAGATCATTGAGCACGAAATCGGAGCCTGTCAGTATCACCGCGTGGGCGGAGCCCACCCTACGTTACGCAGCGGTTCCGTATTGCTGAATCACCGTATAGCCGCCGCCATTGCCGGGCTTCGATTCGACCAATGCATAGCCGTCGATCTTCCAGACCAGCGGCTCGGTCTCCGGCGGCACGACCACATTGTTGGCACGCCGCGCCAGCGTCACGTGCGGGCGATAGGTGCGCGCTTCCGGCTGCAAGCCGAGCGCGACCAGGGCAGACGATAAATTCGCATGCAGTTCGAGCAGCTCGGGCGGCTCCTCGTGCGGTTCCAGCACGGCCACGCCATGTGCCCACAGTTTCGGCACGCCGATCGACAGCGTGAACGGGGTAAATGGCACCGCAAACCCGCGCTGCAGCTCCGGCACCCGCTCGCTCGGCAATTCGCCCAGGAAGTGCAGTGTCATGTGCAGTTTGTCCGTATGCACCGGGCTGGCGCCGCGCGGCCAGTCCCAGGCGTCACGCCGTTCACGCAGCGCGTGACGGATCGCGGGATCTGGCCACAGCGCCAGGAACAGGCGGGTGCTCGGGACGCCGTCCATGTTTTACATTAAAAGCAGTGTTCCGGCGCCGGGAAGCTGCCGTCCTTCACGCCGGACACGTAGGCGCGCACGGCGCCTTCGATGCTGGTCTGGCCTTCCATGAAGTTCTTCACGAAACGCGCCTTGTGGCCTGGAAACACACCCAGCATGTCGTGCATGACCAGCACCTGGCCCGAGCAGTCGGGGCCGGCGCCGATGCCGATCGTCGGCACCTGCAGCAATTCCGTCGTCGCCTTGCCCAGCGCTGCCGGCACGGCCTCCAACAGCACGATCGCCGCGCCCGCCGCCTGCAGGGCCAGCGCATCGTTTTTCAGGCGCTCGGCGCCTTCATCGGTCTTGCCCTGCACCTTGAAACCGCCCAGCTGATGGACGAATTGCGGGGTCAGGCCGATGTGGGCGCACACGGGGATGCCGCGCTCGGCCAGGAAACGGACCGTGTCGGCCAGCCAGGCGCCGCCTTCGATCTTGACCATCTGGGCGCCGGCGCGCATCAGCGCGGCCGAGCTTTCCAGGGCCGCTTCCGGGGTGGCGTAGCTGGCGAAGGGGAGGTCGGCCAGGATCAGCGCGTTCTTGTTGCCGCGCGCGACCGAGGCCGTGTGGTAGACCATGTCGGCAAGGGTCACCGGCAGCGTCGAGGAATGGCCGGCGCAGACCATGCCGAGCGAGTCGCCGATCAGGAGGATGTCGACGCCGCAGCGGTCCATCAGCGAGGCAAAGCTGGCGTCGTAGCAGGTCAGCATGGCGATCTTGGTGCCGGCCGCGCGCATTGCCTGCAGCGCCGGGATGGTGACGGCCTTGGCGACGGGTTTAGCCGGGGCCGGCGCGTCGCCGCCCGTCATTTCCTTGCCCTGCAAATAAGCGCTCATGGTGATCCTTTTGAAAACAATTAATTCGACGGCGTAGTGTAATCCGCCGGAAAAAAACCTGCCGGAGCAGCTGCTTTTTAGCTACGGAAGATGAAATAGACGGCGCCGACCAGGCAGAGTGCGGCCCAGATGTAGTCGAGCTTGAACGGCTGGTCCATATAAAACATGGCGAAGGGGACGAACACGCTCAGCGTGATCGCTTCCTGCATGATCTTCAATTGGGCCAGGCTGTACTGGGTGGCGCCGATGCGATTCGCCGGCACCTGCAGCAGGTATTCGAACAGGGCGATGCCCCAGCTGATCAGGGCGGCGATATACCAGGCGCGGTTGTTCAGGCTTTTCAGGTGCCCGTACCAGGCGAAGGTCATGAAGACGTTCGACAGCGCGAGCAGGCCCGCGGTTTGGAAGAAGACAGGAATTTGCATGTTAGTCGAGGCGGACGATGGCCTGGTCGGCCACGCCCGGCAGATAATCGGCTGCGCGTCCGCGGCCGGGGATGAGGGTGTCGGGCGCAATTTCCAGCAGCGGCGCCAGCACGAAGGCGCGCTCGTGCAGGCGCGGGTGCGGTACTGTCAGGGCCGGGGTGGCGATGACCTGGTCGCCATATAACAGCAGATCGAGGTCGAGGGTGCGTGGCGCATTGCGATACGGCCGTTCGCGGCCGTGGTCGGTTTCGATGGCGTGCAGCGTCGCCAGCAGCGCGTGGGCGTCGAGGCTTGTTTCGATGACGGCCACGGCGTTGATGTAATCGTCGCCCGAGGAATCGATCGGCGCCGTGCGCCACAGGCTGGAAGAGGCCACCAGCCGGCAGCCGGATTGGCGCTCCAGGCGCGCCAGGGCGTCCACGACATTGCCGCGCGCATCGCCCAGGTTGGCGCCGATGCCGATGAAAGCGATCATTCCCGGATGTTGCTCACGGTCGGTGCGGAGTCGCTGGAGCCCGCGTTCGATCCCCCACCTGCATCGGCACCTTCACTGCTGCGGTTGCGCGGCCCACGGCGCGGCGCGCGCTTCTTCTTTTCGCCGGCGACGGGCGCCGGACGGTTGGCCTGGGTGACCAGGCGCTCGCGTTCGCCCGCTTCGGCCTCGTAGAAGGCGGTCCACCACTCGCCGATTTCCATCTCCAGCTCGCCCGACTCGCAGCGCAGCAGCAGGAAGTCGTAACCGGCGCGGAAGCGCGGATTCTCGAGCAATTTGTACGGCGCCTTGCCGGTGCGGCGTTCGAAGCGCGGCTGCATGGCCCAGATGTCGCGCATGTCGGTGGCGATGCGGCGCTGCAGGGCGAGATTGTCCGTTTGCGTTTCCAGCACGTCGTCGGCGGCCAGGTGCAGGGCCGGGATCGGCGCCTCACCGGCAGCCCGATACGCCGTCCATTTTTCGAGCACCTGGTGCCACAACAGCGAGGCGAACAGGAAGCCCGGCGACACGCCCTTGCCGGCTTTGACACGCGAATCCGTGGATTCGAGCGCAAGCGTCACGAACTTCATGCCGATCGGCTGCTCCAGCACCACGTCGAGCAGGGGCAGCAGGCCGTGGTGCAGGCCGGCCGAACGCAGTTCCTTCAGGCAGGCCAGCGCGTGGCCCGACAGCAGCAACTTCAGCATTTCGTCGAACACGCGCGCGGCGGGCACGTTGTCGATCAGGGGCGCCATCACCGGGATTGGCGCGCGCGTGGTCGGCTCGATCGTAAAACCGAGCTTGGCCGCGAAGCGCACCACGCGCAGCATGCGCACCGGGTCTTCGCGGTAGCGCGCTTCCGGCATGCCGATGATGCGCAGGGTTTTTTCGCGGATGTCGGCAATGCCGCCGTGGTAGTCCAGCACGCTTTGCGTGGCCGGATCGTAGTACATCGCGTTGATGGTGAAATCGCGGCGCGCGGCGTCCTCGTGCTGCGGTCCGAAATTGTTGTCGCGCAGGACGCGACCGTGCTCGTCCTTCGGCGCGTTGTTGCTGCCGTTGCCGCGGAAGGTCGTCACTTCCAGCAGCTCCTGGCCGAACATCACGTGCACGATCTGGAAGCGGCGGCCGATGATGAAGGCGCGGCGGAACAATTTTTTCACCTGTTCCGGCGTGGCGTCGGTGGCGATATCGAAATCTTTCGGTTTCACGCCCAGCAGCAGGTCGCGCACGGCGCCGCCGACGACAAAGGCTTTGAAACCGGCTTCCTGCAGGGTCTGCGTGAGCCGGATCGCGTTCGGCGACACGAGTTTTAAATCGATACCGTGTTCTTCCGGCCCGAGGACGACTGGTTCGGTGGGGTCGCGCTCGTCTTTCACGCCAAGGATTTTACGAATGAATTTTTTAATCATTGAAGAGATGGAGTAAAGGCCAGCCTTGGGCGTGTGCGTGGCTGGCGAGCGCGGCGCTCGGGTTGGTCGCGACCGGGTGGGAGACGATCGACAGCAGCGGAATGTCGTTGTGCGAATCGCTGTAGAAATGGCTGCTCTCGAAGCTGTCGAACGGACGGCCGAGACGCTCCAGCCAGGCGTGCATGTGGGTGATCTTGCCCGGCCCCGAGGTCGGCGTGCCGGCCAGTTTCCCGGTCAGCCGGCCGTCGGCATCGCGTTCCGGCATCGCCGCGATGTGGTGCTCGACGCCGAACAGCTTTGCGATCGGCGCCGTGATGGTGTGGTTGGTGGCGGTGATGATCGCCACCAGGTCGCCGGCCTCCTGGTGGCGCCTGACCAGCGCCAGCGCCTGCGGCTGGATCGCCGGTTCGATCACCTCGCGCATGTACCGCGCGTGCATGGCCGCCAGTTCGTCGGGCGCGAAACCGGCCAGGGTGCCGAGGGCGAATTCGAGGTATTCGACCGGGTCGAGCACGCCGGCCTGGTATTGCGCGAAAAATTCATCGTTGCGGCGCGCATAGGCGGCCGCGTCGACGGCCCCGATGCGCACCAAAAACTGGCCCCACTCGTAGTCCGAGTCGATCGGCAGCAAGGTGTGGTCGAGGTCAAACAGGGCAAGCTTGTTCATTGTTTAGTATCCGACTGCGTGGAGTCCGGCTGCGCAGCATCGGCCGGCGGATGTGAGAGCAGCAGGTCGCGCAGCAGGGGCAGCGTGACCGGGCGCTGGGTCTCGAGCGAGTACTGGTCGAGGGCGTCCAGCATCGTCGCCAGCGAGCGCATGTCGCGCTTGAAGTGAGACAGCAAATAGGGTAACACGCTGGCCGACAGGGTCAGGCCGCGCGCCTCGGCCGCCTGCGTCAGGGCGGCGATCTTCTGGTCGTCGGACAAACCGTGGATCAGGTAGATCAGTCCCCAGCCCATGCGCGTTCTCAGATCTTCGCGTACCGGCAGCACGGCCGGCGGCACCGGGCCGGTCGAGACCATGTAGGCGCCGTGTTCGCGGATCTGGTTGAACAGGGCGAACGCGTCGATCTGGGCGGCCGGGCCGAGGCGGTCGCAATCGTCCAGCAGGTACAGGGAAATGTCGGGCGAGTAGACAAAGTCGGCGGCCGGGGCGCTCGCTGCGATGTAGCGCGAGTTCGGGGTGCTCGCCAGCGCCTGCAGCAGGTGGGTCTTGCCGGCGCCTGTATCACCCCACAGGTAGGCGAAATGCTCGCGCGATGCACGCTGCGCGAACTGGTGCATCAAGTGCGCCAGTTCGGCATTTTCCCCGACCTGGAAGGTATCGAGGCTGTGCGCCGGCTCGGCGCCTAAATCGAGCACCAGCTGCTTCATGGCGATCGTCTCATCCTGGTTGTGTCATACGCATGCGGCATTATAGAAGCTGCCGGGCTGACAATGGAAACGCCGGCGTGGCGTGCTGCGCAGGGGCGGGCCTGGACGCTTCGTGCGGCTGCCTTCGGGAGCGCCGGCGCAAGGCGTGGCGGACTGTGCTCCAGATGGCGGGAAGAGGGCATGTTTTTCTTGTTATCTCGGTTTGGCGGGTAGGCCGGGCTGTTTTGTTAAAATAGCGAATTGACCGGAATCAGTGGTTGATCCCGTCCTCGCCTTCTATTTTACCGCCTCCGCTGCCAAATACCATGAGCCAACCATCTAATGTTTCTCTCTCCTACCGCGACGCAGGTGTCGATATCGATGCCGGCGACGCTCTGGTCGAAGCGATCAAGCCGTTTGCCAAGCGCACCATGCGGGAAGGCGTGCTCGGCGGCATCGGCGGTTTCGGCGGGCTGTTCGAGATCAGCAAGAAGTTCAAGGAGCCGGTCCTGGTCTCGGGTACCGACGGCGTCGGCACCAAGCTGAAACTCGCATTCGAGCTGAACCGCCACGACACGGTCGGCATCGACCTGGTCGCCATGAGCGTCAACGACATCCTGGTGCAGGGCGCGGAACCGCTGTTCTTCCTCGACTATTTCGCCTGCGGCAAGCTGGACGTGGCGACCGCGACCGCGGTAGTCAAGGGCATCGCCGAAGGCTGCGAACAGTCCGGCTGCGCGCTGCTCGGCGGCGAGACCGCCGAAATGCCGGGCATGTACCCGGACGGCGAATACGACCTGGCCGGCTTCGCGGTCGGCGCGGTGGAAAAATCGCAGATCATTGACGGCAGCAAGATCACCCCGGGCGACGTGGTGCTGGGCCTGGCCTCGTCGGGCATCCACTCCAACGGCTATTCGCTGGTGCGCAAGATCATCGCGGTGGCCAAGCCGGACCTGGAAGCCGATTTCCATGGGCGCAAGCTGTCGGACGTGCTGATGGCGCCGACCCGCCTCTACGTCAAACCGCTGCTGGCGCTGATGGCGTCGATGGAAGTGAAGGGCCTGGTCCACATCACCGGCGGCGGCCTGGTCGAAAACATCCCGCGCGTGCTGCAGGACAATCTGACGGCCGTGCTCGATGGCAAATCGTGGACCATGCCGCCGCTGTTCCAGTGGCTGCAGCAGCACGGCGGCGTGGCGGATGCCGAAATGCACCGCGTGTTCAATTGCGGCATCGGCATGACGGTCATCGTCTCGAAAGAGAATGCGGACGCGGCCATGGCCCAGCTGCAGGCAGCCGGCGAGACCGTCTATCGGATCGGCGAGATCCGTGCCCGCGAAGAGGGGCAGGCGCAGACCGTGGTGCTGTAAGCGTTTGTATGCTCCAAGGAAAAGGCGCCCGCAGGCGCCTTTTTTGTTGCTGCACCATATTTAACGTGCCAGGATCTTGTCGACCCTTGCCCCGCGCAAGCGGAACGCGTCCGGCATGCCGGAGCCGAGCAGGGGCCGCAAATAAAGCCGGAAGGCATCGGTCACATCGGTACCGCTCTCACTGATGAATTCGTCTTCCATGGTGCGCGTCTTGCCGGCAACCTGGTCCAGCGGCAATAACTCGTAGTCGACCGAATAAAAGCCCGTGCGGCGGATGACGACCGAGCCATCGGCGTTTCCCCACATCGCGAACTGCACCGCCTTTTCGCCGACCTCTCTCGCCTCGCGCTGGTCGACGTCGGACACACAGCCGATGAAGGAGCGCTGCAGGTAGCCAAAGGTATCGCCGCGTACGCGCTTGATGCCGAGCCTGCTCTTGATTTCCTCGCACAGCAGGTCGGCCAGCGCGCCGGTGCCGGACAGCTGCACGTTGCCGTGGGCATCCTTTTCGATTTCCTTGGCCAGCAAGGTGACGATCGGCTCGCCGGCGGCGTCATGTACCCCCTCGGAGACGGCGATCACGCAGCGCCCGTAGCGCTCGTAGGCCGCCTTGACGTCGGCCAGGAAGCGCTCCAGCTCGAACACGCGTTCGGGCAGGTAAATCAGGTGCGGGCCGTCGTCGGGAAATTTTTTACCCAGGGCAGAGGCGGCGGTGAGAAAACCCGCATGGCGGCCCATCACGACGCCGACGTAGACGCCGGGTAATGCCGCATTGTCGAGATTGGCGCCGGCAAAGGCCTGGGCGACGAAGCGTGCCGCCGAGGGAAATCCGGGCGTGTGGTCGTTGCCGACCAGGTCGTTGTCGATGGTTTTCGGGATGTGGATCGAGCGCAACGGGTAGCCGGCGGCACGCGCCTGCTCGCTGACGATGCGCACCGTGTCGGCCGAGTCATTGCCGCCGATGTAGAAAAAATGTTCAATCTCGTGCGCGCGCAGGACGTCGAAGATGCGCGTGCAATAGGCGGTGTCGGGCTTGTCGCGGGTCGAGCCGAGCGCGGAGGAGGGCGTGGCCGCCACCAGTTCCAGGTTGTGGCTGGTTTCCTGGGTGAGGTCGAGGAAGTCCTCATTGACGATGCCGCGCACGCCGTGCAGGGCACCGTAGATGCGCGTCACGTTGCGAAAGCGGCGCGCCTCCAGGGTCACGCCGACCATCGACTGGTTGATGACGGCGGTCGGACCGCCTCCTTGTGCAACGAGGATCTTGCCTGACGACATATACACCTCCTTGATCAAAGCGACGGATGACCTCCCGCCAGATTACTACTGAATCACTGTTGCGTCGCCCCCGAGCCGATGTTCTTGTCCAGGAATTTCTCGACCCGGCTCCAGAAATCGATGCTGTTTTTCGGCAGATAAAAGCCGTGGCCCTCGGCCGGGTATTCGATCCACTCGACGTTCGGGTTGTTGCGTTTGACGGCCGCGTAGAACTTGGTGCCATGGTCGATCGGTACGCGCAGGTCAGCGCCGCCATAGGCCAGCAGCAGCGGCGCCTTGATGCGCGCCGCCTGTTCGATCGGCGAGGTCGCCTTCAGCTGCGCCGCGTCCTTGACCTGGTCGCCGATCAGTTCCGGCATGCCATAGCGCTTCCATTCGTCGGACATGTCGCTGCGGTGGTTGGCGCTGCTGTACATCAGGTTGATGTCGGTGACGCCGACCCAGTCGACGCCGCATTTATAGAGGTCGGGGTCGTTCACCAGGC
The DNA here is from genome assembly GCF_059801075.1 of Massilia sp. LXY-5. NCBI lineage: Bacteria > Pseudomonadati > Pseudomonadota > Betaproteobacteria > Burkholderiales > Oxalobacteraceae > Massilia > Massilia sp. LXY-5. The sequence goes on from NZ_JBNNEH010000001.1 coordinate 164,514, forward strand.
CCATCAGGGTGGCATAGCCCCCGTAGCTGGCGCCGGCGATGCAGATGCGCTTCGGATCGGCAACCCCTTTTTCGATGGCCCAGCGCACGCCGTCGGCGAGGTCGTTCTGCATGGCCAGTCCCCATTGCTTGAAGCCGGCCTGGTAGTGGGCGGCGCCGAAGCCGGTGGTGCCGCGGAAGGAGGGCTCGAGCACGGCATAGCCGCGCGAGGCGAGGAACTGCGATTCCGGATTCCAGCCCCAGGTGCTGCCGCGCACCCAGGGGCCGCCATGCACCAGTACCACCAGCGGCAGCTTGGCCTGCGTGCTGCCTGGCGGCATGGTCAGCAGCGCCGGAATGTCGAGACCGTCGCGCGCCTTGTAGCTCAGCGCCTGCTGGCGGCCCATCTGTTTCGGGTCGATGCCGGGATGGGTGTCGCCGACCTTGTTGAGCAGCTTGGTATCGCGGTTGAACAGATAATAGGTCGACGGAATGGCATCGGAATAAGCACGTACCAGCAGCCACGGCGTCTGCGCATGCTGGGGCGGCGCGCCGAGCAGGTTGATCGTGGCCGGCAGCAGCTTGTCCACGGTTTCCTGCGCTGCCTTCATGGCCGGGTCGAACCATTCGGTCGAAGTGGCGTCGGTGGTGAACTGCATGCCCAGCACCTTGTCGCGGCTGGTGATGATCCTGCCGGAGAAATCATAGCCTTTGGTGCTCACCAGCGGTTCCGCGCTGAGCTGGCCGGTGGCGAGATCGAGCGTGTACACGGCGCTGGTGTCGCGGCCGCGGCGCGTGCTGACATACAGTTTGCCGTCCGGACCGAAGGCGAGGGGCGTGATGCTGTTCTCGGCGTCGCCGTACGCTTTATAACTGGTCAGCTTGCGCCATTCTTTCGTTGCCGGGTCGAGATAATGGATGGACACCATGTCCTCCTTGATGCCGACCGCAATCCGCGGCTCGCCCTTGTGGTCGAGCATCCAGCTGGTGACGTCTTCCTTCGGACGGCTCACTTCCTGCACTTGGCCGGTGACCGTGTTCAGGCGCAGCAGGCCGGTGCGCGCCGTGCGGTAGTCGGTTTTGAACGCCAGGTCGCGCACATAGACATAGTCGGAATCCTGGGAGCCGCGCCCGGACAGCATGAAGGTATGCCAGGGCAGCAGGCGAGGACCGGTGCGTTGTCCCGTGCGCTGGCCGGTCCGCACGTCGCCGGTCTCGGCCAGCTGTACCAGGTTGCTGCCGTCGCGGTTGACGGCAAACAGGCCCGGCGCATAGTCGTCGTCGCCCTCGGCAACCTTCTTGTCGCCCACGTTGAAGAGCAGGCGCTCGTTGTTCACCCATTGGAAGCTGCCGATGTCGGCATCGTTGTACGAGGCCACGATCTTGCCGGTATTGGTCTGCAGGTCGACCACGACCAGATAGTCGCGCTGCCCCGGTGCACTGCCGCGCGCGGCAATCGCGCGACCATCCGGCGACAGCAGCCCGCCATTGAAGGCGGGACTGTTGAAGAAACGTTCGATCGGCGGCAGGGCGGGTGCGGCCTGGGCCTCGATAACGGGAGCGGCCCACAGCGACAGCGCGAGCAGGCCGGCGTGGAAAAGGGGGGTGCGAACGAATGACATGCTGGGATTTCCTGGTCGAGAGAAAGGGAGCAGTTATTTCTCAAGAATAACATTTATGCATGTCAAAAAGCTATGCCCTGTGGATATTTATTCCCCTATTCCGGTGCCCGAATGTGGTCGACCAGTGCATCGCTCGAGCGTGCCGGTGCCGGGCTCAGGAGACTGGCGATCACGACCGCGGCCAGGCCGGCCGGGACGCCAAAGATACCGGCCGACATCGGCGCGATGTCGAACCAGGCCGCGTCCAGCCGGCCGCCCAGGATCGGGTGCACCCGCAGCATGTAATACAGGCAGACCATGAAGCCCACCACCATCCCGGCGATGGCGCCCACATGGTTGGCGCGCTTCCAGAACACGCCCAGCACCAGCGCCGGGAACAGGGCCGAGGCCGCCAGCGAAAAGGCGGCGCCGACCAACGACAGGATGTCGGCCGGCTTTTGCGAGGCGGCATAGGCTGCAATGAAAGCCACCGCCAGCAGCAGCAGTTTCGAGATCGTCACCCGCTTCTGGGTCGAGGCGCCGGGATCGACGATCTTGTAATAGATGTCGTGCGAGAGCGCGTTCGAGATGGCCAGCAGCAGGCCGTCTGCCGTGGACAGGGCAGCGGCCAGCCCGCCGGCCGCCACCAGGCCCGAGATCACATACGGCAGGCCGCCGATCTCGGGCGTGGCCAGGACCAGCACGTCGCCGTCGATCGCGATTTCCGCCAGCTGCACCAGGCCGTCGCCGTTGATGTCAGTTACTTGAATCAGGGGATTGACCTTGTCGATATTTCCCCAGTACGAAATCCAGGTGGGCAGCGAACTGAAATCGCTGCCCACCAGGCTCGTATAGATGTCGTATTTCGCCAGGACCGCCAGCGCCGGGATGCTCAGGTAAATCAGGAGAATGAAGAACAGGGTCCAGAACACCGAAATCCTGGTTTCGTCCACCGAGGGCGTGGTGTACGAGCGCATCAGGATGTGGGGCAGGGCGGCGGTGCCGAACATCAGGCAGAACACGAGCGCCAGGAAATTGTTGCGGTGCGCATTCGATTCCGCTTCGGTGGCGCCGGGGAAGGGCATGGCATGCGGCTGGGGCGGCTGGGCCCGCGCCAGCAGGCGCGTGCGCTGTTCGCGCCACAGGGGCTCGGCGTCTTCCGCCGTCTTCGGGTAGGCGGCGAGGGCGCGCTCGGCGCTGCGCACGTCGGCCAGAGATACATTGCGCAGGCGCGCCGCGTCGAGCCTGCGCTGCGCCTCCACCTTGCCCTGTTCCCAGGAACCGGGTAATGCCGCCAGGCGTGCGGCGTAGGCGTCGGCCTGCTGCTGGAAGTGCGCCCTAACTTCGCGCTCGCGTGGGTCGGCCGCAAGCTGGGCTTCGCGCTGGGCCAGCTTCGGCAGCACCGAGCCGTAGGCCACTTGCGGCAAGGGATTGTCGGCGTGCTTCGCTGACAGCCACATGGTCGGGATCAGGAAGGCGACCAGGATGATGATGTACTGGGCCACCTGCGTCCAGGTAATGCCGCGCATGCCGCCGAGAAAAGAGCAGACCAGGATGCTGGCCAGGCCGAGGAAAATCCCGACCGAGAAATCGACGCCGGTGAAGCGCGAGGCGATCAGGCCGACGGCATAGATCTGCGCGACCACGTACACGAAGGAGACGATGATGGTGGCACCGACGGCGAGCGCGCGCACCGGCCCGCCGCGCCCGCCCGCGCCGCCGCCGTAGCGCACGGCGAGAAAGTCGGGGATCGTGTACTGGGCGAACTTGCGCAGATAGGGCGCGATCAGCAGCGCGACCAGGCAATAGCCGCCGGTCCAGCCCATGATGTAGGCGAGGGCGTCGAAGCCGGACAGATACAGGCCGCCCGCCAGGCTGATGAAGCTTGCCGCCGAGATCCAGTCGGCCGCGGTGGCCATGCCGTTGAACAGGGCCGGCACGCGGCGTCCGGCAACATAGTATTCGGTCACGTTCGAGGTGCGGCTGATGACGCCGATGGTGGCGTACAGCACGATCGTGGCGAACATGAACAGGTGGCCGATCCAGAGCCGCGGCATGCCCTCGTTTTCCAGCACCGTCAGGGCCAGCAGGAAGCCGGCGAAGCAGACGCAGAACCAGGCGTAGTAGCCGGACAGGCGCCGGAAGTAGCGCTTCTGGCCGCTCATCCGCCGACCCCGGCGCCGCCCTGCATGGCGCGCGCAAGATCGCGGTCGAAGCGGCGCATGCGCCAGGCGTAGACGCCGATGATCGCCAGGCACACCAGCGATGCCCCTTGCGCCGCCATGTAGAAGGAGAGCGGCCAGCCGAACAGGGTGACGCGTGCCAGTTCGCGGGCAAAATAAACGGTACAAAAACCGGTCGCCAGCCATAGCGCCATCAGGACGAAGGTCAAGCGGCGCGTGCGGCGCCAGTGGGCGGCGCGCGCGGCCAATAAACGGCGCTGGCGCTGCAGCTCAGGCTCGGACGAAGGCCCAGTCGAGGGCAAGGGTTCAGGCGGCATCGAAGTCGTCGTGGACAGGTGGCGGGAAGGTCAGCCGGAACAGGCTGCCCGGAAATTTGGCGGAGTGGCTGCGCGGATTATTGAAAATGTCGACCTCGGCGCCGTGCTGGCCGGCGATCTCGCGCACGATGGCCAGCCCCAGGCCGCTGCCGCTCGCGCTCGAGCCGAGGATGCGATAAAAACGCTCGAACACGTGGGCGCGCTCGTGCGGGGCGATGCCCGGGCCGGTGTCTTCGACTTCGAGCAGCGCCCGTTCGCCGTCGCGCCGCACCTGCACCGTGACGCTGCCGCCGGCAGGGGTGTAGCGCAGGGCGTTGTCGATCAGGTTCGACAGCAGTTCGCGCAGCATCAGGGCGTTGCCGGCGATGACCACGTCCTCGTCCTGCGCTTCGTAGCCGAGGTCGATGCGGTGCGCGAACGAGGCTTGCACCCAATCCTGCACCACGCCGCGCGCGAGGCCCGCCAGATTGATTTCATCGAAGGCGAGGCCGGCATGCGGCTGGTTTTCGGCGCGCGCCAGGGCGAGTAGCTGGTTCACCAGGCGCGTCGCCGACTCCGAACTTTTCGCCAGCTGTTCCAGCGAACGGTGGATCTCGTCCGGATCGAGCTGGCGCAAGGCGAGCTCGGACTGCATGCGCATGCCGGCCAGCGGCGTCTTCATCTGGTGCGCGGCGTCGGCAATGAAACGTTTCTGCATGTCGATGGTCTGCGACAGCCGCCCCAGCATGTCGTTGAGCGAGCCGACGAGGGGAGAAATTTCCTCGGGCACCTGGCGCGAATCGATGGGAGACAAATCGTCGGACGGACGCGCGCGGATGCGCTCCTGGAGCGCCGCCAGCGGAGACAGGCCGCGCGAGAGGGCGAACCAGACCAGGGCCAGGATGATCGGCAGGATGATGAACTGGGGCAGGATCACGCCCTTGATGATCTCGTTGGCGAGCAGGGCGCGCTTGTCCAGCGTTTCCGCCACCTGCACCAAGGCTTTACGGGGGAAAACGGGCGAGCTGCTGTCGGGCGGGGCGAGCGGGTCGAGGTTGATGTACAGGTAAGCCACGCGCAGCGGCGTGCCGTGCAGCGTGGCGCTCCGGAAGTGCACCGCGCCATCCTTGTCGCCATCGCCGTCGTTATCGTGACTGCGCGGGCGCGGCAGTTCGGCGTCGCCGTCGACGTGGCGTCCGGCGGCGTCGCTCACCTGGAAATACACGCTGTCGATGTCGTCGGCGCGCAGGATGTCGCGTGCGCTGCCCGGCAAACGGGTATTGATGACGCCGTTTTCTTCGCGCACCTGCTGGGCCAGCACCGTCACCCGGTCTTCGAGCGCATGATCGAAGGGTTGGTTCGCGATCGATTTCGCGACCAGGTAAGTGATCACTATGCTCATCGGCCACAGCAGCAGCAGGGGCGCCAGCATCCAGTCGAGGATCTCGCCGAACAGCGAATGCTGGATGTTTTCTTCGGGTTCGGGATTCGGCGGGACGTACAAAGGCTCGGGCAGCCCCGCATCGGGCTCGATCAGGCCGGCATCACGTTCGTTCACTTCGAATCGAGGGCGTGCTCGGCACCGGCACGGGCTGCGTCCGAATATTTTTCGAGGCAATAGCCCAGGCCGCGCACGGTGGCGATGCGCACGCCGCCGACCTCGATCTTCTTGCGCAGCCGGTGCACATAGACCTCGATCGCATTGTTCGACACCTCTTCGCCCCATTCGCACAGGTGGTCGACCAGCTGCTCCTTCGAGACCAGGCGCCCGGTGCGCGCCAGCAGGATTTCGAGCAGGCCCAGTTCGCGCGCGGAGAGGTCGAGCATCTGCTCGTTGATATACGCGCTGCGCCCGACCTGGTCGTAGACCAGCGGGCCGTGGCGGATCACGGTCGGGCCGCCGCCGGCGCCGCGCCGGGTGAGCGCGCGGACCCGCGCCTCCAGCTCCGACAAGGCGAAGGGCTTGGCCATGTAGTCGTCGGCGCCCAGATCGAGCCCCTCGACGCGCTGCTCGACCGAGTCGGCGGCCGTCAGGATCAGCACCGGCAGCAGGGAAGAGCGCGCGCGCAGCCGGCGCAGCACCTCCAGGCCCGACATTTTCGGGAGCCCGAGGTCGAGGATCAGCAGGTCGAATTCCTGGGTCGAGAGGGCGGTGTCGGCATCCTGGCCGTTGCGCACGTCGTCGATCGCATAACCGGACTGGCGCAGCGAGCGCGTCAGCCCGTCCGCAAGTACGCTATCATCTTCGGCAAGCAAAATTCGCATAAGATCACCCTGTTATCAATTAGACCTTCCGGCTGCTCCCATTGTGTTTGATTTGGCGCAACAATGCGAGTTTTCTTCCATTGTTGAGCGAAATCCTGCTTGCCAAAACCACTGGATTTTTATACAGTAGTGGCTATTGAAAAGCGTGAGGGTACCCACACCTTGGTACCTCCAAGACTGAGAGAAAATTATGGACGACAAAAAAGTAGTACACAACGCCTCCGAAAAAGGCAAGGCGCTGGCCGCCGCCCTCGCGCAAATCGAAAAGCAGTTCGGCAAGGGTTCGGTCATGCGCATGGACGCGAACACGCCGGTCGAAGAAGTGCAGACCGTCTCCACCGGCTCGCTGGGCCTGGACATCGCCCTGGGCGTCGGCGGCTTGCCGCGCGGCCGTATCGTGGAAATCTACGGTCCGGAATCGTCGGGTAAAACCACGCTGACCCTGCAGACCATCGCGCAGATGCAAAAGCTGGGTGGTACCTGCGCCTTCATCGACGCCGAGCACGCGCTCGACGTGGGTTATGCGCAGAAGCTGGGCATCAAGCTCGACGAGCTGCTGATCTCGCAGCCGGACACCGGCGAACAGGCCCTCGAAATCACCGACGCACTCGTGCGCTCGGGTTCGGTCGACCTGGTCGTCATCGACTCGGTGGCGGCACTGACCCCGCGCGCCGAGATCGAAGGCGACATGGGCGATTCGCTGCCGGGCCTGCAAGCCCGTCTGATGTCGCAGGCACTGCGCAAGCTGACCGCGTCGATCAACCGTACGAACACCCTGGTCATCTTCATTAACCAGATCCGTATGAAGATCGGCGTGATGTTCGGCAGCCCGGAAACCACGACCGGCGGTAACGCGCTGAAGTTCTACGCCTCCGTGCGCCTGGACATCCGCCGTACCGGTTCGATCAAGTCGGGTGACGAGGTGATCGGTAACGAAACCAAGGTCAAGGTCGTCAAGAACAAGATCGCGCCACCGTTCCGCGAAGCGCACTTCGACATCCTGTATGGAGAAGGCACTTCCCGCGAAGGCGAAATCCTCGATCTGGGCGCCGACAACAAGATCGTGGAGAAGTCCGGTTCCTGGTACAGCTATAACGGCGAACGTATCGGCCAGGGCAAGGACAACGCCCGTCAGTTCTTGAAAGACCGCCCGGCACTGGCGCGCGAAATCGAGAACAAGGTGCGTGCGGCCCTGGGTGTGCGCGAACTGCCGCCGCCTGTCGGTGGCGACGCCGAAGACAAGGCGCCGAAGTTGAAGGCCGTGTCGGAGTAATCGGTCGGGGCCGCAGCTGTGGCCCCATCCGGTCTGCTGTATCGCCATGCGCCAACCAGTACTGAGTCTGAAAGCCCGAGCCCTGCGCTTCCTCTCCATGAGGGAGCACAGCCGGCTCGAGCTCAAGCGCAAACTGGCGCGCCATGCGGAGGAGGGCGACGACATCGACGCCCTCCTCGATTTTCTGGAAAAGAACAACTGGCTGTCGCAGGAGCGTTTTGCTGAATCCTTGATTCATCGAAAAGCTTCCCGCTTCGGCAACAGCCGTGTGATGGCCGAGCTGCAAAGCCATGGCGTCAACGGAGAAGCGCTGGCCGAACTGAAGTCCGGCCTGGCCGAGAGCGAGACCGCGCGTGCGGTCGAGGTCTGGCAACGCAAGTTCGGCACCGTCGCGCAAGACGCGGCCGAGCGCAGCAAGCAGATGCGGTTTTTAATGGCGCGCGGTTTTTCGAGCGGCGCCGTGCGCACCGCCCTGAAAGGGGCACCCGAGGACGACGAGTTTTAAGTAGCGCCGGCATCGCCTCGTTGCGACTGTCCCGCAGTCTTGTCTGCACCCCAAATCGGCTCGATCCATTCCCAGGCGCCAGCGTGGAGCGCCATCCGGCGATATGCGCCCGCATATTCCTCAACCCCGGATGACGCTGCACGCTGGTTTTTGCTTGCCCTAAAAGTTGTCATCATGAAAACGCTACTCGTTCTCGCCCCACTGTTCGTATTGGCATCGTGCAGCCGTCAGCCCGTCGAGCCGACCGGGATCTATCGGCTCAGTACGCAGGAAAAAATGGTTGTGCTCGAGGTGCGCGCCAGTGGCGACTATATTCTCCAGATCGACCGCTCCGGCAGCATGACCGATGAAATCCGCGGGCGCTGGCAAGACGAGCGCGGCGCGGAGGTTGACGTCACCTTCCACGGCATAGTCTGGCACGGGAACACACCCGAGGCCGCCGCCGGTTTCTGGGCGGTCGCCTTCGAGCGGGATGGCGGCATTTGCCTCGACGGCAAAGAACTGCTGTGCTTCACGAAGGATGCCGCGGCCTGAGCTGGCAAATCCATTGTCGGGTAGCCAACGCCAAACATTGGCAAGCTTGCCACCTTTCCCAGCTGCCTACCCTTGACGGGTCGTCAAGGCGTCATGTTGCAGTGCAACCCGCTCCCATCCTGTGCTAAACTTTCACGGTTTAAGCAGCGCCGCATGAGCGGTTGTTGCCGCAGAAGCTGCGGTAACGTGCATCAGCACACCGGCTGCCCCACTGATTGCCGATCAACCGGCACGTTTGTTTTCTATGCCTCTGTCACCTCCCGCCCCGCGCTCCCTGCGGCATACACGCGCCATCACGGTCGAAGCGTACGCGCGCGACGATGGCTTGTGGGATCTTGACGCGCGTATCCGCGACATCAAGGCGCAAGACATCGTCCTCGCTTCCGGCAAGCGCCCGGCCGGCACGGCCGTGCACGACCTGAGCCTGCGCATCACCATCAACCGCGACCTCGAGATCGTCGATGCCGAAGCCGCATCCGACTCGGTGCCGTATCCCGGTTACTGCGACGTCATCGGCCCCGCTTACAAGAAGCTGGTCGGGCTGTCGCTCGTTAAACATTTCCGGTTGCACCTGAAAGACCGCCTCTCGGGCGTGCTCGGCTGCACCCACCTGACCGAACTGGCGCAGGTTTTGCCCACCGCGGCAATCCAGGCCTTCGCCGATGACGAGTTCGAGACACGCAACGCCGCCAAGGATGGCGAGGCTGCGCGTCCGTACGAAATCGACCGCTGCCACGCGCTGCGCGCCGACGGCCCCGCTGTGGCAAAGTATTACCCGCGCTGGGTAATCAAGGCCGTACAGGGTTGAGACCGATGTCGAAGTACTTCAATAAACCATCTAAATCAGTAACAGAAGAAGGGAAGCCAGCATGAAAATCCATGAGTATCAGGGCAAAGAAATCCTCCGAAAGTTCGGAGTGACGGTTCCGCGCGGCATTCCGTGCATGTCGGTCGAAGAGGCCGTCAAGGCAGCTGAAGAGCTGGGCGGCCCGGTCTGGGTCGTCAAGGCCCAGATCCATGCTGGCGGCCGTGGTAAAGGCGGCGGCGTGAAGGTTGCCAAGTCGCTCGAGCAGGTCAAGGAATACGCAGAACAGATCATGGGCATGCAGCTCGTGACCCACCAGACCGGCCCTGAAGGCCAGAAGGTGCGCCGCCTGCTGATCGAAGAAGGCGCCGACATCAAGAAGGAACTGTACGTGTCGATGGTCACCGACCGCGTGACCCAGAAGGTCGTGCTGATGGCCTCGTCGGAAGGCGGCATGGACATCGAAGAAGTCGCGCACAGCAATCCTGAAAAAATCCACTCGATCGCGATCGACCCGGCCGTCGGCCTGACCGACGCCGAAGCCGACGAGATCTCGACCAAGATCGGCATTCCTGCCGAATCGCTGGCCGAAGCACGCCAGAACCTGAAGGGCCTGTACCAGGCTTACTGGGACACCGATTCGTCGCTGGCCGAAATCAACCCGCTGATCCTGACCGGCGACGGTAAAGTCATCGCCCTGGACGCGAAGTTCAACTTCGACGCCAACGCCCTGTTCCGCCAGCCGGAAATCATGGCTTACCGCGATCTGGACGAAGAAGATCCAGCCGAAGTCGAAGCATCGAAGTTCGACCTCGCCTACATCTCGCTCGACGGCAACATCGGCTGCCTGGTGAACGGCGCCGGCCTGGCCATGGCCACCATGGACACCATCAAGCTGTTCGGCGGCGAGCCGGCCAACTTCCTGGACGTGGGCGGCGGTGCGACGGCTGAGAAAGTCACCGAAGCATTCAAGATCATGCTGAAGAACCCAGGCCTGAAAGCCATCCTGGTCAACATCTTCGGCGGCATCATGCGTTGCGACGTCATCGCCGAAGGCGTGATCACCGCATCGAAGGCCGTCTCGCTGAAAGTGCCGCTCGTCGTGCGCATGAAGGGCACCAACGAAGACCTGGGCAAGAAGATGCTGGCCGACTCCGGTCTGCCGATCATCGCCGCCGATACGATGGAAGACGCAGCCAAGGCCGTCGTCGCCGCTGCAGCTGGTAACGCCTAATTCGAAGGAATAAACAAATGTCGATCCTGATCAACAAAGATACAAAAGTCATCACCCAGGGTATCACCGGCAAGACCGGTCAGTTCCATACCCGCATGTGCCGCGACTACGCGAACGGCAAAGCTGCCTTCGTCGCAGGCGTGAACCCGAAGAAAGCCGGCGAAGACTTCGAAGGCATCCCGATTTTCGCCAACGTCTCGGAAGCAAAAGCTGCCACCGGCGCCACCGTGTCGGTCATCTACGTGCCGCCGGCAGGCGCAGCCGCAGCAATCTGGGAAGCCGTTGAAGCCGACCTGGACCTGGCCATCTGCATCACCGAAGGCATCCCTGTCCGCGACATGATGGCTTTGAAAGACCGCATGGCCAAGGCCGGTTCGAAGACCCTGCTGCTGGGTCCTAACTGCCCAGGCCTGATCACCCCGGACGAAATCAAGATCGGCATCATGCCTGGTCACATCCACCGCAAGGGCCGCATCGGCGTCGTCTCGCGCTCGGGCACCCTGACCTATGAAGCAGTCGGCCAGCTGACCGCACTGGGTCTCGGTCAATCGTCGGCAGTCGGCATCGGCGGCGACCCGATCAACGGCCTGAAGCACATCGACATCATGAAGATGTTCAATGACGATCCTGATACCGACGCGGTCATCATGATCGGCGAAATCGGCGGTCCGGACGAAGCCAACGCCGCTCACTGGGTCAAGGACAACATGAAGAAGCCAGTGGTCGGCTTCATCGCCGGTGTCACCGCTCCTCCGGGCAAGCGCATGGGCCACGCCGGCGCGCTGATCTCGGGCGGCGCCGATACCGCGCAAGCCAAGCTGGACATCATGGAAGAGTGCGGCATCAAAGCCACCAAGAACCCGTCGGAAATGGCACGCCTGCTGAAGGCCATGCTGTAATCCCGGACAATTCTTGGTCTTGAAAGGAGCCTGCGGGCTCCTTTTTTTGTTTCCATATGGACAGAAAATGCACGGTGGGTGACAAAATTTGTCAGCCCAGGGTGGGTAGGTGACAAGTTTCGTCGCTTTAATTGCCGTGAAATTAAGGATTCCGGGGTGAAATGGGCTGGCACGGCACTTGCAATAGGTAATGCGTGGCACGAAGCAATACCGAATACCGAAGCACCCAACCCAATACAACTTACCCTTGGAGAACCACCATGAAATCGATGAAAATTGTTAAGAAAGCAGAAGCCGGCTTCACCCTGATCGAACTGATGATCGTTGTTGCCATCATCGGCATCCTGGCCGCTGTCGCCATCCCGAACTACCAGAACTACACCGCGAAATCGAAGTTCGCTGCTGCGCTGTCGGAAGTGTCGGCAGGTAAAGTGGGCTTTGATGCCAAGCTGAACGACGGTGAAGAAATCAAGACGGTGACCGATGTTGGCCTGTCGGATAAGGCAACTTCGAACTGCACTTTCGGCGTCTCGGCAACGACCCTGACCTGCGACATCATCGCCGGCCCAAGCTCGGTGGCTACGAAGAAAATCACCCTGACCCGCGACGCCACCAGCGGCGCATGGACCTGCGAAGCGAATGTCGAAGATAAACTGATCGGCAAAGGCACTTGCACCAGCAAAGTCGCACCGTAATACGTGAATTGACTAACGAAAACCCCGCTTCGGCGGGGTTTTTGTTTTGGCTGAGTTGCCTCAATCGTGCAGCGTGGAGCACGGTTATCGTTCCGGACTGCTCAACTGACCGGAGGATCACCGTGACATGCATAAAAGTTGTTAGGAAGACCGAAGCCGGCTTCACCCTCGTCGAACTGATGATCGTCGTTGCGATCATCGGCATCCTGGCGACGCTTGCCATCCCGGCCTACCAGGACTATGTGGCAAGGTCGAAATTCGGCGTTGCGCTGGCTGAAGTGTCCGCAGGTAAAGTCGGCATCGACACCAGGCTGAACGACGGCGAGACCGTCAGCAAGCCGGAAGAAGTCGGCCTGGCCGCAGCCGACAAGCCCACCGCCAATTGCAAGTTCGGGGCAGCGGCCGACCCCGACGCCGCCAGCCTGACCTGCCAGATCGTCGCCGGCCCGGTCGGCGTCAAGGACCAGACCATCACCCTCACGCGCGACAAGGACACCGGCGCCTGGAGCTGCAGCGCCGCCACCGTCCCCCAGAAGCTGATCGGCCGCGAAGCCGTCTGCAAGGGCAAGGCCGCCTGATTCCCTAAAAAAGAAACCCCGCCGGAGCGGGGTTTCTTGCATGCTGTGAACGGCCTCAGACGATCTTCTGCCTGTCCGCCAGCAGTGCTTCGTAGGTCATGTTCTGCAACAGTGTGTAATGCGTCGGATCGAGATCGATGAACTGCATCCCATACGTAAACAGGTCCGAGTCGTCGGCCGCCTTGGTGACGTTGACGTTACGAATCGCCGCGCGTGCGGAAATCCGCACTTCCTGGTCGTCGGGCGGCGCCTTCAGGGAAAACTGCAGCGCGATCTGCTCTTCGTCGGCCGGCAGGCGGCTAGGGGAGACGACCAGCGCGCCGCTGACCGACAGGTTCAGGATCGTGCAGGCCAGCAGCCCGCCATGGGTGCCGCTGCCGCTGATCGCGGCGGGCAGGTCGACCTTGACCCGCATCGCCGTGCGCAGGCTCGTTCCCTGCACCGTGGTCGGGAAGGACACATGGACATAGAACAGGGGCCGTGCAAACACGCGCTCGACCGTGCAGGCGAAGGAGCATACCTTGACGCCCGAGAACACCCGGATCGTCAGGCGCTCGCCTTCGGCCAGCGCGATCGGTGCACCATTTTCCATCGGAATCTTGAGGATGATGTACTCATCCTTGATATAGCCGATCAGGCTCGAGAAATGCTGGACCGGCTTGACGCGGCGATGCGTGATGAGCTGCAGGCGTGTGCCGACCTGGAGATTCATGGTCTCGAAATCGACATCCTGGGGTTTGAGCTCGTTCGCCTGTCCGGCCTGCATGCTGTTCGTTCTGAAATGGCGGGCCGGCGGCCCTGCAAGGGCAGCATGATACCACTTCAATTAATGACCAAAAGCAAGTACTTTAGCGATTGTCGTAAAAAAACCCGCGATCAGGCGGGTTTTGTGGGTCAAATCCTGGACATCACGGTTTCAAGTGCTGGTCCAGCCAGCCGATGACCGTGTGGTGCCAGAGCAGCGAATTCGCCGGTTTCAGCACCCAATGGTTTTCGTCCGGGAAGACCAGCAGCTTGCTGTCGATGCCACGGCGCTGCAAGGCGGTGAAGGTGGACAGGCCCTGGGCGGTCGGAATGCGGAAGTCGAGGTCGCCCTGGATCACGAGCATCGGCGTCTTCCACTTGTTTACGTGGAGCACCGGGTTGAAACGCTCGTGCTGCTGCGGTACGGCGAAATAGGCGCCGCCGTTTTCCCAGTCGGTGAACCATTGCTCTTCGGTCGAATAGGCCATGCCGCGCGTGTCGAATACGCCGTCGTGGTTGACGATGCATTTAAAACCATCGAACCAGTTACCTTCGATCCAGTTCATCATGTAGCCGCCGTAGGAAGCGCCCAGTGCGCAACTGCGCCCGCGGTCCAGCCACGGGAATTTCTTGACGGCCGCCTCGAGGCCCTTTTGCAGGTCGACCAGGGGTGCGCCGCCCCAGTCTCCGCTGATCGCATCGGTGAACTTCTGGCCGTAGCCGGTCGAGCCATGGAAATCGATGAAGACCGTGGCATACCCCGCGCCGGCATAGACCTGCGGGTTCCAGCGGTAGCTCCAGGCGTTGCCGAAACTGCCTTGTGGACCGCCGTGCACCAGGAAGGCGATCGGATATTTTGCGCCCGGTACCGCATTCCACGGTTTCATGACGTGGCCGTAAACGGTATCGCCGTTCGCGCCCTTGAACGAGAACTGTTCGAAGTCGCCGAAGCGCACGTCGGCCAGCTTGTCGGCATTGTTGCTGGTCAGCTGACGCGGTGTGCCGCCCGCCAGGGCCGTCGCGTACAGCTGGGCCGGCGAAGCCAGCGTGGCCTGGGTATAGGCAATCGTGTCGCGGCGCATGTCGAAGCCGCCGATCGAGCCCTTGTCGGTCAAGGCGGACACCTTGCCGCTGGCGACATCGATCGCGAACAGGCGATGCTGGCCGACGTCTTCTGCATCGACGACAAGCGACTTGCCGTCCGCGCTCCACTGCAGGGTGCCGGGGGAGCGATCCCATTTGTCCGCGAGCTTGCGCTTCTGGCCGCTGGCGACGTCCATCAGCATGATCTGGAAGCGGTCGGCCTCGAAGCCGGGACGCGCCATGGCGAGCCAGGCGAGGGTGCGGCCGTCCGGCGAGAACACGCCTTTGGTATCCCAGGCGGGATTGGCGGCCGTCAGGTTGCGCGGCTTGTCTCCGCCGGCGGCCGGCACGCTGTAGAGGTCGAAGTTGGTCGACCAGGCTTCGGTCTTGCCGGCAATGCGGGCCGAGAAGACGATCGTCTTGCCGTCCGGGCTGAAGTGGTACTCCTCGCGGTCGCCAAACGGTTTCGAGGGGACGTCGCCATCGAGCGAGCCCGACAGGCTGACCGGCGCCGCGCTCACGCGCCCGCTGGCATCGATCGGCGCCGAGAACAGCACGGCGTTGCGGCCATCGGCCCAGGTGTCCCAGTGGCGCACGAACAGCCGGTCGTAGACGCGGCCGCTTGCCTTGTTCTTCGCCTGGGCATCCATCCGGTCCCTGGTGCAGGCAAGGTCGGCGCAATCGCGGAACACGGCCATGCTCAAGGCAATGCGCTCGCCCGTAGGAGAAACGCGGAAATTGTCGACATCGAGCGGCAGGTTCGTCACCTGGGTCGGCTCGCCGCCGTTTGCAGGCTGGCGCCAGACCTGGGAGCTGCCCGAGCGGCTCGACAGGAAATAGACGGCATCGCCCGCCGGCGACCATTCGGGATCGAGACTGCTGCTGTCGTGATTGGTCAGCGCCTTGGGAGCGGCGCCGCCGCGCAGGTCGGCGATCCACAGGCTCGTCTGGCCCCGGTTCTTGCCGAGATCGGTGCGGCGGACGGTGTAGACGACGCGGCTGGCGTCCGGCGACACCGCCGGGCTGCCGACGCGTTCCAGGTTGACCAGGTCTTCCACCGTAAAGCCGCGCGGCGCAGCAAGGGCATTGGCGGCAGCCAATGCCGTCGCCAATACGAGTAAACGTAATTTCATTGCATCCTCTTCAATCGTGTCTCGGATTTTTTACGCGCGCGGTTGTGCCGCGGCAATTCAGCAATTTAACACGGCATGGGTAGTCAGAAGCCTGATGACAATTTGTTCAGCCAAGGAGTACACTCGATGGTGCGCTGCACAATCCGGCGCACCATCCGATTCCGGTCATTCACCAGGAGAACAGCATCATGATCACGATGAGCGCATTTCCGAACGCGGCATTCCCCACCATGCCGACCCCGTTTTTAGGACTCTGGTCGAATGTCGCCGGTTTGTACCGCGACACCATGCGAACCAATATGCAACAGATGATGTCGAGTTCAGCGGGCATTATCCAGGAGCATACCTTGCGTGCATTCATCACTGCATCGCAAGCCTGTGCCGACGCGCTGGCGAAGAACGCCATGTCGGTACAGCAGCAGTCGATGGAGCGCCTTGCCGATGCGAACGGCAAGGCAGTCGGCATGCTGGGCCACGCATTCACGCAGGCGTGGATGGGAAATGTGCAGCTGGCGAAATGAAGCCGTAATCGGGGCGGCGGGGCAGCTTGTTACAGCTCTGCCGTCCAGTCCCCGCTCTTGCCGCCATGCTTTTCCAGCACCCGCACGTTGGTCATGACCATCCCCCGGTCGACCGCCTTGCACATGTCGTAGATCGTCAATAGACCCACCTGCACGGCGGTCAGTGCTTCCATCTCGACCCCGGTCTTGCCGTGCAGTTCGACCTGGGCCCGGCAATGGACGCTGTTGTTGGCCGCATCGATCTCGAAATCGACGGCGACGCGGGTGATCGCCAGCGGATGGCACAGGGGAATCAGGTCGCTGGTGCGCTTGGCGCCCATGATGGCGGCGATGCGGGCGATGCCGAGCACGTCGCCCTTTTTTGCGGTGCCGGACTGGATCAGCTGCAAGGTTTCCGGCTGCATGCGGATGGTGCCGGCGGCAACAGCGACGCGATGGGTCTCGTTCTTGGCGCCGACGTCGACCATGTGGGCCTGGCCGGCGGCGTCGAAGTGCGTCAACTCGTGGGGCAGCTGGCCTGCGCCTGGCCTTGGATCGGATACGGTCATGGTGTGTCGGTATGCTTGGGTAAGAAAGTGTTTCAGGGCGCGGCAAGGCGCCTGCGGATGGGGTTATCATAGCATCGTGAAATCGATGACTCCTCCTGCGCTGCCGTCCCTGCGTCCCCGCTGGCGCCGGTCGGTGGCCGCCTTGTTCATGGCGGCCGCGGCCGGGTTCGTGCCTGCGGTGGCGCCGGCTCAGTCGTTCAGCACGTCCCAGAGCGCCGCGCGCCTGCCGACCCTCGGCGACGCCGCACGCGAAGATTTATCGCCCATCGTCGAGCGCAAGCTGGGCGAAGCCATCATGCGCGAGATCCGGCGCGACCGCGATTACCTCGACGACGATGCCATCGCCGAATACCTGAACAATTTCGGCGGCGCCCTGGTCGACGCCGCGCCCGGTGCGCGCGGCGAAACGAATGCAGATTTTTATTTCTTCCCGCTGCGCGACGGCTCGATCAATGCCTTTGCCCTGCCGGGCGGTTTTATTGGCATCCACTCGGGCCTGCTGCTCGCGGCCCAGACCGAGTCGGAACTGGCCTCCGTCGTATCGCACGAGATCGGCCACGTGTCGCAGCGCCACATCGCGCGCATGCTCGGCCAGCAGCGCCAGGATGCACTGCTGCCGATCGCGGCGCTGATCCTGGCGGCGCTGGCGGCCAAGGCCAGTCCCGATGCCGCCATGGGCGTGATGATGGGCGGCCAGGGCCTGGCGGTGCAGCGGCAGCTGAACTTCAGCCGCGACGCCGAGCGCGAGGCCGACCGTGTCGGCTTCCAGATCATGAGCGCCGGCGGCTACGACACCTCGGGCATGGTGGCCTTCTTCAAACGCCTTCAGAGCGTGAGCAAGGTGTATGGAGAAATTCCTGCCTTCCTCAGCAGCCACCCGCTGACGAGCGAGCGGATCGTCGACATCCAGGCGCGCATCAAGGAAACGCCGTACCGGCAGCGCCCCGACCCGATCGAGTTTTATATCGCCAAGGCCCGTGCCCGGGTGCTGCAGGATATGAGTACCACCGGGCGCCGCGACACGCGCACCGCTTTCCAGACGCAACTGGCCCAGCAGCACCGCCAGCAGCAGGCGGCGGCGCAATACGGCTTGTCCTTCCTGGCGCTGAAGGAGAGCGACCTGGCCGGCGCGCGCAGCTGGTACGACAAGGCGCGTGCGACCCTCAAGCCGAAGGAGGGGACCTTCTCGGCGGCGCCCGCCAGCGACGGCGGCGCCTTGTTTGCCGTGCTCGATCTGGAAATCAAGCTCGCGCCCGGACAGCCGAAAGAGGTTGCCCAGCAAGCCCTGAAGGATGCCGAAGAGGCGACGAACCGCTTCCCCCTGTCGCGCGCCCTGGCGCGCCAGTACGCCGATGCGATGATCAATGCCGGCAAGTTTGAGGATGCGACGCGCTACCTGCGCGAGCAGGTGCGGCAGTACCGCGAGGACGCCAAGCTGTACGACCTGCTGGCGAAAGCGTATTCGAAGCAGGGCAAGATCGCGCTGCAGCACATGGCGCTGGCCGAATCCTATGTGCTGGCCGGTGCGCTGCCCGCAGCGGTCGACCAGCTCAATAATGCGCGCAAGGCAAGCGATGTGTCCTTCTATGACCAGTCCGTGATCGACGCCCGCGAGCGCGAGATCAAGAAGCGCCAGAAAGAGGAAAAGGAAGACGAGAAGGAGCGGTAAATCGTCGTTCAGGCCAGCCGTTCGACCGTGCCGTGTTTCGGCGTCGCGTTCTCGTGGAACAAGTCGGCCAGGTATTCTCCAAGTTCGTGTTCAGCGACGTCGGCCGGCACGATGAAATCGGCCGCGCGGCGCTTGCCGTCGGTGCCAGGATAGAACGCCTGCCATTCGCCGGCAGTGCGCGCGACGACGATCAGCGTGCCGAACACATTGAAGTGGTGAGCGTTCATTCCTGGGCCGGTGGCGCCGGCGTGCGCACGAATCCAAAACGTTCGGGCAGGGTGTCGCGCTCGATGCGTTCGACCGGCACCGCCTGCCCGCGCCAGCGCAGGATCAATGCGCCCGCGCCGTCGTCGAGCCAGCGCAGCAGCGCTTCGTCGCCGGGCGCCTGGCCGTTCAGTTCCAGCGCTTCGAACAATTGCGCCACGTCGCGGTCGTCGACCTGGGCGACGATTGCCCCCGCCTGCACGATCGCCACGCCGACTTCCGTCAGGTACAGGCGCTCGATGCTTGCAAGCGGCGCGCCGGTCTGCAGCACCAATCCTTGCGCCGGATCGGTGCGCGCAACATACGGCGTCGCTTCCAGGTTCACGTAGACGCGCTGCGGGCCGTTCTGGAAATACCAGCGCCCGGCGTCGTCATGCGCGTAGTTGCGGTTGATGAAGCCGACCAGCGTGGCGTTGTTCAGCTTGTCGCCGGCTGAATCGGCCTGTTGCGCGGCCTCGTCGCGCATGCGCCAGTTGCCGCGCGCATCGAGCGCGAGCCAGCCGTAGCAGTGCGGCACGTTCGGCCACTTGGCCATTGCCTGTTTTACGATGTCATCCATGCACGCCAGCTTCGCACAGTTCGGCGCCGGTCGGCGCGCCGCAGGTTCCCCCGGTCGCGTCGAAGAAGGACAGAATGCGCTGCGGCAGCCAGTCGATCCGGCCCGGGAAGGGGCCGGTGGGGAAGCCGACATGGCCGCCTTCCTTCGGATACTCGAGCGTCACCGCGCGCGCGGCGCTAGTCGGCAAATGTTCGCCGGGCAGGAAGGGATCGTTGCGGGCGTTGAGCACCAGGGTCGGCACGGTGATGTCGTGCAGCACGTGGCGCGCGCTGGCGCGGTGCCAGTAATCGTCGGTATCGCGGTAACCGTGCAGCGGGGCGGTGACGACGTTGTCAAAAGCGTAGAGGTCGCGCGCGGCCAGCAGGGCCTGGCGGTCGAACAGGCCTGGAAATTGTTCGAGCTTGGCGAGGCACTTGGGTTTCAGGGTCTGCAGGAACATGCGCGTATACAGCATATTGAAACCGGAAGACAGGGCTTCGCCGCCGCGCGCCAGGTCGAGCGGGGCGGAAATGGCGGCGGCGGCCGTGACGAACCCCGCCTTGCTGCCCGATTCGCCGAGCCAGCGCAGCAGCGCATTGCCGCCGAGCGAGACGCCGGCGGCGTACAAAGCTCCGCTGGTGCGCGCCCGCAGACGGGCCATGATCCAGTCGATTTCGAGCGAGTCGCCCGAGTGATAGAAACGCGCCGTGCGGTTCGGTTCGCCCGAGCAGCCGCGGAAATGGGGTACTGCGCCCGACCAGCCGCGCGCTTGCAGTGCCGCCATCAGGCCGCGCGCGTAATGGCTGTCCGAGGAGCCTTCCAGCCCGTGGAACAGCACGACCAGCGGCTTGTCCGGTTCGCCGTCCACGAAATCGACGTCGACGAAATCCTCGCCCAGGGTCGGATGGTGGACTTCCCAGCGCTCGCGCCGATAGGCGAGCCCATGGGCGAGCGGTGGTTTACCGACGAGCGTGGCGGGGTAGATGGTTTGCAGGTGGCCGCCGGGCAGCCACCGTGGAGCGCGGTAAGTCATGGCGGTGCGCCGCCGACCGGATCAGTGGTGTTTGAAAGCCACGCCCGGGGCCAGGCGGTAGCGGGTGCCGCAGTAGGGGCACTTGGCTTCGCCGTCATGGTCGAAGTCGAGGAAGACGCGCGGGTGCGACGACCACAGCGGCATGGCCGGGTTCGGGCAGTGGGCCGGGAGATCCTTGGCCTCGAGTTCCACCACAGGCATCGTCTTGTCAGTCATTACTATTCTCCGTCACGCAAAGTTGGGCAAAGACAGGATTTTAACGGATTCAGGCGACGGTTCGGAATGATCGGTAGAATGGCGGATTGATCACGGATGGGCACAGCCCACCCGACAACATCTCGCCCTCGTTTCATGCCGCTCAGTCCTCGCTCTGCTCACGTATTCCACTTATCGAATTGTTGCAGGAAGGCGACATGAACGCGCCCGATCCTGTCTCGCACAGCGCTGCCGTCGTCGAGCGCCATGATCCCGCACTCTGGCGCGAAGGGCTGCGCACGGGTGTGCCGAGCCTGTTCGGCATCGGCGCCTGGGGCCTGGTGGTCGGCATTGCGATGGTCAAGACGGGACTGACCGCGCTGCAAGCCACCGGTATGACACTGCTCGTGTTCGCCGGTTCCGCCCAACTCGCCTCATTGCCCCTGATCCTGGCGCATGCGCCGATCTGGGTGATTTTCGCTACCGCCCTGGTCGTGAACCTGCGCTTCGTGATCTTTTCCGCCTTGCTGGCCCCCCATTTCACGCATTTGCCCTGGCGCCAGCGCCTGCTGTACGGGTATATCGCCGGCGACTTGACGGTCGCCATGTTCCTGCAGCGCTTCCCGACGGCGGCGCCGGTGCCGGGCAAGCTGTCCTATTTAAAAGGGCTGGTGTTCCCGAACTGGGCGGCCTGGCAGATCGGTTCGCTGACCGGCATCTTCCTCGGCAGTGCCATCCCGACCGAGTGGGGCCTGGGCTTTGCCGGCACCCTGGCGATCCTGTGCATCACGGTGCCCCTGGTCGTCAACCGGCCGGCCCTGTGCGGGGTGCTGGTGGCCGGCCCGGTAGCCGTGCTGGCGAATGGGTTTCCCTATAAATTGGGCCTGCTGGCCGCCGTGTTCGCCGGCATGCTGGCTGCGATGACGGCGGAAAGCATCCTGGAGAAACGAAAGGCGCGTCATGGCTGAGTGGGAAATCTGGGCGGTCATCGTCGTGCTGGCGCTGTCGACGGCCATTACCCGCAGCGGCTTCTGGCTGATCGGGCACCGGGTGACGCTGCCGCCGCGGGTGCAGGACATGCTGCGCTATGCGCCAGCCTGCGCGCTGGCGGCCATCATCGCGCCCGACCTCGTGCTCGGCAGCGGCGGTCAGGTCCATCTCGGACTGAGCAATCCAAAACTGCTGGCTGGTATTGCCGCGCTCGGCTTTTATGTGTGGCGGAAGAACATGTTGCAGACCATCGTGTTCGGCATGTTGGTGTTCACACTGTTGCGAATCCTGCACGTGTTTGGTGCTTCTGCATAAGGGCCGTGGGGTAGAATATCGTTTTTTCACTATCTCACTGTTGAGCCGACATGGACGCCGTTCTCAGTTTCACCCGCTTGCAAGACCTGATCGATCGCGACGCGCTGAAAAACAAGCGCGTTTTCATCCGTGCCGACCTGAATGTGCCGCAGGATGACAACGGCAATATCACCGAAGACACGCGCATCCGCGCCTCCGTCCCCGGCATCCAGGCTGCCGTAAAAGCCGGCGCCGCCGTCATGGTGACTTCCCACCTGGGCCGTCCAACCGAGGGCGAATTCAAGCCGGAAGACACGCTGGCGCCGGTCGCCCAGCGCCTCTCCGAACTGCTCGGCCAGCCGGTGGAACTGAAACAGAATTGGGTCGATGGCGTCGATGTCGCGCCGGGACAGGTTGTGCTGCTGGAAAACTGCCGCGTCAACAAGGGTGAAAAGAAGAACAGCGACGAGCTGGCCCAGAAGATGGCGAAACTCTGCGACGTCTACGTGAACGATGCCTTCGGCACCGCCCACCGCGCCGAAGCGACCACCCACGGCATCGCGAAATTCGCACCGGTGGTGTGCGCCGGCCCGCTGCTGGCCGCCGAACTCGACGCGCTTGGTAAAGCCCTGGGCCAGCCGGCCCGTCCGTTGTTGGCGATCGTCGCCGGCTCGAAAGTGTCGAGCAAGCTCTCGATCCTGCAAAGCCTGGCCGGCAAAGTGGACAACCTGATCGTCGGCGGCGGCATCGCCAACACCTTCATGAAGGCCATCGGCCTGAACATCGGCAAGTCGCTCGTCGAAAACGACCTGGTGGGCGAAGCGAAGCAGATCATCGAGATGATGAGCGCGCGCGGCGCCTCGGTGCCGATTCCCGTGGACGTGGTCTGTGCGAAAGAGTTCTCGCCGACCGCCGCTGCGACCGTGAAGGACGTGGCCGATGTCGGCGACGACGACATGATCCTCGACATCGGCCCGAAGACGGCGACGATGCTGGCGGAACAGGTTGCCAAGGCTGGTACCATCGTCTGGAACGGTCCGGTCGGCGTGTTCGAATTCGACCAGTTCGCCGAAGGCACGAAGACCCTGGCCATGGCGATTGCGGATTCGAAAGGCTTCTCGATTGCCGGCGGTGGCGACACCCTGGCGGCAATCGCCAAATACAACATCGGCGACAAGATCGGCTATATCTCCACCGGCGGCGGTGCCTTCCTCGAGTTCCTCGAAGGCAAGACCCTGCCTGCGGTCGAGATCCTCCTGCAGCGCAGCGCGCAGTAATGTCGGCGCAGCCCAGGCTGCGCTTTGTTTTTTAAAAGGACAGCTCATGTACCGTGGCACCAAGATCGTCGCTACCATCGGACCGGCCTCGACCGACTTCGACATCCTCGTCAAAATGATCCGCGCCGGCGTCGACGTCGTGCGCCTGAACTTCTCGCACGGCAAGGCGCAAGACCACATCGACCGCGCCGCGCTGGTACGCCGCGCGGCGGCCGAATGCGGTCGCGAAGTGGCGATCATGGCCGACATGCAGGGGCCGAAGATCCGCGTCGGCAAGTTTGAGAACGGCAAGATCGAACTGGCCAACGGCGACAAGTTCGTGCTCGACGCGAAATGGGGAGAGAACGGCGAGCTGGGCAACCAGGAACGCGTCGGCCTCGACTACAAGGCGCTGCCGCGCGACGTGAAGCCGGGCGACAAGCTGCTGCTCAACGACGGCCTGATCGTGCTGGTCGTCGACAAGGTCGTCGGCCACGAGATCTGCACCACCGTCAAGGTCGGCGGCGAGCTGTCCAACAACAAGGGCATCAACCGCCAGGGCGGCGGCCTGACCGCGCCGGCGCTGACCGCCAAGGACATGGAAGACATCAAGACCGCGATGAGCTTCCAGGCCGACTATCTGGCGATCTCCTTCCCGAAGAGCGCGACCGATATGGAAATGGCGCGCCAGCTGGCGAACATCGCCGGCGAACCCTATCACCACAAGCCGCTGATGATCGCCAAGATCGAGCGCGCCGAAGCGATTCCCGTGCTGCAGGAAATCCTCGACGCCTCCGACGGCATCATGGTCGCGCGCGGCGACCTCGCGGTCGAGGTGGGCAATGCCGCGGTGCCGGCGCTGCAAAAGCGCATGATTCGCATGGCGCGTGCCTCGAACAAATTGGCGATCACCGCGACCCAGATGATGGAGTCGATGATCGTCAACGCCGTACCGACCCGCGCCGAAGTGTCGGACGTGGCGAATGCCGTGCTGGACGGCACCGACGCCGTGATGACCTCGGCCGAAACGGCATCGGGCAAGTACCCGATCGAGACCGTCGAGATGATGGCCGCCGTCTGCGCCGAAGCGGAACAATCCGAATACAACAAGCAGGACGCCGACTTCCTGAACGTGACGTTTACGCGCATCGACCAATCGATTGCCTACGCCACCTTGTTCACCGCCCATCACCTGGAAGTGAAAGCGATCGTCGCCCTGACCGAGTCGGGTTCGACCGCCCTGTGGATGAGCCGTCACAGCATCGATACCCCGATTTTCGCCCTGACCCCGTCACAAACGACGCAGCGCAAAGCTTCGCTGTACCGGAACGTGCAAGCTTTCTACTTGCAGCAGGAAGGCGGCAGCCACGCCGTGCTGCGCAAGGCGGAAGAGCTCCTGATGAGCGAGGGCATGGTCAAGAAGGGCGACACCATCGTCGTGACCTGGGGTTCGCCGATGGGCGAAGCCGGCGGCACCAACGCCCTCAAGATCGTGCGCGTGGGCGACACTTATAAAGATTAAATGGCGGCTTCCTTGTCGAAGTTCGTATACTGATTTCTTATTGTTTGGAGTACTACCATGGCACTCGTATCCCTGCGTCAACTGCTGGACCATGCTGCTGAAAACGGCTATGGCCTGCCGGCGTTCAACGTCAACAACCTGGAACAGGTGCAGGCCATCATGGCCGCGGCCGACGCCACCAACAGTCCGGTCATCATGCAGGCTTCGGCCGGCGCCCGCAAATATGCCGGCGAAGCTTTCCTGCGCCACCTGATCGACGCCGCCGTCGAAGCCTACCCGCACATCCCGGTCGTCATGCACCAGGACCACGGCCAGTCGCCGGCAGTCTGCATGGCTGCGATCCGTTCGGGCTTCAGTTCCGTGATGATGGACGGCTCGCTGGAAGCCGACGGCAAGAGCGTCGCCTCCTACGACTACAACGTCGAAGTCTCGCGCGAAGTCGTGAAATTCGCGCACTCGATCGGCGTGACCGTCGAAGCGGAACTGGGCGTGCTCGGTTCGCTGGAAACGATGAAGGGCGACAAGGAAGACGGCCATGGCGCCGACGGCACCATGACCCGCGAGCAGCTGCTGACCGACGTCGCGCAAGCGGCCGACTTCGTGGCGAAAACCCAGTGCGACGCGCTGGCGATCGCCATCGGCACCTCGCACGGCGCCTACAAATTTACCCGCAAGCCGACCGGCGACATCCTCGCGATCGACCGCATCAAGGAAATCCACGCACGCATCCCGAACACCCACCTGGTGATGCACGGTTCGTCGTCGGTGCCGCAGGAGCTGCTGGCGATCATCCGCGAATTCGGCGGCGACATGAAGGAAACCTACGGTGTCCCGGTCGAAGAGATCCAGGAAGGCATCAAGCACGGCGTTCG
Organism: Massilia sp. LXY-5; assembly: GCF_059801075.1. Lineage (NCBI taxonomy): Bacteria > Pseudomonadati > Pseudomonadota > Betaproteobacteria > Burkholderiales > Oxalobacteraceae > Massilia > Massilia sp. LXY-5. The sequence continues at coordinate 190,022 of NZ_JBNNEH010000001.1, forward strand.
CAAGATCAACATCGACACCGACATCCGCCTGGCGATGACGGCCGCGATCCGCAAATACATGTTCCAGAACCCGTCGAAGTTCGACCCGCGCGACTATTTGAAGCCTGCGCGCGAAGCGGCGACCGAGATCTGCAAGGCGCGTTACCTCTCCTTCGGCTGCGAAGGCCAGGCGTCGAAGATCAAGCCGATCCCGCTGGAAAAAATGGCCGAGCGCTACAAGGCCGGCGAGCTCGCGCAAGTCGTCAAATAATCAAGACCGTGTAACGGGCTGCTGCGGCAGCCCGTGTTTCTTAACGGCGCGCCCTTTTCATCGGTCTCGCCGAGTCCGTTTCTCTGATACTCCTCCCATGAACAGCCTCTATAAAACCACGATCAAGTCCCTGCCACTGCTGGGCGTCGGCAAAGTGCGCGACAACTACGCCGTTGGCGACGACAAGATCCTGATCGTCACCACCGACCGCCTGTCCGCCTTCGACGTCGTCATGAACGAGCCGATCCCGGGCAAGGGCATGGTGCTGAACCAGATGAGCGATTTCTGGTTCGACAAGCTCGGCCACATCGTGCCGAATCACCTGACCGGCATTGCTCCGGAAAGCGTCGTGGCGCCTGACGAAGTCGAGCAGGTGCGCGGCCGTGCGGTCGTTGCCAAGCGTCTCAAACCGATCCTGGTCGAGGCGGTCGTGCGCGGCTACATCATCGGTTCCGGCTGGAAGGACTATCAGCAAAGCGGTTCCATCTGCGGCATCGAACTGCCGCAGGGCTTGCGCCAGGCCGAGAAGCTGCCGCAGCCGATCTTTACGCCGGCCGCGAAAGCCGACCTCGGCGAGCACGACGAGAACATCTCGTTCGCCGACATGGAAAGCCGCATCGGTCCTGAACTGGCCGCCAAAATGCGCGACGTCTCGATCGCCTTGTACACGGCGGCATCGGAATACGCGGCCACGCGCGGCATCATCATCGCCGACACCAAATTCGAATTCGGCCTCGACGACAACGGCGTGATGCACCTGATGGACGAAGTGCTGACGGCCGACTCGTCGCGCTTCTGGCCTGCCGACTCCTACGCGCCGGGCATGTCGCCGCCGTCTTTCGATAAACAGTTCGTGCGCGACTACCTCGAAACGCTGACCGAGTGGAAGAAGACCCCGCCGGCCCCGCCGCTGCCGCAGGACGTGATCGATAAAACCCAGGCCAAGTACTTCGAAGCCATCGAACGCCTGACCGGCGAAAAGCTGAAGGCCTGAGATGAGTAATGAAGTGAAACCTTTGGTCGGCGTCGTGATGGGTTCCTCGTCCGACTGGGACGTGATGAAGAACGCGGTAGACATACTGAAACAGTTCGGCGTGCCCTTCGAGGCGCAGGTGATTTCGGCGCACCGCATGCCGGACGAGATGTTTAGCTATGCCGAGACCGCCCGTGCGCGCGGCCTGCGCGCGATCATCGCCGGCGCCGGGGGCGCGGCCCACCTGCCGGGCATGATTGCCGCCAAAACCATCGTGCCGGTGCTCGGCGTGCCGGTGCCGTCCAAATACCTGCGTGGCGAGGATTCGCTGCTGTCGATCGTGCAGATGCCGAAAGGCGTGCCGGTGGCGACCTTTGCCATCGGCGAAGCCGGCGCCGCAAATGCCGCGCTGACGGCGGTCGCGCTGCTGGCCGCGAATGACGATGCCCTGGCTGCGCAGCTGGAACAGTTCCGCCTGGACCAGACCGCCGTCGCCAAGGCGATGACCTTGCCCGTGTGATGGCGCAGTGAGTAAAAACCATGAGTAACAAGAGTCAATCGCAGGGAGGCGCCTTCCTGCCCAGCGCCAATCCGCCCACCTGGCTCGGCGTGATGGGCGGCGGCCAGCTCGGCCGCATGTTCGCCCACGCCGCCCAGGCCATGGGTTTTAAAGTCGCCGTGCTGGAACCGGCCGCGCATTGCCCTGCTGGCGAGGTTGCCGAGCGCCTGATCAATGCCGATTACACCGACAGTATCGCCCTCGGCCAGTTGTCCGCCCTCTGCGCGGCCGTGACGACCGAGTTCGAGAACGTCCCGGCCGACAGCATGAACCTGCTGGCGCACGGCAGTTTTGTTGCGCCAGCCGGCAGCTGCGTCTCGATCGCCCAGGACCGGGTGCTGGAGAAACGGTTCTTCGTCGAATGCGCGCCGCTGTCCGGCGTGATGCCGGCGCCGCACAAGGTGATCGCCTCCAATGACGACATCGACGCCATCGACGATGCGCTGCTGCCGGGCATCCTGAAAACGGTGCGCATGGGCTATGACGGCAAGGGACAAGTGCGCGTCAAAACCCGCGAGGACGTGCGCGCGGCCTTCGCGGCCATGAACGGTGTGACCTGCCTGCTCGAGAAAATGCTGCCGCTGGCCTATGAGGTGTCGGTGCTGACGGCGCGCGGTGCGGACGGGCAATCGGTCGTCTATCCGATCGCCGAGAACGTGCACCGCGACGGCATCCTGTTCACGACCACCGTGCCGGGACCGAATGTGACGGCCGAGTGCGCGCAACGCGCCCAGGATGCGGCGCGCGCCATCGTCGCCCAGCTCGGCTATGTCGGCGTGCTGTGCATTGAGTTCTTCGTGCTGGAGGACGGCTCGCTGGTCGTCAACGAAATGGCCCCGCGTCCGCACAACAGCGGGCACTACACGATCGACGCCTGCGTCACCAGCCAGTTCGCCCAGCAGGTGCGGGCGATGGCGAAGCTGCCGCTGGGCGATGTCCGCCAGCATTCGCCCGCCGTCATGCTCAACATCCTGGGCGATGTCTGGTTCGAGGGCGACCAGGTGCGCGAACCCGCCTGGGACCGCGTGCTGGCGCTGCCGGGCGCCTTCTTGCACCTGTACGGCAAGGACGATCCGCGCCGCGGCCGCAAGATGGGCCACGTGACCTTCGTCGCGCCAACCCTGGCCGAGGCCTCGGCGCAATTGCTGGCTGCCTGCGCCATCCTGGGGATCGCACCGTGAGCCTGCAGGAACTTGATCCGGCCGCCATCGAGGCGGCCGCGCGTGCGCTCGAGGCGGGGCAACTCGTGGCTTTCCCGACCGAGACCGTCTACGGCCTCGGCGCGGACGCCGAGAATCCGGCGGCGGTCGCCGCCATCTACGCCGCCAAGGGCCGCCCGCAGGACCACCCTGTGATCGTGCACCTGGCGCCGGAAGCGGAGATGGCGCACTGGGCCTGTGACATCCCGCCCGAGGCGCATGCCCTGGCGAACGCCTTCTGGCCTGGTCCGCTGACGATGATTTTAAAGCGCGCGCCGAACATTCCGGACGCGGTCAGCGGCGGCCAGGATACGGTCGGGCTGCGCTGCCCCTCGCATCCGGTGGCGATCGCCTTGTTGCGCGCTTTCAAGGGCGGGCAGGGCGGCGTCGCGGCGCCGTCCGCCAATAAATTCGGCCACGTCAGCCCCACGCTCGCAGAACACGTGCGCGACGAATTCGGCGCCGACGGGTCGGTCGCGATGGTGCTCGACGGCGGCGCCTCGCAGGTCGGCATCGAATCGACCATCGTCGATTTATCCCGCCTGGCCACCCACGGTCCGGTGCTGCTGCGTCCGGGCCATGTGAGCGCGGAGGCAATCGCCGCTGTGATCGACCAGCTGCCTGCCGCGCCGGACGTCGCCGCGCCGCGCGCCTCGGGCACGCTGGAGTCGCATTACGCGCCGCACACGCCGGTGGCGATGCAGGATACCGTGACGCTGGTGCAAACCCTGGGGCAGATGGAAGAAGCGGGCCGCAAGCTCGCCCTGATCCATTATTCCGACCTCTGGACGGCGCACGCCGCCATCCGCCTGCCGGCCACCCCGGAAGGCTTTGCGCACGCCCTTTATGCGGCGCTGCGCGCGATGGACGGGCAGGGCGCCGACCTGATCCTGGTCGAGGCGCCGCCGCAAGACGGCGCCTGGCTCGGCGTCAACGACCGCCTGCGCCGCGCTGCGCACGGCTCGACCGGAATCGTGCACGGCCTGCTCAACCGCGACGCAGGCGTATAACAAAGGCAAGCCGGGGCAATGCTTGCCTCGGTTCGCCATGCGATTGGCATATTCGTTCTCTATAACGTTGCATTCCTGCCTCTGCTTACCTTTTGAGATATTGCTCTTGGCAATGCTTGTTATAATCGGCGCACCCTGCCGGGCTTCTGCCTTGTCGGCTTTGGTTGACGCCATGACAATCAAAATTTCTATACAAGCGGAAAGAACACTGGCATATTAGTTCGGGATGCGAATAGCACGAGCGTTCGTTTCACAGAAAAATATCTTATCCTCTTAGGAGACACAATGCGTCAAATGAATTTCGCGCTCGCGCTGCTGACTGCAGCTGCGCTGGCTGCATGCGGCGGCACCGGCAGCAGTGGTGGCGATCAGACCCATGCGGTCAAGTTCACCCAGCAGGTGACCTTCGGCGACAGCCTGTCGGACGTCGGCAGCTACAACGTGGGCGCAGTCAACGTCGCTGGTGGCGGCAAGTTCACCATCAACGGTGACAACACCAGCACGAACCCTGTCCTGACCGGCAAGAACTGGACCGAAGTGCTGGCCGCGGAACTGCGCCTGCCGGCGCCTTGCGCCGCCCAGACCGGCCTGCAGGGCACCGACAGCACCGATCCGGCGCTCGACTTCAACGTGCCGATCGTCAACAACGCGAATTGCTTCAACTACGCACAGGGCGGCGCCCGCGTGACCAACCCGATCGGCCCTGGCAACCGCGCCGTCAAGCCGGAACTGGGCGAGATGACCCTGCCGGTGGTGAGCCAGGTCGCGAACCACCTGGCTAAAACCGGCGGCAAGTTCAGCGGCACCGAACTGGTCACCATCATGGCCGGCGGTAACGACGTCCTGATGCAGCTGGGCGGGCTGAGCGCAGGCGCCACCGCTGCCGGCACCGCTGCCGGCCAGAAGGCGTTCCCGACCCTGCTGATCGGCGGACTGGTCGCCATCGTGCCGGCTGCAAATCAGGCTAGCGCGCAGGCAAGCATCGGCCTGGCCGTCCAGACCACGGCAGCCGCCGGCGGTACCCAGACGCAAATCGCCGGCGCTGCAGCACTCGCCGCGATCCAGCTCGGCGCCGATCCTGCAGCCGCGCAAGCCGCCGCCGCCAAAGCCGGTACCGACGCGCAGGCAGCCGGTGCCAAGGCCGGTGCCGACTACGCCGCCGCGCAAGGTCCGCTGCTCGTTGCCGAACTGGGCAAGGCCGGCGCCGAACTGGCTGCACTGGTGAAGACGCAAATCGTCGCCAAGGGCGCGAACTACGTGGTCGTCAACAACCTGCCGGACGTCGCCAGTACCCCGTCGGGCAAGGCACAGTCGGCATCGACCCAGCAACTGATCGGCGCGATGGTCGATGCCTTCAACGCACAGTTGAAGGCCGGTCTGGGCAACGATCCGAAAATCGCCTACGTCGACCTGTATTCGATCAGCAAGGACCAGGTAGTCAACCCGGCCATCTACGGGCTGACCAACACCGCGCAGAAGGCCTGCACGACCGAATCGTCGCTGACCTGCACCGCCAAGACCCTGTCTGGTCCGGACGTAAGCCACTACATGTTCGCCGACGACATCCACCCGACTCCGTACGAGTACTGGCTGGTCACGCGCTATGTCCTGAAGGATATGGCTGTCAAAGGCTGGCTGTAATCATCAAAGAAAAAGCCTGGTTGCACTGCCTGTCCGCAGGCCGGTGCAACCGGTCGTAAAAAGAACTCAGGAGAAATGATGAAAGTACGTTTCAATAGCGTCGCCAAGACGCTAATCGCAGCCGCCGCGCTGGCATGCGCCGCGAGCGCTTCGGCCCAGTCGGCCGGCCAGTGGACCGCCAAGTTCGGCTTCAACCAGCTGACCCCGAAAGTCGAGAGCGGCGATATCTCGGCACCGGCCCTGCCGTTCACCAAGGGCGATGTCTCGCGCGACATCCAGCCGGTGATCGGCATTGCCTATGGCATCACCGACAACATCTCGCTCGAAACCGCGCTCGGCACGCCGTACAAGCACAGGATCCTCGGCGCCGGTTCGATCGCCGGTACCGGCGAGCTGGGTACGGTCGAGGCACTGCCGCCGACCGTGTTCGCGCAGTACCGCTTCTTCTCCCCGAACGCGACCTTCCGTCCGTTCGTCGGCATTGGCGCCACCTATGCCTACTTCATGAAGGAACGCGGTTCGGGCAAGCTGACGGCGCTCACCAATCCGGGCGGCGCACCGACGACCTTCAACATCGACAACAAGTTCACCTATACCGGCCAGCTCGGCGTGGCGATGAACTTCAACGAGCGCTGGTTCGCCGACGTGACCGTCAACAAGAGCCGCCTGCGCACCGACGTGCACTTCTCGACCGGCCAGAACCAGCACATGAAGCTGGACCCGGTCGCCGTGCTGCTGGCCGTCGGCTACAAGTTTTAATATACGTTTTAATTCGCGGCCGTTACGGCGCAATGAAAAACCGGCAGGGCGCAAGCCCGGCCGGTTTTTTTCGTTTTATCGAATGCTAATGCAGCGTCGCTGCGTAGCGCGCGAAATGCTCGCCACTGAGGGCGCGTTCGTATAAATATCCCTGGTAGACGAAGCAGCCGGCCTGGGACAGCCATTCGCGCTGGCCCTGGGTTTCCACGCCTTCGGCGATCACCTGCAGGCCCAGGCTGCCGCCGAGGGCAATGATCGAGCGCACGATCGAGGCGTCGTTGCGATCGGTCAGCACGTCTCGCATGAAGGAATAATCGATTTTCAGCTGGTCCAGCGGCAGTTTGCGCAGGTAGGCCAGCGACGAGTAGCCGGTGCCGAAGTCGTCGAGCGAGAAGGTGATGCCGAGGCGGCGCAGGGTTTCCATGGTCTCGACCGTGTGTGCGAAATCGGTCACGACCAGGGTTTCGGTCAGCTCGAATTTCAGGCCGTGCGGATCGACGCCGGTGGCGGCCAGGATTTCCTGGGTCATGGCGACGAAATCGGGCTCGACGAACTGGCGCGCACTCACGTTCACCGACAGCGACAGGTGCCGGGTGGCGGGATTCCTCTGCCACGAGGCCAGCTCGAGGCAGGCAGTGCCCAGCACCCAGCGCCCGATGTCGACGATCAGGCTGGTCTCTTCGGCCTGCTTGATGAATTCGGTCGGATACAGGATCTCGCCGTTCGGCAGGCGCCAGCGCAGGAGCGCCTCGGCGCCGATCACGCGGCTGTCGCCGTCGAGTTGCGGCTGGTAGTTCAGCATGAATTCATGGTTGCGCAAGGCGCGCCGCAGCCCGCTTTCGAGCTCGGAGCGGGCGGTCCACTTGGCCTGCATGTCGGGATCGAAGAAGCGGAAGGTGTTGCGGCCTGCGGCCTTGGCCTGGTACATGGCGGTGTCGGCCTGCTTCAGGGCCGACTCCACCGTGTCGAGGGCGCCGCTGATCATCGTCACGCCGATGCTGGTCGACACCGAATACATGAAGTCGGCGAGCTGGAAGGGCGCGCGCATGGCGGCGACGACCTTGGCGGCCACGGTCTCGGCATGGTGCGCCGCTGTTTCGATCGATTCCTCATCCGGCTGGACCAGGATCACGAACTCGTCGCCGCCGAGGCGCGCCACCATGTCGGCCTCGCGCACGCTGTGCTCGAGGCGGCGGGCAACCGCCTGCAGCAGCATGTCGCCGGCCGCGTGGCCGTGGGTATCGTTGAGGGTCTTGAAATTGTCGAGGTCGAGGAACATCAGGGCGCCGACCTTGCGCGAGCGCGCACTGCCGAGCAGGGCGCGGCGCAGGTGATCGAGCAGGCTGGCGCGGTTCGGCAGGTCGGTCAAGGCGTCGAAATAGGCGAGGCGGTGGATGCGCGCCTCGTTGCTCTTGCGCTCGCTGATGTCGGTGCTCATGACCAGGATCTTTTGCGGGATGCCCGAGGCCGGATCGGCCGGCACAACGGTCCAGCGCGTGTCGGCATGCAGGGGACTGCCGTCGCGCCGGTGCTGGTGCAGTTCGCCCACCCACTCGCCTTCGTCGAGCGCGGTTTTATACGCTTCGCTGTAGGCCGCGTGGTCGTCGCACAGCAGGTCGGACATGCGCTGGCCCTCGGCTTCCCTCGCATCCCAGCCGTAGAGCCGTTCGGCGCCCTTGTTCCAGTAGGTGATGCGCGAACTCATGTCCATCACGAAGATCGCATCGCGTGCCTTGTCCAGCAGCGAGGCCTGTTCCAGCGCCAGCAGGTCGGCGCGCCGCAAGACCGTGATGTCGGCAATGAAACCCTCGAGCGCTTCCACGTTGCCCTGCTCGTCGAACACGGCCGCTCCCTGTTCCCAGGCCCAGCGCAGCTTGCCGGCGGCGGTGGTGATGCGGTAGCTCAGCTGGAAGGGACGGCGTTCGCGGATCGCCGCATTGGTGTCGTCGGACACCTTCGCGCGGTCGTCGGGATGGATCAGGCTGGCATACGACATCGCATCCTCGCCGGTGAAGGCGGAAGCCGGATAGCCGGTCAGCTTTTCGATGCCCGCACTCAGGAAGATCATGGTCCAGCTGCTGTCGTTCAGGCAGCGATACACCACCCCGGGCAAGTTGCTCAACAATAGATCGAGCGACAGGGCGGAGGCGTCCTGGGAATGCAAATTGGTCGAGACTGTGTGGCCAGATGGGGGCATGTTCCGCGCGCTTGAGGTAGGTGGAACACTAGCAGGGCGATGCTTGATCTAGCACACATGGTAACGCGAAACTTGCGTCGATTCGTTACCGTATTGGCTCATTCTTTGATCTGTTGTCAAAAAGATACGAACTCGGATGCGCTGTTGCCCGGCTTGGGTAGCAGGCCGGGCAACAGCTGGGAAAAGGCTGCTTAAAAGGCGGCGATGCCGGTCTGTGCGCGGCCCAGGATCAGCGCGTGGATGTCGTGCGTCCCCTCATAGGTGTTCACGACTTCCAGGTTGACCATGTGGCGGATGATGCCGAACTCGTCCGAGATACCGTTACCGCCCAGCATGTCGCGTGCCGTACGGGCGATGTCCAGCGATTTACCGCAGGAGTTACGCTTCATCATCGAGGTGATCTCGACCGCGGCCGTGCCCTCGTCCTTCATCCGGCCCAGGCGCAGGCAGCCCTGCAGGCCGAGGGTGATCTCGGTCTGCATGTCGGCCAGTTTCTTTTGCACCAGCTGGTTCGCCGCCAGCGGCTTGCCGAACTGGTGACGATCGAGGGTGTACTGGCGCGCCGTGTGCCAGCAGGCCTCGGCGGCGCCGAGCGCGCCCCAGGCGATGCCGTAACGCGCCGAGTTCAGGCAGGTAAACGGACCCTTCAGGCCGCGCACGTCCGGGAAGGCGTTTTCTTCCGGGCAGAACACGTTGTCCATGACGATCTCGCCGGTGACCGACGCGCGCAGGCCGAACTTGCCGTGGATGGCTGGGGCGGATAACCCTTTCCAGTCCTTTTCGAGCACGAAGCCCCGGATGGCGCCTTCGTCATCCTTGGCCCAGACGACGAACACGTCGGCGACCGGCGAGTTGGTGATCCACATCTTGCTGCCGGTGAGCGAATAGCCGCCCTCGACCTTGCGGGCACGGGTCACCATCGAGCCTGGATCGGAGCCGTGGTTCGGCTCGGTCAAACCGAAGCAGCCGATCCATTCGCCGGTCGCCAGTTTCGGCAGGTATTTCTGTTTGGTTGCCTCGTTGCCGAATTCATGGATCGGCACCATCACCAGGGACGATTGCACGCTCATCATCGAGCGGTAGCCCGAGTCGACGCGCTCGACTTCGCGCGCGATCAGGCCGTAGGCGACATAGTTCAGGCCGGGGCCGCCGTATTGCTCGGGAATGGTCGGGCCGAGCAGGCCCAGTTCTCCCATCTCGCGGAAGATGGAATTGTCCATGCGCTCGTGGCGGAAGGCCTCGAGGATGCGCGGCTGCAGCTTGTCCTGGCAATAGGAAGCGGCGGCGTCGCGGATCATGCGCTCGTCGTCGGTGAGCTGGCTGTTCAGGAGGAGGGGATCGTCCCAGTGGAAGGCGGCTTTGGTCATGATGGTCCTGGTCTCGTTCTTGTTGGAGGCGAAAGCGCGCAAGCTTGCCGCGCCGGGCCAGGCCATTATAGGAAGGAGATGCAGGGCCATCTTTTCAAACTGCGACAGCCATTTTCATAATTGTCGTGAGGCAGACGACGATTCAGGCCGGGCCGGTCGTGCCGAAGCGCCCGCCATGAAATAGCAGTCCCGCCTGCGGCTGCACGTCGCATTCCTCGACTTCGCCGACGAAGATCACGTGGTCGCCTTCCGGATAGCGGCTGCGGTTATGGCATTCGAACCAGGCTGCCGCGCCCTTTAAAATCGGCAGGCCGGTACGCGAGAGTTCGTAGTCGATGCCGTCGAAGGGATCGGTCTCGGTGCGGCGCGAAAAGCGCATGGCCAGGTCTTGCTGGCCCGCCGCCAGGATGTTGATGACGTAATGCGAGTTGCCGCTGAAGACGGGCAGGCTGTTCGCGCCCGCGCCCAGGCTCCACAGCACGAGCGGCGGATCGAGCGAGACCGAATTGAACGAACTGGCGGTCAGGCCGCGGAAGCTGCCGTCGGCAAGCCGCGTCGTGATCACGGTCACGCCGGTGGCGAATTGCGACAGTGCCTGGCGAAAATGCGCCGAGTCGAAACCGCGCGCGATGGCGCGGGGAGAGCGTGTGTTCATTGGTACCTTGGAAAGTTCCCGCTCATTATGCCACCGCCGCCCGCGGGCCGGCGCCACGGGGCGCATCTCGTCCGCTGTCATGCCCGCTGGCGCGCCTGCATGAAGTGCCGCTTTGCGTTAGCATCGGGGCATCGATACAACGACAATGGCGAGGCATGCAATGAGCGAGCAAGGGCGGCACGAGGTGGCAATTCTGGGCGGCGGCTGTTTCTGGTGCGTCGAGGCCGTGTACCTCGAGGTGCGCGGCGTCACGAAAGTCGAATCGGGCTACATGGGCGGCCATGTCGTCAATCCGACCTACGAACAGGTCTGCGGCGCCGGCACCGGACACGCCGAGGTGGTACGGCTCGAATTCGATCCGTCGGTCATCAGCTACCGCGACATCCTGCAGATCTTCTTCACCATCCACGATCCGACGACCCAGGACCGCCAGGGCAACGACGTCGGCCCGCAATACCGTTCCGTGATCTTCTTCGAGAACCCGGAGCAGGAAGCGACCGCGCGCCAGGTGATCGCGGAGATGGCGGCGGTCTGGGACGCGCCGATCGTGACCCAGTTGGTGCCGAGCGAGACCTGGTACAAGGCCGAGGAGTATCACCAGAATTACTATGCCCAGCATCCGATGCAGGGGTATTGCGCCTTTGTCGTGGCGCCGAAGGTGGCGAAGTTCCGCAAGACGTTTACGCACTGGATGAAGTAGGGCCCGCTAGCAGTCCGCGTGGGCACGGAGTGCCCACCCTACGAAACCTACGGATACATATATCGTCTCGACCAGGGAATATGGCCCGGGTCTTCCCCCGCCTTACCCCCCACGATCTGATACAGGCTGATCCAGTCGTGGGCAAACGCGTAGGCGCAGCCGGCAAGATACACGTGCCAGATGCGCAGGTGCTTCGCATCCGTCAGCTGGCCGATCGCATCGAAGCGGCTCTCGAAATTCTCGGTCCATAGCGCGCAGGTGCGCGCGTAGTGGCGGCGCAGGTTTTCGACGTCGCGCACTTCCAGGCCTCCCTGTTGCATCGCCTTCACCACGGCCGACAGGTGCGCCAGCTCGCCCTGCGGGAACACATATTGGTCGATGAATTCGCCGCCGCCATAGGGCGTGGCGCGGCCGGCGACGTCGGTGGTGGTGATCCCGTGGTTCATCACGACGCCGCCCGGCGCCAGCAAACCCTGGATCTTCTCGAAATAGGCCGGCAAATGCTGCACGCCGACGTGCTCGAACATGCCGACGCTGGTGATGCGGTCGAACTGGCCGTCAAGGTCGCGGTAGTCCTGCAGGCGGATCTCGACCTGGCTCTCGAGCCCGGCCTGCGCCACCCGTTCGCGCGCCAGGGCCGCCTGGTTTTCCGAGAGGGTGATGCCGACGCAGCGCGCGCCGAAGGCCTGCGCCGCCCGGATCGCCAGCGCACCCCAGCCGCAGCCGATGTCGAGCAGGCTCTGGCCCGGGCGCAGGTCGATCTTGCGCAGGATGTGGTCGATCTTTTTCAGTTGCGCACTGGCCAGGTCCTCGTCGCCGTTCTCGAAATAGGCGCAGGAATACACCATGTTCGGGTCGAGCCAGGCGGCGTAGAAATCGTTGGAGACGTCGTAGTGGTAGCGGATTGCCTCGGCATCCTTCTGGCGCGTGTGCGGCGACAGCAGGCGCAGCGGATTGGCCCGGCGCGCGGGCTTGCCGCTCGAGGCCGCCAGTTCGCTGCCGATGCGGATCATGTCGGCGGCGCGTCCGCGGATTTCGAGCTCGCCTTCGACATAGGCGGCCCCGAGCTTGTACAGGCTGGGGGAGAGCAGGTAGCGCAGGCTCGACGGCCTGGGGACGCGGATGGTGACGCGCGGGGGATCGGGCGAGAGGTCGAACTGCTCGCCGTTCCACAATTCCACGCGCAAGGGGAGCGACAGTTTGCTGCGCACGCCTGTACTCCAGGCGCTGAGCTTCATTTCCGTGAACATGGTTTCCTCCGGCGGTGGCGCGCCGGCCGCACAGCGCCGACGCCGGACCCGTCGCGGCAGGAAGTGTCGATGTCCGCCGAAACAGGTCCTTACGGTTGCAAACGCTGCCGCGCCCAGCTTCCGTCTTCCTGCCGCTCGTAGACGATGCGGTCATGGAAACGCGAGCGGCGCCCTTGCCAGAACTCGATGCGCTCGGGCACCAGGCGGAAGCCGCCCCAATTGGACGGCCGCGCCGGCGCGTCGCCCGCTGTCGCGGCGACCGCTTCGTAGTTCCGTTCCAGGGCCGCACGGTTATCGATCGGCGCGCTCTGCTGGGAGGCGATCGCCGACAGGCGGCTCTTCAACGGCCTGCTGTGGAAATACTTGTCGCTCTCTTCGGCCGAGGTCGTTTCGACCCGGCCCTCGATGCGAACCTGGCGTTCAAGTTCGCTCCAGAAGAATAGCAGTGCTGCATAAGGATTGGCGCGCAATTCCTGAGCTTTCCGGCTGTCATAATTGGTGTACCAGGTGAAGCCGCGCTCGTCGAACTGTTTCACCAGTACGATGCGCGAACTCGGCCGGCCGCTGGCGTCGACCGTCGCCACGTTCATCGCATTCGGCTCGTTGACTTGCGCTTTCAAGGCCTGCTCGAACCAGCGCGTGAATTGCAGCATCGGGTCCTCGAGGACCTCGTCCTCGTTCAGGCTGGCCTGGCCGTAATCCTTGCGCAAGCCGGCGACGGCGTCGCCGATCGCGGGCGCGGGCGTGGCCGGCTCCTGCCTGACTCCGCGCCGGCGCTGCATCGCCGCGCCCAGCTGCGCCATCTGCGCGGGCGAGAACAGGCGCAGCGCCATCGGCGCCATCGTGCTTTCCTCGCGCTCCATGTGGGAGGTGTAGCGCTGCACGAAGCGTTGCACGCTTGAGCTCGACAGCACGCTGGCGCTGCCATCGGCGATCGCCGTCAGCTGCTCGTGCAGGTCTTGCCAGAGCGCGTCCATCTCCTTGTGGTCCTGCAGGATGACCGGCGCCAGCGCCTGCAAGGTCGCCGCGTCTTCCCCTTGCGCCACCGCGCGCAGCATCGGAATCAGGTCCTGTTCTTCGTCGTCATGGTGCAGGTGCGCGGCCTTGTCGAAATACTTCAGCACGGCGCCGGCGGCCTGGCGCGCGGCGTCGTCGGCGCCGTGCTCGGGCAGGTGCGACAGGAGCCGTTCGAGCGTACTCAACTGCTTGCGGATGCGGCCGTGGCAATGCTTGAGCACGGCGATCGGCTGGTCGAAACCGGGTGCGGTGTCAGGAAGGAAATCGTTCATGTGCGTATTTTTGACAGAGGGAAGTTTTTTGATTGACAGAGCGATATTTTAGTGCGGACGCGAAAGACCGGTCCGGTAAAATGTCCGGATGAACTCGATCGACACCTCTTTCACCCAAACGCCGCACGGCGATGACATCGACTTTGCGCGCCGCTTCGGCGGCGTTGGCCGCCTCTACGGCGAGCGTGCACTGGAACGTTTTAAAACGGCGCACGTTTGCGTGATCGGCGTCGGCGGCGTCGGCTCCTGGATCGTCGAGGCGCTGGCGAGGAGCGCCGTCGGCCAGCTGACCCTGATCGACCTCGACAACGTGGCCGAATCGAACATCAACCGCCAGATCCAGGCTTTAACGGACACCATCGGCCAGCCGAAGATCGAGGCCTTGCGCGACCGCATTGCCCAGATCAATCCGTTCTGCAAGGTGAACCTGGTCGAGGATTTCATCGAGCCCGACAACATCGAAGAGATGATCGGCGGCAAGCGTTTTGATTACGTCGTCGACGCCATCGACAGCGTCAAGGCCAAGGCCGCCCTGATCGCGTTTTGCCGCGAGCACGCCATTCCCCTGCTGACCAGCGGCGGCGCCGGCGGCCAGCTCGACCCGACCAAAATCGAGGTGCGCGACCTGGCCCGCACCGAGCAGGAACCGCTGCTGAAAAAAGTGCGCAAGGTCCTGCGCGCGCAGTACGGTTTCTCGCGCGGCGAAAAGCAGAAATACCATATCGATGCCGTGTTCTCGATGGAGCCGCTGCGCTACCCGGAGGCGGATGATGCCTGCGAGATCGAGTCCAGCATTACGGGACTCAATTGCGCCGGCTTCGGATCGAGCATGGTGGTCACCGCCAGCTTCGGCATGATCGCGGCGGCCCACATCCTGCGCAAGATGGCCGAGGCGGCCGCGCACGCGGATGCCGGGGACGACGCGACGGCCACGCAGGCGGAGCTCGCCGGCGCCTGAGTCGCCGCTGTGCATCCCGGTCCGGGCTTGCTATCATGGGATATCGCTTGAAATCCTGTCATTGAAAGAGCCCTCATGATGCGTCGTACCACTTTATTGGCCGTGCTGCTCGCGGCCGCTGCCGCCGCTAACGCCCAGCAGGGCAACCCGGCTGCCGTCACCCCGGCAAATGCACCCGCCAATCCTGCCGCGGCCGACCAGGCCGCCGCAACCGTGCGCCAGCAGGGCGTGCAAAGCGCTGCCGACCAGGCCGCCGCCACCTCGCAGCAGGCCGCCGGCCAGGCTGCCGCCCCCACCGACGCCGGCGCTGCCGCCCAGGCCGCCGCTGCCGCACAGGCGGCGCAGCCGGTGCCGCCGGCTCCCACGGGTCCCCAGCTCGAGATCGTCGACCGCGTGGTCGGCAAGGGCCGCGAAGCCAGCCTTGGTAGTACGGTGCGCGTCAACTACACCGGCTGGTTCCACAAGCCCTTGTCGAGCACGGGCCGCGGCAAGAAATTCGACTCCTCGCTCGACGCCGGCCGCGACCCGCTCGAGTTCCGCCTCGGCGCCGGCCAGGTCATCAAGGGCTGGGAGCAGGGCGTGGCCGGCATGAAGGTCGGCGGCAAGCGCACCCTGATCATTCCAAGCCAGCTGGCCTACGGCAAGCGCGGCGCGCCGGGCGGCATGATCCCGCCAGACACGGACCTGATTTTCGATGTGGAACTGCTCGGCGTAAAGTAAATCCAAAACACTGTCACGGGAGAACGGCAAATGCGTATCGCTAACGATGTCACTGAACTGATCGGCAACACCCCTCTCGTCAGGATCCGCAAGCTGTCGACCGGCGGCGCCGAGATCCTTGCCAAGCTCGAGTTCTACAATCCCGCGCACAGCGTCAAGGACCGCATCGGCCTGGCGATGATCGAGGCGGCGGAAAAGGCCGGCAAGATCGGGCCCGACACCGTCGTCGTCGAGCCCACCAGCGGCAACACGGGGATTGCGCTGGCCATGGTCTGTGCCGCGCGCGGCTACCGCTGCAAGCTGGTCATGCCCGAAACCATGAGCAACGAGCGGCGCATGCTGCTGCGTGCCTATGGCGCCGAACTCGTGCTCACGCCAGGCTCCGAGGGCATGCTGGGCGCGATCCGCCGCGCCGAGGAAATCGTCGCCGCCGATCCGCGCGCCTTCATGCCGCAACAATTCAACAACCCGGCCAACCCGGAAGTCCACCGCCGCACGACGGCCGAAGAAATCTGGCGCGACACCGACGGCAAAGTCGACATCCTGGTGGCCGGCATCGGCACCGGCGGCACCATCACCGGCGTCGGCGAGGTGATCAAGGAACGCAAGCCCGGCTTCCAGGTGGTGGCCGTCGAACCGGAAGCCTCGCCGATCCTGTCGAAAGGCACCAAGGGCCCGCACCCGATCCAGGGCATCGGCGCCGGCTTCGTGCCGGAAGTGTTGAACACCAGGATCTACGACGAGGTCATCGCCGTCAGCAACGACAATGCCTTCGAGACGGCCCGCGCGGCCGCCCGCGAAGAGGGGCTGTTGGTCGGGATTTCGTCCGGCGCCGCCTTGTGGGCGGCGATGCAGGTGGCGCAGCGGCCGGAGAATGCGGGAAAAATGATCGTGACGATCATCCCATCCTTCGGCGAGCGGTATCTGAGTACCGCACTGTTCGCCAATCTGGCTGGCTGATTACGGGAGTGGTGGGCACGCCGTGCCCACCCTTCAATGTTACGCCACCAGCGCGCAGCGATGCTGCGAGGTGCCTTCCTCGACCTGCAGCGTGCAGTGCCCGATCGAGAAATCGTGGTGCAGTTTGGCCACGATCGCATCGATCGCCGCGTCGCCCGGGTAACCGCCCGGCATCACCAGGTGGGCGGTCAGCGCCGTCTCGGTCGTGCTCATCGCCCAGATGTGCAGGTCGTGCACGCCCGACACACCGGGCTGGTGCGCAAGGAAGCGCCCGATCGCCGCCGCATCGACCTTGTCCGGCACGGCCGCCATCACCAGGCGCAGCGACTCGCGCAGCAGCGACCAAGTGCCGTACACGATCACCAGCACGATGACCAGGCTGACGGCCGGGTCGAGCCAGGTCCAGCCGGTGCCCATGATGACCAGGCCCGACACCACCACCCCCAGCGAAATGGCCGCGTCGGCCGCCATGTGCAGGTAGGCGCCGCGGATGTTCAGGTCGCCTTTGCTGCCGGCCATGAAGAGCCAGGCCGAAAAGCCGTTGATGGCCACGCCGATGGCCGCCACCACCGACACCGTCATGCCCGCGACGGGCGCGGGCGCCGTGAAGCGGTGCAGGGCTTCCCAGGCAATCGCGCCGCAGGCCAGCAGCAGCAGGACGGCATTGCCGAGCGCGGCCAGGATCGAGGAGCTGCGCAGGCCATAGGTATAGCGCGCGCTCGGCGCGCGTTTCGCCAGCACCGCCGCGCCCCAGGCCAGTACCAGTCCCAGCACGTCCGACAGGTTGTGGCCGGCGTCGGCCATCAGCGCCGTCGAGTTGGCGATGAAGCCGTAGACGAACTCGATCGCGACGAACAGCGAATTGACGCCGATCGCCAGCGCGAAGGCACGCCCGTGGCCGGCTACCGGCGCGTGGTGGTGATGGTGGCCATGCGAATGGCCGTGATCGTGATGGTCGTGATTCATGTGTCCAGTCCGTTGATGGGTTCGGCGATGTGCTCGAACATGGTGGCAAGCAGGGTGCTGATGTGGGCGTCGGCGGCGGCATAGAACACCTGCTTGCCCTGGCGCTCGGCCTTGAGGATGCGCGCCGCGCGCAGCAGGCGCAGGTGGTGGCTGACGAGCGAACTCGACAACGCAAGCGTGGCGGCAATGTCGCCGACGGAGGTCGGCTGCGTCAGGCAGGCCAGCACGATACGCAGGCGGGTCGCATCGCCCAGCAGGTGGAACAGGTCCGCCAGCTGGTCGATCGCATCGTTGGGATTGTCGAGTTTGTTCATCAGCAACATGTGAATAGTTGTTCACATGTTAGATCAAGACTGGACATTCGGCAAGTCAAACCAGCGGAAGCGGGGCGTAGGGGCTACTCGCATAGATTTTTTCTTGTCGGAAAAGTACTACAGGCACCCTCCCAATCGAACGGGGGCTAAAGCAAAGCGCGGCATATAATTGTCGGTGTATTAATAAATGGAACGGCTGGTGCGTGCAAAGCGTGCAACAAAAATAGCTCTTACGCTGGGCACCTCCTCTTCGAGGCACCGTTTTTGTCCGTCGTTCGTGGTTAACACGGAAATACACACTAGCGGCGCCGGTCCGGTCAGCAGGTGGATCGCGCCTCAGGACAACATCAATCAACAGTTAGGGATATAGACACATGAACAAGAAAATCGCCATTGTCGGCGCTGGATTTTCCGGAGCTGTGATTGCCAACCAGCTTGCCCAGGCAGGTTACACCGTCGAAGTGTTCGAATCGCGCTCCCACGTCGCAGGTAACTGCCACTCCGAACGGGATGCGGAAACGGGCGTCATGCTGCACGTCTACGGTCCGCACATTTTCCACACCGACAACGAGCGCGCCTGGGAATTCGTGAACCGCTACGCCGAGTTCAAGCCCTACGTCAACCGCGTCAAGGCCATCACCAAGGGCCAGGTGTTCACGCTGCCGATCAACCTGCTGACGATCAACCAGTTCTTCAATAAAACCATGGGACCGGCCGAAGCGGAAGAATTCCTCGCTTCGCTGGGCGACAAGTCGATCGAAAACCCGACCACCTTCGAAGAGCAGGCGCTGCGCTTCGTCGGCCGCGAGCTGTACGAGGCCTTCTTCAAGACCTATACGGTCAAGCAGTGGGGCCTGGAGCCGAGCGAACTGCCGGCCAGCATCCTGAAACGCCTGCCGGTCCGTTTCAACTACGACGACAATTACTTCAGCCACAAATACCAGGGAATGCCGGCCGAAGGGTATACCGCGCTGGTCGAGAACATCATCAATGTGCCGGGCGTGACCGTGCACCTGAACACCCGCTTCGACCCGGACCTGAAATCGGAATACGAACACGTCTTCTACAGCGGCCCGATCGACGCCTGGTTCAAGCACGCCGAAGGCCGCCTGCCGTACCGCACGCTCGACTTCGAAACCTTCCGCGCCACTGGCGACTACCAGGGCAACGCGGTCATCAACTACTGCGACAACGAAAAGCCGTATACGCGCATCACCGAACATAAACACTTCTCGCCGTGGGAAAAGCACGAGAAGACGATCTGCTACAAGGAATACAGCCGCCAGTGCGAAGAGAAGGACATCCCGTATTACCCGATCCGCCTGGCGCGCGACAAGCAGCAGCTCGAGCTGTACGTGAACCTGGCGAAGAAGGAGCCGAACGTGACTTTCGTCGGCCGCCTGGGCACCTACCGTTACCTGGACATGGACGTCACGATCAATGAGGCGCTGATCACGGCGGATAAATTCCTGGATGCGGCGCGCGACAAGGCCAAAATGCCCGCGTTCGTGATCGATCCGCTGGCCTGATCGTCGTTGAGGTAACGTAGGGTGGGCTCTCGAGCCCACGCGCTTGTGCGGATGCGTTGGCATAACGCATCCGTAGGCCGTTAACGCTTGCGAGGAAATTTGCAGGTTCGCATAGAGCGTACCGCGTGGGCTCGGAGAGCCCACCCTACGGTGCGCCGGCAGTCGGGTAGTTAACCCGGCAGTTGTCCCATTAATATGAGCGACACCGGTTTCCCGGTCTCCGGGTGCACCGGTTCGCGCAGGCTGGTGAGGCGCAGGCCGCTGTCGAGGAACAAGGTCACCCAGCTTTCCAGCGTGCGGAAATACCAGGGCGGGGGATCGGTGAAATCGGTGCTGAAGCCGGCCCAGCTGCCTGCGCGCCAGCCGTCGGCATAGGGCGCGTCGCCGCAGGAGGCCAGCGGGTGCACGGTCTGCACGATCAGGGTGCCGCCGGGCCGCAGGTAACTCGGCGCGGCGCGCAGCAAACCGGCCGTCGACTCTTTCCCGATCAGCGAGAAATTGCAGATGGCGACATCGGCCGCCAGTTGCAGTTTGCCCGCCGCGATCTCCTCGTACGACATCACCTGAAAAACGCCGCCGCTGCTGCCCGCTGCCCGCGCCGCGTCGACCAGGCCGGCAATCGCGTCGACGCCGACCATGTTTACTTCCGGCAGGGCACGTACCAGCCAGCCTTCGCCGCAGCCGAGATCGACACCGGTCTGCGGCGCGCAGGAGCGCACGGCGTCGACGATGGCCGCGTCGGTCACCAGCGCGCGGCTGGCGATTTCCCGGCCACGCACGGCGGCTACCCACGGGTCGCTGTTGCGCGACCAGGATTCCACGATTTTTTCGTCGCTCAGCATGCTCGTCCCCTCGCTCATTGGCGCAGTTGTCCCTCACTATCGCGCACCTCGACCGGCCCCAGTTTCAATTTGTCCAGCTGCGGCCCGATCTTCTTGCGTTCGCCCACGGCGACCACCATCAGGCGCTGCGGATCGAGATAGCGTTTGGCGGCCGCCTGTACGTCGGCCGCGGTGACGCCCGCCAGGCGCGCCGGCAGCTGGCTGTAGTAATCGAGCGGCAGGTCGAACACGAAGGTTTCGGCCAGGCTGGCGCCGATATCGCTGTTGGTCTCGAAATGATTCGGCAGCGACAGCAGCTGCGCATTGCGTGCGCCGGCCAGTTCCTGCGCATCGAGTGGCTGCTCGACCATCGCCTGCGCTTCCTTGAGTAATTCGTTCACCGAGGCGCCCGTGACGTTCGCGCGCACGCTGCCGGCGATGATGAAGGGGCCCGGCGTGCGGTCGTACCTGAAACCCGAGTAGACGCCATAGGTATATCCCTTGTCTTCGCGCAGGTTCTGGTTGATGCGGCTCGTGAACAGGCCGCCGAAGGCCGCGTTCATGACTTCCAGCGCCGGGAACTGGGCCGTCTTGCGATCGGCGCCGAGCATCGTCAGGCGCAGCGCCGTCTGGCCCGCGCCCGGCTGGTCGACCAGCACCACGCGCGCGTTCGTTGTGACCGGGGTGCCGGGCACGAGCGGCGGCACCGGGGCGCTCTTCCAGCCGAGGAAATGGGCTTCGGCCAGGGCCTTGAGTTCGGCGCGCGAGATGTCGCCCGAGACCACCAGCGCCGCATTGCCCGGCACGTAGTGGCGGCGCCAGAAACCCTCCAGGTCTTCGCGCGTCACGGCGCGGATCGCCGGCTCCGTGCCCAGCTGGCCGTAACCGTAAGGGTGGCGCGGGCCGTACAGGGCGCCGGCGGCGGCCAGCGCGGCGATGAGTTCGGGGTCGTCGCGCTGCTGCATCAAATCGCCCAGGCGGCTGGCGCGCTGGCGCTCGACTTCGGCGGTCGGGAAGGCGGGGTGCAGCACGACGTCGGCCAGCACGGCCAAGGCCGCGCCGAAGTTGGCGCGCAGCGACAGCAGCGAAACCGTCGACGCCGCCGTGCTGCTGCCGGTATCCATGAAGGCGCCCAGTTGCGCGATCTCGTCGGCGATGCGCGGCGCGCTGCGCGTCGCCGTGCCCTCCGTCAGCATCTGCGCCGTGAAGCTCGACAGGCCCGGCAGGGCCGCGGGATTGGCGTCCGACCCACTGCGCACCACCAGGTCGGCCGACACCAGCGGCAGCGCCGGATTGTAGTGGTGGATGACAGTTAAACCATTGGGCAGCTTGAAACTCTCGCCCTGCGGCAGGTTCATGCGCGGCGCCGGCCCGGCCTTCGGCATTTGCGCGCGCCAGGCCTCGGCTTCGTTGATGCCGCCCGGTCCCGCCTTGTTGCTGCGCGCCTTGGGCGGCTTCGGTGCCGGCGGGTCGGGCGGCAGATCCGGGATGCCGGGCACGCCGGCCACCACCACGCGCGACTTGCGTTGCAGCCAGGTGCGCGCGGCGCGCTGGACGTCGGCAGCGGTGATCTTGCGCAGCTGGGCCACGTCCTGGGCCAGGTAGCCGGGGTCGCCCGTGTACTGGTTATAGTGATTCAATTGGTCGGCCAGGCCATCGCCGCCCAGTTTTTCCAGCGAGCTGACGATCGCCGTCTCGATCTGGTTGCGGGCACGCGCCACCTCCTGTTCCGTCGGCCCCTGGTCGCGCAGGGCGGCGAGTTCGGCGTCGATCGCTTCCTCGATCTCGGCCGGGGTGTGGCCGGCACGCGCCGTGACTTCGATCAGGAAGGTCGAGGCCAGCGCGCGCGAATCCTGGTCGGCGTCGACGTCCTGCGCGATCTGGCGACCGTAGACCAGGGATTTATACAGACGGCTCGATTTGCCGCCAGCCAGGATCTGCGCGGCAACCGCCAGTTCGGCGTCGCCCGGCTGGTAGGCAGGGGGCGTCAACCAGCCCATGTAGACGCGTGGCAGTTCGACGCGGTCCGGCACCACCAGCCGGCGCTCGCTCGTGATCGGCGGCGTGACGACGTTCGGACGCACCACGGCCGGCCCGCGCCGCAGGCTGCCGAAATATTTCGCCACCAGGGCGCGCGTCCTGACCTTGTCGATGTCGCCGGCGATCACGATGCTGGCGTTGTTCGGGCCATAGTAACGGGTGAAGAACTCGCGCACGTCTTCCAGCCTGGCGTTCTGGATGTCGGTGTGCGAGCCGATCACCGAGGCCCGGTACGGGTGCTCCTCCGGGAACAGCGCGTGGTTCAGCGCTTCCTCGACGATGCCGTAGGGTTCGTTTTCGACCGTGTCGCGCCGCTCGTTGCGCACCACGTCCTGCTGGTTGGTCAGCGACTTCTGGTCGAGCACGTCGAGCAGGTAGCCCATGCGGTCGGCATGCACCCAGAGGGCCAGTTCGAGCTGGTTCGAAGGGACCGTATCGTAGTAATTGGTGCGGTCGTAGTCGGTGCTGCCGTTGCTGTCGCTGGCGCCGGCGCCTTCCATCAGGCGGTCGGCCATGCCGCGCGGCAGGTGCTTACTGCCCGCGAACATCATGTGCTCGAACAGGTGGGCAAAACCGGTGAGGCCGGGCGCCTCGTTGGCCGGGCCGACGTGGTACCAGACGTTGACCGCGACCAGGGGCAGGCGCTTGTCCTCGACCAGGATCACCTGCAGGCCGTTCGGCAGGGTGTATTTGTCGAAGGCGATGTTCGGGATGCCGGGCAGCTGGGTGTGCGGCGGCGTGCCCGCGGCGGCGGCGCCACCCCCGCCTTCTTCGGCGCCGGCGCCGTTCAGGGCGGCCATCAGCAGCGATGCGGCAAACAAGGGGCGGGTTTTCATGTGGTGCTCCAGAAGAATAAGGTCAGGCTGATGAATCAATGGCAGCTCAGTGGCAAACGCCGCTACCGTGGTCCGGCGGCGAGGCATTCGGTAACTGAGGTGGGGTCGCTTCCAGGAATTCCCAGTCGTAGCGACCCGCATGCAGGCGCAGGCGCAGGACGCCGTTGCGGCTGGCGTCGCGGGTTTCGCTGTGCGCGAGCGGCATCAGGAAGGGCGTCGGATAGGCGCCGCCGGTGCCGACCACGAACTGGCGCAGGCCGCGGGGATCCAGGCGGCCTTCCGCATCCTGCGGCGCGAAGCGCTCGTAATCGTGGTCGTGGCCGGATAACACCAGTTCCGCGCCGGCTCCCTGCAGCAGCGCCCAGGCCGCGCGCATGGTCGCCACGCTGCCGTGGCCGCCCGAACTGTACAGGGGATGGTGCCAGAATGCCAGCGTGCAGGGCGGCGTGCCGGCGCCGGCGGCGCTGGCCTTGTCCTGTGCCAGTTCCGCCTTCAGCCAGGCCAGTTGCCTGGCCTGCGCAGCGCCCGCCAGGTTGCTGTCGAGCGAATAGATGCGCCAGCTGCCGAGGCGCAGGCTGTAATAGCCGCGCCCGGCGCGCGCGCCGAAATAGGCAAAGTAGGGCGCCGCGCCCTGCATGTGGTATTCGTGGTTGCCGGGGGCGGGCCAGGTGCGCTCCTTGAAGCGGCCCCAGGTGGGACCGTAGCAGTTGGCGAATTCGGCCGCCGTGCCGTGCGGGTAGGTGTGGTCGCCCAGGGTCAGCACGACCGCGTCCGGGTCCGCCGCCAGGCCGGCCGCGACCACGGCGGCGGTATCGAACGCACCCGACCAGCGCGGGTCGGGGTGGGTGCAGCGGGCGATATCGCCGACGGCGTACACGGTCTGGACCTCGGACTCGGTTTGAATGCCGGTAGCGGATACGGTGTCTGCCGCACAGCCGCCAAGCGCGCAGGCGAGCAGCAGCGCGGCGCCCTGCGCCGCCGCCGGCCGGCGTCGCCTCACTATGCGCGCCGTCCTATTCAATAAAGCGCAGCAGGCCGCGCAGCGCATGCGCCACGGTCTGCTCGCGCACGGCTGCGCGGTCGCCCTGGAACACGAGGCGCTCCGTATGCGTCGTGTCGCCGCGCGCCCAGCCGAAGCAGACGGTGCCGACCGGCTTGCCCGGCACCGCGCCGGTCGGGCCGGCGATGCCGGTGGTCGAGAGGGCGACGTCGGCGTTGCTGTTGGCCAGCGCGCCTTCGGCCATCGCGCCGGCCACTTCCTCGCTGACCGACCCGAACTGGGCAATCAGCGCCGCCGAGACCTCGAGCAGCTCGGTTTTCGAGGCATTCGAATAGGTCACGAACCCGCATTCGAACCAGCCGGTCGAGCCGGCGATCTCGGTGACGGCCTGCGACACGCCGCCGCCGGTGCAGGATTCGGCCGTGGCCAGCACCAGGCGCCTGGCCTGCAGCGCCATGCCCACTTTCGTTGCAAGATCGATCAAATCGTTCGTCACGTGCAGCTCCTTCAGGTAGCGCCGGGCTCGGCCGGCGGCGGCGACAGCGGGTGGTCGCGCGTGAGTTCATTCTAGCGCGCCGCAGCCCGGGCCGGTGTGGCAAACTTGCATGGATGCTGACGTCCGCTACGCAAACGCGACGGGAGCGGATACAGTAGATCAGAGATCGATCCAACGATAGATCCAAACAGGAAATGTCCCGTGCGACACGAAGACAACCCGGTTTGCTATCCTGCATCGCGGCGACTTTCGCCGCGTTTCTTTTTTCCAACATACCTTTTTATGCCGCATGCATTATTCACGTGCTGCCGGGTAGGGCCGGTTCCATCGTGATGGCCTTCGCCGTCCGGGCCGTGCGCTCGGCACACCCGTTCCTGTTCGCCCTGTGGCTGCTCGCCGGCGCGGCAGCGGCGCAGCCGGCGCGCCTCGAAGTCCAGGTGAAGGCCGCCTATCTGTACAAATTCACCGGTTTCGTCGACTGGCCCGGCAGCGCCTTTGTCCGCCCCGACAGCCCGCTCGTGATCGGCGTGGCCGGCAACGACGAACTGGCGGCCCAGCTCGAGCAGGTGATTGCCGGGCGCAGCGCCGGCAGCCATCCGCTGGCGGTGCGGCGCCTGCGCCGCGGCGATTCGCCGGCCGGACTGCATGTGCTGTACATCGCCGGCCCGGAGCGCTGGCACGAGCTGCTGGCCAGTGCGCGCGGCCTGCCGCTGCTCACCGTGGGCGACGGCGCCGAGGTGCCAGGCAACATGATCCGCTTTCTCGTCATCGACGAACACCTGCGCTTCGAAGTGGCGCTTGGCCAGGTGGCGCCGAGCGGGCTCAAAATCAGCGCGCGCCTGCTGGCCGCGGCCGTGCGCGTGACGGGGGCTTCGTGAACCGGCGCTCCTCGATCCGCAAAAAACTGGTGGTGGTCGTGATGGCCACCACCTTCGCCGCGCTGCTGGTGTCGGTCGGCCTGATCATCGGCTACGACCTGCGCAACTACCAGCGCTCCCTGATCAACGACTTGTCGACCCAGGCCGAACTGGTCGGCCACATGACCTCGGCCGCGCTGGCCTTCGACGACCCGCGCCTGGCGGGCGAGAATCTCGCCTTGCTGCGCACCCGGCCGATCGTCGGCGCGGCCGCCATCTACGACGAGCACGGACGCCTGTTCGCCTCGTATGCGGCGCCCGGCGCGCCGGGCGCCTTCCCGCCGCGTCCGGAAGCGCCGGGGGCGCGCAGCGAGGGCCGGCACGTGATGCTGTTCCGCCCGATCGTGGAAAATGGCGAAACCGTCGGCACCGTCTGGCTGCGCGCCGAGAACCGGATGCTGGCGCGCACGCTCGACTACCTGGCGATCGCCCTCGGGGTGATGCTGCTGGCGATGGGCACGGCCTACCTGCTGATGCGGCGCATGGGCCGCGTCATCACGGCGCCGATCGTGGCCGTCACCGAAATCGCGCGCGACGTCGTCGCCACGCGCGACTATTCGCGGCGTGCACCGCGCATCGGCAACGACGAGGCGGCGGAACTGGCCGACTCGTTCAACGCGATGCTCACCGAGATCGAGCAGCGCACGCGCGAACTGGAAAACTCGAACGGAGAAATCGTGCGCGAGGCCCAGGAGCGCTCGCGCGCGCAGCAGGAAATCATGCGCCTGAACGAGCAGCTCGAACACCGCGTCGACGAACGTACGCTGCAGCTGGCGCTGGCCAATGCCGAACTGGCGAACGCCATCGACGAGGCGCACAACGCCAACCAGGCGAAATCCGCTTTTCTTTCCTCGATGAGCCATGAGCTGCGCACGCCGCTCAACGCGATCCTCGGCTTCGCGCAGATACTGACCTCCGCATCGCTGCCGACCACCGACACGCAGAAGAAGGAATTCGCGAACCACATCCTGAAGTCGGGGCGGCACCTGCTCACCCTGATCAACGAGATCCTCGACCTGGCGAAAGTCGAATCGGGCACGATTACCCTGTCGATGGAACCGGTGGCGCTCGGCGAGATCCTCGGCGAGTGCCAGACCATGATCGAACCGCTGGCGGCGGCGCGCGGCATCCGCGTGCTGTTCCCGCAGCAGGTGAACGCCGTGCTGCTGGCCGACCGCACGCGCCTGAAACAGGTGCTGCTCAACCTGCTGTCGAACGCGATCAAGTACAACCGCGACGCCGGCGCCGTGGTGCTCGACTGCCAGCAGGCGAGCCCCGGGCGCATGCGCATTTCGGTGCAGGACACCGGCATGGGCCTGCGCCCCGACCAGGTCGACAGCCTGTTCCAGCCATTCAACCGCCTCGGCCAGGAAGCAGGCGCCCAGGAAGGAACCGGCATCGGCCTGGTGGTCACTCGCCGTCTCGTCGAGCTGATGAACGGCACCATCGAGGTCACCAGCAGCCCGAACGTCGGCAGCGTGTTCACGATCGAGCTGGGCACCACCGCGCCGCTGGCTTCGCAGGCCAGCGCCCTCGCTGCGGTCGAGGCCGCGCCGGCTGCAGGCGGCGACGGTGTGCCGCAGCTGGTGCTGTATGTCGAGGACAATCCGGCCAACCTGAAACTGGTCGAGGAGATCGTGCGCTTCCGGCCCGACCTGCGCCTGCTGGCCGCTGGCGATGGACCGGGCGGCCTGGCGCTGGCGCGCGCGCATCATCCCGACATCATCCTGATGGACCTGAACCTGCCCGGCATGAGCGGTCTCGAAGTGCTGGCGCAACTCCAGCGCGAGCCGGCGACGAAAGACATCCCGGTGATCGCGCTGACGGCGAACGCGATGACGCGCGACATCGAACGCGGCATGGCGGCCGGCTTCTTCCGCTATCTCACCAAGCCGATCGACATCGACAAGTTCAACGAAGCGATCGACCTCACGCTGGCGCACCTGCGCGCAGGCAGGGCAACAGGAGGAACGGCATCGTGATCACGCCCGCCGAAGTGCGCCGCGCGCGCGTGCTGATCGTCGACGACCAGCCGGTCAATGTGCAGCTGCTGGAATACCTGTTAAAAACCACCGGCTACGAGAATGTCCACAGCACCAGCGACCCGCGCCAGGTGGTGTCGCTGCACCTGAAATACCGCTTCGACCTGATCATCCTGGATTTGCACATGCCGCACATGGACGGCTTCCAGGTGATGGAGGCGTTAAAACCGCTGGAAAGCGAATCCTGGCTGCCGGTGCTGGTGGTGACGGCCGAACCGGACAAGAAGCTGGCGGCGCTGGAAGCCGGCGCGCGCGACTTCATCGGCAAACCGCTCGACACGGTCGAGGTGATGACGCGCATCCGCAACCTGCTGGAAGTACGCCTGATGCACCGCGAGTCGCGCGAATACGGCGCGTGCCTGGAGCGAACGGTGCGCGAGCGGACCGCGGCGCTGGGGCGCTTTCGCAGCGCGATGGATGCCACCACCGACGGCATCTTCCTGATCGACGCGGCCAGCCTGGCGTTGGTCGACGTCAGCGACGGCGCCTGCCGCATGCTCGGCTTCTCGCGTGAGGCGCTGCTGCGCATCGACCCGGTGGCGCTGGGACTGACCACCAGGGCCCAGCTCGAGCGCCACCTGGCCACCAACGGCGCGGCGCACGAGACCGACATCAACGAGACCGAACTGCTGCGCGCCGGCGGAGAAGGCGCGGTGCCGGTCGAGATCAGCTGGCAGTGGCAGGAGGCCGGTTCGAGCAAGCTGCTGATCGCGGTGGCGCGCGACATCAGCGAGCGCCTCCAGGCGCAGCAGCGCCTGAAGCACCTGGCCAGCTTCGACGGCCTCACCGGCCTGCCCAACCGCACCCTGTTCTTCCAGAACCTACGCGAAGCGATCGAGCTGGCGCAGGATAAGGCCTGGCGCGTGGCGGTGCTGTTCATCACGCTCGACCGTTTTAAAATCGTCAACGATTCGCTGGGTCCGGCGCTGGGCGACGAGCTGCTGCGCCAGTTCAGCGACCGCCTGGTGCGCGTGCGCGAACAGCGTGGCGCGGTCGGGCGCCTCGGCGGCGACGAGTTCGCCGTCATCCTCAGCATGACGCGCGAGCAGCAGGGAGAGGCGGCGCACGTCGCCAACGAAATCCGCGAATCGCTGCGCGCGCCCTTCGACCTGAACGGCCAGCATGCCGTGCTCACCGCCAGCATCGGCATCGCCATGTATCCGGATGACGCGGTCGAGCCGGAGACCCTGGTGAAATATGCCGATACGGCGATGGTGCGCGCCAAGGAAGCGGGGCGCGACGGCTACCGCTTCTTCACGGCCGGGATGAATGTGCAGGTCCTGGCCCGGCTCGACCTCGAGCTGGCGCTGCGCAGCGCGCTCGAGGGAGAACAGTTCGTGCTGCATTACCAGCCGAAGCTGGAGCTCAGTACGGGGCGCGTGTGCGGGGTCGAGGCGCTGCTGCGCTGGCACCGGCCCGGCCACGGCCTGGTGTATCCGGCCGAATTCGTGCCGGTGCTGGAAGAAACCGGGATGGTGGTGCGCATCGGCGAGTGGATCATCGACGAGGCCTGCCGCCAGATCGCCGAGTGGCAGGAGGAGGGCGTGCGCGAGCTGCGCGTGGCAGTCAACGTATCGAGCCGCCAGTTCGTCGAGGGAGACCTGGAGGGCGTGGTGCGCGCGGCGCTCGAACGCCACGGCATCGAGCCCGGACTGCTGGAGCTCGAGCTGACCGAAAGCGCGCTGATGACGAATGCCGAGCGCACCATCGAGGTGCTGGAACGATTGAAGGCGCTGGGCATCCGGATCGCGATCGACGACTTCGGCACCGGCTACTCGAGCCTGGCCTATCTGAAACGCTTCCCGATCGATAAACTGAAAATCGATATCGCGTTCGTGCGCGACATCGTCACCAATCCTGACGACGCCGCGATTGCGCTGGCCATCATCAGCATGGCGCACAGCCTGCACATGCAGGTGATCGCCGAGGGTGTCGAGACGCGCGCCCAGATGGCCTACCTGCGGCGCCACCGCTGCGACGAGATCCAGGGTTTTCATTTTTCGCGCGCGCTGCCGGCCGCCCAGCTGGCCCAACTGGTGCGCAAGAACCGCGAGACGCCGGACCGGCCCACCGCCGACGACAGCAACGTCCAGACCATCCTGGTGGTCGACGACGACGTCGATACGCTCACCGCGCTGCACCGCCTGTTCCGCCGCGATAACTACCGGGTGCTGACGGCGTCGACGCCGACCGAGGCCTTCGAGCTGCTGGCGCTGTACCGGGTGCAGGTCGTGATGTGCGACCAGCGCATGCCGGTCATGAGCGGCACCGAGTTCCTGAGCAAGGTAAAGGAGATGTATCCGGACACGATGCGGATCATCCTGTCCGGTTACACGGGCATCAACACCGTGCTCGAATCGATCAACCGCGGGTCGATCTACAAGTTTTATACGAAGCCGTGGAACGATGCGGAGTTGCGCGATAACGTGCGGCTGGCGTTCCGGCATTACTGGATGGAACACGGGCCCTACGATGACCGCAAGGTGCCCAGGACGGGGTGAGCGGCGTCAGCACGCGGCGCATGCGGTACGAGGCCGGATCATTGCCCGCTGAAGTGATCCCACCCCTGCACATCCATCTCCAGCGATTTACCGGCCGCGTCCACCAATCGTAAACCCGGCTGGGCATCGATGGTGCCGACGCGCGTCACCGGCGTACCGGCGGCCGCCGCCGTCGCGATCACGGCCTCGCGCTGGCTGGCCGGGGCTGTAAAACATAGTTCGTAATCGTCGCCGCCGGCCAGCGTAAACCGGCGCCGCAGCGCCAGCGACTGCCCGGCCAGCGCCGGTCCGGCGGGCAGTGCGTCGACATCGAGCGTGGCGCCGACCCGCGACGCTTCGAGGATGTGCCCGAGGTCGCCAATCAATCCGTCGGAAATGTCGAGCGCCGCGTGCGCGATCGGTACCACCGCCAGCGCGCGCCCGAGCTCGATGCGCGGCGTCGGCTGGTGCATGCGCAGGGCGGCGTGGGCCAGGGCCTCGCCATCGAGCGCGATTTCCTTCCAGTAGCCGGCCAGCGCCAGGCGCGCGTCGCCCAGGGTGCCCGAGATCCAGATGTCGTGCCCGGCGCGCGCGGCGTCGCGGCGCAGCGCGTGGCCGGGGGCGATTTCGCCGAACACGGTGATGCAGATCGCCAGCGGGCCGCGTGTGGTATCGCCGCCGATCAGTTCGCAGTCGTGCTGGTCGGCCAGCGCGAACATCCCGCTCGAGAAGGCTTCGAGCCATTCGGGATCTGCGCCGGGCAGCGACAGGGCAAGGGTAAAGCCGACGGGCTTCGCGCCCATCGCCGCCAGGTCGGACAGGTTCACGGCCAGGCATTTATGGCCGAGCATGCGCGGGTCGGCGCCGGCAAAGAAATGGCGGCCTTCGATCAGGAGGTCGGTCGAGACCGCAGTCTGCATGCCGGGCGTCGGGGCCAGCAGGGCGCAGTCGTCGCCGATGCCGAGGACGGCGTGGCCACTACGGGCGCGGCGGAAGTAACGTTTGATGAGGTCGAATTCGGAGAGCATGGGGGCAATTCTACCGCCCGCAGGCAGCACGGGGCGTGCAAGCCCGCTACCCCAAGCGAAGCGTAGCCTGGGCTCCCGAGCCCAGGACTCGGTGCAAGCATCATGTTTGCTTATGATGCACCCCCTTGTCGTAGCCTGGGCTCCCGAGCCCAGGACTCGATGCACGCATCATGTTTGCTTATGATGCACCCCCCTTGCATTAGCAAAACTTGTAGAATCACCAACGTGGAAAATACGTAGCCAATTGATAGCCGAATGAAAGAGTCAGTCTGATAAAATTGGAGGTTCCCCTCTAAGTTCAGGAAGGCTGCATAGCATGGATTCGTCATCGGACAAAAAAGAAGAACTGCGCCAACAACTGCGGGCTGCAGCGCTCGAATACCACCAGTTCCCCCGTCCGGGCAAGATCTCGGTGACCCCGATCAAGGGCCTGCTGAACCAGCGCGACCTGGCCCTGGCCTATTCGCCGGGCGTGGCGGCGCCTTGCGAAGAGATCGTCAAGGACCCGCTGGCGTCGTACAAATACACGTCGCGCGGCAACCTGGTGGCCGTGATCTCGAACGGCACCGCCGTGCTCGGCCTGGGTAACATCGGCCCGCTGGCTTCCAAGCCGGTGATGGAAGGCAAGGGCGTTCTGTTCAAGAAGTTTGCCGCGATCGACGTCTTCGACATCGAGATCGCCGAGAACGATCCCGACAAGCTGGTCGACATCATCGCTTCGCTCGAGCCGACCTTCGGGGGCGTGAACCTGGAAGACATCAAGGCGCCCGAGTGCTTCTACATCGAGCGCAAACTGCGCGAGCGGATGAAGATCCCGGTCTTCCATGACGACCAGCACGGCACCGCGATCATCGTCGGCGCCGCCATCCTGAACGGCCTGAAGGTCGTCAACAAGGACATCAAGAACTGCAAGCTGGTCGTCTCCGGCGCCGGCGCCGCGGCCCTGGCCTGCCTCGACCTGATCGTCGACCTCGGCTTCCCGATCGAAAACATTTTTGTCACCGACCTGGCCGGCGTCGTCTACAAGGGCCGCGTCGAGCTGATGGACCCGGACAAGGAGCGCTTCGCGCAGGATACCGCGCACCGCACCCTGACCGACATCATGCCCGACGCCGACATCTTCCTCGGCCTGTCGGCCGGCGGCGTCCTGAAGCCGGAAATGGTCGCGAAGATGGCGCCGAACCCGATCATCCTGGCGCTGGCCAACCCGAATCCGGAGATCCTGCCGGAAGACGCAAAGGCCGTGCGCAGCGATGTGATCATCGCCACCGGCCGTTCGGACTACCCGAACCAGGTCAACAACGTCCTGTGCTTCCCGTACATCTTCCGCGGCGCCCTCGATTGCGGCGCGACGACGATCACGCGCGAAATGGAAATCGCGGTCGTGCACGCGATCGCCGACCTGGCGCATGCCGAGCAGTCGGACGTGGTCGCCTCGACCTACGGCATCAACAACCTGTCCTTCGGCCCGGAATACCTGATCCCGATGCCGTTCGACCCGCGTTTGCTGACCCATATCGCGCCGGCGGTGGCCAAGGCCGCGATGGACGGCGGCGTCGCTGCCCGCCCGATCGCCGACCTGGCCGCCTACGCCGAAAGCCTGCAGCAGATCGTGTACCGCAGCGGCTCGTTCATGAAGCCGCTGTTCCAGGTCGCCAAGAGCGCCCCGCTCGAGCTCAAGCGCATCGTCTACGCCGAAGGCGAGGACGAGCGCGTGCTGCGCGCGGTGCAGGTGGTGGTCGACGAGCGGCTGGCGCGCCCGATCCTGGTCGGCCGCCCGGCCGTGCTCGAGCAGCGCATCCAGAAGTTCGGCCTGCGCCTGAAGCTGGGCGAGCATTTCGACGTCATCAACCCCGACTTCGACGAGCGTTACCGCGACTACTGGCAGACTTACCACCAGATGGTGATGCGCAAGGGTGTGACCGCGGACATGGCCAAGCTGGCGATGCGCCGCCGCCATACGCTGATCGGCGCGATGATGATCCACAAGGGCGACGCCGACGGCATGATCTGCGGCACCTACGGCACCACCTGGACCCACCTCGACTTCATCGAGAAGGTGCTGGGCAAGCGCGCCGGCGCCAAGGTCTACGCGGCGATGAACTTCGTCATCACCGAAGAGCGCCAGCTGGCGATGGTCGACACCCACGTCAACGAGAACCCGACGGCGGAAGAGCTGGCCGAGATCACGATCATGGCGGCCGAGGAACTCGAGCGCTTCGGCATCACCCCGCGCGTGGCGCTGCTGTCGCATTCGAATTTCGGCACCTCGGACAGCGAGCCGGCGAAGAAGATGCGCACCGCGCTGGCGCTGGTGCAGCAGAAGGCGCCGAACCTGGAAGTCGACGGCGAGATGCACGGCGACGTGGCGCTCGATGCGAAGCTGCGTGCGAAGCTGATGCCGCAATCGACGCTCAAGGGCGACGCCAACCTGGTGGTCATGCCGGACATCGATTCGGCCAACATCGCCTACAACCTGCTCAAGACGGCGGCCGGCAACGGCATCGCGGTCGGCCCGGTCCTGCTCGGCTGCGCCAAACCGGTGCACATCCTGACCCCGTCGGCCACGGTGCGCCGCATCGTCAACATGACGGCGCTGTGCGTCGTCGATGCCGTGTCGAATCGCTGACCAGCCTGGACGATCCGGGCTGATAAAAGTTCAGCCCGGATTTAACAATTCGCTCATCCATTGAGTGGACTCACAGGCGAGCGTGCTCGCCTGTTTTTTTGGGCAGCGACACGTAACAATCCGTAAGCGCTCCCCAGACAAATAGCATTTCGATCAATAATGCCGGCCATGGGCGCCTGTTGTTATGGCGCCCCTGCATCCGTAACAGGCAAAGTCCTCTGTTACAATATGGGGTTGTCAGAAAAGTAGTTGCCACTTGCGGCACTCATCCGGAATTTTCATATCGTGCAGAAAACAACAAAAAGAGCCGTCATCACTGGTATTACTGGTCAGGACGGCGCCTATCTCGCGCAATTGCTGCTCGAGAAGGGTTATCACGTCACCGGTACCTTCCGCCGCGCCAGCTCGACCAATTTCTGGCGTATCGAGGAACTCGGCATTCAGGCGCATCCCAACCTGTCGCTGGTCGAATACGACCTGACCGACCTGGCATCGAGCCTGCGCCTGATACAGACCGCGCAACCGGATGAGGTCTACAACCTGGCGGCGCAAAGCTTCGTCGGCGTGTCCTTTGACCAGCCTTTGACCACTGCATCGATCACCGGCCTCGGCGCCGTCAACCTGCTCGAGGCGATTCGCCTGATCAATCCGAAGATCCGCTTCTACCAGGCGTCGACCTCGGAAATGTTCGGCAAGGTGCAGGCCATTCCGCAGGTCGAGGAAACCCCGTTCTACCCGCGCAGCCCGTACGGCGTGGCCAAGCTGTACGCGCACTGGATGACGATCAACTACCGCGAGAGCTACGGCATCTTCGGTTCCTCGGGCATCCTGTTCAACCACGAGTCGCCGCTGCGCGGCCGCGAGTTCGTCACCCGCAAGATCACCGATTCGGTCGCGAAGATCGTCCTGAACAAGCTCGACGTGCTCGAACTGGGCAACCTCGACGCCAAGCGCGACTGGGGCTTTGCCAAAGAGTACGTGGAAGGCATGTGGCGCATGTTGCAGGCCGACCAGCCTGACACCTACGTGCTGGCAACGAACCGTACCGAGACCGTGCGCGACTTCGTGACGATGGCCTTCAAGGCTGCCGGTATTACGCTCGAATTCCAGGGCAGCGGCGAAAACGAAACCGGCGTCTGCACCAAGAGCGGCAAGACCCTGGTGCGCATCTCGCCGAAGTTCTACCGCCCGGCGGAAGTCGAACTCCTGATCGGCGATCCGGCCAAGGCCAAGCGCGAGCTTGGCTGGGAACCGAAAACGACGCTCGAGGAGCTGTGCCAGATGATGGTCGACGCCGACCTGCGGCGCAACGAGCAGGGCTTTTCGTTCTGACATGAGCACCGTGCGCGATCCGCAGCCTGAGGCAGGCCCGCGCGAAGGCGAGGGCAAGCGTGCCCTGATCACCGGCCTGCGCGGCTTTACCGGCTATTATGTGGCACGCGAACTGGCGGCCGCCGGCTACCGCGTGTTCGGCACGGTCATGCCGGGCAACGATCTCGGCACCGACGTGCTGGCGGTCGACTTGTGCGACCGCGCGGCGGTCGGCGCCATGGTCGAGCAGGTACAACCGGACGTGGTCGTGCACCTGGCCGGGATCGCCTTTGTCGCCCACAGCGATGTCGAGCAGATCTACCGCGTCAACCTGGTCGGCACCCGCAACCTGCTCGAAGCGCTGGCGGCGCTGCGCCACAAGCCGTCGAGCGTGCTGCTGGCGTCCTCGGCCAACATCTACGGCAATGCCAGCGTGCCCGTCATCACCGAAGACGTCGCCGCGGCGCCGGCCAACGATTACGCCGTCAGCAAGCTGGCCATGGAATACATGGCGCGCCTGTGGATGGACAAACTACCCATCGTCATCGTGCGGCCCTTCAATTACACCGGCCAGGGGCAGGGCGACAACTTCCTGTTGCCGAAGATCGTCTCGCATTTCCGGCGCAAGGAAGCGCGCATCGAATTGGGCAACCTGGCCATTGCGCGCGATTTTTCCGACGTGCGCATGGTGGCGCGCAGCTACCGTAAATTGTTGGCCGCCGCGCCGGTGGGCGAGGCATTCAATGTGTGTTCCGGCCGCAGCCACTCGCTGGGCGAGGTAATCGATCTCATTTCCGACATCGCGGGCTACCGCATCGAGGTGCAAGTCAATCCCGCCTTTGTGCGCGCCAACGACGTCCTGACTCTGTCTGGGAGCAATGAAAAGCTGGCCGCCGTCATCGGGCCGCTCGAACCACCGCCGTTGGTGGACACCTTGCGCTGGATGGTCGAGGGCGTGCCCTCGACAGGCTGACCATGGACCGGCCGGCGTCAGGGAAAGCGCCGGGTCCGGTCTGCGCACCCCGACGCCGGGCCCGTCCTTTTTCGATCGTATCTATGCGCGTCCTTCATTTCTACAAGACCTACTACCCCGACAGCGTCGGCGGTATCGAGCAGGTCATCCGCCAGCTGTGCGTCGGCACCGGCCGCCTCGGCGTGACCAACACGGTGCTGTCGCTGTCGCGCGAGCAGAACCTGGTGCCGATCGCCTTCGAGGGGCACACCGTGCACCGCGTGCCGCTCGACTTCGAGCTCGCTTCGAATGCCTGCTCGGTGGCTTCCCTCGGCGCGCTGGCGCGCCTGGCGCGCGAAGCCGATGTCGTGCACTACCACTTCCCGTGGCCCTTCATGGACCTGGCCCACTTCCTGGCGCGCGTGAAGAAGCCGACCGTGGTCAGCTACCACTCCGACATCGTGCGCCAGAAGAAGCTGCTGCGCCTGTACCAGCCCCTGAAACAGCGCTTCCTGCGCAGTGTCGACGCGATCGTCGCCGCCTCGCCCGACTACATGGAATCGTCGCCGGTGCTGGGGCGCTACCGCGACAAGACCCGTGTCATCACCTACGGCCTGGACCGGGACACCTACCCGCAGCCAGATCCGCAGCGCCTGGCCCGGTGGCGCGAGCGCTTCGGTCCGAAGTTCTTCCTGTTCGTCGGCGTGCTGCGCTATTACAAGGGCCTGCACGTGCTGCTCGAGGCGGTGGCCGGGACGAACTATCCGGTGGTGATCGTCGGCGCCGGGCCCGAGGAAGCACGCCTGAAAGCCCAGGCACTGAGCCTTGGCCTGAACAATGTGACCTTCGTGGGCGCCGTCGACGAGGAAGACAAGGTGGCCTTGCTGACCCTGTGCTATGCGCTGGCCTTCCCCTCGCACCTGCGCTCGGAAGCCTTCGGCATCTCGCTGCTGGAAGGGGCGATGTACGGCAAGCCGATGATCTCGTGCGACATCGGCAGCGGCACCACCTATATCAACATCGACGGCGAGACGGGCCTGGTGACGCCGCCGGCCGACGCGCCGGCACTGCGCGCGGCCATGCGCACGCTGTGGGACAACCCGGATATGGCGCGCGAGATGGGCGCCCGTGCCGGCGAACGTTTCCAGAACGTGTTCACGGCCGAGCAGATGGCGACCAGCTACGCGGCGCTGTACCGCGAAGTGGTGGCCCGCCGCGCCGCCACGCCCGGGATGGTGACGCCGGGCGTCGCGCCCGGCGCCAAGACGGCGGATTAAACTTTCTCCGCCCAGCGCTCGCGCACGGTACGGATCGCCGGCAGCTGGGCCACGAACAGGTCGATCAGGGCCGGGTCGAAATGCTTGCCCTTCTGCTGCACCATGTGCTCGATCGCTTCCTCTTCGCTCCAGGCCCGCTTGTACGGGCGGACCGAGGTCAGCGCATCGAACACGTCGGCAATCGCCACGATGCGTCCCGTGAGCGGAATGGCGTCACCCACCAAGCCGTTCGGATAGCCGCTGCCGTCATATTTCTCATGGTGCGTCATCGCGATCTCGTGGGCCAGCTTCAGCATGCCGTCGCTGTGCTCGCCGATGATTTCGGCGCCGATGGCCGCGTGGCTCTGCATTACCTTCCATTCGTCGGCATCGAGCGGTCCCGCCTTTTGCAGGATGCGGTCGGGGATGCCGATCTTGCCGACGTCGTGCATCGGCGCCGCATGCAGTAAATCGTCCGCTTCCTGTTCCGTCATGCCGGCCGCCAGGCCCAGGATCTGCGAAAAATGGCTCATGCGGATCACGTGCAGGCCGGTCTCGTTGTCCTTGTACTCGGCCGCCAGGCCAAGGCGCTGGACGATCGCCAGGCGCGAGGCTTTCAGTTCTTCCATCCGCACCAGGGAGAGGTGGGTGCGCACGCGCGCGCGCACCACCGGCGGGCTGACCGGCTTGGTGATGTAGTCGACCGCGCCGGCCTCGAAACCCTCGAGTTCGTCGGCCGTGTCGGACAGGGCGGTCACGAAGATGACGGGAATCGGCGCCGTCAGCGGATTGGCCTTCAGGGCCGCGCAGACTTCATAGCCGCTCATCCCCGGCATCATCACGTCGAGCAGCACCAAATCCGGTTTTTCCTTGTTGGCCAGCTCCAGGGCGCGCGCGCCGTCCTTGGCGAACAGCAGGCGGTAGTGATCTTGCAGGATCTGGCGCAGCAACTGCAGGTTGCTCGCTTCGTCGTCGACCGCCAGGATCAGCGGCTTGTTACTGGTCATGCTCATTACATCGTTTCCTGTTGCTTTGGATTGTCGTTCAGGCGTCGTCGTGTTCAGCGAGCGCTTCCAGCGCGGCGTCGAGCTGCTGCTGGGCGAGGTCGAAGTCGAAGTCGGCCAGCGCCGCCTGGACTTGCGTGACGCGGGCGGCCACCGGATGGCCGGACAGCGCCGCAGCCAGGCCGGCCAGCGCGGCGTCGTCGAGCGCGCCGCGATTCAGGGCGTCGCGCAGCAGGCGGCCGGCGCGCAGGGCGCGCGGCAGGTCGACTGCGCTTTGCGGGGCGGCCGGCGCGTTGCTGGCGGCCGGGCGCTCGGCGCGGATCGCCAGGATCGCCGCGGCATGCGCCGCCTCGACCTTGGCCAGGGCTTCCGGCAGCAGTGCCACGCCGGCCAGCGCCTGGCCCTTTTCGCCTTCGGCCAGCTGTTCCAGCGCGGCCAGCGCATCGGCCAGCAATTCCAGGCCGATATTCGCGCCGACACCCCGCGCTTTATGCGCCAGCATGCGCAGCGACGGGTAGTCGGCGCTGGCCAGGAAGCCTTGCAGGAACTGCGGCAGCATCGCGTGCTGGCTGTGGAAGTGTTCCAGCGCTTCGCGCCAGGCGTCTTCCTTGCCGCCCCAGCGGTTCAGGCCGGCCACGCGGTTGAGCGCATGGCGTTCGAGGACCGGCGCCACTTCCGCATGCGGATTGCCGGAGCCGAGGCCGAGCACGCGCGCGATCTCGTGCGACAGCGTGACCCAGTCGACCGGCTTCGAAGCGAAACCGTCCATGCCGACCTGCACGCTGGCGCGGCGGTGTTCGGGCAGCACGCTGGCCGTCATCGCGATCACCGGCACCCGCGGGCGGCCGGTTGCCTGTTCCTGTTCGCGGATGCGGCGCGTGGCGGCGAGACCGTCGAGCACCGGCATCTGGAAGTCCATCAGCACCAGGTCGAATTCCTGGCGCCCGGCCAGGTCGACCACGGCGCCGCCGTCGGACACCGCCGTCATCGTATGGCCGCGGCGCGCGAGCAGCAATTGCAGCAGCTCGAGGTTCTGCGGCACGTCGTCGGCCGCCAGCACGCGCAGCGGCGGCAGGGCGGCGGCGGTGCGCACGCGCGCCTGCTGCGGCGCGAAGCGCGCCACCAACAGCGGCAGCACCACGTGGAAGGTCGTGCCTGCGCCGACGGTGCTCTCGGCCCAGATCTTCCCGCCCATCAGCTCGACCAATT
Source organism: Massilia sp. LXY-5 (assembly GCF_059801075.1). Lineage (NCBI taxonomy): Bacteria > Pseudomonadati > Pseudomonadota > Betaproteobacteria > Burkholderiales > Oxalobacteraceae > Massilia > Massilia sp. LXY-5. Next base: position 229,339 of record NZ_JBNNEH010000001.1, read on the forward strand.
GTTTACTGATCGTGGTACCGAGGCCGGTGCCGCCGAAGCGGCGCGTCATCGAGGCGTCGGCCTGGGTGAACGGGTCGAAGATCGCCTGCAGGCGTTCCGGAGCGATGCCGATGCCGGTGTCCTGCACGCTGAAGTGCAGCATGCCGTCCTGCTGTTCGGCGCGCAGGGTCACGCTGCCGGTGGCGGTGAACTTGATGGCGTTGTCGAGCAGGTTCGTCAGCACCTGGCGGATGCGCAGCTCATCGCCCCGCAAATTGGTCGGCAGGGCCGGGTCGTAATGGATGTCGACCTGCAGGCCCTTGGCGCGCGCGTTCGCGGCCAGCGTCGAGGACAGTTCGTCGATCAGGGACAGCAAATTGAAATCGTTGACCTCGAGTTCGACCGCGCCTTTTTCCAGTTTCGCGGTGTCGAGGATCTCGTTCAGCAGGCGCAGCAGCGAACGGCCGTTGCTGCGCACGGTGTCGAGGTGGCGCCGTTGTTCCGGAGCCAGGTCTCCGTCCAGCAGGACGTCGGTGAAGCCGAGGATCGAATTCATCGGCGTGCGGATTTCGTGGCTCATGTTGGCGACGAAACTGGCGCGCGCGGCGGCGGCCTGCTCGGCCGCGTCCTTCGCCTGGCGCAGCGCGTCTTCCATCGTGCGGCGTTCGCTGATGTCGAGGATCACGCCGTCGAGCCAGGTCAGTTTGCCTGCTTCGTCGCGCACGCCGGTGCCGTTCTCCCACAGCCAGCGGGTCGAGCCGTCGGCGTGAAGAAGGCGGTATTCGACCAGGTAGGGGCGGTCTTCCGCGAGCGCCGCCGCAATCGCCTCGGACACGCGCACACGGTCGGCGGCGTGGATCAGGGCGCCGAAGCAGCGGCGCGGCGCTGTATTGGCACCGTCTGCCGGCGGATCGCCCAGGAAGTCACGCGCCGGATAGCCGGCCACGCGTTCGACGGCGTCGCTGATGAAGACCATCGGGTGCGCGCCTTCGATCCGGCTGCGGTAGGAAATGCCGGGGATGGTGCCGATCAGGGAGCGGAACTGCTGTTCGCTGGCGCGCAGGGCGGCCACCATTTCGCGGCGTTCGGAGATGTCGGTGACGAAGCAGACGAAGAGCTCGCGCTCCTGCATCCGCGCGTGGCCGACGGCGACGCGCAGCGGCACCAGGCTGCCGTCGCGGCGCACGGCATCGACTTCTTCATTGTTGGGCGCCGCGTGGGCGCTGCTGTCGCGCAGGTAGCCGAGCAGGCCGGCCTGCTCGTTGGCGCGCTCGGCCTCGGTCATCAGGAGGCGGATGTTGCCGCCGACGATGTCGGCGCGGCGCCAGCCGAAGATCTTTTCGGCCGAGGCATTGAATTCCTCGATCGTGCCTTCGCGGTCGATCGTGATCACGCCGTCCACCGTCGTGGTGAGCAGGGCGCGCATCCAGGCTTCGCTGCGCGAGAGTTCGAGGTACAGCTGGCGGTAGCGCAGCAGGCCGTTCGCGGCCAGTACGACGACCGTGAACAGCACCGTGATCAGGGAGATCGCCAGCGCCAGGAAGGTGGTGTCGGAGGCGACGGCGTCCTTGCCCACCGTGCCCACGAAACGCGCGGCCGCCATGGCGGTGTAGTGCATGCCGGTGACCGCGCAGCCCATGACGATGGCCGCCAGCAGCAGGCGCCGGCCTTCGCTCACGCGGCGCAGGCGCGCCAGGCCGAAACGCACCCACAGCGCCAGCGTGGCCAGCACCACCGCCACCACGATCGACAGGCCGAACATCAGGGGATCGTAGCGCAGGTCGAGACTCATGCGCATGCCGGCCATGCCGGAATAGTGCATCGCGCCGATGCCGGCACCGAGCAGCACGCCGCCCACCAGCAGGCTGGGGGTGCCGATCCGTTCGCGCGCGATCAGGCTCAGCGCCACGAAGGAGGCGCCGATGCTCGGCAGGTTCGACAGGATGGTGATCATCGGGTCGTAGGTAACCTGTGTGCACAGGTTAAAGGCGAGCATGCCGATGAAGTGCATCGACCAGACGCCGGCGCCGAGCGCCAGGCTGCCGGTGAGCAGGAACAGGGTGCGCTGGCGGGTCTGCTGGCGCGCCTGGCCGGCGATTTGCAGTCCCATCCAGGACGAAAAGATAGCCACGAGCAAGGACAGCACGACCAGTTTCGGGTCGTACACACCGTAACTGAGCAACGACGGATCGTCGGGCAACATGAAAAGCGACATGGGAGGTCCGGCAGAAGAGGTCGCCCGAACAGGCGACGTAATCGTCAGTATGACATTTTCCATACGGAAAGTCTTGTCTGGATTTGTCGAAATTGCCGAACATGCAAGCCTTTGTCGCGCGCATGCCACCATAAGGATGAGCATATTGCCAGGCCGCAGGCAAGGGCAGGCCGTTACGGTATGCTGCGTGGATGCGGGGCACTTTTCGCGCGCTTTTACATTGCCCAGGATGGGTGCACGATATGCTGATTCGACAATTTCGATGGGCGGCGCTGGCCATGGCCTGCCTGCTTGGCGCCGGCCCGGCAGGGGCGGATACGGACGCCGATGCAAGCGCGGATGCGGGTGCGCGGGCGGGCCGTCCCGGGGCGCTGTACATCACGACCGAGGCCGCGGCCCCGTCGAGCATGCTCGACAGCGAGGGCAGCGTGATCGGCATCTCGACCGACAAGGTGCGGGCGGCCCTGGACCGTGCCGGCATGGCCTACACGATCGAGCTGCTGCCCTGGAAGCGCGCCTATGCCGCCGCCCACGACCGGCTTGACGCCTGCGTCTACTCCACCACCCGCACGCCGGAGCGCGAAGCCTTGTTCAAATGGGTGGGGCCGATCGACAGCGCCGAATGGGTCCTGATGGCGCGCGCCGACCACCACTTCGCCCTGCGCACGCTCGACGATGCGCGCCCCTACCGGATCGGCACCTATAACGGCGACGCCCGCGAGCAGTACCTGCGCAGCCGCGGCTTCCGGGTCGACTCGGCGCCGAACGACCTGACCAATCCGCGCAAGCTCTTATTGGGCCGCATCGACCTCTGGGCCGCCGCCCTGCGCGTGGGTAGCCCCGTGCTCGAGCAGAACGGCTGGGCCGGCCAGATCGTGCCGGTGCTGGTGTTCAACCGCCTGGACGTCTATCTTGCCTGCCACCGCGCCATGCCGGACGCGCTCATTGCGCGCCTGAACGGGGCCTTCGCCGCGCTCGCGCGGGAGGGAACGATGCGCAAGATCGAGCGGGCCTACGATAACTGGTCGGTGCGGCAGCCGGCGAAATAGCCGCGTTGCGCGCCGCGTTGGCGGCTACATGAGAAAATCCTGGTGCGCGACGCCGCTGGCTTGTGCAGGCATGTTCACGGAAGGACGCACCTGGTTGCGCCCCGCATTCTTGGCGTGGTACACGGCAGCGTCGGCCCTGGCCAGCAATTCAGCGATACTTTGCCCTTGTTCCATTGTTGAAACGCCGATCGACACCGTGACCTGCACGCGCGGCTTTTCCAGCAGAGGAGACTGCGCAATGCCCTTGCGAATGCGTTCCGCCACTTCGAGAGCGACGGCCAGGGCCGTCTGCGGCAGCACGACCACAAATTCCTCGCCGCCGAAGCGGGCGCAAAAATCTCCCGGCCGCAAGTCAGCGCGTAACCTGTGCGCGAAAGCGCGCAAGACATCGTCGCCGACCATGTGACCCAGTTCATCGTTAATCTGTTTGAAGAAATCGATGTCGAGCATCAGGATGGAAAAGGGCTGGTAAGCGACGGTTTGCAGCTCGACTTGCTGCTTGAGGAAGTTGTCGAGTGCCCGGCGGTTCCACTGCCCGGTCAGCGCGTCGGTCGCGGCATCGAGCTCCACCTTCTGCAGCGCCGAGCGCAGCTGGGCAGCCAGTAATCCATTCGCATACTGCAAGCGAATGCCTTCCATCAGACGTTGTGCGATGGCGCGCGAATAGTAGGCGGTGAGGGCGATGAACACGCCCAGGCCGGCAGCGAAATCGAGCGCACTTGGACTATTGGACGCGGTCAATAAACCCAGTACCGACACCGCCAGCTGGACGCCGATCTGCGAATAATAGGCCGATACGTAGGTACCGTAGACTTGGGCATTGATGGAGGTGACGCCGCACAGCAGGGCCATCAGGATGGCGTCCAGGACGGGGTCGTATCCGACCAGGAACCACGTCGACAAGCCCCATCCGAAGCCATCGAGCGCGGCGACCCAGTGCACCCAGCTGCGATGCACATCCACCTTCGAACCGGCGCCGATCACCCGCTGTAAAACGAACAGGCTGCCCGCCCAGACAAAGGCAGCCGTTGCCAGCCACGACACGATCGAGCCCAGCGGCACGCGGCCCCAGCAGAACCATACCGCAAGCGACCATCCAACCGGCGTCGTCGTGAGTGCGCGCCGCAGCGCGATCACGCATTCCGAAAAACCTTTGGCACGGGCAATGGCCGTGTCGGATTGGCTGATGGAGTCGATGGTGCTCACGGCCTGCCTGTACGCTTGGATAAAGGGTGGACTGGGAGTAAAACCTGCCGGTTGAGCAAGAAAATTATCCCAAGGCAATTGATTTAGTTGTCGAGGATAGCACACAAGTAGCCGCGAGATTGCTATCTGTTGGGCTGCAGGCACAGCGCTACAAAAGCAAAAACCCGCGTTCTCCAAAGAAGAACGCGGGTTTTTTATATTCATGCGTGTGGTGCCGGGAACCGGAATCGAACCGGTACGCCTCGCGGCGCGGGATTTTGAGTCCCGTGCGTCTACCTATTCCGCCATCCCGGCAACGCGCTCCGCATTATCGCTGATTTGGATTGCAGCGGCAACAGTTTCCCGGCTTGAAAGATCGGTGCGGCAGGTGGCGGGGACGGCGGGAGCGGTCGACGCGGCCGGTCCGGCCAGCGCCGCCTGCAGGGCGCGCAGGGTCGGGATCGGGCCGACGACTTCGAGGACATGGGGCTGGATGCGCACGCTGAGCGAGCGCGTGCGCCAGCCGCGGGCGGTGCTGGCGTAACGGATGCGGTCGGGGCCGGCGCATACCTGCGCGTAGCCGAGGTCGGCGAGCGCGCTGTCGAGCGTGGCGCGCAGGTGGCGCGCATCGAAGCGGGTGCTGACGTCGAGCCGGCCGGGGGCGGGCGTGCACAGCGGCAGGGCCAGGCCGGCCAGCACCGGCAGCACGATGCAGGCGAGCGGGGCGCCGGGATCGAGCAGGCGCAGGGCCAGCACCAGCAGCGGCGTGCCGAGCGCCAGCGTCAGGCCGTAGGCGGCCAGCGGCGACAGGCGGCGCGGTCCGGCACCGCGCGGTGCCCCGACGATTTCCGAGAACATTACGCTTTTCATGTTGTCTCCTCTTAGGGGCGAATCTGGATCGGCATGGCCTTTGTCATTGTCGGCCCCGCTTGCGCCCTGGAGTTGACGTGACTCAATAAATCTGCCCGGGCGCACGTCGACCCGCCGAACCACCGCCAACTTGCCGATGGCGACACCATGGAAATGACTTTTGTTCGTACCGGGAGCAGTACTCCTGGCCGTCCTCACGGGCGCACCGCTGGCTGGCGCTGGGCGCTCGACGGCGCCCGCGTCAAGACGCCGGAGGCTTTGCTGCGGGCGGCCATCGGCATATTCCACACTTAACGCGAACAGCGCCAAAAGAAAAGCCGCCCAAGGGGGCGGCTTGACGGTCAGCGGGCGCGCCGGTACAGGCGGAAGCGCTCGTCGCGGTCGGAGGCACGCCGGCCTTCCCACAGCAGCGTGGCGCCGCGCGTGCCCCAGGTGCGCGACAGGAGGCGGTCGTCGCGCGTCTTGACCCGGTCCTGCAGCAGCACGTAATCGCACTGGCCGCCTTCGACGCCGACAAACGGCAGGCGACCGTAGTAGGCGAAGGAGGCGCGCTGGGCCGCGCCCACGTTGGTGTCGATGCAGTTCGCGTCCGCCGGCAGCTTGGCGGCGAGGGCCTGTGCCACGCCGGCGTAGCTCTTGCTGTAGTTCAGGTCCTGCAGGAACAGGGTCATCAGCAGCACCCACAGCAGGATCAGGCCGCTGGACGACAGCACGACGGCGCGCCACAGCACCGTTCTCTGGCGCGACACGCGCCAGCGCACCAGCCAGATCCAGCCGATCGAGACGGCGGCCGCCACGGTGAAGGCGATGATGCCGAATTCCGGCACGAAGCCCGGCACCAGCTTGAGGGCATTGTGCGACAGCTGGGCCGGCCAGCCCGTCAGTTTGGCGATCCAGAACAGCCAGACCAGGGCGGCGAGGGTCGTCAGCGCCATCACCGAGAACCAGTCGATGGCGTTGATCGCGCCGCGCTTCATCGTCGGCAGGCCGAAGGCGGCCATCAGGGCCAGCGGCGGCAGCAGTTTCAGCAGGTCGCCGGTCTCGGGCGACGGGTCGCACAGGAACAGCGCGGTCAGGGCGCCCAGGAAGGTCAGCGGCAATACGATGTGCAGCATGTTTTCCTGGCGCCGCCAGGCCCAGATCGCCCAGCCGGCGAAGGGCCAGGCCGGCCAGAAGAACCAGACGCCGACCCGGAAGAAGGCTTTTGCCGAGGTCCAGCTCGGCACGTCGAACTGGCCCACGTGCGCGCCGAACCATGCCGCCGCCGGCGACTCGCCGTAGGGCTGCACCAGGGTCGCCGGCAGGATCCAGACCAGGGCCAGGGCCAGCGCCGCGACCGCCGCCACCGCCATGTGGCGCAGCGCGCTGGCGGCCGGGATGCGGAAGAAACGCGTGCATAGCAGCAGCGCCAGCAGCAGGACGACCGGCGACACCGGCCCGCGCGTGAGCGCCAGCGCGCCCAGCGCCAGGCCGACCAGGGCCGCGTTGCGGACGCTGGCGGTCTCGATATAGCGCACCGCGCGGTACAGGAAATAGGCGACCAGCGAGCCCTGCAGGGTGACGGCCAGGGTTTCGTGGCTATACAGCAGCAGGCCGAGCGAGCCGAGGTAGACGAGGACCGTGGTGTCGGCCAGGGTGCGGCCATAGGCGTCGGGTTCCGGCTGGCCGCCGAAGGCCAGGCGCAGCGGCTGTGCTTCAGGCCGGCGGCCGAGGTGGAAAGCGGTGTACCAGAGCGACATGCCGCCGGTGACGAACATGCCGATGTTCGACACGCGCGCGGCCAGCACGTCGCCCAGCATCCAGCCGAACAGCTTGATGCAGATGGCGCCCAGCCAGAACACCAGCGGGCCATCGTCCGTGCTCGGGAGACCGGCGACGTTCGGATACAGCCAGTCGTTCAGGCCGCCGCGGGCCATGGTCCACATGATGCCGAAGCTGCCGGCGTCGTCCTTCCACGGATCGCGGCCGATCAGCCCCGGCAGGATATACAGCAGGCCGAGTGCGAACAAGGCCCAGCGCGGCAGGGCCAGCGTGGCGGCGGCGGGGAGGCGGACTGGTTTCATCGATAAGTCTGATGTCTGGAATTAATGTCGCGCTAGTATAGCGAGGAATAAAAAGATGAAAAAAAAGAAGCCGAACGGCTTCTTTTTTTGAGACCCTGGCGGGCTTCGGGAAGCCCGCGCGGGGCTTCCTGAAATTAACCTTCGTTGTTCGCGACTGCGGTCTTCGAACCGACGGCGCCGAACTTCTGGCGGAACTTCTCGACGCGACCAGCGGTGTCGACGATCTTGTGCTTGCCGGTGAAGAACGGGTGCGATTCAGCCGAGACTTCGATCTTGATCAGTGGGTAGTCCTTGCCTTCGTGGTTGATCGTCTCGCGGGTAGCGATGGTCGAACGGGTCACGAATTTGAAGTCGCACGACACGTCGTGGAAGACGACTTCGCGGTAATCTGGATGGGTTTCGGTTTTCATGTTTCTGCCTTGGGTTTATTTGGTAGCCAAACAGCACTTCGTCGGTCGTCTTGCTTCGTGACCCGATTGCCGCTCACTTGCCAGTTGAACTGCTGAACCGACGATTATAAATCGGTTGGGCGGCCGTGGCAACCGCACGCAGGGTGGTCGCGGCGTTTACGCGTGGGCACCTGCGCAAACAAAAAAGGGCAGCCGCAGCTGCCCTTGTCGATGCTTTAACGGTAATTAGCCGCCGCGGCGCATCATGTCGAAGAACTCGATATTCGTCTTCGTCGCACGCATCTTGTCGAGGATGAACTCCATCGCTTCGATCTCGTCCATCGAGTACAGCAGCTTGCGCAGGATCCAGATCTTTTGCAGCTGGTCCGGCTTGATCAGCAGTTCTTCGCGGCGGGTACCCGATTTGTTCAGGTTGATCGCCGGGTAGACGCGCTTCTCGGCCAGGCGGCGCTCGAGGTGCACTTCCATGTTGCCGGTGCCCTTGAATTCTTCGTAGATGACGTCGTCCATGCGCGAGCCCGTTTCGATCAGGGCGGTCGCGACGATGGTCAGCGAGCCGCCTTCTTCGACGTTACGGGCGGCGCCGAAGAAACGCTTCGGACGCTGCAGCGCGTTGGCGTCGACACCGCCGGTCAGCACCTTGCCCGAAGCCGGGATCACGGTGTTGTAGGCACGCGCCAGGCGGGTGATCGAGTCGAGCAGGATCACGACGTCCTTCTTCATTTCGACCAGGCGCTTGGCCTTTTCCAGCACCATCTCGGCAACCTGCACGTGGCGCGTCGCCGGTTCGTCGAAGGTCGAGGCCACGACTTCGCCGCGCACCGAACGCTGCATCTCGGTCACTTCCTCAGGACGCTCGTCGATCAAGAGGACGATCAGGGTCACGTCAGGATGATTCGCGGTGATCGCGTGGGCGATGTGCTGCAGCATGACCGATTTGCCGGACTTCGGCGACGCGACCAGCAGGCCGCGCTGGCCCTTGCCGATCGGGGAAATCAGGTCGACGATGCGGCCGGTGATGTTCTCGGCGCCGTTCATGTCGCGCTCGAGGCGCAGCGGCTCGTTCGGGTGCAGCGGCGTCAGGTTTTCAAACAGGATGCGGTGCTTCGAGGCTTCCGGCGATTCGCCGTTGACCTTGTCCACCTTTACCAAAGCGAAATAACGTTCGCCGTCTTTCGGCGTGCGTACTTCGCCTTCGATCGAGTCACCCGTATGCAGGTTGAAGCGGCGGATCTGCGACGGCGAGATATAGATGTCGTCGGTCGAGGCCATGTAACTGGCATCGGGCGAACGCAGGAAGCCGAAGCCGTCCGGCAGGACTTCGAGGGCGCCGTCGCCGAAGATCTGCTCGCCGGACTTGGCGCGCTTCTTCAGGATCGCGAACATCAGTTCCTGCTTGCGCAGGCGGGCTGCGTTGTCGATGTCGAGGCCGATGGCCATCTCCAGCAGCGCGGAGACGTGCATTGCCTTCAGTTCAGATAAGTGCATGTTGTGTGGGTGTCCCGTGACGGGAAGGTAAAGGTAGGGGAGGGAACGACGTGGAATAAATAAACTGCGTTAAACAACGTCAGGTTGGGAAGCGGCCGGAGCCGACCGGATCCCGTCCGGACAATGGCGGCAGTGCGGGCGCGCTGCCGCCGCTATGCGTTTAGATGTTGCTGTCGATGAAGGCGGTCAATTGGCCTTTGGCCAGTGCGCCGACTTTTTGCGCCGCCACGGCGCCGTTCTTGAACAGGATCAGGGTCGGGATGCCACGGATGCCGAACTGGGCTGGAATAGCCTGGTTGGCGTCGACGTCCATCTTCGCGATCGTGATCTTGCCGTTGTAGTCTTTAGCGACTTCTTCGAGGATCGGGGCGATCATCTTGCACGGACCGCACCACTCGGCCCAGAAATCGACCAGTACCGGAAGCTCGGACTTGAGCACGTCGGTTTCGAAAGAAGCATCGCTGATGTGTTTAATGTTTTCGCTCATGTTTTCCTCAAAGAGAGGTAAGGATCAATGTACGCCTGGAGACGACCGTGTTAAGGCGCGTCCGGCTTCCGCTTGTTGATAAAACAGCTGCAGCACAATGGTGGAGGCAAAGTGCGCGAACTCAATGGGAAGGGCGTCGGGAGGACGTCAGGCGGGGGATTTAGGCCGAATCATACCTTATTTTCCCAAAAAGTGTTCGGGCCTTTGTACAAAATCTTAACATACCCTCAGCACATCACCGCCGAGCGCAACTGGTCCAGGCCAATGGGCTTGCGGAAGATACCCGCCACGCGTAATCCGAGCACCCGCGCCAGTTCGCCGGCGGCATCGCGCACGCCGGAATCCATGCCCGACAGCAGGATCACGCCGCCGCGAAAGCCGCGTTCGGCTGCTGCCTGCAGGAATTCGATGCCGTCCATGTCGGGCAGGGCGAGATCGCAGATGAGGACGTCCGGGCCTTGCTCGGCGAGCGTGGACAAGGCGTGGCGGGTGCTGGCTTCGGTATAGACTGCACGAACCCCGATGGTATGCAGCATGTCTTTCAACATCTCGAGCATGAAAGGATCGTCGTCGAGCACCAGCACGCGCGGCGGCTGGCTTGATGCGGCGAGGTCATTCATACAGTTGGTTCCGGCAAATTATTGACTGGCAGGGATTATGTGCGAGAACGGCTGTCCATGGCACATGTTGTACAAAATATTCTGTCCAGTATTAAGGCATTGCCTTCAGCCGACGCTGCCGTTGAACTGGATCAGGTGGCCCGGATGCCACATCGTGACGACCGAGGCCACGGCGCCGTGCGAGGTCGTCCTGCGTTTCAGCACGAGACAGGGAGAGCGGGCGTCGATGCCGAGCAGTTCCGCCACGTCGCGCGGCGGGGCCAGGGCCTCGAGGCTGTAGGTCGCGCCTTGCAGCGGGGCGACCGCCATCAGGTGTTCGTTCGGGGTGATGCTGGCAAAATCCTGTTCCAGGTAGGCCGGGGCGCAGGCCGGATTGACCCAGCGGTCCTCGAGCTGGATCGGGACTTCGTTTTCGAAGTGCACGATCAGCGAGTGAAACAGCGGAGCGCCCGGCGCCAGGCCGAACTGCAGCGCCAGGGCCTCGGTCGCGGGCGCTTCTTCAAGCAGGTGCAGGCGGCTGGCATGGCGGTGTCCGCGGGCGCGCACTTCGTCGGCGATGTTGCGGATCTCGACCAGGGTCGCCTGGTATTTGCGCGGCGCGACATAGGTGCCCGAACCCTGGCGGCGCGTGAGCACCTGTTCGGCGGTCAGCTCGCGCACGGCGCGGTTGACCGTCATGCGCGAGACGCCGAACTGCCGTACCAGCGCCTGTTCCGACGGCACCAGGTCGCCTTCCTTCCAGCGTCCGGTGGCGATTTCGCCGACCAGGTAGTCCTTGATGCGCTGGAAGATGGGGGTGCTCGCTTGCGCGCTGGATTCGTCCAAACTGCTCTCCGGAAGAGGATAATGATGAGGGTTGACTGCCCCCGATTCTAGCATCGCGAATTCGAAAGCAAGCGGCGGGGTGCCGATATTGCCTCCTGCTGGCAGGATGAAGCCATTCACCCATTCCGGACAAGTGCCATGAAGATCGAGACCATCGCCGAACCTTATGCCAGCCTTGACGCGCGCTGGGCCGCCGTGCAAAGCCGCGACCGCGCCGCCGACGGCGTTTTTGTTTATTCGGTGCGTACGACCGGCGTCTACTGCCGGCCCTCCTGCGGCGCCCGGCCCGCGCTGCGCGCGAATGTCGCTTTCCACGCCAGCTGCGCGGAAGCGGAAGCGGCCGGCTTTCGTCCCTGCCTGCGCTGCAAACCGGGGCAGCCGCCTTTGAGCGAACGCCAGGCCCAGCTGGTCGCCGAAGCCTGCCGCCTGATCGACGCGCAGGACGAGGCGCCCGATCTCGATGCGGTAGCGCGCGCAGTTGGCATGAGCCGCTTCCACTTTCAACGCGTCTTCAAAACGCATGCCGGCGTGACGCCCAAGGCCTATGCAGCGGCACGCCGGGCCGCGCGCGTGCGCGACGCGCTGGCGCAGGAGGGCAGCGTCACCGATGCCCTGTATGCGGCCGGTTTCAATTCCAGTTCGCGTTTCTATGCCGGGAGCGAAGCGATGCTGGGGATGGCGCCTTCACGCTTCAAGGCCGGCGGCGCGGGAGAAGCGATCCGCTTCGCGGTAGGTGCCTGTTCGCTCGGCGCGATCCTGGTCGCTGCCACCGAACGCGGCATCTGCGCGGTGCTGATGGGCAACGATCCGGAGCCGCTGGTGCGCGATTTACAAGACCGTTTCCCGAAGGCGCAGCTGATCGGCGCCGATGCCGGTTTCGAGGCGACGGTGGCGCAGGTCATCGGCTTGGTGGAGGCGCCGCGCATCGGCCTCGATTTGCCGCTCGACGTGCGCGGCACCGCCTTCCAGCAGAGAGTATGGGCGGCGCTGCGCGCGATTCCGGCCGGCGAGACGGTGAGTTATACCGAGCTGGCGCAGCGCATCGGTGCGCCGGCGGCAGTGCGCGCGGTGGCCGGGGCCTGTGCCGCCAATCCCGTAGCGGTAGCGATTCCCTGCCACCGCGTCGTGCGCAACGATGGGGGCTTGTCGGGCTACCGGTGGGGGATCGAGAGAAAGGCGGCGCTGATCGCGCGCGAGAAGGACGATACGGGCCGCGCCTGACCGCGGGGCCGCCGCGGCCCCCTACGAATTACTGCTTCGCCGCTTCCTGCGCCAGCGTCTTCGCCAGCCGCTTGCGGCCCGTGTCGGCGTAGGCGACGCAGGCCCCGGGATTGACGAAGGCGAGGTTACCGAGCTGCTTCTGCTTCGCCTGCCGCTCCAGCAAATCGCTGGCGTCCGGATGCGCCGTCACCAGGATGTCGCAGGGCAGCGCCGCCACGCGCGCAATCGAGCGCTCGATGTCTGCCCTGGCGGTCGGGTAGACCGTATTTCCGCTGTAACGGAAGCTGCCGGCGCTGATCGCATTCAGGCTGTCCGCATACACCATGCTCATCCCCTTGCCGTGTTCGACGGCCGTCCAGGTCCAGCTGATGCCGCCTTGCGTGTGGCCGGGCGTGTAATGCGCCTTGATCGACAGCGGCCCCAGCTCGACGGACTCGCCGTCGCGCACGCTGCGCACCGGAGAAACAGGGGTCATGTCCGGCATGTCGTTGGCGAATTGCGGGTCGCCCTTGTCGGCCTTGCCCGATTCCAGCACCGGTTTCGCGGCCGGGCTGGTGAGCACGGTGGCGCCGCTCAGCCGTTGCAGTTCCGCGATGCCGCCGGCATGGTCGAGATGCTCGTGCGAGACGAGGATGTAGCGGATGTCTTCCAGCTTGAAGCCGAGTTGGCGGATGTGCGCGGCAATCGCCGGGCCTGCCTTCGGGCTGGCACCATCGATCAGGATGTGGCCGGCGGGTGAGGTGATCAGCACCGAGCTCAGGCCCTCGGTGCCGACATAGTAGCTGTTGCCGTAGAGCTGGAACGGGTCTTGCGGCCCTTCCCACTCGGCCGCTGCGGCGAAGGAGGAGGCGGCAAGGGCGCACACGCAGGAGAGGACGGAGGCGATTCGTTTCACAAGGATTCCCATGTTCGTTGATTGGCTATTGCTCATCTGAAATCATAACGAAAAAACAGGTGCGCAGGGTGGCCGCCAGTGTCCAAGCCGGGTGGACTTCGCTACACTCATGTTTTGCATTTTATAAATGTCCAGGAGAGTCCATGCAGCCCACCCTCAAGCAGTGTTCCGCGTTCGTCCTTGCCGCTCTCGCTGCCGCCTGCGCGCAGGCGGACACGGCGATCGTCAACGCCAACGGCTACACGCTGAACGCCAAGGGTGACCTGGTGCAGTTCGCCGCGCTCGCATTCGACGACGGGGGCAAGATCCTGGCCGTCGGAACGAACGCCGAGGTGGCGGCCAAGGCGCCCGGTGCGCGCCAGGTGGACTTGCAAGGCAAGACCGTACTGCCGGGCCTGATCGACGCCCACGGCCACGTGTTCGGCCTGGGCCAGATGCTGACCCAGCTCGATCTGTCGGCCACGACCTCGCTGCAGGACGCCTTGAGGGCCATCGGCGACTACGCACGCGCCAATCCAGGCGACGGTTGGCTGCGTGGCCGCGGCTGGAACCAGGAAAACTGGAAACTGGGCCGCTTCCCGACCGCCGCTGACGTCGACGCCGTCGTCAGCGACCGTCCGGTCTGGTTCGAGCGGGTCGACGGCCACGCCGGCTGGGCCAACAGCCGCGCGCTGGCGGCGGCCGGCATCACCGACAAGACGCCGGATCCGGCCGGCGGCAAGATCATGCGCGATGCTGCCGGCCGCGCCACCGGCGTGCTGGTCGACGCGGCGAAGGAACTGGTCGTGAAAGTTCTGCCGGCCCAGACCGAGGCGGAAGGACGCAAGGTCCTCGACCGCGCGCTCGCCGAGATGGCGCGGGTCGGCCTGACCGGCGTCCATGACGCCGGCCTGGGCGTGGCGGAAGACCGCCTGTACCGCGCCTATGCGGACCAGGGGAAACTGAGCGCACGCATCTACGGGATGATCGGCGGCACCCAGGGCGACTTCGATGTGCTGGCGAAGAACGGTCCTGTTAAAACCTATGGCAAGGACATGTACGCGCTGCGTGCCGTGAAACTGTATTCGGATGGGGCGCTCGGCAGCCGCGGTGCGGCCCTGATCGCGCCCTACAGCGACGAGCCGCATTCGCACGGCCTGCTGTTCCACAAGACGGCCCAGATGGACGCGATGATGAAGAAGGCGATGGCGCGCGGCTACCAGGTCAACGTGCATGCAATCGGCGACGCCGGCAACCACCAGATCCTCGACATCTACCAGAAGGAAGTGGGCGCAACGAAAAGCGCAGCCCAGCGCCACCGCATCGAGCACGCCCAGGTCGTGACGCAGGCCGACATCGTGCGCTTCAAAACGCTTGGCATCATTCCGTCGATGCAGCCGACCCACGCCACTTCGGATAAAAACATGGCGGAAAGCCGCGTCGGCCCCGAGCGCATCAAGGGCGCCTACGCCTGGCGCAGCTTCCTGCACCAGGGGTCGCGCATCGCCTGCGGTTCCGACTTCCCGGTCGAATCGCCGAATCCCTTCTTCGGCATCCACGCGGCCGTCACGCGCCAGGACGCGTCGGGCCAGCCGATTGCCGGCTGGTATCCGAACCAGGCGATGTCGCTAAAGGAAGCCTTCCGCTGCTTCACGCTTGACGCAGCCTATGCGGGCCATGCCGAAAACAGCTTAGGCTCGCTGGAGCCGGGAAAATGGGCCGATTTTATCGTCGTCGACCAGGACTTGTTCAAGGTCTCGCCCTACGACATTTATAAAACCGGCGTGTTGCAGACCTGGGTGGGCGGCAAGGCGGTGTATCAACGGTAAGGCATGACAAAATGGATTGACTGGCTTGTATAGACAACTTAGACTCCGAGCATGTCAGGGTGGACGGAAGGCCGTTCGCCCGTCCTTCTCTCCCAGGAGCTGCCATGACCCAAGAATCGCCCCGAGTTGATGTCGATCCCCGTTTCGATCCGACGCGCAGCATCCGCGCCCCGCGCGGCACCGAGCTCAACTGCAAGAGCTGGCTGACCGAAGCCGCCTACCGCATGCTGCAAAACAACCTCGACGCCGAGGTGGCCGAGGACCCGCAGCGCCTGGTCGTGTATGGCGGCATCGGCCGCGCCGCGCGCAACTGGGAGTGCTACGACCAGATCCTGGCGAGCTTGCGCACCCTGGAAGACGACCAGACCTTGTTGATCCAGTCCGGCAAGCCGGTCGGCGTGTTCCAGACCCACGAAAACGCCCCACGCGTGCTGCTGGCGAATTCGAACCTGGTGCCGAAATGGGCGAACTGGGAGCATTTCAACGAGCTCGACCGCAAAGGCCTGTTCATGTACGGCCAGATGACGGCCGGCAGCTGGATCTATATCGGTACCCAGGGCATCGTGCAGGGCACCTATGAAACCTTCGCCGAAGCGGGCCGCCAGCATTTCGAGGGCGACTGGGGCGGGCGCTGGATCCTGACCGCGGGCCTGGGCGGCATGGGCGGCGCGCAGCCGCTGGCGGCCAGCTTTGCCGGCGCTGTTTCGCTGAACGTCGAATGCCAGCAGAGCAGCATCGATTTCCGCCTGCGCACGCGCTACCTCGACAAGCAGGCGCGCGATATCGACGACGCCCTGGCTCTGATCAAGGAGCACACGCATAAACGCGAAGCGATTTCCATCGGCCTGCTCGGCAACGCCGCCGACGTGCTGCCGGAACTGGTGCGCCGCGCCCGCGCGGGCGGCCTGGTGCCGGACCTGGTGACCGACCAGACCTCGGCCCATGACCTGATCCACGGCTACCTGCCGCAGGGCTGGACGGTCGAAGAGTGGAAGGCGGCGCAGGCCGACCCGGCGCAGCATGCGCGTTTAAAAGCTGCCGCGGCGGCGTCGTGCGCGGTGCACGTGCAGGCCATCCTCGACTTCAAGGCGCTGGGCGCCTACGCGGTCGACTACGGCAACAACATCCGGCAAGTGGCGCTGGACGAAGGCGTCGAGAACGCCTTTGATTTTCCCGGCTTCGTGCCGGCTTACATCCGCCCGCAGTTCTGCGAAGGGCGCGGACCCTTCCGCTGGGTGGCCCTCTCGGGCGACCCGGAAGACATTTATAAGACGGACGCCAAGATCAAGGAGCTGTTCCCGCAGCACGCGCAGGTGCACCGCTGGCTCGACATGGCGCGCGAACGCATTGCCTTCCAGGGCCTGCCGGCGCGCATCTGCTGGCTGGGATTGGGCGAACGCCACCTGGCCGGCCTCGCTTTCAACGAGATGGTCCGCACAGGCGAACTGAAAGCGCCGATCGTGATCGGGCGCGACCACCTCGACACCGGTTCCGTCGCCAGCCCGAACCGGGAGACCGAGAGCATGCGCGACGGTACCGATGCCGTCTCCGACTGGCCGCTGCTGAACGCCATGCTGAATACCGCAGGCGGCGCGACCTGGGTCTCGCTGCACCACGGCGGCGGCGTCGGCATGGGTTATTCCCAGCATTCCGGCGTCGTCATCGTTGCCGACGGTACCGACGCCGCCGCGAAACGCCTGGCGCGCGTGCTGGTCAACGACAGCGGCTCGGGCGTCATGCGCCATGCCGATGCCGGCTACGAATCCGCGATCGCCTGTGCCAAGCGCACCGGCCTGAATCTCCCGATGATCAAGTAAAAGTAAAGTAAAAGGCAGTCAACATGAAACACGAAGCACACCATGGCTGGTCCCTGCAACCCGGCGCCCTGACGCTGTCCGACCTGCGCGCGGCCTGGGCCAGCCATTTCCCGATCGCCCTCTCGCCCGAGGCCGCGGCGCCGATCGCGGCGTCGGCCGCATTGGTAAAAACCATCGTCGACAAGGGCGATCCTGCCTACGGCATCAACACCGGTTTCGGCATCCTGGCCAAGGCCCACATCCCGAACGACCAGCTGGAGCAATTGCAGCGCAACCTGATCCTGTCGCACGCGGTCGGCACCGGCGAACTGATCTCGGATGCGGTCGTGCGGCTGATCCTGCTCACTAAAATCGGCAGCCTGGCGCGCGGCTATTCGGGCGTGCGCCCGGTCATCATCGACACCCTGATCGCGCTGTATAACGCCGGCGTGATGCCGGCCATCCCAAGCCAGGGTTCGGTCGGTGCCTCGGGCGACCTGGCGCCGCTGGCGCACATGACCCTCGCCATGCTCGGCGTCGGTCCGGTGCGCTATCGTGGCCAGGTCATGGAAGCAAGCGCAGCCCTGGCGGCGGCCGGCATCGAACCGGTGACGCTGGCCGCGAAAGAGGGCCTGGCCCTGATCAACGGCACGCAGGTCTCGACCGCACTGGCTTTGCATGGCCTGTTCATGGCCGAGCGCCTGGTGGAAGCGGCGATGGTGACCGGTGCGCTGTCGGTGGACGCCGCGCGCGGCAGCGACGCGCCCTTCGATGCCCGCATCCACGCGGTGCGCGGCCAGCCGGGGCAGATCGCCGCGGCTGCCATCTACCGCGAGCTGGTCGCGGGCAGCGCGATCCGCGCCTCGCACCTGGTCGGCGACGAGCGCGTGCAGGACCCGTACAGCCTGCGCTGCCAGCCGCAGGTGATGGGCGCGGTGATGGACCTGGTGGCGAATGCCAGCCGCACCCTGCTGATCGAGGCGAATGCCGTCACCGACAATCCCTTGTTATTCCCCGAGGATGGCGACATCCTCTCCGGCGGTAACTTCCATGCCGAGCCGGTCGCCTTTGCCGCCGACACGCTGGCGCTGGCCATTGCCGAAATCGGCGCCCTGGCCGAACGCCGCATCGCGCTGCTGATCGACGCGAATTTGTCCGGCCTGCCGGCCTTCCTGGTGCGCGAGCCGGGGCTGAACTCCGGCTTCATGATCGCCCACGTGACGGCGGCCGCGCTGGCCTCGGAAAACAAATCGCTGGCTCATCCGGCCAGCGTCGACAGCCTGCCGACCTCGGCCAACCAGGAAGACCATGTCAGCATGGCGACCTTCGCGGCGCGCCGTCTGGACCAGATGGCGCACAATACGGCGGTTATTGTCGGGATCGAGCTGCTGGCGGCGGGGCAGGGGATCGAATTCCACCGGCCCCTGGCCACGTCAAGGCACCTGGAGCACGTGCACGCGCAGCTGCGCAAGCGCGTGGCGCCTTTCGATGCCGACCGTTTCTTCGCCCCCGACATCGAAGCGGCGCGCCAGATGGTGGTCGATGGCGAGCTGTCGGCGTCGTGCAAGGAGTTGTTCGCAGTACTGCACCCATAGGAACCTCGATAAACCTACTGCGCGTCGTAGGTTCGGTCTGCGATGCTCGCTGTACATTCGTACAGCTGTGCTTCTCGACCAAACCTACTTCCGCTCGCTACGGTTTCTCGAGGTCCCTGTAAACTAATTTCAACAGGAGTCGTAATGGATTTCCGGTTCAAGACAGGCGACGCGCCGATGCTGCTCTCGATGCCCCACGTGGGCACCGACATTCCCGACGAGGTGGCCGCGCACATGGCGCCCTGCGCGCTGGCGAAAGCGGACACCGACTGGCACCTGGCCGAACTCTACGCATTTGCGGACCGCCTCGGCATCTCGACCTTGAGTGCCCGCTGGTCGCGCTATGTCATCGACCTGAACCGGCCGCCCGAGAATACGAACTTGTATCCGGGCCTGGATACGACCGGTCTCTGCCCGGTCGATACCTTCGGGCGCGAAAGCCTGTACCAGGAGGGGCGCGTGCCGGATCAGGCCGAGGTGGCGCGGCGCCTGGAGCGTTACTGGCAGCCCTACCACACCCAGCTGCGCGCCGAGCTGGGGCGCCTGCTGGCGCTGCACGGACGGGTGGTGCTGTGGGATGCGCATTCGATCGCCTCGCACGTGCCGCGTTTCTTCGAGGGCCGGCTGCCAGACCTGAATTTCGGGACTGCCGAGGGTAAATCCTGCGATCCGGGTCTGGAAAATGCCGTCCTCAAGGTGGCACGTGCCCAGGACCGCTTCAGCATCGCGGTGAACGGCCGTTTCAAGGGCGGCCACATTACCCGCTTCTATGGCCAGCCGAAGGAGGGCGTCCACGCGATCCAGCTCGAGATGTGCCAGTGTTTATATATGGACGAAACGCCCCCCTTCGCCTACCGGCCTGAAGTCGCGGCCGAGGTCCAGCCGCTCCTGAAGGACATGATTGGCGCAGCGTTGGCCTGGGTGCACACATGAACGCCCTGTTCGCGCGCCACGCGCTGCTGCCGGATGGCTGGCAGGGCGACGTGCTGATCGAATGGGATGCGCGCGGCGACCTGACACGGGTGCAGCCCGGTGCCCGTCCGCCGATCGGCGTGCCGCGCGCCGATTACGTGGTGCCGGGCATGGTCAACCTGCATTCGCACGCGTTTCAAAGGGCGCTGGGCGGCCTGACCGAAAAGGCGGGAGATGGACCCGACAGTTTCTGGACCTGGCGCGAGCTGATGTACCGCTTCGCCGCCCACATCACGCCCGAGCAGGTGGAAGCCATCGCGGCCCAGCTGTTCTCCGAATGCCTGCGCCATGGCTACACGGCGCTGTGCGAATTTCACTATATCCAGCGCGATCCGGCAGGAGACATGTACGCGCGGCCCGCCGAGATGGCCGAACGCGTCGCGGCCGCCGGCCAGCAGGCCGGCATCGGGCTGACCATGCTGCCGGTCCTGTACAGCCACAGCGGCTTCGGCGAACAGCCCCTGAAACCGGAGCAGAAGCGTTTTCAAACGGATGTCGATACCGTGCTGCGCATTGTCGAAGCCCTGGAGCCGCTGCGCGGCGGCCAACTGGAAGTCGGCGCGGCGCCGCATTCGCTGCGCGCGGCCGGCATCGAACAAATCCGGGCGCTGGCGGCTGCGCTGCCGCGCGAACGCCCGCTGCACATCCACATCGCCGAGCAGCAGGCGGAAGTCCGGCAAAGCCTGGACTTCTGCAGGCAGCGTCCGGTCGAATACTTGTTCAACCAGCTCGCCGTCGACGCGCGCTGGTGCCTGGTGCATGCGACCCACCTGAACGAGGGGGAGCTGGCGCAGCTGGCCGCCAGCGGCGCCGTTGCCGGCCTGTGCCCGACGACCGAAGCCAACCTGGGCGATGGCTTGTTCCCGCTCGGCGAATACCTGGCGGCGGGCGGGCGCTGGGGTATCGGCAGCGACAGCCACGTGTCGCAGAGCCCGGTCGAAGAACTGCGCTGGCTCGAGTACGGCCAGCGCCTGGTGCACCAGCGCCGCAATGTCGCCGCCACGCCAGCGCGGCGCGACGTGGCATTGAACCTGTGGCAGGATGCACTCGGTGGCGGCGCCCAGGCGGCCGGGCGGCCGGTCGGGGCGTTGGCGCAGGGGCGGCGCGCCGACCTGCTGGTGCTCGATTGCTCCCATCCGAACCTGGATGGCGTGTGCGAGTCCGATGTGCTCGGCCGTCTGGTATTCTGCGGTAACGACAACCTGGTGCGCGACGTGCTGGCCGGCGGCCGCTGGGTGGTGCAGGGCGGGCGCCACATGGCGCAGGAAGCGATCGGGCGCCGCTACCGGCAAGCCATCCAACGATTGCGCGAAGTATAAGCATGAGCGAGGCATGAGCATGAATATCCTGATTCCGTTTGCCGGCCTGTCGGCAGTCCCGTGGAAGAACGGCGGCGGCAGCACCACCACGATCGCGATCGGCCCGCCCGAGGCCGGCTTCGACGACTTCGACTGGCGGGTCAGCCTCGCCACGATCGCGGAAGACGGTCCCTTTTCTCGCTTCCCCGGCGTCGACCGCACGCTAGCGCTGGTCGACGGCCACGGCATGACGCTCGATATCGACGGCAGCGAACGCGTGATCATCTGCGAGAGCGGCCCGGTGCTCGCCTTCGACGGCGATTCGGAAGTCAACGCCAAGCTCAATCGCGGCCCGACCACCGACTTCAACGTCATGACCCGCAGCGAGCGCTGCTATCACCAGTTCGGCCGCCGCCGCCTGGCCGGCAAATCGCGTTTCGTCGCGCGCGCCGACCTGACCCTGCTGTTCCTGGCCGAGGGCGATACCCTGGAAATCGCCAGCGACGCCGAGCGCATCAACATGGTGCGCTACGACGCCGTGCTGTTCGACCCGGGAACCATCTGGTCGATCGAGGCGAACCAGGCGGTGATCTTCATTGTCGACATTTTCTATTACAACGAGGACGAGGAATACGAAGATGAGTGAGCGCCACGGGCCGCGCTATGACGCGGTGTTTGCGAACGTGAACCTGGCCACGATGGTCGAGGGCTTCGGCGAAGTCAGGGATGGCGCGATCGCCGTGCACCACGGCCGCATCGCCTGGCTGGGCCCGCGCCGCGAGGCGCCCCGTGCCGCCGTCATCCACGACTGCGACGGCGCCTGGCTCACGCCCGGCCTGGTCGACTGCCACACCCACATCGTCCACGCCGGCAACCGCAGCGACGAGTGGGAGGCGCGCCTGGAAGGTGCCAGCTACGAAGACATCGCGAGAAATGGCGGCGGCATCATGTCGACCGTGCGCGCCACCCGTGCCGCGAGCGTGGTCGACCTGCTGCGCGAAAGCGCGCCGCGCGTCTCGCAACTGCTGGCCGAAGGCGTCACCACACTCGAAATCAAATCCGGCTACGGGCTGAACCTGCAGGGCGAAGCGAATCTGCTGCGCGCCGCGCGCCGTATCGGCGAACTGCTGCCGGTGAAGGTGCGCACCACCTTCCTCGGTGCGCATGCGCTGCCGCCGGAGTTTATTGACCGTCCCGACGACTACATCGCCGAAGTCACCGAACGCATGCTGCCGCTGCTGGTGAAAGAAAACCTGGTCGACGCCGTCGACGCCTTCTGCGAGCGCATCGGTTTCAGTTATGACCAGACCGAACGCGTGTTCGCCGCCGCTCGCAAGCTCGGGCTGTCGGTGAAACTCCATGCCGAACAGTTATCGGACCAGCGCGGCGCCGAACTGGTGGCGCGCTACCGCGGCCTGTCGGCCGATCACCTGGAACACGTGACGCCGGCCGGCGTCGCCGCCATGGCCGCTGCCGGCACCGTTGCCGTGCTGCTGCCCGGCGCCTGGTATTTCCTGCGCGAGACGCAGGCGCCGCCGATTGCCGCCCTGCGCGAAGCCGGCGTGCCGCTGGCGGTCGCCTCCGACTGCAACCCCGGCACCTCGCCAATGAGCTCGCTGCTGCTGGCGATGAACATGGCCTGCACCTTGTGGCGCCTGACGCCGCGCGAGGCCCTGCAGGGCGCCACGGTGAACGCGGCGCGCGCGCTGGGCCTGCAGGACCAGGTCGGCACGCTGGAAGTGGGCAAGCGGGCCGATTTTGCGCTGTGGGACATCAAGCGGCCGGCCGAGCTGGCGTACGCGATCGGGTTCAATCCCTGCCAGGCGGTCGTGAATGGCGGCGTGATGCGGGCGCGGGATGTGGAATTGCCGGCGGGGTTTTAAGGCAGTTGCGCGGTAGCGGGCGGAACGAGCGGCCGTCCAGCTTGATAAAACCGTTCGGCGCGGGCGGATGCCTGTCGCCTGCGCGACATCGTCACAGCGACTGCAGCTTCGACCGCGTCGCCGACACAGCCCGGTGCAGTATCCGCTCCGCATGGAAATCGTTCTCGCGCTGGGCGGCGATGTGTTCCAGGCTGCGCTTGTAATTGTCCAGGCGGGAGCGTAGCCACGCCTTGTAGAGCCGCGCGGTAATCGGTTTCAGACTTGGTTTCATAGGGTCCCCTTGTGCGAAGAACACATTGTCGGGGACACCCATTCCTTGCATTTGTGTTCACTCAATCGTGCAACAGCGCTTACCGAACCTTGAGCAGGGTCAATTCGCCCATCTCCAGCTCGGTAATTATAGGTATCAGACAATCCGTAAGAGAGGTAAGCAATTGTAAGAACAACGGCTCCCGGCGATCTCACGCGGCTATAGTGAAATCGTTGATTTCCAGTCTCCCCTCCCCATTGACTCAATGGGTTCGCCCACGGCACCTCCCGGTCCCGTGGGCTTTTTATTGCCGGGCGATTTGGTTGATCAATCCGCGCGGCGCGCCAGGTGATCGAGCGCCTCGCCGGTGACGCGGCAGATGCGCCATTCCGGCAGGATCTCGGCGCCCATCGTCTGGTAGAAGCCGATGGCCGGCTCGTTCCAGTCCAGCACCGACCACTCGAAGCGGCCGCAGTTGCGCTCCACGGCGAGCTGGGCCAGCTTCGACAGCAGTGCGGTGCCGTAACCCTTGCCGCGGTGCGATTGGCGCACGTACAGGTCTTCGAGGTACAGGCCCTTCTTGGTGAGGAAGGTCGAGAAGTTGTGGAAGAACAGGGCAAAGGCGACAACTTCGCCGTTTTCCTCGCCGACGATCGCTTCGCAGGCCGGACGGGAGCCGAACAGGCCGTCGTGCAGCAGCTCTTCGGTGGCGACGACCATGTGCTCGAGTTTCTCGAACACGGCCAGCTCGACGATCATCGAGTGGATGTGGGTGACGTCGGCAGGTTCGGCGGGACGGACGGAAAAATGGGTGGCAGCGGTCATTGGATTTCGGTTGCGTTGTTCAAAGTAACGGTGTGCACGGGTTTGGCTGCGGGTGCGAGCAGGGCCCAGGCCACGCTGCCCAGGCACAGCAGCATGCCCAGGAATTCGACGGGACCGGGACGGTAATGTTCGAGTTGGATGGACAGCAGCACCGACAGCACCGGCGTGATGACGCCGATGTAGACGGCTTTCTGCGGCCCGATGCGGTTGATCAGGGTGAAATAGGCGAGGAAGGCGATCACCGAGCCGAAGATCGACAGGTATAACAGGCCCAGGGTATACGAAAGGGTCGGCGGCAACACGAAGCGCTGGCCGGTCAGCAGGACGTAGACGGCCACCAGCGCCGTTCCCCAGAACATCGACCAGGCGGTGGTCAGCATCACGTTGCCCGACTGTTCGCGCACCTTGCCGACGACGATGCTGCCGGCCGAGCTGGCAATCGTCGCGACCAGGGCCAGGATGACGCCCAGCAGGAAATGCCCGCTGCCGCCCGCCTGCACGTCGCGCCAGGCGGCGCCGATCGAATGATAAAAAAGCAGGGCCACGCCGCCGGTGGCGACCGCGCCCGCGCCCCAGGTGCGCGCCGCGATCGGGGTGCCGTAGAACACGCGGCCCAGCACCGGCGTCCAGAACACCATCAGCGCGAACAGCACGGCCACCAGGCCCGAGACCACGACTTCCTCGGCCTGGTAGGTGCAGATGTACGACAGGCCGAAGGTCGCCATGCCTTGCAGCATCAGCCACTTCTGGGTGCGCCAGGGCAGCTGCAGTTTGACACCGCGGCCGATGCAGATGGCGAACAGTACGCTCGATGCCAGCGCGAAGCGGTAGACCACGGACACCGCCGGCGGGACCTCGCCCAGCTGCAAGGTAATGGCAAAGAAGGTCGAGCCCCAGATGAGCGAGGCAATGGTAAACAGGGCGGAAGAAGGCATCGCGGAAGTATACGTGCTTTCCCCATTTCCTGCCGTCTACAAGTTGGAAAAACACGGGCGCACGGCGGGGCTGGCGCCCCCTTGTGGCGAGGCCGCATCAACCGGAAGACGCGCTCAGTGCGTCACACGCGTCATGTAGCCATTGCTCAGCAGGCGCACCCGCTCGCCGGGGCGGAACAATTCGTCGGCGGCCTGGGTGACGGCGCGCAGCTCGCCGCTGTCGAGTTTGACGGTGATTTCGAAGCCGGGACGGTTGTTGGCGCCCGCCTCGACCCGCTGGCCGATCAGTCCGCCTGCAATGGCCCCGACGATGCCCATCGCCGCCGAGCCATTGCCACGGCCGGCCTGGGAGCCGGCCAGACCGCCCAGCGCCGCGCCGCCCATCGTACCGACGCCCGACTCCGGATTGACGATGACGACATTGCGCACCGACTCGACCGTGCCGGTGCGCACGACTTGCTCGTTCTGGGTCTGGTAGGCGCGGTAGACATTGCCCGACTGCGGCGTGCTGGCGCAGCCGGCCAGCAGGGCCGCGATGATGAAGAGGGAAACAGCTTTCATGACGGCCTCCGGGAAACGCACTGCGTTTTCGAAAGCTTACTACTGGAAGGCGGGCCGCGCCGCACACGTCGTTGCGGCGAACCGACTCAGTAGGCCAGATTCAATAGGCGAGATTCAGGCGCCGGTACAGGAAGCCCAGCACGAACAGCGGCCCGACCAGCAGGAAGCGCAGGTCCTCGAGAAACGACGGTTTCTTGCCCTCGATCTTGTGGCCGATGAACTGGCCGATCCAGGCGACGACGAAGACGGCGATCGACAGCGGCAGTACCGTCATCGGCGGCATCGCGGCCAGGATCGCCAGCATCAGGATAGACATCGCCAGCATGCCGACCGCGAACGGCTTCGACAGCTGCAGGTAATACCACATCGCGCCGGCCACGGCGGCCAGGGCGACGACCGGGTGCAGCGCCCACAGGATGCCGAGCAGAGAGAAGACGATCACCGGCACGCAGACGAAGTGAATCAGTTCGTTGGTCGGATTGCGATGGCTCTCGCTGTACTGGGCGAGCAGGGCGTCGATGTTGCGCGTGTTGTGCGACTGTGCGGTCTGGTCCATGGGCGTCTCCGGCCGAATTGTTATGCGAAGATTCTACACCCGTTACGGCCGCGAAATCAGGCGGCAAGGCCGGCCGCCGGCGCGACTGCCGGCTGCGCGCCGAGGCGCATCTGCGGGTGATTCGCGAACACCTCGGACACCCATTCCACGAACACGCGCACCTTGGCCGACATGTGGCGGTTCTGGGGGTAGACGATGTGCACCGGCAGCGCATCGCTGACCCAGTCCGGCAACACCTGCACCATGCGTCCTTCCTCGACGTGGCGCATCAGGAGGTAATCGGTCATCTGCACGATGCCCAGGCCCGCCAGGCCCGCCTGCACATAGGTGTTCGAATCGTTCAGGGCGATCACGCCCGGCATCGGCACCTCGATCCGCTCGCCGTCGCGGTTGAAATCCCAGTCGTAGACTTTACCCGTCTTGGCCGAAAAATAGTTGACGCAGCGGTGGCGGACGAGATCGTTCGGATGCTGCGGCATGCCGTAGCGCGCCAGGTAGGCGGGGGAGGCGGCGGTGACGAAGTTGATGATGCCGACCCGCCGCGCAATCAGGCTCGTGTCCAACAGGGGCCCGCCGCGCACGGCGCAGTCGACGCCTTCCTCGACCAGGTCGATCGGCCGGTCGGTGCTGCCCAGCTCCAGCGTGATGTCGGGGTAGCGCTCGAAAAACGAGGGGAGCGCAGGCACCAGGATCTCGCTCGACAGTCCGGTCGGCGTGTCCACGCGCAGCCGGCCGCTCGGATTGATGCGCATGCGCGACAGCGACTCCTCGGCTTCGCGCACGTCGGACAGGATGCGCACGCAGCGTTCATAGTAGGCGGCGCCGTCGGAGGTGACGGTGACCATGCGCGTCGTCCGGTGCAGCAGCTTGGCCGAGAGCGAGGCTTCCAGGGCCTGCACCAGGGTCGAGACGCTCGCCTTCGGCAGGTCGAGCACCTGCGCGGCGCGCGTAAAACTGCCGGTATCGACCACCTGGACGAACACTTCCATCGCCTGCAGCTTGTTCATATACCGCCTCTTTAATCCATTCTTAAGCTTATTGTTCGCGAAATCCGAACAATGGATTCGCAAATGCCATCTTTATCAGATTGTAGATGATGTCTATAGTGTCCGTACTGGAGCATCAATGACGTGGCAAATCGGAGCAGCAGAATGAACATTCGGAACATTCGGGGAACGCGGGACAGCATCGTGGCAACGGTCGCACTGGCGATCAGCACCGTGGCGATGGCGAGTGTCGTTGGCAGCGGCGCTTATGCGCAGGCGGCCGGTGCCGAAGCGCGTGGCATGCATGCATTGTCGACCGTGATGTCGCATTCCCTCTGCAACGAGAACCCGACCCTGGCCGCCGTTTCGCCGGAGGTGACGCCATGAACAACCGTCTCGATGTGGCGAACGCCATCGCGGACGAGGTCCGGGTGCGCGAACTGGAAGTAAGCGGAGAACAAGGCCCTTTGAAGGCGCGCCTGTACGCCGCCGGCCCCGCCAAGACCAGGCGCGATACCCTGGTCGTCTTCTTCCACGGCGGCGGCTTCGTTGCCGGCGACCTCGATGATGCCGACGGCTTCCTGCGCCACCTGGCCGGCGTCAGCCATACCCCGGTGATCCTGGCGTCGAATTACACGCTGGCCACCGTGCGCCCCTTCCCGGCCGCCGTCGAGGATGCCCATGCCGTGCTGCTGTGGGCCAAAAAGAACAAGACCAAACTTGGCTGGAACGGCAAGCATCTGCTGGTGGCCGGCATCGAGGCCGGCGCCAATCTCGCCGCCGTCTGCGCCCTGATGTCGCGCGACCGAGGCGCACCGAAACTGGCCGGCCAGATCCTGTTGATGCCGATGCTCGACCCGGGCCTGTCGACCTGCTCGATGCGCGAAATGCCGCAGTGTGCCGACAAAGCCAGGCTGGCCGACAGTTGCGCCGCCGCCTACCGCGGCTACCTGCCGAACGCGGCCGACCGTACCCACCCGTACGCGTCTCCGCTGCAATCGAGCCGCCTCAAGAATTTGCCGCCCGCCTTGATCCTCTCGGCCGACGACGACCCATTGCGCGACGAGGCCGAAGCCTACGGCGCAAAACTTGCCAGCTTCGGCGTGCCGACCACGGTGCGCCGCATGCTGCCCGCCCCGCAAATGGCGGACGACCGTAACGAATGCGCCTGCGAACAATCGGCGCTGGTCGAAATTGCCGACTTCATCGCAAGTCTCGAGGAGCAGGGGGCTCCTCCAGCCTGAGTCAGCACCTTTCCTGATTTTCCACATTCACTGAACTGGACAACCGCGCCACCCGGCGCGGCGGGGCCCGCTTTTTCCTGTGATGCGTCATGGGCGGGACGGGTGTCGCCATCTTTTTAACATTCTCACAAGAAAAAGGGGTCAACATGAGAAACCTGACACAACTTTCAAGCGCGGCCAAGCCGCTGATCGCTGCATTGGCAGCGGTCGGCCTGATCGGGCTCTCGCTCGCCGGCTGCGACAACGCGACCGGCAAGACTGCCGCGCCGGCGGCGCCAGGCGCGCCGCCGGTCTCGGCCGCCATCGTGCTGGAAAAGCCGATCGCCGAGACCCAGGAATTCTCCGGCCGCCTGGAAGCGATCGAACGGGTCGAGATCCGTCCGCGCGTCAGCGGTTTCATCACCGCTGTCAACTTCAAGCCGGGCAGCGAGGTGAAAAAGGGCGACGTGCTGTTCGTGGTCGACCCGCGTCCCTACCAGGCCGAAGCCACGCGTGCCCAGGCCGCCGCCGCATCGGCCCGTGCCAAGGCCGATCTCGCCAAACGTGAACTGGCGCGCGCCGAGAGTCTGATGGCCGATAAAGCCATCGCCCGCCGCGAGTTCGACGAAGCCGCCGCCAGCCAGAAGGAACTCGAAGCCAATGCCGGCGCCGCCCAGGCCCAGTACGAAGCGGCGCGCCTCAACCTCGCCTATACCCGCATCGTGTCGCCGATCGACGGCCGCGTCTCGAAAGCCGAGATCACGATCGGCAACCTGGTCGACGCCACCGCGGTGCTGACCTCGGTCGTCTCGCTCGAGCGCATCTACGCCAGCTTCGACGGCGACGAGGACACCTATCTGCGCGTCGGCGCCAAGGCGCGGGACGGCGCGCCGGTGGCGGTGCGCGTCGGTCTCGCCAACGAAGAGGGCTTCCCGCATGAAGGAAAACTCGAATTCGTCGACAACCAGCTCGATACCCGTACCGGCAGCGTGCGCATGCGCGCCGCCTTCGACAACAAGGATGGGGCGCTGGTGCCCGGCCTGTTCGCCCGCGTCCAGCTGGGGGCAGCAGACAGCCGCAAGGCGGTCGTCATCAACGAGCGGGCAGTGGGCACGGACCAGAGCCGCAAGTTCGTGTTCGTGGTCGGCGCCGACGGCAAGGCCGAATACCGTCCGGTGATCCTGGGCCCGGTGGTCGACGGCCTGCGCGTGGTGCGCAGCGGCGTGAAACCGGGCGAAAAAATCGTCGTCAACGGTCTCCAGCGCGTGCGTCCCGGCGCACCGGTGGCGCCGCAGATCGTCCCGATGGACAGCGCAGCGCCAGTGGCTTTGGCTGCTGCGAACGTGAAGGAATAAGCCATGAACTTCTCACGCTTCTTTGTCGACAAACCGATTTTTGCCGTCGTGCTGTCGGTGCTCGTCTTCGTGTCGGGCCTGATCGCAATTTTCCAATTGCCGGTTTCGGAATACCCGGACGTGGTCCCGCCCTCGATCGTGGTGCGCGCCCAGTACCCGGGCGCCAACCCGAAGGTGATCGCCGAAACCGTGGCCGCGCCGCTGGAAGAGCAGATCAACGGCGTCGAGAACATGCTCTACATGTCCTCGCAAAATACCTCGGACGGCGCGCTGATGCTGACGGTGACCTTCGCCATCGGTACCAACGTCGAGCAGGCCGAGACGCAAGTGCAGAACCGCGTCCAGCGCGCGCTGCCGCGCCTGCCGGAAGAGGTGCGCCAGATCGGCGTCACGACGGTGAAAAGCTCGCCGAACCTGACGATGGTGGTGCACCTGAATTCCCCGGACGGCCGCTATGACGACCTGTATCTGCGCAACTACGCGACCCTGAACATCAAGGACCGCCTGGCGCGCATCGAGGGCATGGGAGAGGTGCAGCTGTTCGGCTCCGGCGACTACGCGATGCGTGTCTGGCTCGACCCGCAAAAGGTGGCTGCGCGCGGCCTGGTCGCCGGCGACATCGTCGACGCGATCCGCGAACAGAACGTGCAGGTCGCGGCCGGCGTGATCGGCCAGGGACCGGCGAAGGACGCCGAGTTCCAGCTGACCGTGAATACGCAAGGCCGTCTGCAGACGGTCGAGGAATTCGGCAGCATCATCGTCAAGACCGGAGAAGACGGCTCGACGACCTTGCTGAAAGACGTGGCGCGCCTGGAAATGGGTTCGAATTCCTATGCCCTGCGCTCGCTCCTGAACAACAAGTCGGCGGTGGCCATCCCGATTTTCGAGGCGCCAAATGCGAATGCGCTGCAGCTGTCGAAAGACGTGCGCGCCACCATGGCCGAACTGTCGAAAGAGTTTCCGGAAGGTGTCGAATACAGCATTGTGTACGACCCGACCCAATTCGTGAGCGAGTCGATCGACTCGGTCATCCACACCCTGGTCGAAGCGATCGTGCTGGTGGCGATCGTCGTGATCGTGTTCCTGCAAAGCTGGCGCGCATCCATCATCCCGCTGCTGGCCGTGCCGGTGTCGGTGGTCGGCACCTTTGCCGTGATGCTGATGTTCGGCTTTTCGATCAACACCTTGTCCCTGTTCGGGCTGGTGCTGGCGATCGGCATCGTGGTCGACGACGCGATCGTCGTGGTGGAAAACGTCGAGCGCAACATCACCAACGGCCTGAACCCGCATGACGCCACGATCCAGGCGATGCGGGAAGTGTCCGGCCCGATCATCGCCATCGCGCTGGTGCTGTGCGCCGTGTTCGTGCCGATCGCTTTCGTCTCCGGCCTGACCGGCCAGTTCTACCGCCAGTTCGCCCTGACGATCGCGATTTCGACCGTCATTTCGGCCTTTGCTTCGCTGACGCTGGCCCCGGCCCTGTCCGCCGCGCTGTTGAAAGCGCACGACGCGCCGAAGGACCGCCTGACGCGTGGCATCGACACGGTCTTCGGCCGCTTCTTTGCCGCCTTTAACCGCTTCTTCGGCCGTGCCTCGCACCGTTACGAAGGCGGCGTGCAGACGGTCCTGCGTCGCAAGACCATGTCGCTGGCCGTGTATGCGGTGCTGGGTGTGGCGGCCCTGTTCATGTTCAAGGCGGTGCCGCCGGGCTTCGTGCCGCAGCAGGACAAGGCCTATCTGATCGGTTTCGCCCAGCTGCCGGACGCCGCCTCGCTCGACCGTACCGACGCCGTGATCCGCCGCATGTCGGCCATCGCCAAGGAAATCCCGGGCGTCGATTCCTCGGTGGCCTTCCCGGGCCTGTCGATCAACGGTTTTACCAATGCGCCGAACGCCGGCATCGTGTTCACGACCTTGAAACCGTTCAGCGAGCGCCACGGCAAGGAGCAGTCCGCGGAAGCGATCGCCGCCGAAATCAACAAGCGCATGGGCGCCGTGGAAGACGCCTTCGTGATGGTGCTGCCGCCGCCACCGGTGAGCGGCCTGGGGACCACCGGCGGTTTCAAGATGATGCTGGAAGACCGCGGCAACCTCGGCTACGACGCGCTGTACAAGGCGGCGCAGGCGATGCAGGCCAAGGCCTGGGCCGATCCGCGTTTGCAGGGCGTGTTCTCGAGCTACCAGATCAACGTGCCGCAGCTGTTCGCCGACATCGACCGGGTAAAAGCCAAGCAGCTCGGGGTGCCGCTGCAGACCATCTACCAGACCTTGCAGGTGAACCTCGGTTCGCTCTACGTGAACGATTTCAACCAGTTCGGCCGGACTTACCAGGTGCGGGTGCAGGCGGACGCCCAGTTCCGCTCGCAGCCGGAGCAGATCGCGCAGCTGAAGGTACGCAGCGTGAAGGGCGAGATGATTCCGCTGTCCTCGCTGATGCAGGTGAAGGACAGCTATGGCCCGGACCGCGTGCAGCGCTATAACGCCTATGTGACGGCCGACATGAACGGCGGCCCGGCGGCCGGCGTCTCCTCGGGCCAGGCGCAAGCCATCTTCGAGCAGATCGCGAAAGAGACGCTGCCGAAAGGGATCGCGTATGAATGGACGGATCTCACCTACCAGGACATCCTGTCGGGGAATACCATGGTCTTCGTCTTCCCGCTGTGCGTGCTGCTGGTGTTCCTGGTGCTGGCCGCCCAGTACGAAAGCTGGACGCTGCCGCTGGCCGTGATCCTGATCGTGCCGATGTCGATCTTGTGCGCCCTGGTCGGCGTCAAATTGACCGGCGGCGACAACAACGTGTTCACCCAGATCGCGCTGTTCGTGCTGGTGGGACTGGCCTCGAAGAACGCGATCCTGATCGTGGAATTCGCCAGGGAGCTGGAACACCATGGCCGCAGCGTGATCGACGCCGCACTGGAAGCGAGCCGCCTGCGCCTGCGTCCGATCCTGATGACCTCGATCGCCTTCATCATGGGTGTGGTGCCGCTCGTGTTCAGTAGTGGCGCCGGCGCCGAGATGCGCCATGCGATGGGCGTCGCCGTGTTCGCCGGCATGCTGGGCGTGACCTTCTTCGGCCTGTTCCTGACGCCGCTGTTCTACGTCCTGCTGCGCACCTTCGCCAAACGTTTCGAGAAGCCTGCCGCCGCTCCTGCGGTGGTGGCAGTGGAAGGAGTCGCACAATGAAATCGATGATTGCACGCGGTATTGCACCCCGCTTCATAGCCCCGCTATTGGCGGCACTGCTGCTGACCGCCTGCGCCGCGCCTGTCTTCAGGCAGCCTGCGCTCGATACGCCGGTGGCGTTCAAGGAAGCGGCCCCTGTTCTCACCGCTGCCGACGGTAGCCGCTGGGCCCCGGCCCGCCCGGCCGAGCAGCAGCCGCGCGGCGAATGGTGGCTCGCCTTCCAGGACCCGGGACTGACGGAACTGGTCGACGAGGCGAGCAAGAACAACGCCAGCCTGGCCGTGGCTGCGGCGCGCGTGAAACAGGCAAGGGCGATTGCCGGAATTGCGCAAGCGGAGCGCATGCCGCAGGTCGGCCTGGGTGTCGGTGCCCAGCGCGCCCGGCCATCGGCATTGGAATCGGGCCTGCCGCAGGGCAGTGCGCTTGCGCCGCACACCAGCTACAGCGCCAGCCTGAGTGCCAGCTACGAAGTCGACCTGTTCGGCCGTGTGAGTTCCAGCGTGGAAGCGGCGCGCCAGGATGCCGGCGCCAGCGAGGCCAGTTACCGCTCGGTGCTGCTGTCTCTGCAGGCGGACGTGGCGCAACAGTGGTTCCGCCTGCGCACCCTCGACGCCGAACTGGCGACCGTCGACGACGCGGTGCGCCTGCGCGAGGAAAGCGTGCGCGTCAACCAGCGCCGTTTCGACCTGGGAGATATCGGCGAATTCGACCTGACCCGCGCCAAGACCGAACTGTCGGCCACGCGGGCCGAGGCGATCGGCCTGCAGCGCCAGCGCACGAATGCCGAACACGCACTCGCCGTGCTGCTGGGCCGTCCGGCCGCGCGCTTCACGGCGAGTACCAGTCCGCTGCCGGAGGGCGTCGCGCTGCCGGCGATTCCCGCCGGACTGCCCTCGACCCTGCTCGAGCGCCGGCCCGACATCGCCGCCGCCCAGCGCACGATGGAAGCGGCGAATGCCCGCATCGGCGTGGCGCGCGCCGCCATGTTCCCGGCGCTGAACATCAATGCCGCGGGCGGCGGCGTCGGCGGCACGATGGCCGAGGTGTTCAATTGGAGCAGCCGCTCCTGGGTGCTG
Source organism: Massilia sp. LXY-5 (assembly GCF_059801075.1). Lineage (NCBI taxonomy): Bacteria > Pseudomonadati > Pseudomonadota > Betaproteobacteria > Burkholderiales > Oxalobacteraceae > Massilia > Massilia sp. LXY-5. The sequence goes on from NZ_JBNNEH010000001.1 coordinate 262,948, forward strand.
GGCGCGCTGCTGTCGCTGCCGATCATCGACGGCGGCCGCAACAAGGCCAACGTGACGCGCAGCGAGGCGGCGCTGGAAGAGTCGGTCGCGGCGTACCGGCAAAGCGTGCTGGTCGCCTTTGCCGAGGTCGAGGACAACCTGGCCGGCGTGCGCATCCTGGCCGAGCAGGGTGTAGAGGTCGACGACGCCGTGCGCTCGGCACGCCGTTCGGCGGAACTGGCGCGCAAGCTCTACGATGCCGGCCGCTCGAGCTACCTCGACCTGCTCGACGCCCAGCGCAACCTGGCCTCCGTCGAGCGCAGCGCGGTCCAGCTGCGCGGCAACCAGGTGCTGACGACGGTTGCCCTGATCCGGGCGCTGGGCGGCGGCTGGGATGCGCCGGCAGCGCAAACGCTGCCGCTCGCCGCGCGCTGATTCGATCCCTGGTTTTATCGTGTGCCCCTTGCGGCGAACCCCTGGCGGGTTCGCCGTTTTTTATGTGCGGCCCCGCCGAGCGGGCGAGGCTACAATCGGCGCATGACGACTTCGGCACCGATTGAATCCACCCTGCTGACCGGCCTGGCGCCGGTACTCGCCCCAGGCATCCGCATCCTCATCCTCGGCAGTTTTCCGGGCGCGCGGTCGCTTGCCGCCGCCCAGTACTACGCGCATCCGCGCAACCAGTTCTGGCGCCTGGTCTCCGCATTGGTCGACGAAGACCTCGCGGCGCTGCCTTACGAACAGCGCCTGCCGCGCCTGCTGGCGCACGGCATCGGCCTGTGGGACGTATTGGGTGCCTGCGAGCGCGAAGGCAGCCTCGATTCCGCCATCCGCAAACCGGCCGCCAACGATTTCGAGCGCCTGCACGCGCTTTGCCCGGAATTGAAAACGGTCGGCTTCAACGGCCAGGCGTCAGGAAAATTCGCGGGCCAGTTCGAACAGGCCGGCTACCGGACCGTCGTGCTGCCGTCCAGTTCACCGGCCCACATGGCGCTGAGCTTCGAACAGAAGCTCCAAATCTGGCGCCAGCTGGTCGCAAGCGACGCGCCCGATCTCCCTGCCCCGGCCCAGGGCTCCCTGCTGTGACCTTCCCGCCCGCTTACGCCAGGTGAATTGAAATCCCACGCTTGCGGTAGGGTGCGAGGATCTCTTCCGACACGCTTGCCATCGTCACCAGTCCCGAGAGCTCGTCCAGCGGGATGACCTGGTAAGGGGAAGCCGTCGCCAGCTTTTCGGGGGAGGCCAGTACGATCGTCTCCGCGGCCGCCGCACTGAGGGCGCGCTTCACGCAGGCTTCTTCGAAGTCGCCGGTCGACAGGCCGGCCTCCGGGTGCACGCTGCACACCCCCATAAAATACACGTCGGCGCGCACTTGCCGGATCGCCTCCACGGTCGCCGAACCGACGCCCACCACCGAATGCTTGAACAGGCGCCCGCCCAGCATGATCACCTCGACGCCCGGATGCGTGCTCAGCTCGACGGCGACCGAAGGGCTGTGCGTGATCACGGTCGCTTGCAAGTCCCAAGGCAGGTGCCGCACCAGTTGCGCTGAGGTGGTGCCGCCGTCGATGAAGACGACCTGTCCCGGCTGGATCAGTTGCGCGGCGACGCGGCCGATGGCGCTCTTGTCGTCGACGGCAATGTGCTGGCGCGCCGTGAAATCGGCCATCGCAGGCGAGGCGGGCAGGGCGCCGCCGTGGACACGCTGCAGCAGGCCTTCTCCGGCCAGTTCGCGCAGGTCGCGCCGGATCGTGTCTTCCGATACGTCGAGCAGGCCTGCAGCGGCCTTGGCGACGATTTTGCCTTCCTGCTTGAGCAAGTCCAACAGGATGAGTTTTCGCTGGGAAGTCAACATGGCTACACGATTTATCTTGATATTGCACGATTTTGCACGATAGTATGCAAGAGTGCAAACTATTCGGAGAAAGTCATGCAGGAACGCGTCCGTATTCGTCACGAGCAATTGCTGGCTGACGATTGGCATGTGCTGAAAAAGACCACCTTCGACTATTGCCGGCGCGACGGCCGCTGGCAGACGCTGACCCGCGAGACCTACGACCGCGGCAATGGCGCCACCGCGCTGCTGTACAACCGCGCGCGGCGCACGGTGCTGCTGACGCGCCAGTTCCGTTTTCCCGCCTATGTCAATGGACATGACGGCTTCCTGATCGAGGCGGCTGCTGGCCTGCTCGACAAGGCCAGCCCGGAACAGCGCATCCGCGCCGAACTGGAAGAGGAAACCGGCCGCCGCATCGGGCACCTGGACAAGGTATTCGACGTCTTCATGAGTCCCGGATCGGTCACGGAAAGGCTCCACTTCTTCGTCGGCGAATACGACGCCCGCTCGCAAGTGGGCGAGGGCGGTGGCCTGGAAGCGGAAGGCGAGGACATCGAGGTGCTCGAGCTCGATGCCGACGAAGCCATGGCGATGGTTGCACGCGGCGAAATCATGGACGGCAAGACCATCATGCTGCTGCAGTACCTGCATTTGAACCTGCTCGCGCCGCGCAGCATGATGATCCTGATTGCCGGTCCTTACCGTTCCGGGACCGGCGACGATCCGGCGCGCCTGGCGGCGAATGTGGCTGCGATGGAGGCATGCGCCTTGCCGCTGTACGAGCGTGGACACGTGCCCGTGCTGGGCGAATGGCTGGCGCTGCCCATCGTCCATGCGGTCGGATCGCAGGCCATTGGCGACAGCGTGTACGACGCCATCTTCCATGCGCATTGCGAACGTCTGCTCGCGCATTGCGACGCGGTCCTGCGTATCGGCGGCCCGTCGGCGGGTGCTGACCGGATGGTCGCGGCAGCCGAGCGGCGCAGGCTTCTCGTCTACCGCGACCTGACCGAGGTTCCCTGCGTGGCGTCCGCGGTATCGGCTGAACTGTTGCAGGCGAGCGGTGAATAAACCGCTCGTCCATACGTCGTTTGCCGATCCGTGTTACACTGGTTCCAGTCGTCGAGGCCTCAAGGCCTGGAAGACATCCCGCAGCAGCCCGCAACGCGATATGTGTAATGTCGCCAGCGACCAGCCGAGCGGGATTGTGATTCGAGATACGTTGGTCGACTTACACCGATGGAGGCACCACGCAGATAGCGCGGGCGTCCAGGGCTCCGCACCTTGCAGATAGCATCGGCTGGAGCAGCGATACAAGCATTGGCAAACCATTGAAACGAAGCCCGCAGCAAGCGGGCTTTTTTTTCTTCCCGCGCAGGTCGGCGTCCGGCTGCAGTCCCGGATCGAAGCCGCCGCCGTCAACTGTCCGCCAGATAGCGGCCCATTCACCTCTTATTCCGATCCAGTCAAGCTTCAGGCACTGGCATCGAGCAGCATCGTCGCGGCGCCGTCATCTTGCGCCAGCTTGAAACACCCATCTTTAAAGGAAAACACCATGGCAAAAGAAGAACTCATCGAAATGAATGGCCTCGTGACCGAAGTGCTGCCGGAACTGCGCTTCCGCGTCGATCTCGACAACGGCCACAAGCTGATCGCCTACACCTCGGGCCGGATGAAAAAAAACCACATCCGCATCCTGGCCGGCGACAAGGTGACGCTGGAATTGTCGCCTTATGACCTGAACAAGGGCCGCATCGTGTTCCGTCACATCGAAACACGCGGCGCCCCGGCGCCACGTACGGGCGGCTTCCAGCGCCGCCGCTGAGCGGGCGCCGTTAAGTCGTTGGTGGCTGGACCTCGATGCGTGCAACGCGCCCATCGGGATCCGCCATCGTCGCAGCGGCGCGGCCATATAATCGCGCCCCCAGGACGGCTCCTGCTCCTGGCGAGCCGTCCTTACTCCCTTCAGTTCTCCACCGCCTCAATTGCGGCGCGTTCCGGCTCCGATGCCGCGCAGGTGCGCCAGCTTCGCCGAATAGCGCTCGCGCGTTTCGCCGCGCACGCTCGTATCGCGCGCCAGCGCCAGCTGCTTCTCCGCCGTTCCCAACTCTCCCAGCTGCATGTTTGCGATGCCGAGCCAGAAATGGAACTCGTCGTTGTAGGGCGCGCGCGCCACTTCGCGGGCGAACAGTGCGCGTGCTTCTGCGAACCTCCCGGCCGTATAGGCGCGCATCCCCTGGTCGAAGTAGTGATAAGGCGGCGCCGGATAGAGGCGCGCCAGCCGCTGTGCCAGCGCCGCGGACTCGGTGCCTTTGCCGTTGGCGGCCAGTACCGGGGCCAGGTTCTGCATCACGACCAGGCTGTCGGGTTCCTGGTCGAGGGCGGCGCGGTAGACCTGTTCGGCCAGCAGCGAGCGTCCGCTGCGCTCGTAGACGACGCCCAGGGTGTTGAGCGCGGCCGTCAAGGCCGGTTTTTTCAGGAGGGCGCCGCGCGCCCACCAGTAGGCGTCGGTGTAGCGCCCCTGCGCCAGTTCTTCCGCCGCGCGGTTGTTCATGTAGCGCGCGACGATATCGGCTTCGTCGAGAAAGCGCACGCGCTCGCTGGCCTGGGGCGGCAGCGGCACGAAATCGACGGTCAATATGGCCGAGGTGTCGTAATCGCCGCGCGGTCCGCCTGCGCCGAGCACCAGGTTCACGTGCGAACTGACGAGGTAGAGCGCACGGTCGCGGCTCCAGGTTTCCTCGACCTGCACCTCCTGGAAGCGCACGCTCATGCCCAGTTCGCGCGCGAAGGCGGCAGTCATGATCACCAGCGACAGGCAGTTACCCTTGCGCGCGGCATAGGTCTCGGCGGCCGTACCGGTGTAGGTGGAATCGTAGTCGAGCGCGAGTTCGTGGCGGTCGTAAAGGGCGCGCAACAGGCCTGATGCCTGACCGTTCTCGCGCAGGAGCGTGCGGAAGGCTGTGCTGTTGAGGTGATGCCGCATCGCGGGGCTGAGTGCGAACAGGCCGTTCGCATCGACCCGTGCCGCTGGCGGCGGAAAGGCGGCGTCGTCGAGGAGGGCGGCGATGCGGCTGGTGGAGACAGGGGGCTGGCCCACGTGGGCGCAGCCGGACAGCAACACGAGCAGCGACAAAATCCAGGTTCTCATCATGCCTCCCAGCCGGTAGCGACACTTCAGTATCGTCCTGGCGGGGCGGCCTGTCAAAGCCTAGTGGTCGTCGTGCAGCGCTTCCTCGAGTTCGTCCAGCAGTTCGGCTGTTTCGTCCTCGTCGAGCGAGAGATAGGCGCGCGCGCGCTCGCCGCCCTTGTCCCATTCCGGCGAGCCGGCGTGGCCCTGGTAGCGGCGGATTGCGCGCTCGGCCAGCAGCGACAGGGCGACCAGCGAGCGCACGACGTCGTCGGTGTGCTCGTCTTCCAGCACGGCGTAGTCGTGGTGGTGCAGGATGGCCCAGGACACCTCGCTCGACAAGCCCCAGTTACGCGCCAGCAGGGTGCCGACGGCCGCGTGGTTGGTGCTGTGGCGCTCGTCCTCGAGTGCCGTGAACGCCCGCACCGCTTCGGCGCCGGCGTCCAGGAACGTGGCTTCGTAGTCGGGAAAGCGATTTACCAGAAGCGGCATGCCGGTATCGCAGAACAGGCCGAAGGTATGGGCGATATCGGGCGCGCCGATGCGCAGGCGGCGCGACAGGAACACCATCGCGTGCGAGCGCTTGGTCGATACGTCCCAGAAGTTGGCGAGGGCCGCGCGCTCGACCGGAATCGCCTGGCGCGCCAGCAGGCCGGTCATCAGGGCCGCCACCTGGTTAATCCCGAGGAACAAGATCGCCTGCTCGATCGACTTCGCGCGGCGCCCGCCGAACAGCGACGAATTGGCGAGCTTCAGCAGGGCGCCGGCCATGCCGACGTCGCGCGCGACGATGCGGCCGATGCGTTCGGGAGAGGGATCGCTTGAGGCCAGTTCCGCCTGCAGGTCGGCCAGCAGGGTGGGACGCGGCGGGATGCGGATCGACTTGATCAGCTCGTCAACCGGGTCGGCCGGCGCGGCAGCGGGCACCGCGACGCGCGATGCGGCACGCGTTGGCATTGCTTTAGCGGCAACATTACTCATGGAAGAAAGGTGCTTAGGGGAAATAAAAGCGAAGACCGTCACTATAAACGATGCTGCATTTCCTTGCAGTAATAGGCCAGCTTATGTGGAAAATCGGACAGAACGGTGTTGTCGGAAGGCCTAAAATCGCTCGCATGAACACAGCGAACCTTGCAGGAATCGATTTTTATGCGCCCAGCGAGATCGTCGCGCGCCAGTTGATCGGGGTCGTGGTGCTGGTCGACGGCGTCGGCGGACGCATCGTCGAGACCGAGGCCTATGACCGCGAAGACCCGGCCTCGCATGCCTTTTCCGGTCCTACCGAGCGCAATATGGCGATGTTCGGCCCACCGGCGCATTGTTACGTCTATCGCTCCTACGGCATCCACTGGTGCCTGAATTTCGTCTGCCGCGAGGAGGGGCACGGCGCCGGGGTGCTGATCCGTGCGATCGAGCCGCTGGCGGGGATTGACGTGATGCGCGCGCGCCGCGATGCCGAGGACATCGCGGCGCTGTGCTCGGGGCCCGGAAAACTGTGCCAGGCACTGGAGGTGACGCGCGACTTCAACGGCCGCTCGCTGGCGCAGCCTCCGTTCGCGCTGGAGGCCGCGCCGGCCGGACTGGAGATCGTCAGCGGCCCCCGGATCGGCATCTCCAAGGCGATGGACGTGCCCTGGCGTTTCGGCCTGGCCGGCTCCCGCTTCGTCAGCCGTCCGTTCCGCTGATCCGCTCGCGGCGCGCGCTTTTGACGGCAGCGCCGGCATCCGGCAGGGCGCGCGGCGTGCCGCGCATCGCGCTGCCCGGCGCGCGCCGCTCCGCCGGATCCTGGAACTCGGCCATATCGCACGTTTGGGACGTTTCGGATGCCTCGGCCAGCGGCTCGATGCCCTCGATTTTGAACACCGAGACCGCGCGCGCCAGGTTCACCGTCTGCTCATGCAGACTTTCCGCGGCCGCCGCCGCTTCCTCGACCAGGGCCGCGTTCTGCTGGGTCATGTCGTCCATCTGCCCCACCGCGCGATTGACCTCCGCAATGCCGTCGGCCTGCTCGGTGCTGGCCACGCTGATGCGCTCGATGATGTCGTTCACCTGTTTGACCGAGGCGACGATGTGGCCCATGCTGTTGCCCGCTTCGTTGACGGAAGCGGCGCCGCCGTCGATGATCGAGACCGAGTCCGCGATCAGCGACTTGATTTCCTTCGCCGCCGCCGCCGAACGCTGTGCCAGCGTGCGCACTTCGGAGGCGACCACGGCGAAGCCGCGCCCCTGTTCCCCGGCGCGCGCCGCTTCGACCGCCGCGTTCAGGGCCAGGATATTGGTCTGGAACGAGATGCCGTCGATGACGCCGATGATCTCGACGATCTTGCGCGAGCTGGCCCGGATCGATTCCATCGTCGTCACCGCGCGGTCGACCGCCTGGCCGCCGTGATCGGCCAGGCGCGCCGCTTCGGCCGCGAGGTCGGTCGCCAGGCGTGCGTTATTCGCGTTGTCCTTCACCGCCACCGTCAGCGTTTCCATCGCGCTGGCGGTCTGCTCGAGCGAGCCGGCCTGCATCTCGGTGCGGGTCGACAGGTCGAGGTTGCCGGTGGCGATCTCCTTCGAAGCGGTGTCGATCGAGCGCACCGAGGTCAGGATCGCGTGCAGCGTCGTGGTCAGGGTGCCGATCGTGTGGTCGAGCGCACGCGACGTGTCGGCGATCTCGTCTTTGCCATCGCTATCGGTGGCGCTGGCGAGGCGCCCTTCGGCCAGTTCGGACACCACGTCCGAAATCGCCCGGATGTCGGACAGCATGGCGCGCCGCACCAGCATCGTCACCGTGAGCGAGAGCGCGATCGACAGCACGACCAGCACCGCCATCGAGATGCCGAGCGTGCGGAACTCGGCGCCGGCGGCGGCATAGGCCTGCTCGCTCAGGTGCGTTTCCAGCGTCGCCAGCTGGGCCAGCTGGGTATTCAGTGTGACGAATTCCTTCTCCGCCTTCTGCATCGAATTGGTCGCGATCGACTGGTCGACCGAGGCCATCTCGATGGTGTCGAGGACCGCCTTTCGGTAAGCGGCGAGGGCGGTCCTGGAGGCCTCGATCAGCTTGCGCTCGGACGGCTCGGCGACTTTCGCCAGCGCGTCCAGGCGGGTCTTGATGTCCGCGTGCTTGTTGTTGATCTCCTTGACGAGGGCATCGAGCCGGTTCTTGGCGAAGCTGCCGCTGACCCAGGCCAGCAACTGATAAATGTTCGCGTGCGCGTACTTGGCGTCGCCGGCGACATCGGCCGCGTCCTGCAGGCGCGCCGCGCGCACCTGCACCATGTTCTCGAGCGAGGCATGCTGGCGCACCATGCCGTAATAGGCGGCGCCGGAAAGCAGCGTCAGCAGCACGAGCACCAACCCCGGCGCCAAGAGCAGCTTCGGGCCAATCCGTAGTTTTTTCAGCATCCCGTTCTCCCGCAATGAAAAAAGGCGGCCGAAGCCGCCCCAGGTGAGACCACGTTTACTTCTTGTAGATACCGGCTTCCAGCACGACGCCGTCGACCAGCAGGATATAGGTCGTCTTCGGCTCGATCTTGCCGTTGGTCGGGTTCTTGTACTGGTAATCGACCCAGCCTTTACCCTTGGCGGCGGCCAGTTCGATGATTTCGCGGCGGTATTTCTTGCCGTTCGCGTCAGGCACGTCGGTCAGGTCCTTGCCGACGATCGACGGGTTGTACGGGTGCGCCAGCACGATGCCGGTCTTGACGTCGCGCAGGTCGACATACAGTTCGCCCTGGACGAAGTCCGGATCCTTGGCGTTGATGCGCTTCATCATTTCATCCTTGCCCTTGGCCTTGATCAGGGCGGCGCCGCGTTCGGCCATCGCGATCGCATCCTTTTCGGTCGGTTCGGCCAATGCACCCGAGCAGGCGAGTCCGAGGCACAGGGCGGTGGCAGTGGCGAGCAGCTTCATGAGAACGGTCCTTTCGGTTGAATCCAGCTGGAGGGAAACTTTCCTAAGTGCATTGAGGAATGTACGCTGCACTTTCGCTAGGCAACTTGCGCTATCGCAAATGGGTAAGGACGCTGCACACATGGCGCCACATGTCTTGCAGCAAACATTCAATTCCATGTGGAAATTTTGTGTGTATTTGATTGATTGTGTGCAATTGCGCGCGCCGTGCACGCTCTACGATGAGTTCCCGTCGGCAACTTCTTACTCAAGAATTCGTCCGTCGCCCCACCCCATCTTTCCTTTCCAGGAGCATGCCCGTGACCACCACCGAATCGACGCCCGCCAAGTTCAAGCCGTATACACGCCAGACCATCGCGCTTGCCCGTCAGTGGCAATGGATGAGTCCAGAGTTGCAGGAAGCAACCCAGGTCGTCTCGCATGTGCTGCCGTTTCGCGTCAACGAATATGTGCTCGACCAACTGATCGACTGGGACCGGATTCCCGACGACCCGATTTTCCGGCTCACCTTCCCGCACCGCGACATGCTGCCGGCTCGCGAGTACGAACAGCTGCGCGACCTGGTGCTGCATAAAAAGGACGATGCGGCGATCGCAAAGCTGGTGCACCAGATCCGCATGCGCATGAACCCGCACCCGGCCGGCCAGATGACCCATAACGTGCCGCGCGTGAACGATGCGCCCCTGAAGGGCTTGCAGCACAAATACAAGGAAACCGTGCTGTTTTTCCCGAGTTCGGGCCAGACCTGCCACGCCTACTGCACCTTCTGCTTCCGCTGGCCGCAGTTCGTCGGCATGGACGACATGAAGTTCGACGCCCGCGAATGCTCGGAGCTCGTCGCCTACCTCAAGACGCATCCGGACGTGACCGACGTCCTGATCACCGGCGGCGACCCGATGATCATGAATACGCGCTCGCTGACCGAATTCCTCGAGCCGCTGCTGGCGCCGGAGCTGGCGCATATCCAGAACATCCGCATCGGCACCAAGTCGGTTGCCTACTGGCCGCAGCGCTACGTCTCGGACAAGGATTCGGATGACCTGATGCGCCTGTTCGAGCGGGTGGTAAAAGCCGGCAAAAACCTCGCCATCATGGGCCACTACAACCATGCGGTGGAGCTGCGCCAGCCGATCGCGCAGCAGGCAGTCAAACGCATCGTCGGCACCGGCGCCACGCTGCGCATGCAGGGCCCGCTGATCCGCCACATCAACGAAGACCCGAAGAGCTGGGCCGAGCTGTGGACGACCGGCGTGCGCCTGGGCGCCATCCCGTACTACATGTTCGTCGAGCGCGACACCGGTCCGAGCGAGTATTTTTCGCTGCCCCTGGCGCGCGCACACGAGATCTTCCAGCAGGCCTATTCGATGGTCTCGGGCCTGTCGCGCACCGTGCGCGGTCCTTCGATGAGCGCCTTCCCGGGCAAGGTCGTGATCGACGGCGTGGTGACGATCAATGGCGAAAAACTGTTCGCGCTGCAGTTCCTGCAGGCGCGCAATCCGGAATGGGTGCGTAAGCCCTTCTTCGCCAAATACGACTCGGAAGCCACCTGGCTCGACCACCTGAAACCGGCTTTTGGGCGCAAGAAGTTCTTCTTCGAAGACGAGGCCGGCGAAGGCGGCCACCACGGACCCGCCGGCCGCGTGATCCCGATCGTGCAGGCGTCGCAGAACGACCGCCGCGCCAGCGACAGCCAGCCCAGCGCTGCTTGAGCTGAACCCGGACCCGGACCCGCCATGGGCGACCAGAACGCGCCACGCCTGTCCGGCGTGGCGGTTTTCTTCTACGTGTTCCTGCCGTTCGCGCTGGGACACTACCTGTCCTCGCTGCTGCGCAACGTGAACGCCGTGCTGGCCCCCGACCTGGTCGGCTCGCTCGCGCTCACGCCGGGGCAACTGGGCCTGCTCACCAGCGCCTTCTTCTTCGCCTTCGCGCTGGTGCAGCTGCCGGTCGGGATTGCGCTCGACCGCTACGGGCCGCGCAAGGTACAACTGCTGCTGATGCTGGTGGCGGCCGTCGGGGCCCTGCTGTTCGCGCGCGGCCAGGGCTTCGGCCAGCTGGTGCTGGCGCGGGCGATCATGGGCCTGGGCCTGGGCGGCTGCTTCATGTCGGCCGTGAAAGCCATCTCGACCTGGATCGCACCGGGCAAGCTGCCTTCGGTGCACGGCTACCTGATCGCGGTCGGCGGCCTCGGTGCGGCATCGTCGACCATGCCGGTGCGCATGGCGCTCGAATACACGGACTGGCGCGGGCTGTTCGTGCTGCTGGCAGCATGCATCGCCGCCAGCGGTGCCCTGATCTGGCTGTTCGCGCCGCGCAGCGCGGCATCCACCGGCAACCGCCCGCCGATGCTGTCCTCGATCCTCAGCGTCTACCGCACGCCCGCGTTTCGCTCGACCATTTCCCTGGTCCTGCTGCCGCATGCGGTGTTCTTCGGGATCCAGGGCCTGTGGATCGGGCGCTGGCTGGCGGACGTGGCGCGCTTTCCGAACGATGCCGTGGCCTACCTGCTGTATCTCGGCATGGCCGCCGTCATCTTCGGGGCGATCGCGGTGGGCATGATCACCGAATGGGCGGGCCGGCGCGGCGTGACGCCGCTCGACGTCGCCGGCGCCGGGATTGCCCTGTTCATGCTGGTGCAGGCGGCTTTCGTGTTCGGCTACAAGCCGAGCTTCCAGCTGCTGTCGGTGCTGTTCACGCTGGTGGGCACGATCACCGGCATCGAATACGCGATCGTTGCCCAGAGCATGCCGCGCGAGCTGACGGGCCGCGCCGCGACCTGCCTGAACCTCCTGATTTTTGTCGGCGCCTTCCTGGTGCAGGCCGGGTTCGGACTGGTGGTCGGGCTGTGGCATCCGGACGGCGGCGGGCATTATCCGGCCTTGGCGTACCAGGTGGCGTTCGGGGTGCTGGTGCTGCTGCAGCTGCCCGGACTGGTCGGCTACGCGCGGCGGCGATTTGCGTCTTGCCCAGCTCCCGACCCGGCCGCGCCGGCGGACATCGAGGAGGCGCGCACACCCGCCTGAGCGGCGCATGTGCCATGGACGGAATCGAGCGGAACGGTCTTGTCTTATTCGCTACAATGGGCCGACCCGTCCTTCGATTCCGTCCAGGAGACATCATGCGCTTTCGCTCGTCCTCCCTCGTGGCCGCCGCCGCGTTACTCAGCCTGTCTGCATGCGGCGACAAATCCACGCTCCCGGTCGGCGCCGGTGTCGGGCCTTCGCCGACCCTGCCGGAGCCGAAGAAAAGCCTGATCCCGACGGTCGACATCGCGCCGGCCAAGGGCTGGAACGGTGCCAGGCCGCTTGCCGCCCAGGGCCTGGAAGTGAGCGCACTGGCGAGCGGCCTGGATCACCCGCGCTGGCTCCACGTGCTGCCCAACGGCGACGTGCTGGTGGCCGAGACCAACGCGCCGGAGCGGCCGGACGACAAGAAGGGGATTCGGGGCTACATCATGGGCAAGGTGATGGCGAAGGCCGGCGCCGCCGTCCCGAGCGCCAACCGCATCACCCTGCTGCGCGACACGGATGGCGACGGCGTGGCAGACGTGCGCAGCGTCTTCCTGAAGGGACTGTATTCGCCCTTCGGCATGGCGCTGGTGGGAGACATGCTGTACGTGGCGAACGCGGACGGCATCGTGCGCTTCCCGTACAAGGAAGGCGCGACCGAGATCACGGCCGCGCCGCAGAAGGTGGCGCCGCTGCCGGGCGGGTCGCTCAACCACCACTGGACCAAGAACATCATCGCCAGCAAAGACGGCAGCAAGCTGTACGCGACCGTCGGCTCGAACAGCAATGTGGCCGAAAACGGCATGGAGAACGAGGTCAATCGCGCGGCGATCCTCGAAGTGGACCTGAAGAGCGGCAGCACGCGCCTGTTCGCTTCGGGCCTGCGCAATCCGAACGGCATGGCCTGGGAACCGCAGACCGGTACCCTGTGGACGGTCGCCAACGAGCGCGACGAGATCGGAAGCGACCTGGTGCCCGACTATCTCACTTCGGTGAAGGAGGGCGCCTTCTACGGCTGGCCCTACAGTTACTATGGCCAGCACGTCGACGAACGGGTGAAACCGCCGCGTCCGGACCTGGTGGCGAAAGCGATCGCTCCCGACTACGCCCTCGGCGCCCACGTCGCCGCGCTGGGCCTTACGTTTGCCGAAGGCGCGAAGCTCGGTCCCGCCTATGGCAGCGGCGCCTTCATCGGCCAGCACGGCTCCTGGAACCGCACGCCGCTGTCGGGCTATAACGTCGTGTTCATCCCCTTCGCCGGCGGCAAACCGAACGGCAAGCCGGTCGAGGTGCTGACCGGATTCGTCGACAAGAACGGCGATGCGCGCGGGCGGCCTGTGGGTGTGGCGATCGACAAGGCAGGCGCGCTGCTGGTGGCCGACGATGTCGGCAATGTCATTTGGCGCGTGCGGCCGGCGGCGAGGTAGATTCTCGATCGTTCGCGAACGAATTACGAACAACTATCGACGAACCACAAAGGCACCGAGGTCCACGCAATCCCCGCGAACGCCAGCAGCGCCGTGAGCGCCGCCGCCCAGTCCAGCAGGGCCGTACCCTCGTCGCCGCCGCCAAGCGTGCGCCGGCCACGCCACGCCAGCGCCGCGCAGATCGCCAGCGCGACGATCGTCATCAGGGCCAGCGGCAGCCGGTGCGGACTGCCCGGGGCGAACCCGGCCGGGCTGCACTGGCCCGCCACCAGCACATAGCTGCCGGCGAAATGCGCGGCCCAGACCAGGAGCGGCAGGGTACCGCGAATGAGCTTCGTGAAGAACCGTTCGCGCATCGATCACTCCATCAGCAAGGGAACGCCATGCACCGCCAGCGCCAGGGCGATGCCCTGCAGCGTCGTGTAATGCCAGATCAGCGCCGTGTTGTCGAGCGTCGCACGGCTGGCCGGGGACAGGCGGCCGCTCCATGCGCGCGCCGCCAGATAGGGGCCGGCCAGTGCCAGCACGATCACGTGCAGGCCCTGGTAGCTTAGCAGCGCCGCGATCGTCGCGCTCCATGCCATCGTGCGCGGCGCCAGGCCTGCCAGTTGATAACCGTGCAGGTCGACCAGGAAGCTCGCCAGGACGCAGCCGGTCGCCGCGAGCGCCAGCCAGGGCAGGCGCCGTTTGCCGAGGCTGCGCCCGGCCCACAGCATCAATCCCGAGCCGGCAAGCAGCAGGGCGCCCGCGATCAGCGGCCAGCGCAGCGCCGGCAGGCTGGCCGAAGGCGGAGGACACACCTCGAGACGCATCGAGATGTGGATATAGGCGAAGACGAAGGAAGCGAAAATGGTCGCGTCCACCACCAGCATGATGATCGTCGCCCACCAGGAGTGCGAAGCCGTGCCGCGCGCGCCCACGGGCAGCACCAGCGTGTCCGAAACGCGCGCTTCGGTCATGGATGGCTTCCTGTCCGAACCCCACAGCCAGATCACGGTCGCGACGATCGCCGCGATGCCGCAGATCCAGGCCGTCACGTTCATCTTGACCGTCAGCAGCAGGAAGAAGCCCGCAGTGCCGGCCGCCGCGATGAAGGGCAGCCAGCTGTCGCCCGGCAGGATCAGCAGATACGTCGGCTTACCCGCGACCGGGCTGGTGGCGATCGTCTCGCGTCCGCCGCTCACCGTGCCGGGCAGGTAGTGCTGGCCTGCCTCCACCTGTTCGGCAAGGCCCGGCTGGTCCCATAAGGGATCGGCGGATCGTACTTCCGGGATGCTGCGCGTCGCGTAGTCTTCCGACGGCAGCCATTCGAGGGTCGAGGCATTCCAGGGATTGCCGACCGGCTGCCCGGGCCGGCGCAGCGTGCGCACGGTATCGACCAGGAACACGACAACCCCGAGCGCCAGCATGAAGGCGCCAATCGTGGATGCCATGTTCAAGCCGTCCCAGCCCATCCCGGCTGGATAGGTATACACCCGGCGCGGCATGCCCAGCAGCCCGGTGACGTGCATCGGGAAGAAGGCAATATTAAAACCGCCGAACATCAGCCAGAACGCCCATTTCGCCACCCGCTCCGACAGGCGCTGGCCCTTGATCAGCGGCAGCCAGTAGTACAGGGCCGCGAACACCGGGAATACCATCCCGCCGACCAGCACGTAATGCAGGTGGGCGACAATAAAATACGTGTCGTGCGCCTGCCAGTCGAAGGGCAGCAGCGCCACCATCACGCCCGTCAGGCCGCCGAGGACAAAGATGAACATGAAGCCGGCCAGGAACAGGGCCGGCGCCGTCATCGTGATCCTGCCGCGCCAGAGCGTGGCGATCCAGGCGAACACCTGGATCGCGGTCGGCACCGCGACCGCCATGCTGGCGGCCGATACGAAACTCATCGTCATCACGCCCAGGCCGGCCGTGAACATGTGGTGCGCCCACAGCGCAAAGCTGAAGAAGCAGACGACCACCAGCGCCACGATGATCGCTTTTCTCCCGACCAGGGCGGTGCCGGCAATCGTCGGAATCATGGTCGAGACCATGCCGGCGGCGGGCAGGAAGATGATGTAGACCTCGGGGTGGCCGAAGAACCAGAACAGGTGCTGCCACAGGATCGGATCGCCCCCGCGCTCGCCGATGAAGAAGGGCCAGTCGAAGGCGCGCTCCATCTCCAGCAGGGCGGTGCCGGCGATGATGGCCGGGAAGGCGAACACGATCATCACGGCGACCACCAGCATGGCCCAGGCATATACCGGCATGCGAGAGAGCGTCATGCCCGGTGCGCGCGTAAACAGGATGCCGACGATCAGTTCGATGGCGCCGGCGATCGCCGAGATCTCGATGAAGCCGATCCCGAGCAGCCAGAAGTCGGCGTTCAGCCCCGGCGAATACTGTTTACCCGTCAGCGGCGGGTACATGAACCAGCCGCCGTCGGGCGCGAGGCCGAAGAACAGGGTACAGAAGAAGGCCAGGCCGCCAATCGCATACGCCCAATAGGCGTAGGCCGACAGGCGCGGGAAGGGCAGATCCCGCGCGCCCAGCATGTTCGGCAGCAGGTAGACGGCCAGCGCTTCGACGATGGGAATCGCGAACAGGAACATCATCACCGTGCCGTGCATGGTGAAGATCTGGTTGTAGCTGCCGGCCGCGAGCAGCGTGTTGTCGGGCACGGCCAGCTGGGTGCGCATCATCAGGCCGAGGATCCCGGCCAGCAGGAAGAACAGCAGGGCGGTGCCGATGTAGAGCAGGCCGATATTCGTGTTGTTGACGCTGGTGAGAAAGCGCAGGCCGGTCGGCGTGCGCCAGGTTTTCTCCAGCCGCGCCAGCTCGTCGGGAGGGCGGGGGAGGGAGCTCGGTAGTGTCGCTTTGCCGATGGTTGTCGTCATTTCAGCTGCTCCAGCCAGGCGGCCAGGGCGTGCAGCGCCTCGCCGTCGATGTCGAGGGCGGCCGGCATGCGCGCGCCCGGCTTGATCGCTTGCGGATTGGCGATCCAGCCGGCCAGCGTGCCGCGGTGATTCTGCAGGGTGCCGGCGGCAATATGCATGCGGCCGCCCACGTGGGTCAGGTCCGGGCCCAGGCGCGCGCCCTCGGCCACGCCGCGGACCGTATGGCAGCTCTGGCAGCGCTGCTCGAGAAAGGCGGCGCGGCCGCGTTCGATCAATGCCTTATCCGGCGCCCTGGCCGGCTGCGCCTCGCGCGCCAGCCAGGCGTCGAATTCGGCGGGCGCCATGGCCACCACGTGCAGCGCCATACGCGCGTGCTGCTCGCCGCAGTATTCGGCGCACTGGCCGCGGTAGATCCCGGGTTTGTCGGCATGCAGGGTGAGGCCGGTGACGCGTCCCGGTACCGTATCCATCTTGCCGTTCAGGGACGGCACCCAGAGGCTGTGGATCACGTCCGTCGACGTCAGGCCCAGGTAGACCGGGCGTCCCGTGGGAATGCGGATCTCGTTGGCGCTGACGATGTCGCGCCCGCTGGCCGGATCGCGGTAACGCACCTCCCACCACCACATTTTCGCGGTGACGCCGATGCTCATCGCCCCGCGCGAGGTTTGCGGCGACAGATTCGCGCTGCGCCAGGTGCTCCAGACCAGCAGCGCGGTGAGCACCACGACCGGGAAGGCAATGCCGGCGCCGGCGATCCACCAGCGCGTCGAGGCGTGGCGCGCATCGCGTCGCAGGCTGAGTACCATCAGCGCCATGACGGCAATAAAAATGACCGCGCCGCCGCCGAACAGCACCCAGGCCAGGTGCGCGATGATGGCCGCGTCGGGACTGGCCGGGTGCAGGACCGACTGCAGCGGAAGGTTCATCGTTCCCGTCATTGCAGCGTGAACAGGTAGGCCGCCATATGGCGCGCTTCCTGGGGCGAGACGCCCAGGTCGGGCATGCCGGTGCCGGGTTTCATGGCCGGCGGGTTGTCGAGCCAGCGGGTGAGATTGTCCGCCGTGTTCGGGATACCCCCTGCGATATAGCTGCGCCGCCCGAACTGGGCCAGGGGCGGCCCGGCATCGCCGACTGCGCCCGGCACCTCGGGAATCGCGTGGCAGGCCGTGCACTGGTAGTGCGCCATCAGGCGCTGGCCCTGGGCCGGATCGCCGCCGCTCACCTTTTTCGGCACGTCGCGCTCGCCGCAGCCGGCCAGCAATGCCGCGCACATGCCGGCGAGGCAGAGCGCACGGGACAATGCGAGGAGGTGAAAGTGATTGCGCACAATTGAATCCGATGAAGCCGATGGCTCTATATAATACAAGAGAAACAATATCATTTTTTCAACAGTGCGCACCCCAGCCAGCCACGACCCATGCCTTCGAACCGGACTCGCCTGATCCTGAAAACCGCTGCCGCCACGCTGGTGCTGTCGGGCCTGGCCGCCGCCGTCGCCGGCACCGTCGTCATGCGCGCCGGCTGGTACGACATCGGGGCCACCGCCCAGCACCTGCAGCCCGTGTATTCGCTGCTCGAACTGGGCATGCGCTACTCGGTGCGCAATCATTCGAGTGAGGTCAAGGTGCCCCCGCTGGGTGCGCCGCAGCAGGTGCAGCGCGGGGCGCAGGTCTTCAACGCCCAGTGCGCCCAATGCCATGGCGGCCCCGGTTTTGCCCAGGCGAAGATCGGCCAGAGCATGCAGCCCCTGCCTGGCCCCCTGGTCGACGCCAGCGCGCGCTGGCAGCCGCGCGAGCTGTACTGGATCACCAAGCACGGCATCAAGATGAGCGGGATGCCGGCCTGGCAGTTCCACCTGAGCGAGGACGAGCTGTGGGCGGTGGTGGCCTTCATGGGCGTGCTGCCGACCCTGTCGGCGCGCGATTACGCGCAGGCGACGGGTGCGCCCGCGCCGGTGCCGGCGGGAGCATCGCGATGAGTGCGCGCCTGTTCGGCTGCAGTGTGGTGCAAGTGCTGGCGCTGGCGCTGCTGGCCGGCTGCCAGGACAAGCAGCTGGCCGCCAGCGTGCAGGGCGATCCCGCGCGCGGACGCATCGCGCTGGCCCAGCATGCCTGCCGCGCCTGCCACATGATTCCCGGCGTGACCGGCTCCGAGACCTATGTCGGGAGGCCGCTGGACGACCTGGCCGAACGCCGCTTCATCGCCGGGGTGCTGCCCAACACCCAGGCCAACCTGGTGCACTGGATCCGCGATCCGAAATCGGTCGACCCGCGCACCGCGATGCCGACGCTGGGCGTGAGCGAACGTGATGCGCTCGACATGAGCGCCTGGCTGCTGACCGCGAAAAAATAAGCGCAACTGGTATCATGCGGACCCGTCCGGGACGCCATGGTGGCGCCTGCGGACGAGCGAAAGACAAGGGGAAAACATGAGATTGGTGCGCTATGGCCGCCCGGGCAAGGAAAAGCCGGGCCTGTTCGACGACGAAGGGCGCCTGCGCGACCTGTCCGGCGTCATCGCCGACATCGATGCCGCCGTGCTGAACGATCGCGCGCTGCGCAAACTGGCCAAGGTCGACACGAAGACGCTGCCGCTGGTGCGCGGCAATCCGCGCCTGGGCGTGCCGGTCAAGGGCGTCGGTAAATTCATCGGCATCGGCATGAACTACGCCGACCACGCCGCCGAGACGGGCGCCGCGGTGCCGACCGAGCCGGTCTTCTTCACCAAGGCGATCAGCTCCCTGAACGGCCCGGACGACCCGATCCAGCTGCCGAAAGGCTCGAAAAAAACCGACTGGGAAGTGGAGCTCGGCGTCGTCATCGGCACCCGCGCCCAGTACGTGAGCGAAGAGGAGGCGTTGAACTTCGTCGCCGGCTACTGCGTCGTGAACGACGTCTCCGAGCGCGCCTACCAGTTCGAAATGGGCTCACAGTGGGATAAGGGCAAAGGCTGCGATACCTTCGGCCCGGTCGGCCCCTTCCTGGTCACGCGCGACGACGTCTATGACGTGCAGGACCTCGACCTGTACCTGGAACTGAACGGCAAGCGCATGCAGACCGGGAACACCTCGAGCATGATTTTCACGGTGGCGCAGATCGTCAGCTACGTGTCGCGCTTCATGACGCTCGAGCCGGGCGACATCATCACCACCGGCACGCCGCCGGGCGTCGGCCTGGGGCGCAAGCCGCAGCGCTTCCTGAAAAAGGGCGACACGCTGAGATTGGGGATTGCCGGCTTGGGCGAGCAGCAGGCGGAAGTGGTGGCGTTTCCGAAATGAAGATGTCGGGTGGGCACATCGTGCCCACCCATCCGGTCATTTCACCAGCGCCGCGTCGACCGCTTCGGCCAGCCGCGCCACGATCTCCGACAACTCCGACGCACTCACGATGAACGGCGGCGCCAATAAAATGTGGTCGCCGCGCTGGCCATCGATCGTCCCGCCCATCGGATACACCATCAGCCCGCGCGCCATCGCCTCTGCCTTGATCGCCGCATGGAGTTTGCGCTCCGGCGCGAACGGCTCCTTGGTCGCCCGGTCCCGCACCAGTTCGATCCCGAGGAACAGCCCGCGCCCGCGGATGTCTCCCACGTGTTCGTGCTTCCCGAAGACGTCGCCCAGCATGCGTTTCAGGGTGGCGCCGCGCCGCTGCACCTGCTGCAGCAGGCCGTCGCGCTCGATCACCTGCTGTACGGCCAGCGCGGCCGCTGCCGCCACCGGATGGCCGATGTAGGTGTGGCCATGTAAAAAACTGCCGCTGCCCTGGCGCAGGCGCTCGACGATCGCGCCCTGGGCCAGCACCGCGCCGATCGGCTGGTAGCCGCCGCCCAGCCCCTTCGCCACCGTGATGATGTCAGGCGCCACGCCATCCTGTTCAATTGCGAACAGGGTGCCGGTGCGGCCCATCCCGCACATGACTTCGTCGGCGATGAACAGGATGCCGTGGCGGTCGCAGATCTCGCGCACGCCCTTGAAGTAGCCGGGCGTGGGCGGAATCGCGCCGCCGGTGGCGCCCACCACCGGTTCCGCGACAAAGCCGATCACCTTGTCCGGCCCGGCCTTGATGATGGCCGTCTCGAGTTCGTCGAGCAGAGCGGCCGTGTACTCGTCGACGCTCTGGTTGTCGCGGCGGTCGCGGTATTCGTAGCAGGGAGCCACGCGCGGCACCTCCATCAGCAGCGGCGCGAAGGGCTTGCGGCGCCACTCGTTGCCGCCGACCGCGAGCGCGCCCAGCGTGTTGCCGTGATAGCTCTGGCGCCGTGCGATGAAGAGCGAGCGTCCCTCTTCGCCGCCTTCGACGAAATACTGGCGCGCCAGCTTCAGCGCCGTCTCCATCGCCTCCGAGCCGCCCGAGACCAGGTAGACCGCCCCGATCCCGGCGGGCGCGCGCGCTACCAGCGTGTCGGCCAGCTCTTCGGCCACCTCGGTCGTGAAGAAGGCGGTGTGCGCGTAGGCGCAGCGGTCGATCTGGCGGTGCATCGCGGCGATCACGTCCGGGTGGCCATGCCCGAGCGAAGACACGGCCGCGCCGCCGCTGGCGTCGAGGTAGGCGTTTCCGGCGCTGTCGTAGACGGTGACACCCGAGGCGCCGACGGCAAACGGCGGCGTCTGGCGCAGGCTGCGGTGGATGATATGAGTCATGAGCACTCCCTCCGGCAAAAAGTTGACGGTTGACAATAAGCTTGCCGGGGCCGGATTCCTTTGATCTTTGCCGTAAGCTGTGCGAATATTTTCTGTAAAGACACTTCCGTGACGCCCACCATGACCGACCGCCTCCGTCCGATCCCACCCAGCGAGATGACCGAAGCCCAGCGCCGGGCTGCCCAGGCCGTCATCGAAGGGCCGCGCGGCGCCCTGTACGGGCCGTTTGTCCCGCTGCTGCGCAGTCCCGAGCTGCTGGAAAACGCGCAGCGCATGGGAGAGTACCTGCGCTACCGCAGCGCGATCGGGATCAGGTTATCGGAACTGGCGATCCTCGTCACCGCGCGCCAGTGGAACCAGGGCGTGGAGTGGGCGATTCACGCGCCGATCGCGGCGCAGGTCGGCGTGCCGCCTGAAGTGATCAATGCGATCGCGCGGCGCGAGCGGCCGGCAAGCATGCTGGTGGACGAATCGGTGGTGCATGACTTCTGCATCGAGCTGCACCAGACCAAGGAAGTGTCGGACCGGACCTATGCCGATGCGGTGGCGCTGTTCGGCGAGCAGGGCGTGGTTGATTTGATGGGATTGAACGGCTATTACACGTTTCTGGCGATGGTCATGAACACGGCGCGCACCGAGATTCCCGTGTCGAGCGCGCCGCCGCTACCGAAGTAGCAGCGGCGCCGGGCATCAGGCCAACGCTTCCTTCGCCGCTTCTTCCGGGCTCAGGCCGTCATAAAACAGGTCCGTGAACCACTCGACCTGCTCCTCGATATGGTCCTGCGCTTCCTTCTGCGTGGCGCCGCCGGCGACCAGGTGTTTTTCGACTTCGATGCACCAGTTAATCAGTGCCATCGTTTCTTCGTCGAGCTGCTCTTCCTTCTTGGCCATGATGGGCTCCAATGTAAAACGGGAGCCGCAGCTCCCGTGGTTGAGGCTTCTTAAGCCAATACCTTCTTCAGCCAGGCCGAGATGTCCTGCACTTCCTCGAAGCAGAGCGAATGCTGCATCGGGTAGTCGTGCCACTCGATCGTATAACCGAGTTCCTTGAGGATGTCGCGCGACTGCTCGGCGCGGATGAAGGGCACCACGTGGTCCTGGCGGCCGTGCGCCATGAAGACCGGGGTGTCGATGCTTTCTTCGGTGCGCTCGTGGACGACCTTTTCGTTGAGCGGC
This sequence comes from Massilia sp. LXY-5, assembly GCF_059801075.1. Lineage (NCBI taxonomy): Bacteria > Pseudomonadati > Pseudomonadota > Betaproteobacteria > Burkholderiales > Oxalobacteraceae > Massilia > Massilia sp. LXY-5. The sequence continues at coordinate 284,918 of NZ_JBNNEH010000001.1, forward strand.
AGGTAGCCCGACAGGCACAGCATGCCGGCCAGCTTTTCCGGGTGGCGCAGGCCGGTCTGCAGCGTCATCGCGCAGCCTTGCGAGAAGCCGGCCAGGATGATGCGCGAGGCCGGGATGCCGCGTGCCTTTTCGCGGGCGATCAGGGCCTCGACGTCGCGCTGCGAGTCGCGCAGGCCGGTTTCGTCTTCGCGGCGCGTCAGTTCGGCGCCGGTGATGTCGTACCAGGCGCGCATGATGTAGCCGCCGTTGATCGTCACCGGAATCGTCTTCGCATGCGGGAAGACGAAGCGGATGCCGCCCAGGCCTTTCAGGTCGAGCTCGCGCACCAGCGGCACGAAGTCGTTGCCGTCGGCGCCCAGGCCGTGCAGCCAGATGATCGCGGCCGTCGGGTTGGGCGCGGTTTCGATTTCGATGTTTTGCAGCAGATCGCTCATGCGTTGTCCTGGGTAGTGGCGGCGGGGCGCTGGGCCGTCTTTGGGCGCCATGCCTTGCTGACCGCCGGATTGGTTTCCATGTAGGGGCCGCCGATCAGGTCGATGCAGTAGGGGACGGCCGCGAAGATGCCGCCGGCGACGACATTCCCGTCGGCGTCTTTCAAGCCCTCCAGCGTTTCCTTGATCGCCTTCGGCTGGCCCGGCAAGTTCATGATCAGGGCCGCGTGGTCTTCCAGCTCGCGGATCACGGCGACCTGGCGCGACAGGATCGCGGTCGGCACGAAGCGCAGGCTGATCTGGCGCATCTGCTCGCCGAAACCCGGCATTTCCTTGGTGCCGACGGCGAGCGTGGCCTCGGGCGTGACGTCGCGCCGCGCCGGGCCGGTGCCGCCGGTGGTCAGCACGAGGTGGCAGCCGGTCACGTCGACCAGTTCGACCAGGGTCTTCTCGATCTGCGTGCGCTCGTCGGGAATCAGGCGCGGCTCGATGCGGTAGGGCGTCGTGATGGCCGAAGCGATCCAGTCCTGCAGCGCAGGAATGCCCTGGTCCTCGTACACGCCGCCGCTGGCGCGGTCCGAGACCGACACTAGGCCGATCACCAGCGGCACATCCTTACTCGTCTGCGGACTCATCGTCGTCGGATTCGCTTTCGTCGTCGGTCGGGGCGGCCTTCTTCTTGCTCAGGTCCTTCAGGATCTGGAACAGTTCGCGGTAGGCCTTCGGCGGCTTGTTCTCGGCCTGCTCCTTGCGCGCATTGCGGATCAGGGTGCGCAGGTGCTGCACGTCGAGTTCCGGATGCTCTTCCAGCAGCGTGGTGAGTGCCTTGTCGTCGGTCAGCAGCTTCTCGCGGCGGCGCTCGAGCGCGTGCAGCGCGGCCGTCTCGGCCTTCGAGGCGCCTTTCCAGCTGTCGATGGTGCGCTGGATGACGGCCACTTCCTCTTCGGTGAGCGTGCGCATCTTCTTGCCGACGAACTGCAGCTGGCGACGGCGGCCTTCGTGGTTCGTGATGGTCTGGCACATCAGGATGGCGTCCTTGACGTCTTCCGGCATCGGCACGCGCTTGACGCGGTCGCGCGGCTCGGCAACGAGCTGCGCGCCGAGTTTCTGCAACTCGTCCATCTGACGCTTGAGTTCAGATTTGGAAGGGCGTTCGTATTCTTGCTCGAACTCGTTGGACTGGAAGCCCACCGAGCCGCGGTTTGGATTTGGCATGGTATCGAATGATCCGATTGGCACGGAGCCGATCAGTAAAAACAGTAAACGGCTGCTATGATAACTGTTTTAGGGCTCGCGACGAAAAACACGATATGAACGACTCCGTTTTTACCCACACCCAGGACCAGCTGAAAGCGCTGGCGCAGAGCGTGCTCGCTTTCGCCAAAGAGCAGGGCGCGACCGATGCCTCGGTCGAGATCAGCGAGGGTAGCGGACTGTCGGTGTCGGTGCGTCGCGGCCAGATCGAAACCATTGAGCAGAACAAGGACAAGGGCATCGGCGTGACGGTGTACGCCGGCCAGCGCCGCGGCAACGCCAGCACCTCCGATTTTTCGGAGACCTCGCTGCGCGCCACCGTGGAGGCGGCCTGGAACATCGCCCGCTTCACGGCCGAAGACGATGCTGCCGGCCTGCCCGACGCCGACATGCTGGAGATGAACCCGCGCGACCTGCGCCTGTGCTACCCATGGCAGATCAGCACCGAGGCAGCCGTGGAACTGGCCCAGCGCTGCGAGAACGCGGCCTTCGAGGTCGACCGCCGCATCACCAACAGCGAAGGCGCCAGCGTCTACGTGCAGCAATCGCACTTCGTGGCCGCCAACACGCGCGGCTTCATGGGCGGCTACCCGTTCTCGCGCCACACGATGTCGGTCGCACCGATCGCCGGCAAGGGTAATAAAATGCAGCGCGACGACTGGTACACCTCGGCGCGCGACCCGAAAAAGCTGGCCAAGCCGGAAGCGGTCGGCCGCTACGCCGCCGAACGCGCGCTGGCACGCCTGAACGCCAGAAAACTCGACACCCGCAGCTGCCCGGTGCTGTTCGAGGCGCCGCTGGCTGCCGGCCTGGTCGGCGCCTTTGTCCAGGCCGTCTCCGGCGGCTCGCTCTACCGCAAGTCGAGTTTTCTCCTCGATACCCTGGGCAAGCAGGTCTTCCCGAGCCACATCCAGATCATGGAAGACCCGCACGTGATCGGCGAAGTCGGTTCTTCGCCTTTTGACGAGGAAGGCGTGCGCACCGTGCGCCGCAAGGTCATCGACAGCGGCGTGCTGCAGGGGTACTTCCTGTCCTCGTATTCGGCCCGCAAGCTCGGCATGAAAACCACCGGCAATGCGGGCGGCGCGCACAATCTCACCATCACGTCGGACGAGACCAGGCTGGCCGACGATTTCGAAGGCATGCTGCGCAAGATGGGCACCGGCCTGCTCGTGACGGAACTGATGGGGCAGGGCGTGAACTACGTCACCGGCGACTATTCGCGCGGCGCCTCGGGCTACTGGGTCGAGAATGGCGTCATCCAGTATCCGGTCGAGGAAATCACGATCGCCGGCAATATGCGCGAGATGTTCCAGCAGATCGTCGGCGTCGGCAACGACGTGCTGTCGCGCGGGAATAAATCGACGGGCTCGATCCTGATCGAGAAGATGGTCGTCGCAGGTAATTGATTTATATAGGGAATAGCATGAGCCGATTCGTTCGTATCGACAAGGAAAACAACCCGAAGAAGGCGGTGCTGCTGAACCTCGACCTGGTGGCATCGGTCGAGCTCTCCCCCCAGTCCGACCTGCTCAGTTCAGCCGATGAAAAGCGGGTGTATGCCAGCTGCCTGGCGCACGACAAGACGGTGATCGCGACCGTGCACTTCGATACGGTCGAAGATGCGCATGCCTGGGTGGAGAAGCACCTGGGCGTGCAGCTCTGAGGCTGGGTCCTCAGCCCGCCGTTGCCTCGTCTCCCAGCTTGTGCAGCGCCTTCTCCACGGCCGTGGCCAGCTCCGCCAGCTGGAACGGCTTGCGTAGCAGCATATCGTTTCCGATCACCTGTTCGATCGCCTTCATGTCGGCATAACCGGTGGCGATGATCATCGGCACGCCCGGCAATTCGGCGCGGGCGCGCTGCACCAGTTCCGCCCCCGTCATCCCCGGCATCAGGTAGTCTGTAATGATCAGGTCGGGCCGCGCCCGCAGCAGTTCGCGCAAGCCGGCCTCGCCGTCGGCCGCCTGGGCCACCCTGTGGCCGAGCGCCTCGAGCGATTCGACCATCGACTCGCGCACGAAATCGTCGTCCTCGACCACCAGGATACGCGCCCCCGGACGCGGCGTGGCGGTGACCGCGCGTTCCGGCAGGGCTGGCGCGCCTGCGCCGCTGGAGGCCACCGGCAGCCAGATCTCGACTGTCGTGCCGATCCCCTGTTCGCTCAGGATGCGCGCCGCGCCGCCCGATTGCTGGGCCATGCCGTAGACCTGGGACAGGCCCAGGCCCGTGCCCTTGCCGACGCCCTTGGTGGTGAAGAAGGGCTCGAATACGCGCGCCGCGACTTCAGGCGGCATGCCTTCGCCGCTATCGGTGACCGCGATGCGTACGTACTCGCCGGGCGGCAGCAAGCCCTCCGGCGGCGTGGCCGGCCCGGCGCTGAAGCGCAACTCTCCGCCGCCATCCATGGCGTCGCGCGCATTGATGGCCAGGTTCAGCAGCGCCATCTCCATCTGGTTGGTGTCGGCCATCACGCTGGCGCCGGGCGCCTCGACCTCGAACCGGAGGCGGATGCTGGAGCCGAGCGAGGTGGCGACCAGCTCGCGCACGCCTTCGAACAGGGTATGGACGTCGAGCGGGCGCAAATCCAGGCTCTGGTTGCGCGAGAAGGCGAGCAGCTGGCTGGTGAGTTTGCCGCCGCGCTGGCAGGCGCGGCGCGCCACTTCGGCGCGCTGCTTCGCCACCTCGTCCTTCGACATCAGCAGGATCAGGTCCATGCTGCCCTGGACCACGTTGAGCAGGTTATTGAAATCGTGCGCGATGCCGCCGGTGAGGCGGCCCACCGCTTCCATCTTCTGGAACTGGACCATGGCCTGCTGCACCCGCTCGCGCTCGATCACTTCGTTCATCAGGCGGTCGTTGGCCTGGGCCAGCGCGCGGGTGCGCTCCTCGATGCGCGCTTCGAGGGTTTCGTTCAGGTGCACCAGCGCTTCCTGGCTCTGGCGCAGGCTCTCGGCGGTGCGCTCGCGGTCGAGCAGCACGTCGCGCGCCTGGTACTGGCGGCGGCGCGCGCGCAGCACCGAGGTCGCGGCACTGCGCAGCGTCTGCGCGTTCAGCGGGCGCTCGAGCAGGATCACGTTGCCCAGTTCGCCGAGACGGGCGCGGGCGCCGTCGGCCGGCACGCCGATGATGCGGGTCAGGAGCACGACGAAGGGGAAGTCGGACCAGTGTTCCTGGCGCTCGAGCCAGGCGAGCAGGGGAGTACTGTCTTCGCCCTGCAGCGCTTCCTCGGCGACGATGGCCGCGCCGGCGCCGGCCGCGATGTCGGCCATGAAACGGTCGAAGCTGTCGACGATCTCGCACACGAAGCCGTCACGCGACAGTACCGAGCACATGACCTCGGCGTCGCGCCCGCGCGGCGCGAAGATCAGGATGCGCTCTTCGCGCGGGTCAGTCTTTTGCATGCGCAGTCGGCACCATCATCGGCGTCGACCCGTGATAGCTCGGCAAACCGGTGAGGACGCCTTCGAAGCCTTCGAGCGGCTCGCCGACGCGCACCCCGTCGCTGCCGAGCTGCAGCTCGTGGATGGTCAGCGCGTGGCTCGTGGTACGGCTCTTGATGACGGTGATGGCGCGGCGCAGGCGGCCGTTCGATTCGAAGAAGCGCAGCAGCACCGTGGTATCGGCCAGGTAGCTCAGGTCGACGTCGCTGTGCACTTCGCCGATCAGGCCGTGCTGGCCCAGCACCAGCACCGTCGTCACGCCCTGCTGGTTCAGGTAGGAGAGCAGTTCGTGCATCTGCAGCGTCAGGTACTGCTCGCCCGGCATCGCCTGCAGGTAGGCGTTCAGGCTGTCGATGGCGATGAAGCTCACGCCATGCTGCTCGACCGCATCGCGCAGCATCTGCGCGAACTGGCCCGGCGACAGCTCGGCCGGATCGATGTGGTGGATGCGCAGCTGGCCATTGTCGACGAAGGGCCGCAAGTCCATGCCGAGGGCCACGCAGCGGGCGAAGAAGGTGCCGAGGCCCTCGTCGAACAGGTAGAACGAGGCCGTTTCGCCGCGCTCGAGCGCCGACAACAGGCAGCGTGCCGACAGCGTGGTCTTGCCGATGCCGGAAGGGCCGACGATCAGGGTGTTCGTGCCGCGCACCATGCCGCCACCGAGCAGCTTGTCGAAACCGGACGACCCGGTCGAGCGGATCGCTGGCATGAAGTCGAGCATGTGCTCGGCCGCGACCAGGCGCGGATACATCGTGATGCCGCCGGTGTCGAGCGTGTAGTCGTGGAAGCCGCCACGGAAGCGGATGCCGCGCATCTTGATGATGTTGACGCGGCGCCGTTCCTTGCCGTATTCCTTGGCGATCTGCTCGAGGCTGATGACGCCGTGCGCAATGCTGTGCAGGTGCTGGTCGGGCTGGCTGGTTTTGTCGTCGAGCAGCAGCACGGTGCAGGCACGGGTGGTGAAGAACTGCTTCAGGGCCAGGATCTGGCGCCGGTAGCGCAGGGGGTTCTGCGCCAGCAGGCGCATCTCCGACAGGCTGTCGAAGACCACGCGCACCGGTTTCACGTGGTCGACCTCGGCCATCACGTTGCGCGTGGTTTCGCCCAGTTCGACCTCGGAAGGATGGAAGATCGACTGCTGGGCATCGATGTCGAGGGCCGTGTCGCTGGCCAGTTCGAACAGGGACAGGGCGTCGATCGACCAGCCATGGCTGGCGGCGACGGCTTTCAGTTCGTCGGTGGTTTCGGACAGGGTGATGTACAGGCCGTGTTCGCCGCGCGCTTCGCCGTCGAGCAGGAATTGCAGGCCGAGCGTGGTCTTGCCGGCGCCGGGCGAACCTTCCACCAGGTAGACGCGCTGCGGGGTCAGGCCGCCGCCGAGGATGTCGTCGAGGCCGGCGATGCCGGTCGAAATGCGCGGGGGAGGAGAGGGGTCTGCGGTGCGCAGCGAGGATGCGGAATTCATGAAGACGGCCTATCGAATGACCGGGGCGACTGCTGACTGCCGGCAGACGCCGTCGCAAGCCCGAGCGGGTGTGGGTGCACTGCCGTCCGATCCGGCATTGCTGATGCCGCGATTATAGAACGATTTGCTGCCGCGCCAAGCCCCGCACGTGCTCGTCAGGTGTTCTCGATACGGCTCAGGCGCTGGCCGTAAATACCCCAGGTGACGTCGACGCCGTCGACCTGGCCGCGCAGGACCCAGCCGGTGCCGAATTTCTCGACGGTGATCTCGGTTTCAAGCTCCCTGGCGACTTTTTCGGCCCACATGCGGGCCGCGCCCTGGCCTTTAAAAAGCTCCTGGCCGTTGTAGGTGACGGTGGCGTCGAAGACGGAGGCGGCGAAGATGGTCATGGTGCGTGGTTCTCTCTAAAGTGAAAAACGCCCCGGCTGGCGGGGCGTCGAAGCTTGTTACTTGATCGCGCGGACCGACTGCAGCACCGGCTGCAGCACCGCCGCACCCAAACGGGCGCTGCGGGCGCCGTCCCAGCCCACTTGCGGGTCCGGGTCGTTGGCGTTGTCCTTGAACGGCAGTTCGAGGGTCAGGGACAGGCAGCCGAAGGCGTGTGTGACGTGGGGCGAACCCATGGTCAGCGTCTCTTCGGTATACGGCGATTCGCCGTAGCCGTGCACGTCCTGGAAGTCGGGGCTGGCGATTTTGAAGTCGTCGCTGAAGCGTTTTTGCGCCGCGGCCTGCTCGGGCGTGAAATTCGGGAGCGACTCGCTGCCGGCCACGAACACATACGGCAGGCCTTCGTCGCCGTGCACGTCGAGGCAGAGGTCGACGCCGGTTTCATGCATCTTCTGCTTGACCAGGAAGACTTCCGGGCTGCGTTCCATGGTCGGGTTCAGCCACTCGCGGTTCAGGTTGGCGCCGGCCGCGTTCGTGCGCAGGTTGCCGCGCACCGAGCCGTCCGGGTTCATGTTCGGGACCACATAGAACACCGTCTCATTCAACAGCTGCCGTCCGAACGGATGCGCCGGATCCAGTAAGGCGTCGAGCATGCCTTCGACGAACCATTCGGCCATCGTTTCGCCCGGGTGCTGGCGTGCGATGACCCAGACTTTCTTTTTGCCTTCCGCGGGTTCGCCGATGACGAGCATGTTCAGGTCGCGGCCGTCGACGGTCGAGCCGAGATCGAGCATGCGCACGTGTTCGCTCATCTGCGCGCGGTCGAGCAGTTCCAGGTGGCGTTCCCACGAATAGGGTTCGAAGTAGGCGTAGTAGACGCTGTCCATGCCCGGCGTGTGCGCGATCGTCATGACCTGGCCGTCGTAGGAAGTCGGCACGCGGAACCAGTTGATGCGGTCGTAGCTGGCCATCGCGTTGTAGTCTTCCCAGCCGGCCGGATACGCGGCCTGGCCGGCGTTGAGCAGGCGGATGGTGCAGGCTTGTCCCCCCGCGCCCTGGAGGCGGAAGTAGAACCACTGGGTGATGTCGGCGTGCGAATCCTTGCGGATGTTCAGATCGATTGCGTTCGCGCTCGTGGCGTTCACGATCTCGATGGCGCCAGCGTCGAACTGGCTGCTGATCTTGATAGACATGGTGTGTCCTGTAGATGGAAAGCGTAAAGCCGAGATCATACTCGGTTTCAGGGTGTATTTGAGGACGTGGATGGTCATGTGATGATACCGCGTGGGCGCGAGAGCCCGCCCTACAAAACCGATAACCGTAGGGTGGGCTCTCGAGCCCACGCGGTCCACCCGTTGGTCAGCCGCGCAATCCGCCAAAGCGCTGAAAAAACGCGTCATCCGCCGCCGGCGCCGCCTCATCCTCGCGCCGCAATACGGCATCGATATGCACCTCCGCCTGCGCGTACACCAATAAATAGACGGCCCGCGCCACCTGGTAGGCATCCGACCCCGGCCACGGATCGGGCAGCAGCTCGATCGGCAGCATCGGATCGTGCAGCTGCAAGCGCCGGTATGCGTGAATCAGCAGCGAGCGGATCGCAAACGCACTCGCGGGCGCCACGGGCGAGTCCTCGCGCAACAGGGCGAGCAGCGGCGTGAACTGCGCAATGAAATCGCGATAGCCCTGCGCCACGGCGGTAAGATCCCAGCCTTCCTTGACGAGTTCCCGCAGCGGCCGCGACCCGGTACCGGGCAGCTCGCCCGCGCTCAGCACGAATACCCGGTCCGCCGCGCCGGTGCGCTGAAGCGCATCGGCCAGCCCTTCGGAGTCGGCGCCCGGATGCGCCAGCACGCCCGGCCCCAGCATGGCGAACCCTTCCCACTCGAGTTCCTTGCGCACCGCCGCGCGCAGGTCGCCGTCGATGCTGCCGGGTTTTCCGGTCTGGGCCAGCACCAGTGTCCAGCGTCCGTCCCAGTGCAGGCCGGGCGGGGCGTAGATGCGGCGGTCGGCGCGCTGGAAACGCGCAAGCGATTTCGCCTCGAAGGTATAACGGCTGCGCCGCCCCTCGCGGCTCGCATTCAGCCAGCCCTCCTGTACCAGCCGGAATACGCTGGTGCGCACCAGGCGGTCGGTCACGCCCAGCGGGGCCAGCAACTCGATCAGGCTGCCCAGCCAGACCGCGCCGCCGTGCGGGGCGATGGCGTCGCCCATCACCGTCATGACGAGCGATTTCGAACGCAAGGTTTCAGCCGAAAGCGCGGCGGCGATCCACTCCATGCTGCTTATTTGTTTCATGCAATTCCGTTGTTGGGTGCTGCTCGATATGATTCAAAATTTTGGTGTACATCTCGTTTTCTGTATCGTATTATTGTTGGACGATGTTTGCAACCGGAGACTGACCATGTACGCACAGATGGTGGAAACGGGCCTCAAAAAGGTCCAGACGAACGAGGACATGAGTGCCGAAGAGCAGGCCTTCCAGGCCCGCATCGACGCAGGCGTGAAGATCGAAGCGAAGGACTGGATGCCCGATGCCTACCGTAAGACGCTGGTGCGCCAGATCTCCCAGCACGCGCACTCGGAAATCGTCGGTCAGCTGCCCGAGGGCAACTGGGTGACGCGTGCGCCGACGCTGAAACGCAAATCCGTCCTGCTGGCGAAAATCCAGGACGAAGCCGGCCACGGCCTGTATTTATATAGTGCCGCCGAGACCCTGGGCGTGTCGCGCGACGAACTGCTGGCCGCGCTGCACTCGGGCAAAGCCAAGTATTCCAGCATTTTTAATTATCCGACCCTGAGCTGGGCCGACATGGGGGCGATCGGCTGGCTGGTCGACGGCTCGGCCATCATCAACCAGATCCCGCTCTGCCGCTGCTCGTACGGTCCGTATGCGCGCGCCATGATCCGCGTCTGCAAGGAAGAGTCCTTCCACGCGCGCCAGGGCTACGACATCATGATGAGCCTCGCCAAGGGAACGCCGGAACAGAAGGCGATGGCGCAGGATGCGCTGAACCGCTGGTGGTGGCCGTCGCTGATGATGTTCGGCCCGTCGGACGCCGAGTCGGTCAACAGCGCGCAGTCGAGCAAATGGCGCATCAAGCTGTTTTCGAACGACGAGCTGCGCCAGCGCATGGTCGATCAAACCGTGCCGCAAGCCGAATACCTCGGCCTGACGATCCCCGACCCCGACCTGAAGTTCAACGAAGCGACGGGCCACTACGAATTCGGCGAGATCGACTGGAGCGAATTCCACAACGTCCTCAAGGGCAACGGCCCCTGCAACCGCGACCGCCTGCGCACGCGTGTGAAAGCCTGGGACGACGGCGAATGGTTCCGCGACGCGCTGGTCGCCCACGCCGACAAGCAAGCCGCCAAAAAGGCCGCAGCATAAATGTAGGGTGGGCACTCCGTGCCCACGCGGTACGCACGTATCGGCACTTCGCGGCCGTGAGGGATCGTCCGCGAACGTCCACAAACATCGAAACACCGGAGACAACCATGAGCAAAGAATGGCCCCTGTGGGAAGTATTCATCCGCAGCCAGCACGGCCTCGCCCACAAGCACGTCGGCAGCCTGCACGCCCCTGACGCCGAAATGGCGATCAACAACGCGCGCGACGTCTACACGCGTCGCAACGAAGGCGTCTCGATCTGGGTCGTGCGCGCCGCCGACATCGTCGCTTCCAGCCCCTCCGACAAGGAAGCCCTGTTCGAGCCGGCCAACAGCAAGGTTTATCGTCACCCGACCTTCTTCCCGATGCCGGAAGAAGTCAAGAACCTGTGAGTCCAGTCATGGATGCGAAGATCGAATACCTCCTGCGCCAGGGCGACAACGCCCTGATCCTCTCGCAACAGCTCAGCCAGCTGTGCGGCAAGGGCCCGGCGCTCGAAGAAGACATGGCGCTGACCAACGTCGCGCTCGACCTGCTGGGGCAGACCCGCATGTGGCTGACCTATGCCGGCGAGCTCGAAGGACGGGGACGCGACGAGGACAAGCTCGCCTTCCACCGCGACGCCGGCGAGTACCGCAACTGCCTGCTGGTCGAGCAGCCGAACGGCAGCTATGCCGACACGATGGTGCGCCAGTTCCTGTTCGATACCTGGCACTACTTCCTGATGCGCGGCCTGCTGCAGTCCAGCGATCCGCGCATCGCCGAGATCGCGGAGAAATCGTTCAAGGAAGTCACCTACCACCTGCGCCGCAGCGGCGACCTGGTGGTGCGCTTGGGCGACGGCACCGATGTCAGCCACAGGATGATGCAGGACGCGCTCGACGACCTCTGGATGTACAGCGGCGAATGTTTTATTTACGACGAGATCGACAACGCGATGGTGGAGCAGGGCATCGCCCCGAAAGCGGAAGACCTGCGCGCCGCCTTCCTCGACCACGTGAACGACATCCTGGTCGAAGCGACACTTGTCATGCCGTCGCCGGAGGCGTACATGCAGCGCGGCGGCAAGCAGGGCCGCCACACGGAACGCCTCGGGTTTATTTTGGCCGAGATGCAGTTCCTGCAGCGCGCCTACCCCGGAGCGGAGTGGTAATGAACGCGCAGGAAGTCACCACCAGCCAGGTCTGGTCCTGGCTCGGTGAAGTGCCGGACCCGGAGATCCCGGTGATCTCGGTGGTCGACCTCGGCATCGTGCGCGACGTCGCCTTCGACGGCGACGAGTGCGTGGTGACGATCACGCCGACCTATTCCGGCTGCCCGGCGATGCAGGTCATCAGCGAGCTTGTGAGCGAAGCGCTGCACGCGCACGGCCTGGAAAAGGTGAAACTGGTGAACCGGCTGTCCCCCGCCTGGACCACCGACTGGATGAGCGAGACCGGCAAGGCGGCCCTGAAGGGCTATGGCATCGCGCCGCCGGTGCAGCAGGCGATCGACATCAGCGGCCTGCGCGGCGGCGTCAAGCGCGGCACGTTCAAGGAGCCCGAGATCACCTGCCCGAACTGCGGTTCGACGCATACGCAACTCACCAGCCAGTTCGGTTCGACCCCGTGCAAGGCGCTCTACAAATGCCTGGACTGCCGCGAACCCTTCGATTACTTCAAGTGCCATTGAGCCCGAACAGCCAACGACCATGAGCAAATTCTATCCACTCACCGTGGCCAAGGTGAAGCACGAGACGCGCGACGCGGTCGCCGTCACCTTCGCCGTGCCGCCGGAACTGAAATCCACCTTCGCCTACCAGCAGGGCCAGCACCTGACCCTGCGCGCACAGATCTCCGGCGAAGACGTGCGCCGTTCCTACTCGATCTGCTCGGCCGTGCAGGACGAACAGCTGCGCGTGGCGATCAAGAAGACGCCCGGCGGCCTGTTCTCGAACTGGGCCAACGACAGCCTGCAGGCCGGCGCCACCCTCGAAGTCATGCCGCCGATGGGCCACTTCAACGTGCCGCTCGACCCGGACAGCGAGCGCCACTACCTCGCCTTTGCCGCCGGCAGCGGCATCACGCCCATCCTGTCGATCATCAAGACGACCTTGCTGGCCGAGCCGAAGAGCCGGTTTACGCTCGTCTACGGCAACCGCGCCTCCTCGTCGGTCATCTTCCGCGACGAACTGACGGACTTGAAGGACATCTACATGGGCCGCCTGAAACTGGTCTATGTGATGAGCCGCGAGCAGCAGGACATCGAACTCTTCAACGGCCGCATCACGGGCGAGAAGTGCAGCGCTTTCCTGCGCCACTGGATCGACGTGCAGGACATCGACGTCGCCTTCATCTGCGGCCCGGAAGACATGATGCACGGCGTCTCGAAATCGCTGCAGGACGCCGGCATGGCCAAGGAAAAGATCCGCATCGAGCTGTTCGCCGCGAGCATCCCGAAGCACGAGCACAAGCCGCGCCCGATCGTCGAAGGCGCACGCCACCAGACCGAAGTCACCGTGATCATGGACGGCAGCGCGGCGAGTTTTACCATGGACAAGGACAAGGAATCGATCCTCGATGCCGGCCTGCGCGCCGGCATCGACATGCGCTACTCCTGCAAGGGCGGCGTCTGCTCGACCTGCCGCTGCAAGGTCGTCGAGGGCAATGTCGAGATGGACGTGAACTACGCACTGGAAGACTACGAAGTCGCACGCGGGTTTGTCCTGTCCTGCCAGGCCTTCCCGATCACGGACACCGTCATCGTCGATTTCGACCAGCACGAATAACTATAAAACTGGAGGAGACACCATGAGCTACGAATCGATTCAATTCACGATTGAAGACGGCGTCGCCGTCCTGACCCTGAACCGCCCGGACCGCCTGAACAGCTTCACCCAGGCCATGCACCTCGAAGTACGCGACGCGCTCGACAAGCTGCAAGCGGATAAATCCGTGCGCGTGCTGGTGCTGACCGGCGCCGGCCGCGGTTTCTGCGCCGGCCAGGACCTCGGCGACCGCGCCGTCGCACCGGGTGCGCCGGGCGTGGACCTGGGCGAATCGGTCGAAAAGTTCTATGCGCCGCTGGTGCTGACGCTGCGCTCGCTCCCGATGCCGGTCATCTGCGCCGTCAACGGCGTGGCAGCCGGCGCCGGCGCCAATCTCGCATTGGCCTGCGACATCGTCCTCGCCGCGAAATCGGCCAGTTTCATCGAAGCCTTCTGCAAACTGGGCCTGATTCCGGACACCGGCGGCACCTGGCACCTGCCGCGCCTGATCGGCCATGCGCGCGCCACGGGTCTCGCCATGCTTGGCGAGAAGCTCAGCGCCGAGAAGGCCGAGCAATGGGGCCTGATCTGGCGCGCCGTCGATGACGATGCGCTGATGAGCGAGGCGATGGCAATGGCGAAGCACTTCGCCACGGCGCCAACCAAAGGGCTCGCCTTTACCAAGAAAGCGCTGCAGGCCAGCTACGCCAATACCCTGCCGGACCAGCTGAAACTGGAAGGCGAGATGATGCGCGAACTCGGCTACAGCCACGACTACCGCGAAGGCGTTGCCGCCTTCATCGCCAAGCGCCCGGCGCAGTTCAAGGGAGAGTAAGGATGACGCCACTGGCAAAGGGCAGCATCGTTGCCGTCATCGGCAGCGGCGCCATGGGTTCCGGCATCGCGCAAGTGGCAGCGGCCAGCGGCCACGAGGTACGCCTGTTCGACACGCGTCCTGAAGCCGCAAGCAAGGCCATCGCCGACATCGGCAAGGTCTACGCCAGGCTGGTCGAGAAGGGCCGTATGGGCGCCGCCGAAGCGGATCTCGCACGCGAACGCCTGCAGACGGTCGATGCGCTGAGCGGCGTAAAAGATGCCGCGTTGGTGGTGGAGGCCATCGTCGAAAACCTCGATGTCAAGCGCGCCCTGTTCGCCGAACTGGAAGCCATCGTCGACGCGCGCTGCATCCTCGCGACCAATACCTCCTCGATTTCCGTCACCGCGATCGCGGCGGGGCTGCGCCATCCCGAGCGCTTGGTCGGCATGCATTTCTTTAACCCGGTGCCGCTGATGGCGCTGGTCGAAGTCATCAGCGGACTCGCCACGGATAAGGGCGTTGCCGACACCGTCTACGCCACCGCGCAAGCCTGGGGCAAGGACCCGGTGCACGCGAAGTCGACCCCGGGCTTCATCGTCAACCGCGTCGCCCGCCCATACTATGCCGAAGCGCTGCGCCTGCTGCAGGAAGGCGCAGCCGATGCGCCGACGCTGGACGCCGTGATGCGCGACAGCGGCGGTTTCCGCATGGGTCCCTTCGAGCTGATGGACCTGATCGGCCATGACGTGAATTTCTCGGTCACGCAGTCGGTGCACGCGGCCTATTTCGGCGATCCGCGCTTTACGCCCTCGGTGCTGCAGCAGGAACTGGTGAACGCCGGTTTCCTCGGTCGGAAGTCAGGCCGCGGCTTCTATCGCTACGGTGACGATACGGTCAAACCCGTGGTGCAAACCGAGCCGCATGCGGTGCGCCCGCACACGGTCGGCATCAGCGTTGCGCGCGAAGTCACGAGCAGCGTCCTCTCCCCGATGGAAGCCCGCCTGACGCATGCCGGTTTTACGGTTGCCCACCGCGAGCCGCTGCAGGGCGCCGAAAAGCACGAGGCGCCGGCCTTTCATACCAACGGCGTCGCGATCTTCCTCACCGACGGCCGCAGCGCCACCGAGCGCGCCGCCGCCAACGACCACCCCAACACCGTGGTCTACGACCTGCTGTTAGACCACGCCAAGGCCACGCGCATCGCGCTGGCGCGCGCCGACCAGTGCAGCGAAGAAGCCTACCAGGCCGCTGTCGGCCTGTTCCAGGCGGCCGGCTTCCAGGTCACGCGTCTGGACGACGTGCCCGGCATGGCCGTGATGCGCACCGTCGCCATGCTCGCCAACGAGGCGGCCGACGCCGTGAACCAGGGCGTATGCAGCGCCGTCGCGGTCGACATCGCGATGCAGAAGGGCGTGAACTATCCGCGCGGGCCGCTGGCCTGGGCCGACAGTGTCGGCATCGCCCACATCGTCACCGTGCTCGCGAATCTCGGCGCGAGCTATGGCGAAGACCGGTATCGGGTTTCGCCACTCCTGCGCCGCAAGCTTGCCGCCAACCCATTCGGAGCACGTTTCCATGCATAGCGTTCATGTCGATCCACAGGCACTGGCCGAACTGGCCGGCAAGACCATGTACGAACGCGATCCGGCGAGCCAGGCATTGGGGATGAAGCTCGACGAAATCCGTCCCGGCTATGCGCGCATGTCGATGCCGGTACGTGGCGACATGCTCAACGGTCATGCCACCTGCCACGGCGGTTTTATTTTCATGCTGGCCGACAGCGCTTTCGCCTTCGCCTGCAATTCGCACAATTTCAATACGGTCGGCGCAGGCTGCACGATCGACTACCTGGCTCCAGGGCGCGAAGGCGACCTGTTGATCGCCGAGGCGGTCGAGCAGGCGCTGGCCGGCAAAACCGGCGTCTACGACGTCACGGTGAAAAACGGAGAAGGGCGCACGGTCGCGCTCTTTCGCGGCAAGTCCCACCGCGTGAGCGGGATGGTGGCTGAAGTCGCATAGTCGAAGCTAGAGGAGACACGAACATGGTCCAACGCATTCCCTCGCCCGGCGAGCTGGAACCGATCGAACGCGCCAGCCGCGACGAACTGCAGGCCCTGCAGCTCGAACGCCTGAAGTGGTCATTGCAGCACGCCTACGACAACGTGGCGCATTACCGCAAGGCCTTCGACGAAGCGGGCGTGCATCCCGGCGATCTGAAGACCCTCGCCGACCTGGCGAAATTCCCCTTCACCGAAAAGAAGACCCTGCGCGACAACTACCCGTTCGGCCTGTTCGCAGTGCCGCGCGAGCAGGTGGTGCGGGTGCACGCCTCGTCCGGCACGACCGGGCGCCCGACGGTGGTCGGCTATACGAAGAAGGACATCGACACCTGGGCCGACGTCGTCGCACGCTCGATCCGCGCCGCAGGCGGCCGTGCGGGCGACATGGTGCACGTCGCCTACGGCTACGGCCTGTTCACCGGCGGACTCGGTGCCCACTACGGCGCCGAGCGCCTGGGCTGCACCGTGATTCCGATGTCGGGCGGGCAGACGGAGAAGCAGGTGCAACTGATCTGCGATTTCCAGCCGTCGATCATCATGGTCACGCCGTCCTACATGCTGAACATCGTCGAGGAATTCAAGCGCCAGGGACTCGATCCGGGGCAGTCCTCTTTAAAGGTCGGGATTTTTGGCGCGGAGCCATGGACCAACGAGATGCGCCGCACCATCGAAACCGAGGCCGGCATCGACGCGGTCGACATCTACGGCCTCTCGGAAGTGATGGGCCCCGGCGTGGCCAGCGAGTGCATCGAGAGCAAGGATGGGCCGGTGATCTGGGAAGACCATTTTTATCCCGAGATCATCGATCCGGACACGGGTGAGGTGCTGCCCGACGGCGAAGAAGGAGAGTTGGTATTCACCTCGCTCTCGAAGGAAGCGCTGCCGATCATCCGCTACCGCACCCGCGACCTGACGCGCCTGCTGCCGCCGACTTCGCGCGCGATGCGCCGCATGGGCAAGATTACGGGCCGCTCGGACGACATGCTGATCATCCGCGGCGTGAACGTGTTCCCGAGCCAGATCGAGGAACTGGTATTAAAGATGCCGGCGCTGGCGCCGCAATACCAGCTGGTCGTGGCGCGCGACGGCCACCTCGACACGCTGGAAGTGTTCGGCGAGCTGCGCGAAAACACGCACACGCAGGAGAGCGTCGATGCCCTGTGCCGCGAACTCCAGCACTGCATCAAGACCTATGTCGGCGTGACGACCAAGGTGACGCTAACGCCGCCGATGGGCATCGAGCGCACGCTGACCGGTAAAGCCCGGCGCGTGGTCGACAAGCGCCCGAAGAATACATGAGAGATCAGAGGAGAGACACATGAACGACGCATTCATCTGCGACGCCATCCGCACCCCCTTCGGCCGCTACGGTGGCGCGCTCGCTTCGGTGCGCGCCGACGACCTGGCGGCATTGCCGATCGCTGCCCTCATGGAGCGCAACAAGGACGTCGACTGGGCCATGGTCGACGACCTGTACTGGGGCTGTGCCAACCAGGCCGGCGAAGACAACCGCAACGTGGGCCACATGGCCGGTTTGCTGGCCGGGCTGCCGCCTGAAGTACCGGGCAATACGATCAACCGCCTGTGCGGCTCGAGCCTGGATGCGGTCGGCCTGGCCGGGCGCGCGATCATCTCGGGTCAGGCGCAACTCATCATCGCCGGCGGCTCGGAAAGCATGACGCGCGCGCCCTTCGTGATGGGCAAGGCGGAGACGGCCTTCTCGCGCGCCGCGAAGATCGAAGACACGACCATCGGCTGGCGTTTCGTGAACCCGCTGATGAAAGCGAAATACGGCATCGACTCGATGCCGGAGACGGCCGAGAACGTGGCGAAGGATTTCAACGTGAACCGCGCCGACCAGGACGCGTTCGCGATCCGCAGCCAGCAGCGCTGGGCGCGTGCGCATGCCGCCGGCCTGTTCAAGGACGAGATCGCGCACGTGACGCTGCATTCGAAGAAAGGCGAGTCGCGCGTATTCGATACCGACGAGCATCCGCGTCCCGACACCACCATCGAAGCGCTGGCGAAACTGAAGGGCGTGGTGACGCCGGACGGTACCGTCACCGCCGGCAACGCCTCGGGCGTGAACGATGGCGCCTGCGCCTTGCTGATCGCCTCCGGCAGCGCCGCCGAGCGCTTCGGCCTGACGCCGCGCGCCCGCATCGTCGGCATGGCGACCGCCGGCCTGCCGCCGCGGATCATGGGTTTCGGGCCGTCGCCGGCGACAAAAAAGGTGCTGGCGCAGACGGGACTGACGATTGGCCAGATGGATGTCGTCGAACTCAATGAGGCCTTTGCGGCACAGGGCCTGGCCGTGATGCGCGACCTCGGTCTCCCCGATGACGCCGAACACGTCAACCCGAATGGCGGCGCGATTGCGCTGGGCCACCCGCTGGGCGCGTCCGGGGCACGCCTGGTCACCACCGCTGTCTACCAGTTGCAGCGCACCGGCGGGCGCTACGCGCTGTGCACGATGTGCATCGGCGTCGGCCAGGGCATCGCCCTCATCATCGAACGGGTATAACAATGGTCAAGGTCTATGAAATCGACGGCGTGCGCCCCGTGGTGCACCCGACCAGCTATGTGCATCCGACGGCGGTGCTGATCGGCGACGTAATCGTCGGCCCGCGCTGCTACATCGGCCCGCTGGCTTCCCTGCGCGGCGACTTCGGCCGCCTGATCCTGGAAGAGGGCGCCAACGTGCAGGACTGCTGCGTGATGCACGGCTTCGAGGATGGCGAGACGGTCATTGAAGTCGACGGCCACATCGGCCACGGCGCCGTCCTGCACGGCTGCCGCGTGGGGCGTAACGCCATGGTCGGCATGAACGCCGTCGTGATGGACGGCGCCGTCGTCGGCGAAGAATCGATCGTCGCCGCGATGAGTTTTGTAAAAGCCGGCATGATCATCCCGCCGCGCAGCATGGTGATGGGCACCCCCGCCAAGGTGATGCGTGAGCTGAAAGACGAAGACATCAAGTGGAAGAGTTTCGGTACGAAGCAGTACCACCAGCTCACCGAACGTTCCCTGGCCACCATGCGTGAAGTCGAAGCCTATACCGAGATCGAACCAAATCGCCCGGCCTTCGACTTCAGTGCCAATGGCGGCCACACCCCTAAAGCGTAGGGTGGGCATTCATGCCCACGCGGTACGGCATTCGCACACCACCTGCCTACATAAATCCTGAGGAGACAATACATGGCTAACGCAAGCACCCTGCAAAGCTGGATCGCCGGCCGCTGGATCGGCCAGGAGGCCGCGGCGCCCCTGCACAGCGCCCTCGACGGCCAGCTGGTCTACCACACCCACGCCGAAAAAATCGACTTCGACGAAGCCGTCACCTACGCCCGCAAGACGGGCGTCCCCGGCCTGATGAAGCTCGACTTCCAGACCCGCGCCCAGCGCCTCAAAGCCCTGGCCATGTACCTGATGGAGCGGAAAGAAGAACTCTACGAGATCTCGCACCTCACGGGCGCCACGCGCCAGGACAGCTGGGTCGACGTCGAAGGCGGCATCGGCACCCTGTTCGCCTACGCCAGCATGGGTTCGCGCGAGCTGCCGTCCTCGAACGTGCTGCACGAAGGTCCGGCCATCGCCCTGGGCAAGCGCGGCGGCTTCGCCGGCACCCACATCCTGGTGCCGAAAGGCGGCCTGGCCGTTCACATCAACGCGTTTAATTTTCCGATCTGGGGCCTGCTCGAAAAATTCGCGCCGAGTTTTCTCGCCGCCATGCCCTGCATTGGCAAGCCGGCCACCGCCACCAGCTACCTGACGCATGCAGTCGTCAAAATGATGCAGGAATCCGGCCTGCTGCCCGAGGGTTCGCTGCAGCTCGTGATCGGCTCGACCGGTGATTTGCTGGACCGCCTGACCGGCTTCGATGCCGTCACGTTTACGGGTTCGGCCGATACCGCCGCCAGGCTGCGTTCCAACCCCAACCTGATCCGCGAGTCGGTGCCGTTCACGGCCGAAGCGGACTCGCTGAACGCGGCCATCCTGGCGCCGGACGTCACACCCGACGACCCGGAGTTCGACCTGTTCGTCAAGGAAGTCGCGCGCGAGATGACCGGCAAAGCCGGCCAGAAGTGCACGGCGATCCGCCGCATCATCGTCCCCGAGCAGCATGTCGATGCGCTGGGCGAGCGCCTGCGCGATCGGCTCTCGAAGGTCGTCGTCGGCAATCCGAAGATGGAAGGCGTGCGCATGGGCGCGCTGGCCTCGATGGACCAGCACCGCGATGTGTCGGAGCGCGTCGAGATGCTCGCGCGCGGCAACGAGATCATCTTCGGCGCCCACCACGGTTTCAATCCGGTGGGTGAGAATGCCGCCAAGGGTGCCTTCATTTCTCCGACCCTGCTCCTGTGCCGCAACGCGTCCGTCAACACGGCCGTGCACGACATCGAAGCCTTCGGCCCGGTCAGCACCATGATGACCTACCGCGACATCGACGAAGGCCTGCACCTGGCCGCATTGGGCCGCGGAAGCCTGGTCACGACGCTGGCGACCAAGGACCCGCTGATCGCCGCTTATGCGGTGCCGATCGCCGCGGCCTCGCACGGCCGCGTGCACATCCTGGACCGCGAATCCGCCGTCGACTCCACCGGCCACGGCTCGCCGCTGCCGCAGCTGAAACACGGCGGCCCGGGACGCGCCGGCGGCGGAGAGGAGCTGGGCGGGATCCGCGCCGTAAAACACTTCCTGCAGCGCGCGGCGGTGCAGGGTTCGCCGACGATGCTGACCGCCGTCACGGGCGAGTATGTGCGCGGCGGCGCGGTCAAGGAGACGGAGATCCACCCGTTCCGCCGTCACTTCGAGGAGCTGGAAATCGGCCACTCGCTGCTGACGCACCGCCGTACCGTGAGCGAAGCGGACATCGTCAACTTCGGCGGCGTCTCGGGCGACTATTTTTATATGCACTTCGACGAGATCGCGGCCAGGGACACGCAGTTCGGCAAGCGCATCGCCCACGGTTATTTCGTGCTGTCGGCGGCGGCCGGCCTGTTCGTCTCGCCGGCGCCGGGTCCGGTGCTGGCCAACTACGGCCTGGACAACCTGCGCTTCGTGGCGCCGGTGGCGATCGGCGACACCATCCGCGCAAGGCTCACCTGCAAGCGCAAGGTCGACCGCAACCGCACGGATGAACAGGGTCGCGGCCAGGGCGTGGTTGCCTGGGACGTGCAGGTGACGAACCAGAACGACGAACTGGTGGCAAGTTACGATATCCTGACGTTGGTACAAAAACGCGCGAGCTGACTCTTCCCGGTCGATCGGGGGGGAGCCGGCAGCCCTTGCAGCTCCCCCTGACAGGAAGGAAAAAGTATGTCGCGGTTAGACCTGAGCAGTATCCCCGTACTGACCGGAACCGGTTATCCGGATCCCTTTGCCGAGGCCGTCAACGGACGCAGCCGGCAGGCACTGGGCGAGGCCGGCGGCCTGACCCAGTTCGGCGTCAACCTGGTCGAACTCAAGCCCGGCGCGGCTTCGTCGCAGCGCCACTGGCACACTCATGAGGACGAGTTCGTCATGGTCGTGTCGGGCGAGTTGACCCTGATTACCGACGAGGGCGAGACCCTGATGCGCGCCGGCGACTGCGCGGCGTTTCCGGCGGGGCGGCCGAACGGCCACCATCTGGTCAACCGCAGCTGGGGCAACGCCCTGTTCGTCGCGGTCGGGCCGAACATTCCCGCGGACAAGGCGACGTATCCGGACATCGACCTGATGTTTGACGGTACGACCAACAGCTATTTGCACAAGGATGGGACGCCGTATCCGAAGCGCGATGCCAACACTGCGGCAGCCCAGCCGCCGGTGGAAGAACACACGCTGGAACCGCGGGTGTACCGGCACGAGTAATCGCAAGTCGCAGGCTGCAGCGCACCGTAGGGTGGGCTCTTGAGCCCACGCGTTGCGGCGTTCGCGGCACCTCGTGCTTCACAGAGGGACGCGCACGTTTGCAATCTCCGAACACGGTGGAGCATGCGAAGGTACGAACGCGTGGGCTCGAGAGCCCACCCTACGGTGCGCTACCGCCACAGGTTATCTGCAACAGCCCATCTGCGGTGCGCACGGCCTTCAAATCCGCATAATCGAGCACCCCAAACACATCGGTCTCCATCGGATGCGCATGCGTCAGCGTCACGACAATACTCTCCATCCCCGCCGCCTTCGCCGACTGCAGCCCCGCCTGCGTATCCTCGAACACCAGGCAATCTTCCGGCGCAACCCCCAGCTTGTGCGCGCCCAGCAGGAAAGGGTCCGGCGCCGGCTTGCCGTGCTTCACATCTTCGGCCGCCACCAGCAAGTTGCTTGAGGGCAGGCCGGCTGCCGCGAGGCGCGCCTTCGCCAGCGCGCGCGGCGCCGAGGTGACGATGCCCCAGCGGTCGGGCGGCAGGCTGGCCAGGAAGTCCGCCGCGCCATGGATGGCTTCGATATCGGCGACGTCTTCGATCTCGGCCGCCGTGATCCAGGCCGCTTCGGCGATCGGATCGACGCCGGGCAGGCCGAGCTGGCGGATGGTGTCGTGGGTGCGCTTGCCGTGCAGGGTCGGCAGGAAAGTGTGGACGTCGAGACCATGGCGCGCCGCCCAGGCGGTCCAGACCCGTTCGGCGGAGCGGATCGAAGTCAGGATGGTGCCGTCCATGTCGAACAGGAAGGCGGCAAAGCTGCGGTCAGTAAGGGAAGTAGCCATTGGGTACCTCAATCGAGCTTGCGCGCGTAGCGCTCCTTGACCACCTGGCTGATGAAGGTCGACAGGCCGCTGCCCAGCGTTGCCAGCCTCTGCATCTCCGCGATATTGTCCGCGCCGGCGCTCTGGTCGGTGTACAGGTAGCGGTCGCCGCCTGTAAAACGGATCGTGATCGAGCGGTCGCCGATCTCGTAGGCGAGCACGCCCGATTCGCCGCTCAGGTTTTTGTAGCGTTGCATGCCGTCCCCCCACACTGAAGTCGTGCGGGGATTTTATGCACGAAAAGAGGCGCGCTCTGTGCTGCTTTCAACAGTGCGCGCCTGCCGACAGCCTGGTGCAGTTCAGTCGGCGCAGTTCAGTCGGCGTAAGTGCCGGATTTCTTGATGATCGGCCCCCACTTGTCGATTTCCGCCTTCAAATGGGCGCGCAAGGCGTCGGGCGTCGCGCGGTTCGGGGCCACCGGGTCGGTGCTGAGGTCGGCAAGACGCTGCTTGACGGCCGGATCCGCGACGGCGTGCTGCAATGCGCTGCTCAGCCTGTTCACCACCTCCTTCGGTGTTGCCTTCGGGGCATACAGGCCATGCCAGACCGAGAGTTCGAAGCCGGGCAGGCCGCTGCTCGCGAGCGGAGGCAAACCGGGCAAGCTGGCGACCGCATTTTTATAGGTCACGCCATAGGCCTTGACCTTGCCGCTTTTGATGTGGCTCATCGTGTTGGTGGCCTGGTCGCACATCAGGTCGACCTGGCCGCCCAGTAAATCGTTCATCGCGGGGCCGGTGCCCTTGTAGGGGACGGTGGTGAGCTCGACGCCGACGGCGCTCATGAAGAGCATGCCGCACAGGTGCGATGCCGCGCCGATCCCCGCATTGGCAAGCGTCACTTTCTCCTTGTTCGCCCTGAGATAGGCGAGCAGCTCCGGCATGTCCTTGGCCGGGAAGTCCTTGCGGGCGATGAGGGTCGAGGTCGCATCGGTGGCGAGGCCGATCGGTTCGAAACTGTCGATGCTGTTGTAGGGGAGCTTGCGATACAGGCTCGGTGCCGTGGCATGCCCTACGTGATGGAGAAAGATGGTATAGCCGTCGGGAGTGGAGCGGGCCACGCGCGCGGCGCCCAGGGTACCGCCCGCGCCGCCGACATTCTCGACAATGATCTGCTGCTTCAGGTCGATGCCCATGGCCTGGGCCAGCAGGCGGGCGATGGTATCGGTGGGGCCGCCGGCCGCGAAGGGAACGATCATCGTGATCGTCTTGTCCGGGTAGCCCGCCGCATACGAAGTCGGGCTTGCCGCCAGCGCAAGGCAGAGGAGGGAGGTCGAGAGTGCGGTCTTCATGCTGTTGTCTCCATGTTGTTGTCTCCATGACGTGGAACTGGAAGGGGCTTACCTCTACAGCCGCACCGGACTTGCCGCCGGTTTGCGTGGAACACAAACATAGATTAATGCCGGGGAAGCATTCGATCATTCACCCGGATTCAGTTCTGAGGTGAAGAAAAGTGAAGACCGGCCTTGACCTGCCGGCAGGGCTGCTTACGCCGCCGGCGCTACCGAGGCCCCTTCGACGCCGTGCCGCGCCAATGCCGCGGCAACGAAGCCGCCCGCTTTCATGTCCTCGACAAAACGGGCGAGGAAGGCCGCCGCATCGGCGCCGCGGCTTTTTGGCGTGCCCATCGCCTGCTGGATCACCATGAAGCGCCCATCAAGCAGGCGCAAGCCGCCGAGGCGCCGGGCATCCGCTTCCAGCTGCTGCTTCACGCCGGCCGCCACTTCCGCGCCTTCTTCGATGAACACGTCGACCACCGTCGGCGATGTCGGCGAGCGCACGATCTGCGCGTGCTGCAGCGTGCGGCTCAGGTAGAGGTCGTAGGCGCTGCCCTTGCCGACGACGACGCGGTGGGCGGCCTCGTCGACTTCGGCGTTGGCACGGAGCGGCGAATCCTCTTTCACCAGGTAGCAGCCCTCGATCAGGACATAGGCGCCCGTGAAGGCGATGTGCTCGCCGCGCAGCGGGTCGATGGCAAGGAAGCCGATGTCGGCCTCTTCCGCCACCACGACCTCGACCGACTTACCGGCCGCGTCCACCACCACCAGTTCCAGTTCCACGTCCAGCAGCCGGGCGAACTCGCCGGCCAGGTCGACCGATACGCCGGCGGCGTGGCCCTCCTCGTCGCGGTAGGCCAGGATGGGGTTGCCGAGGTTGATGGCGGCACGCAGCTTGCCGGTGGGCGTGAAGGCGGAGCGGATGGAGGAGGGTGGGCTCATGGATGGCGGATCGGCAGGCGCACGCGGGTCACGTGTGCGATCAAACATATCACACCGCCCGCGCCACGAACGTAATCAACAGCGCGGACGGCACCAGCAGCGCCTGCGCCAGCAAGGTACCGGCCAAACGGCTCCCGACCAGCCAGACGATCGCCTGGCGGAACTGCGATTCGCTCACCCGCCCCTCGACCACGTCGTCCGTCATGCCTGACATGTGCGGGTCAATAAAAACGGCCATCATGATGGTCGCGCCGCCGTTGATGATGGAAGAAAGGGTCGAGGAGGTCACGCGCACGCCTGGGTCGAGCGCACCCGCATACAGGGAGGCGAACACGCCGACCGTCCACAGCGCCACCGCGCCGACATTGAGCAGGGTGATCGACAGCGAGACGCCTCCCTTGCTGCGCAGGCCGCTGACGTTCGCGCCCGCCGGCAGCGTGGCCGCATCTTTTACGTAGGACAGCCCGCCCTTGAAAAAGCCGTGCAGGATCAGTTTCGGCACCGAGCGGTGCACCTGGAAGTGATCCACGGCGCGGCAGAACACCCGTTGAAAGGTCGGGATCAGGAGGGCGCCGGCGACCGTCGCCAGCGAGCTGGCCACCAGCAGCCAGCGGAAGTCCGCCAGCAGGTTCGTCGCCACCGTCCCGGCCAGGTTCGATTCGACGCGCTTGGCGAGGAAAGGGCCGAGGAAGGAATTCGAGGTGCGCGAGACCAGCACCAGGATGGAAAACAGCGCGAACGAGACCGCGATGCGGCGCGTGCGCACGCCGGCGATGCGCACCGAATAGGCGAGGGTGCCGATCAGGTGGATGACGAAGGTGAGAAAACAGATCAGCCAGAGCTGGGTGTCCATGCGGGGGCGCCGTTGTTGTCAGGCATGCATGCTGACATCGAACGGACGCCGGGGCAAGGAAATTGCGGCAGGGTGGGCACGCAGTGCCCGTCCTGCCGGCTCAACTCTTATTTGAGCTGCCCGCGCACGCGTTCGATCGCCTTGCGCACCTGGTTCGGCGCGGTGCCGCCGACGTGGTCGCGCGCCGCAACGGAGCCTTCCAGCGTCAGCACGGCGAACACGTCGTCCTCGATCAGCGGCGAGAAGGTACGCAGGGTCTCGAGCGACATCTCGGAGAGGTCGCATTTGGCGCTGTCGCAGGCACGCACGGCATGGGCCACGGCTTCGTGCGCGTCGCGGAACGGCAAACCCTTTTTCACGAGGTAGTCGGCCAGGTCGGTCGCGGTGGCATAGCCCTGCAGCGCGGCCGCGCGCATGTTCTCGGCTTTTACGGTAATGCCGCCGGCCATGTCCGTAAAAATGCGCAGCGTGTCGAGCACGGTGTCGACGGTGTCGAACAGCGGTTCCTTGTCTTCCTGGTTGTCCTTGTTGTAGGCCAGCGGCTGGCCTTTCATCAGGGTCAACAGGGAAGCCAGGTGGCCATACACGCGGCCGGTCTTGCCTCTAGCCAGTTCCGGCACGTCCGGGTTCTTCTTTTGCGGCATGATCGAGGAGCCGGTGCAGAAGCGGTCGGCGATGTCGATGAAGCCGATGCGCGGGCTGATCCACATCACGAGTTCTTCCGACATGCGCGAGACGTGCATCATGATCAGCGCAGCAGCCGCCGTGAACTCGATCGCGAAATCGCGGTCGGAGACGGCGTCGAGCGAGTTGTGGCAGACGTCCTCGAAGCCGAGGTTTTTTGCCACGCGCAGGCGGTCGATCGGGAAGGTGGTGCCGGCCAGTGCGGCCGCGCCCAGCGGCAGGCGGTTCACGCGGCGGCGGGCATCGAGCATGCGCTCGGCATCGCGCCCGAACATTTCCACATAGGCCAGCATGTGGTGGCCAAAGGTGATCGGCTGCGCCACCTGCAAATGGGTGAAGCCCGGCATGATGGTGTCGAAGTGGCGTTCGGCCAGGTCCGTCAGGGCGCCGCGCAGGCTGTTCAGCAGGACCACCACGTCGTCGATCGCGGCGCGCACATACAGGCGGATGTCGGTGGCGACCTGGTCGTTGCGAGAGCGCCCCGTGTGCAGGCGCTTACCGGCATCGCCGACGAGTTCCGTCAGGCGCTTTTCGATGTTCAGGTGCACGTCCTCGAGGTCGAGCAGCCACTCGAAGCTGCCGGCCTCGATTTCGCTTTTGATCTGCGCCATGCCGCGCTCGATCTCCGCGCGGTCGGCATCGCTGATGATGCCTTGCGCGGCCAGCATCTCGGCATGCGCGAGCGAGCCCTGGATGTCGAACATGGCCAGCCGCTTGTCGAAGAAGACGGAGGCCGTGTAGCGTTTGACGAGGTCCGACACGGGTTCGGAGAAGCGTGCCGACCAGGCTTCGGCTTTTTTGGAGAATTGTTCGGTCATGGTGGGTTCCTTTGATTTATTCGATTATAAACCGGCATCCCGCAGCACCGCCGGTGGGGCCTGCGGATGACAAGCCGGCCGAAATCGCCGATTATTCAACTGTTAACATGGACCGACCGAAGGAATCACGATGAAACGATGGCTCAGCCTTGGCCTCGCCGCCGCAATGAGCACCGCCGCCGCAGGCGCCGCCCAGCCGGTGCATACTGCGCCCGCCCAACCCGCCACGGCGAAAGAGGCCGACGGCGCCTCGGTCGACAGCACGGTTGCCGCCCTGTACGACGTGATTTCCGGGCCGGCCGGCGCGCCGCGCAACTGGAACCGGATGCGCGCGCTGTTCGCGCCCGACGCGAAACTGATGGTCGTCACGCCCAACCGCGAAGGGGGCGGCTTCGCCCTGCGCACGATGACGGTCGAGGACTACATCAGCCGCAACATGAGCGCCTTCAACACGAACGGTTTCTACGAGCGCGAAATTGCCCGCACCACCGACGCCTTCGGCCAGCTGGTGCACGTGTTCAGCACGTATGAATTGCTGCGCTCGCCGAACGATCCGAAGCCTTTCATGCGCGGCATCAACAGCATCCAGCTCGCCTTCGACGGCAAACGCTGGTGGATTGCCAACCTCGTCTGGCGTGCCGAAGACGCCGGCCTGGCGCTGCCGGAACGCTACCTGCAGAGCCACCAGTAGGCGGGCGCGATGCGGATGCCAATCGAATCTTGTCGTTTGCATAAACAGGACTAGAATTGGCTTTTTCGCCAGACCGGCCAGGCAGATGAATACCAACGATTCCAGCTTCGAGGTCAGCACCGACCAGTCGCGGCTCGACATCCCGATGATCTACCGCTTCCTCAGCGAGCAGTCGAGCTGGGCGGTGGGGATCTCGCGGCCGATCGTCGAGCGCGCCATTGAAAATTCCCTGTGCTTCGGCGGCTACCTCGATGGCCGCCAGATCGCCTTCGCGCGCGTGATCACCGACTTCGCCACCTTCGCCAACCTGGTCGACGTCTTCGTGCTCCCCGAGTACCGCGGCCACGGCTACGGCAAGCAACTGGTGGCGGTCGTGCTGCGCCACCCGAGCCTGCAGCGCCTGCGCCGTTTCATGCTGGCGA
Source organism: Massilia sp. LXY-5 (assembly GCF_059801075.1). Lineage (NCBI taxonomy): Bacteria > Pseudomonadati > Pseudomonadota > Betaproteobacteria > Burkholderiales > Oxalobacteraceae > Massilia > Massilia sp. LXY-5. The sequence goes on from NZ_JBNNEH010000001.1 coordinate 313,322, forward strand.
CAAGCGATGCCCAGGGCCTGTACGAACGCTTCGGTTTCACGCCGCCGCGCAATCCGGAGACACTGATGGAGCGTTACTTCCCGAACATTTATCTCTCCTGAGAAGGCTCAACACGGCGACATCTTCCAGGATTCACGCTTAGCATTTGGGCTTGATGAAGGAGTGTCGCCATGTGGCCGATCGCTGGTTCCGTTGCGCTTGCCGTTGCTTTGCTCTCCACCCCGGCCAAGGCCGCCGAGCTGCCTGCAGCGAAAGGTTCGCTTGTCATCATCGGTGGCGCGCTGCGCCCGGATAATGCCGCGGTGTGGGAGCGTATCGTCCAGCTGGCCGGCGGGCAGGGCGCCCGCATCGCCGTCTTCGCCTCCGCTTCCGCCAATCCCGAAAAATCCGGCGCCGCCCTGGTCGAACGCCTCAACAAATACGGCGCGAACGCCTTCTTCGTACCGGTCGCCGTGCGCCTGACCGGCACCGACTATCAGGCCGCGGCCGATAATCCCGAACTCGCCGCCGCCGTGCGCGGCGCCGGCGGAGCCTATTTCGCCGGCGGCGACCAGGCCCGCATCACGCGTGTCCTGCGCCGTCCCGACGGCTCCAACACCGCGGTGCTCGACGCCTTGTGGGACCTGTACCGCCGCGGCGGCGTGATCGCCGGCACCAGTGCCGGCGCCGCCATCATGAGCAGCACCATGTTCGGCCACCCGAAGCCCGTGCTCGCCACCCTGAAACAGGGGCTGACCGACGGCCAGGAAATCACGCCCGGCCTTGGCTTCATCGGCGACGACGTCTTCGTCGACCAGCACCTGCTGGTGCGCGGACGCTTTGCACGCATGCTGCCGGCGATGCTGAAGAAGGGCTACAAGCTGGGCCTGGGCATCGACGAGAACACGGCGATGGTGGTGGGCCCGAACCGCGACGTCGAGGTGGTCGGCTACAAGGGCGCGCTGGTGGTCGACCTCTCCGCCGCCGACGCCCGCCAGGGCGCGATCTTCAACGTCAGCAACGTGCGCCTCAGCTACCTCGACAATGGCGACCGTTTCAACATCGCCCGCCACAGTTTTACCCCGGCGCCGGATAAAGCCGACGGCCGCCTCGACCCGGCCCGGCCGTACTACCGCGAGCCGCTGTTCTCGGCCGACATCCTCGGCAACAGCACCGTGGTCGACCTGATGGGCAAACTCATCGACAGCGACCAGCCCGAAGCCATCGGCCTGACCCTCGACAGCGCCAACGCCGTGCAGCCGGAGCTCGGCTTCGAATTCAAGTTCTCGCGTACGGGTGAGAGCGTGGGCTACGTGTCGGCCACCACCGAGGCGTATTCGGTCTATAACGTGCGGCTCGATATCCGGCCGATCGTGGTGAAGAGGCCTTTGTACCAGTACCGGTAGGCTGGCGCGAAAGTTCATTTTGTACAGCTAATATTTTCTGTAAGCATCTAATTGTGACAATTGGATAGTTTTCGTAAGGAAATATCTGACATACTGCCCAGTCGTGCCACGGGTAGGTGCACAGGGCGGCGTACTGACGGATGTCTTGTCACGTTCCCATGAGGTTGTTCGGCCCGGGCCAAAAAACCAAAACAGGGGAAAAACATGCGAGTAAATAAGAATTGGTCGCGTAGCGTACTGCTCGCGGTGATGACGTGCGTCGGATCGTCCGGCGCAATGGCCCAGGAGTCTGCCTATGCCGCACTGGATGCCTGCGCGAAGGACGAGCAGATTCGCCTGACCGCCCAGGGTGCGGCACTGGGCCTGGTGACGGGTCTGGGTGGTGCCATGTTCGCCGGTAAAAAGGACAAGGCATTGAAGGCGGCCGCCATTGGCGCCGCCGCCGGCGGTGTCGCCGGTTTTGCCACCGCCTATTACACCGGCATCGACAACTGCAAGAAAAAAAATCCACAGTGGATGACCGAATCGGCGCTGGTGCGCGACCCGAGCAAAAGCTATCAGCAGGTCAAGAAGGAGCACGGCTACCAGGCGCGTGACGGCATCAAGCTGTATCTGCAGGACATGGCCGCTCCGGCGTCGGTCCAGCCGGGCGAGCGTTTCGCCATCGATACCGTGTACGACGTGATGACGCCGACCGACGCCGAGACCGAAGTGGTCTTCCAGCGCAAACTGTTCGTCACCACCGACGGCAAGGAAACCGAGATGACCTTCCCGCTGGCCAGCAGCACCACCCGCGTGGTGGAAGCGGGCCGGTCGAAGGAAACCATCCATGTGCCGACGCCGCCGAATGCCGCCAAGGGCACGACCTACCGCGTAGAAATCAGCGCCGCCGCCGGCGGCAAGCCAGCGGCGACACAGTCGCGCACGGTCAGCGTCATCTAATCAACATCAGCGTGCCGCGCCGCCGGCGGCCGCTGGCGTCCGGCGTGCGTGTATCGAATCTTGCCATGACCAATTCCTTCCTGCGCGTGCTGGCGCTGTTGACGGTGCTGCTGCTCGGCGGCTGCGCCGCGAGCCAGATGCACGGCTACGAACCTACCTATTATTCCTATAACGTTCCGCAGCCGCTGCTCGACGCGGTCCGGCTGAAGCTGCGCCAGAATGGACTCGTCGACGCAGGCATCGTGCGCGACAGCACGGGCCGCGTCCGCCTTGCAGGCAGTTACGCCAACGAGGACGAGGTCGACCGTGCTTTCGTCATCGTCCAGTCCATCGTCGGCATCAAGTCGACCTCGCCGTTCTACCCGGAGAACGTCAAGCTGACGCGCTGGGAGAGCGAGGCGAGCCGGGCGCTCGCGGCGAACACGACGGCAAGCCGTGCCGACACGCGTCCGGGCCGCCGCATTGCGTTTGTGGTCGGCATCAATACCTTCAAGGACAGCAAGCACTTCAAGCCGGTGCCCGGCGAGGACGATGCGCGCGTCGTGATGCGTTCGGCCGAAAAGGCCGGCTACAGCGTGATTTCCCTGCTGGGGAGCCAGGCCACGAAGGCGGCGATCGAGGCGGCGCTGGCCCGCGTCGAACGCGACTTGCGGCCACAGGACAGCCTGTTCATCTACGTTTCCACGCACGGCACCCAGCCCCTGCCGACGCCGCAAGGCGGCGACAACCGCAGGATGTCGATCGTCGCGTGGGATTCGGGTGACGCCAGCATCAACAACGAGCCGGACTACTACCTCAACCTGCAGCGCACCGCCGTGTCCGATACGCTGGTCCAGCAGCTGGCGAAGAAGCCGACCAGGAACACGCGCATCCTGATCGACACCTGCTACAGCGGCGAAATGCTGCGAGGCTTGCCCGATGCCAGCGGCGGATATATTGCACGCACCAACCATGGCGCGCCGGAACGGGCGGGTATTTCGCTCGCGTCGTGGACCGGTCCCGCCTTTACCGCAAAAGGCATTCGCCAGGCGTTCGAAGGCCCGCCGGCCGACCTGGGCAAGGGCAAGGCCGCGCGCACCACCCTGGCCGACGAACTCGGCAGCGAGCGCGCCTACACCATCATCACGGCCACCAGCGAAGGCGAGCAATCGCTGGCGCCCGGCAATCCGGACAGCACGTTCACGCTCGGCGCACGCCAGCTCAAGGGCTCATTCTTCACCCAGGCTTTCTTCGCCTATCTCGACGAGGCACAAGGGCATGTCGAGCCTGCATTCGAGAAGGCCCGCGAATTTACCCGCAACAAGGCGCAGGAAGTCAGCCGCGGCGAACGGACCCAGGTACCACGCCATTTCGCCACGCAATCGGCGGACCGCAATTCGCTCTGACCGCCGCTCTTTACTCATCTATCAGGACAGCACATGAAAAAAGCAATCACCGTAGCGACTCTTCTGCTCCTGTCGGGCGCAGCCTCGGCGCAGGAGGGCTATAGCGCCAAGTCGCTGTTTTTCGGCGAAGACGGCAGCGTCGTTGCCGCCTCGACCGGCAAGAAGCCGGTACCTGCCGCCAGTGCGCCCGTGCTGGCAAAAAACGAGGCCAAGCCAAAACAAAAGAAGAGCCTGGCACCGCGCCAGATCGGGGCCAGCTACTTCATCCGCCTCAAAGGCGAAGACGGCTCGACGCGCGACGTCCTGGCCAACCGTACCTTCAGGAGCGGTGACCGCTTCCAGCTGGGCGTCAAGGTGAACCGGCCTTCGTACGTCTATGTGCTGAACCAGGACCCGGACGGCAACCTGGCGCAAATCTTCCCGGTCGCCGGGCAGGACAACTATATCAATGCGATGGGAACGGTCTTCCTGCCGGCGCGCGGCGCGTTCGAGTTCGATGCGAAGCCGGGTGCCGAGCAGCTGCTGGTCTTCCTCTCGCCGACGCCGATGAACGGCGGCGTCAACGAACTGGTCGGCAGGACACAGCCCGACCTCGACGCGGGCCTGGTGGCCGGCGCCACCTGCAACGGCGGCGCCGAGCGCATGGCATCCGCACCGGCCACGCTCGATGGCCCGGCATTCGCTTCGAAAGCCATCACCTTCAAGGAGGACAGCGGCGCGACCTGCGGCGCGGCACGGCCGGCCTATGCGTCGAAGGCCGTCGTCTTCAGCGACGACCCCGAGCCTGGCCAGGGTGGACAGGTTGCCTCCTACGTCGTCAAGAAGCCCGGCGCGAAGTCGGACAAGAACCTGTTCCTGAAAATCAAACTGGCCCACGAATAATGCCTTCGGCGCACCGCTGACGAACCCGAGAGAACCAAGTTAACCATGTCAAACAATCACCTCATCATCGGCCTGGGCGGCACCGGCGGCAAAATCATCCGCCAGATTCGCAAGACAATCGAACGCAACAAGGACACGCAGGACGCGGGCCGCTCGCAGGCCCGGTTTGCCTACCTCTACATCGACACCTCCACCGACGAGCTGGACAAGAAGGAAGAGTGGAAGGTGCTGGGCAAGGACGTCGGCCTGAACCGGAGCGAAGTGCTGATCAACACGGCCAGCAACGTGCGTCCGGTGCTCGACGATCCGGATTCGTTCCCCGGCCTGAAGAGCTGGATCGAACCGCGCAGCATCTTCGATTTCGTCAAGCCGGGCATTGCGGGTGCAGCGCAGCGCCGCAAGCTCGGGCGGGTGGTGTTCGCGCAGAACGCGCCGAACTTCGTCAAGGCGCTCGAAGGACGCATCGCCGAACTCGAAGCGAGTCCGGGCAAGGTCGGCGCGACCATCCACGTGGTATGCGGCCTTGCCGGCGGCACCGGCAGCGGTTCGGTGGTCGACGCGGTCGCGCAGATCCGCCATAAATGCCCGGATTACGACCAGTACCGCATCCTGGTATATGCGCTGCTGCCGGAAAAGAATTCGAAGCGCGTCAAGGACGTCGCCGGCTTCTCGAACTATTACGCCAACGGTTACGCCGCGCTGGCCGAGTTGAATGCGATGGCGGTCGGTAAATATCACCCGACCAACCTGCTCGACGGCGAGCCGCTCGCGCACGACACCTATTTCAACGGCTGCTACCTCGTCAACAATATCAACGAGCACAATATCCAGTTCGAAGTCGAATCGGAAGTGCCGAAAATCGTTGCCGAGTTCATCTACCAGAAGACCCTGAACAAGGAGTGGGAAGGGCTGGGCCGCGCCGAGAAGGGCGAAAACGACATCAAGAATTTCGAGAGCGACGACGACATCGGCAAGGCGCGCGCCAAGCTGTTCCTGTCGTTCGGCATCAAGCGCGTCGTGGTGCCGGAGCAGGAAATCAAGGAATACCTGGCCTACGGGTTCGCCGAACAGGCGGCGCGCCAGCTGATGTTCAATAACTTCCGCCAGGGCGAAGGCTATGCCGACGAGGCGGTCGAAAAGGACTGGGGCTTCGAGGCACGCAAGCCCGAGACGGCCCAGGCCCTGTTGCTGACCGATGCGCACCTGCTGCTGGAAACGGGCATCCTCGTCGACGATGCGCGCAACACGACGTGGAAACCGGCCGCCGAATACTGGAAACAGATCGTCAGCCGCCTCGCGCCCGAGATCAAGGCCGACACCACGCTCGAACAGACGACCTGGGTGCCGGCGCTCAATACCCGCCTGGCGAAGGTGTTCGACGACACCTACCGGACCATGGGCGGGGTGCGCAAGTTCTACGAGGTGAAGGGCAATGCCCGGGTCGAGATGGCGCGCCATATCGGCCGCCATATCGAGAAGGAGTTCTTCGGCCGCTGGAAGGCCGGCAGCGCTTCCCTGATCCAGCTGCGCCAGCTGACCGACGCCCTCATCGGCGTGCTCGACGAACGCCTGGTCGGCTACACCGACCGGATCGCCAAGATGCCGGCCGCCGAGCAGGCGGTACAGTTGCGCAGCCGCGAGTTGAACGAACAGTTCAACAAGGTCGGCTTCTTCGGCAAGCACCTCACCGACAAGCGCAGCGCGCTGTTCTCGGATATCGCGACCCAGTACCAGGAAATGTATGTCCTGCGCACGACGCTCGAAGGCCTGAAATTCGGCGCCAGCCTGATCCCGTTCGTCAAGGAGCAGCTCAACAGCTTGCGCGGCCGCATCGACGAACTGCACCAGAACCTGGCCGAGGCGACCAAGCGCTTCGGCAACGAGCGCGCCAACCGCCTGCAGCCGAACGACGCCGCTTACCAGAAGCGCGTGTTCGACCAGGACGCGATCGCCGGCATCATGAAGGCGATCACGGTCGACGAACCGGCCCAGGCCGCGCGTACCCAGCGCGTGCGCCAGGCGATCATCGACCTTGGCGGTACCGATGTCGGCTCCTTCGACCAGCTCCAGCAAAGCCTGAGCCTGGGCAGCATCATCGGCTGCCTGTCGCAGGAAGCGGCCCAGATTGTCGAGCTGGCGCATGCGGAAATCGCAGCCAACCTGCCGCCTGTGCTGCGCGTTAACATCGTCGAGCGCCTGCAGAAGAAGTACGACGCCAATCCCGACGGCCTGCGCGATTTCGTGCGCGAGCTGTACGACGAGGCCGGCAGCATGCTGACCTTTAACAAGACCGAAGTCGACCGTGCCGTGGCGAACAACGCCGGCGGCTCGCGTGGACGTACCCAGACCGTCGGCGTGTTCGTGCCGGAGTGCGCCCACCAGGCGCCGTTCCGCGCGGCGCTGGCCCAGGTATTCGAGGAGCAGAAGGACCCGGTCTCGGACACCAAAGTCGCTGTCGGCAACCTGCCCAACCAGATCGTGATCATGAAGATCGCTTCGATGATGCCGGTACGCTTCGTCGAATCGCTGGCCGAGCTGAAACGTCATTACGACGGCCTGCTGAAGGATCACAACGAATCCTATCTGCTGCACGGCACCGGCGATGGCCTCGAGCTGCCTACCCTGTATGCGCGCTCGTCGGCCGAACTGCAGGCCAAGGCGCAGGCGCGCCGCGCGCCGATGCTGACGGTGGCACGCCTGCTCGGCATGGTCAAGGAACGCCAGAACCACACGACCGGCCTGCCGGAATGGGCATTCATCTACGAGGAAGACGGTTTGCCGAGCGCGCGCGTGCTGGCCGGCCGCAGCTGGGACGATGTGCTCAAGAGCGACCTGTCATCCGACATCGAGCGCGCCATCGAACGCGATGTCGGCGCACGTATCGACGCCGAATTCCGGCACGTGGACCGGAAGAACGAACTGCTGTCGGCCTACCAGAAACTGGCGCGCGACCGCTTCGACGCCGCCGGGGCAAACGACCAGGACCCGGGCTACCAGCTCTTGCGCAGCATGAACGGTTCGGTGCGCACCATCATCGGCATTGCCGCCTGAGGTCCGGAATCGGGGCCGGTTTCATGCCGGCCCCGCAAAAAAATCAACAATATTGTTTAGAAAGTTTCAATCATGGCAAAGTATAAATGCCCGACCCTGGGCGACTGCGAGCGCGCAAATACCGGTGAAGTGTTCGAGCGGGCACCCGGAGAAGACTTGAAGTGCCCGGGCTGCACGACCTTGCTCGAGCCCCAGCTGTCTTCCGAGGCCGCGCCGAAGCGCCCGGTCGCCCTGGTCGCAGGCGTCGCCGCGGCGATCGTTCTGCTGGGGGCAGGTGGCGCCTATGCCTACCTGAAGCGCGGGCCGGCCGAACCGGTTGTCGCACAGGCCGCGGCCGACGCTGCGGTACCGGCACCCCAGCAGCAGGCGCAGGGCGGAATCGCGCCGTCCGACAGCGAGACCGCCGCGCTGCGCCGCGAGGGCGAAGCGCGCCTGGTCGACGGCAAGGCCGCGGAGGCGGAGTCCGCGGGCAGCAAGGCCGCCGCCAACGAGATGCTGAAGGTCGCCATTGCCAAGATGGCCCAGGGCAAACTCGACGATGCCGAGAAAGAGTTCGAAGCGGCACGCGCACGCGCGCCGCAGCAGCCGCTGGTCTATTACAACCTGGCGGTACTGCGCCTGAAGCAGCAACGCACCGACGACGCGCTGAAGCAGTTCGAGGCGGCTTTCATGGCGGGCTTCGAGCATTTCAAGGAAATGGACAGCGACCCGGATCTCGATGCGTTGCGCGCCGACCCCCGCTTCACCGAACTGGTCAAGAAATACCGTCCGAGCGCCTGACATGGCGCGCTGGCAACGAGCGGCGGGCGCCGCACTGGCAATGGCACTGGCCCTGGCGGTGCAGGGCTGCGCACGGGAAGACGGCAGCCGCATTCTCGGCCACTGGCGCGCCGAGCGGTTTGCGGTCATGTCGCTGAAACTGCCGGTCGGACCGGAACTGCACATTACGCGCGACCGGCTGGCCAGCGCTGACAACGCGCTGGCACTGCCGATCTCCGCCATCACGCAGGACGATGACGAGGTGACGCTCGAAACGGCGGGCGCCATCGGATTGAGCTTTCATTTCGTGGAGCCGGACCGGATGTATGTGGAGCTGCCTTTCGTGGGCAAGATCTACTATCGCCGCGTGGCCGATACGCCGCCGGAAGCGGTCGCGCAAGGTTCTGCGCCTGCGGCGCAGGCAAGCGTGCCTGCACCCGCGGCGCCGGCCGCGCCAGTCCGGCCGGTAGCCGAGACCGCACCGGCGGCGCCGGCCGCGGCACCCGGCGAGCAGTACTACCACCAGGCGCTCGCATCCGCCCGCGAGGGCGATGACGACGGCGCGCTGCGTCACCTGCATCGCGCATTCGGCGCTGGTTTTAGTGGTGCCGGGCGCGTTGCAGCGAGCCCGGAATTCGCACACCTGCGCACCGATGTCCGGTTCCAGGTGCTGCTGTCGCGCTACAACGGGGAGTAATCGGGGGCGTGCCAGGATTACAATGCGGGGATCCGATTTTCCAAGGGACCTCCCATGATTCGATTCTTTCCGCGCCTGCTTGCCGCCGCTTCCTTGGTGGCGGCCGGACTGGCCCAGGCGGCGCAACCGGCCACCGTACGCGTCGACTATACCCACAGCGGCAACGCCCTGTCCGACAGCTACGCCCTGGAGCAGGTCCTGGTCGAGCCGCTGCCCTGGCCAGGCGACACTACGAGAAACCTGGACAACACGAACCGCGGCCAGAACCGGGTCGAGGTGGCCGATGCGAAGACGGGAGATTTACTGTATTCGCGCGACTTCTCCACGATTTTCGGCGAGTGGCGCACGACGGACGAGGCCACTAAAATCAGCCGCGGCTTCAGCGAATCGGTGCGCTTTCCGAAGCCCGATCGCCCGGTGCGCGTGCGCATCCTGAAGCGCGACGAGCGCAATGCCTTTTCGGTTGCCTGGAGCGTGGAGATCGATACCGATGCGCCCGACGTGGTGAGAAAACAGCCGGCGGCACCGGCGACGCCGATCCCGATCCGCGTGAGCGGCCCGTCGCCGCAGAAGGTGGACCTGCTGGTGCTGGGCGATGGCTACACGCAGGCGGACATGAAGAAGTTCGAGACCGATGCGCGGCGCCTGGCCGCGCACCTGTTCACAGTCTCGCCTTTCAAGGAGCGCGCGGACGATTTCAATGTCTGGGCGCTGGCCGTGCCGACCCTCGAATCGGGCGTGTCGCGCCCCTCGACGGGCGTGCACCACGCCTCGAAGCTCGGTACGCGCTACGACATTTTTGGAAGCGAGCGCTATGTGCTCACCCTGGACAACCGCGCGCTGCGCGAGATCGCCCAATACGCGCCCTACGAATTCATCGAGATCCTGGTGAACAACGAGACCTATGGCGGCGGCGGCATCTTCGGGCAGTTCAGTACCGCGGCAGCTTCCAACGAGTGGGCCGATTACCTGTTCGTGCACGAATTCGGCCACCACTTCGCCGGCCTGGCCGACGAGTACTACACCTCGCCGGTCGCCTATGCGGCCAGCAGCACGCGCATGGAACCGTGGGAACCGAATGCGACGGCATTGCGCGACCCGGCCAATTTGAAATGGGCGAAACATGTAAAGGCGGGCACGCCGCTGCCGACGCCGTGGCCGAAAGCCGAGTACGAGGAATACTCGCGCGCCTACCAGAAGCGGCGCGCCGCGCTGCGCGCCGCGAACCGGCCGGAGAGCGAGATGAATGCGCTGTTCAGGGAGGACCTGGCGCGTACCAAAGCCTTGTTCGCGAAGCAGCCCTACCGGCAGATGATCGGTGCCTTCGAGGGCGCGAACTACGAGGCCAAGGGATATTATCGGCCGGCGATGCAGTGCATCATGTTCGACCGCAGCGAAGCCTTCTGCCCGGTGTGCCAGGACGGGATCACGGACATCATCGACCTGTATGCGGGGGTGAAACAGCGCTGAAAGTGGATTGATGCTGCTCAGCAGTAGTGTGTGTGGTGGCGAACAGACCCCGTGTGCATGGAGGCATATTCTGGTCTCGAAGTTAATAAAAAGTTAAACGATGCGGGCATGGCCTGCACCCCACCATTGCACCGAAAGGACACCATCATGAACAAACTGCTCGCCACCCTGATCGCCGGTCTCGTCGTTACCAGCGCCTATGCGCAGACCGCCACCACGACCACCACCACGACCGCACCAGTAGCCGTCACCACCACGGCCAACACCAAGGACGTCGTGAAGGCCGAAGCCCGTGCCGAGGAAGACGTGGCCAAGGCCGAAGCGAAGGAAATGAAGGCTGCCGCCAAGGCCGACGAGAAGGCCTCGAAAGCCGTCGCCAAAGCGCAGGAAAAGAAAGCCAAGGCGCACGCCAAGGCCGTGAAGGCGCACGCCAGCGCCTCCGAGAAGATCACCAAGGCCGATCCTGAAGACCGCGCCAAGGCGATCGCCAAGGGCGAAGAGAAAGTGTCGGAAGCGAACCTGAAGGCCGAGAAGACCATGATCAAGGCCGATGAAAAGGCCCTGAAGGAGCAGGTCGACGCCGCCGCCGACAAGGCGCGTGCATCGGCCAAGATCGAGCAGGTGCGTGCCGAGGCGATGGCCGACGTGCACAAGGCAGCGGCCAAGAAGTAATCGGTTCGATGCAATAAAAAATGCCGGCGCGAGCCGGCATTTTTTTTAGGGTTGTTTGCGTGCGTTCGGGTTCGCACGGGCACGTACGCGTGGGCTCGAGAGCCCACGCGTTACGGACCGTTGCACAGCCGCGGAAACAGGGACGAATTACTCGCCCGTCGAACGCATCGCCAGATCCGTCGCCTTCAACTTCTGCGACAAGGGCTTGCCCTTCCTTGCGCGCTTGCCGAAATGCGGCTCCAGCCCCGACGCGAACAGCTCCACGGTACGCGGCTTCGAACCGGCCCAGGTGCCGATCACGTTCACGCCCTTCTGGCTGATCGGTTGCGCCGCCAGCAGCTGTTCCTTCGGATCGAGTTCCATCAGCGTCACGCCGCGCCCGCCGTTGGTCAGCACCTTCATTTCGTCGATGCCGAACACCAGCACGCGGCCATTGCCGGACAGGCAGGCGATCGCGCCGGCGGAATCGGGCACCACGCGCGGCGGCAGCGGTACGGCGCCGTCATCGAGCGTGATGAAGGATTTGCCACCCTTCAGGCGGCTGACCATGTCGCCCGCCTTCGACATGAAGCCGAAGCCGTTGGACGTCGCCAGCAGCAGTCGCGTGTCGGCCGTTCCCGCGAAATAATGCAGGATGCGCACGCCGCCCGACAGGTCGACCAGGGTCGTGATCGGCACGCCGTCGCCGCGCGCGCCCGGCAGGGCGGCCACCGGCACCGAATAGGTCTTGCCGTTGTCGCCGATGCCGACCAGCGAATCGACCGTGCGGCACTCGAAAGCGCCGTACAGCGAGTCGCCCGCTTTGAACGTGAACTGCGCCGGGTCGTGGCCGATGCCGGTGCGTGCGCGCACCCAGCCCTTCTCGGAGATGATCACGGTGACGGGTTCGTCGATGATCTTCTGCTCGGCGACCGCCTTCTGCGCTTCCTCGATCAGGGTACGCCGTGCGTCGCCGAAGGTCTTGGCGTCGGCTTCGATCTCGCGAATGATGGTGCGCTTCATGGTCGACGGATTGGCCAGGATGTCTTCCAGCTTCTCCTTCTCGCCGCGCAGCTGCGCCAGCTCCTGCTCGATCTTGATCGCCTCCAGGCGTGCCAGTTGGCGCAGGCGGATCTCGAGGATGTCCTCGGCCTGGCGGTCAGACAGACGGAACTCGTCCATCAGGGCCGCCTTCGGCTCGTCCGAGTTGCGGATGATGGCGATCACCTTGTCGATGTTGAGCAGGACGATCTCGCGGCCTTCCAGGATGTGGATGCGGTCGTTGACCTTGCCCAGCCGGTGCTCGGTACGGCGCCGGACTGTCGTGAATCGATAATCGATCCATTCCTGGATGATCTCGTTCAGGCCCTTCTGGCGCGGACGGCCGTCGCCGCCGATCATCACCAGGTTGATCGGGCTGGAGGTCTCGAGCGAGGTATGCGCCAGCAGCAGCAGCATGAATTCGTTCTGGTCCTGGTTCTTCGACTTCGGCTCGAACACGAGGCGCACGGCGGCTTCGCGGCCGGACTCGTCGCGCATCGTGTCGAGCGAATTCAGGACCGTCTGCTTCAGGGCGATCTGTTCCGGCGTGAGCGTCTTCTTGCCCAGCTTGACCTTCGGGTTGGTGATCTCTTCGATCTCCTGCTGGACCCGGGCGGCCGAGGTGCCCGGCGGGAGTTCCGTCACCACGGCTTGCCACTGGCCGCGCGCCAGTTCTTCGATCTTCCAGCGCGCGCGCACCTTCAGCGAGCCGCGGCCGCTGGCGTACATGTCGGCGATCTGCGAGGCCGGGGTGATGATCTGGCCGCCGCCCGGGAAGTCCGGGCCGGGCATCATCGTCATCAGTTCCGCATTCGAGATCTTCGGGTTGCGGATCATGGCGACGGTGGCGTCGGCCACTTCGCGCAGGTTGTGCGACGGGATCTCGGTGGCCATGCCGACCGCGATGCCGGAGGCGCCGTTGAGCAAGACCATCGGCAGGCGCGCCGGCAGGGTGCGCGGCTCGTTGGTGGAACCGTCGTAGTTCGGCTGGAAGTCGACCGTGCCCATGTCGATTTCATCGAGCAGCAGGCGCGAGATCGGGGTCAGGCGGGCTTCGGTATAGCGCATCGCTGCCGCGCCGTCGCCGTCGCGCGAGCCGAAGTTGCCCTGGCCGTCGATCAGCGGGTAGCGCAGCGAGAAGTCCTGGGCCATGCGGACCAGGGCATCGTAGACCGACTGGTCGCCGTGCGGGTGCAGTTTACCGAGCACGTCGCCGACCACGGCCGCGGACTTGCGCGGCTTTGCGGTCGGACCGAGGCCGAGTTCATTCATCGCGTACAGGATGCGGCGCTGGACCGGCTTCTGGCCGTCGGCCACGTCGGGCAGGGCGCGGCCTTTCACGACCGAGACCGCGTAGTCGAGGTAGGCGCGTTCGGCGAAGGTCGACAGGGTCAGCGTTTCGATGTCGTCGGCCGGCTCGGCGGCTTGTTCGAAGAGGTTTGCTTGGGTAGTCATATTCAGTTTGTTTCGTTTTTTGACGGTGCAGGGTGGGCATGCCCACGCGTTGACGTGCGGTTCAACACCGCACACCCATCAAATATCCGCTTCGGTTTCGTTGCCGTGTTCCTCGATCCAGGCGCGGCGGGCGGCGGCTTCGCCTTTGCCCATCAACATGTTGAAACGCGCGCTCGATTCGCCGTGGTCGAAACCGCCCAGGGCCACCGGCAGCAGGCGCCGCGTGTCCGGGTTCATGGTCGTTTCCCAGAGCTGCTCGGCGTTCATCTCGCCCAGGCCTTTAAAACGGGAGATGTTCCAGCTGCCTTCCTTGAGACCGTCCTTTTTCAGCTTGTCCTCGATCGCCAGCAGTTCGCCGTCGTCCAGCGCGTACAGCTTCTGCAGCGGCTTCTTGCCGCGCGGCGGCACGTCGACGCGGTACAGCGGCGGACGCGCCACGCAGATGTGGCCATGGCGGAACAGGGCAGGGAAGTGCTTGAAGAACAGCGTCAGCAGCAGGACCTGGATGTGGGAGCCGTCCACGTCCGCATCGGACAGGATGCAGATCTTGCCGTAGCGCAGACCGCTCAGGTCAGGCGAATCGCCCTGCGAGTGCGGGTCGACCCCGATGGCGACCGAGATGTCGTGGATCTCGTTGTTCGCGAACAGGCGGTCGCGGTCGGTTTCCCAGGTATTCAAAACCTTGCCGCGCAGCGGCAGGATCGCCTGGTATTCCTTGTCGCGGCCCATCTTCGCGGAACCGCCGGCCGAATCGCCCTCGACCAGGAACAGTTCATTGCGCGTCAGGTCGGTCGATTCGCAATCGGTCAGCTTGCCCGGCAAGACAGCCACGCCCGAGGACTTCTTCTTTTCGACCTTCTGCAGCGAGCGCATGCGCGACTGCGCCTGCTTGATGACGAGGTCGGCCAGCTTCTTGCCGTATTCGACGTGCTGGTTCAGCCACAGCTCGAGCGGCGGTTTCGTAAACGTCGAGACGAGTTTGACGGCGTCGCGCGAGTTCAGGCGTTCCTTGGTCTGGCCCTGGAATTGCGGGTCCAGCACCTTCGCCGACAGCACGAAGGAGACGCGTGCGAACACGTCTTCCGGCAGCAGTTTGACGCCTTTCGGCAGCAGGCCGTGCAGTTCAACAAAACCTTTCACGGCGCCGTACAGGCCGTCGCGCAGGCCGGACTCGTGCGAGCCGCCGCTTGGCGTCGGGATCAGGTTGACGTAGGACTCGCGCACGACGGCGCCTTCCTCGTTCCAGGCCACGACCCAGGCCGCCCCTTCGCCTTCGGCAAAACTCTCGTCGCCCGCCGCCGCATAGCCGGCACCCTCGAACAGCGGGATCACGGTCTGGCCGCTGGTGCTCTGGTTCATTGCCTCGACCAGGTAGCCGCGCAGGCCTTCGTCGTAGCGCCAGGTCTGGACGTCGCCGGTTTTCGCGTTCGTCAGCGTGACGGTCACGCCCGGCAGCAGCACGGCTTTTGACCTCAGCAGGCGCACCAGGTCGCCCATCGGGATGTTCGGCGAATCGAAATATTTGGCGTCCGGCCAGGCGGTGACGCGGGTGCCGTTCTTCTTGCCGCCGCGCTCGAAGGGTGCGGAGGAGAGCGGCTCGATCACGTCGCCGTCGGCGAAGACCAGGTTGTGGACGCCGTTGCCGTCCTCGGTCTTGCGCCAGACGGTGATCTCGAGGCGCTTCGACAGCGCATTGGTGACCGAGACGCCGACGCCGTGCAGGCCGCCCGAGAAGGCATAGGCGCCGCCCGAACCCTTGTCGAACTTGCCGCCGGCGTGCAGGCGCGTGAACACGATTTCGACCGTGGACACGCCTTCTTCCGGGTGGATGCCGACCGGGATGCCGCGGCCGTCGTCCTCGACGGTGACGGAACCGTCGACGTTCAGGGTGACGCCGATGTTGCTGCAGTAGCCGCCCAGCGCCTCGTCGGAGGCGTTGTCGATGACTTCCTGGATGATGTGCAGCGGGTTCTCGGTCCGGGTGTACATGCCCGGACGCTGCTTCACGGGTTCGAGTCCCTTGAGGACGCGGATGGATGATTCGCTGTAGTCGGGTGCGGGTTTCTTGGTTGCCATGCTGATCAGTGTTTTTTCGAAAGCCTGCGCATTCTATATCTTGTCGGGAGGAAAAAGCAGGAAGGGCGTAACGGATTGTTCTTGTCAACGCGTGGAAACGTGACTAGATTGGTACGCAAGGTTGCTACGCCAAGCGGCCCCGAGAAACCGTTGAGCGGAAGGCGTTCATTGAGAACAATACTGTACATGCATACAGTAATAATCGCAAGACTCGCCATCTTACCGCAGTTTTCCGTACAACAGGTCCGTGGGCTGTCCACGTCGCACGCACCGGATGATCATCATGCATGCACAAAAAATGCCGACGGCAGTACGACTGCTCGGATTTTCACCAGGCGCTGTCGTGCACCTGGCTACCTTGCTGGCAGGTGCGCCGCGCTCGGGACCGCTGTATTCCTGCCTGCATGAGGACAGCCTGCAGGAACCCGACATCGTGCTGGCCGACGGCGGCAATCCGGCGGCCCTGGCCTGGCTCGACGGCATGCGCTGTGCGCCGCCCGCGCTGGTGATCGGCGGTTCGCCCCACGCCGATTACGCCCACCTGGCGCTCCCGATCGACCCCGAGCAGTTGCATGCCTCCCTCGTCAGACTGCTGGCCGAACGGCGGCGTGCGCTGGCGCTGCTGAGCGCGCGCGGCGAGCCGCTGCTGGCCGAGCGCCGGCGCCGTCCCAGGCTCGGGGCCGACGCCGGCTGCGCCGATGGACGCCAGCCGCCGCGCGACGGCAAGGTGCTGATCGTCGACAAGGGCGGCGCCTTCCGTGACCATCTGGCCGGGCTGGTGGGTGATGGCCGACTGGCGATCGCCTGGACCGACAGCGCGCCGATGGCAGTGCGCCTGTGCGACGAGACACCGGTGTCGCTGGCGATGATCAACACGGCCACGCCCGGCATCGACCCCTACGGACTGAGCCGCAACATCAAGGCGCAGGACGGGGCAGGGCGCACGGCCGTGGTGCTGCTGGTGGGACGGACATTCAATTATGACAGTACGCTGGCGCATGGCGCCGGGGTACGCGGGCTGCTCGACAAGCCGGTGGGGGACCGCAGCCTGGTGTGCATGCTGCAACGCTTGACGAGTCTGCAGGACATGCCTGCCTCGGTCAGCTCAGCCATGTGATTTTGTTACAACTTCGAATCGTGCGCGGCAGTGGCGGGGCTATATTCGTCCCATGGCAGACGAACAACCCAAGCCCGACGCCGAGCCTTCCGGCCCGCCGCTGGAAAACCGTGCCGAGACCCCGCAGCGCATTCCGGACCGCCGCGCAAGCAGTGGCGGCGTGCCGCGTTACCAGCGTCCAGGCGACACGCCCTTCGCGCTGGCCGGGCGGGTGCTGCGTTCACGCTGGCGTGCACTGCGCGACCGCTTCAGCCGCGACTTCATGCGCCGCACCCTGCGCATCGGCGTCTCGGCGCGCATCTTTCATCCCGAACCGGGTTCGACCGGCCTGCGCAGCAAAAATCTCCAGTACCTGGAGGAGTCGATCGCCCAATGGGTGATGTCGCGCGACGTGCTTGTGTTCATGATCCCGACCGTGAACACCAACGGCCTGCTCCATCCCAGCAACATCACCCTGCGCCACTACGCGCGCCACCTGGACGGCCTGGTATTGCAGGGCGGGGCCGACGTCTCGCCGCAGACCTATTCCGAGTCGCCCACCCGCCCCGAGTGGAGCGGTGACCGCGCGCGCGACCTGTACGAACTCGAACTGCTGCACGAATTCGTCGAGGCCGGCAAGCCGGTGCTGGGCGTCTGCCGCGGCTGCCAGCTGATCAACGTGGCGTTCGGCGGTACCCTGTACCAGGACGTGGCGACGAATGTTCCCTCCGCGCTGGCCCACGTGCACACCGACTATGACGCCCACCGCCACGCGATCGAATTCCCGCCGGGCTCCTCGCTCGGACGCATGTTCCCCAACGCCGGGCGCCCGATCGTCAATTCGATCCACCACCAGGCGGTCAAGGAACCCGGGCGCGATATCCGCATCGAGGCGGTGTCGTATCCGGACGGGATCGTCGAGGCGATCCGCTACGACAAGGCGGACTTCGTGATGGGCCTGCAATGGCACCCGGAATTCCACCGGGCCGGTGGTACGGACCTGCTCGATTGCACGCCGGTGCTGGATGAGTTTTTACGGGCGGCCAGGGAGACGCGCTTGTAAGAAATGTCGCCAATATTCAGTTGCGATCCGCGTGGGCTCGAGAGCCCACCCTACGTTACACCGCTGCCGCGTGATCAATCTTGGAACGGTGGTGCAATCGAAACGCTACCTGCGCCGGAACCGCCGCTCGCCGCGAAACCAGTTGATCGCCGCATGCACCATCCCCTCGACGCTGCCCTGCTGCTCGTACTGCTGCCGCAGCAGCGTCGCGTCACTGCCATGCGTCGCCGCCAGCGCCAGGTGCTTTAAACCATCCAGGCTCCCCAGCGCCGCGGCATACGGCTCCATTTTATTCAGCGTCGCCAGGATATCCTCGCGCAGCGACACCGTTTCGTAGGTCTTCGGATGCGTGATCGCTCCCTCCAGCCCGAAGCGGCAAGCCTGGAAGCGGTTGTAGTTATAGACGAGGTAATCGTCCTCGACCGGCGGCTCGTCGAAGCGTTCCAGAAGATAGCTGCACAGCGCCTGCAGATAGGCCGCCAGCGCCGCCGCGCGTTCCACCGTCAGCGGCGTGTCGCACACGCGCAGCTCGATCGTGCCGTACTCGGGTTTCGGGCGCAGGTCCCAGTAAAAATCCTTCATGCTCTTGACGATGCCGGTGCGCTCCATCTTGGCGAAATAGGCCGACTCGAACTCCGCCCAGCTGAGCATGAAGGGCGCGCGCCCGCTCATCGGGAAGGCGAACACGGAATTCAGGCGCGCCGAATCGAAATGACTGTCGTGGCCCTGCACGAAGGGAGAAGAGCTCGACAAGGCGATGAAATGCGGGATGTAGCGGCTCAAGGCGTGCAGCAGGTACATGGCGTTGTCGCCGTCGCCGCAGCCGATGTGCACGTGCTGGCCGAACACGGTAAATTGCTTGGCCAGGTAGCCGTACAGCGAGGACAAATGTTCGAAGCGGGCTTTCGGAAAAATCTTCTGTTCCGACCAGTGCTGGAAAGGGTGGGTGCCGCCGCCGGCGATGCCGATGTTCAGCTGGTCGCCGGCTGCGACCAGGGTGTCGCGGATTTCCTGCAATTCGGCCAGCAGCGCCGGATAGGTCGATTGCACGCTCGAATTAATCTCGATCATGCTCTCGGTGATCTCCGGCGTCACGTTGCCGGGGAAGGGCTTGCGGGCCAGCAGGTGCAGCAAATCCGGGCTGGCGGCAGTGAGGTCGAAGTCGGACAGGCTGACCAGCTGCAACTCGAGTTCGACCCCGAAGGTCAGCGGCGTGGACTGGGTAAACGGTTCAAGGGGCATGCGACGCCTCCGGGCGGGTCTCTGGTATTTCGCGTGCCCACACCAGGGCGCGCTGGATGATGATCGGCCCGAACACTTCCAATAACATCGTCACCGCCGCCACCGAACGCAGTTCCTCGACGACGTGCACGCCGGCCAGCCGCGCGTGTTCCAGCAGCAGGATCACGAACACGGACAATGGCGCCAGCGCCACGCCGGCCAGCGCCCCCTTGCGCCAGGAGATGCCCGCCAGGTGGGAAAAGGCCATGACGCCTGCCGTCTTGGTAACCAGGCGCGCCAACACGAGCACGGCGGCAAGCAGGCTGCCGGCCGCGACCTTCTGCCAGTCGAGGGTCGAAGCGGCGAACACGAACAACAACACCGTCAGCAATTCGCCCAGCGCTCCAAAGCCGCGCTGGGCCTGGCTGAAGGCGACGCGCCGGTGGCGCGCGACCAGGCCAAAGGCGAGCGTCGACACCACCGGCGACAAGCCGCCCGCATACGACAGGGCGACCAGCAAAATCACCGCCAGCGCAAAGGCGGCGGTCGCATCCTGGCGCGGATTCCTGAGTCCACGCAGCAGCGCCGGCACGGCCAGGCCGAACACGGCGCCGGTCAGGATCGACATTGCCAGTAACACCAGGCTGTTCCAGATGGCGTCGCCCAGGTCCTCGAAGGTGCGGAAAATCCAGAACGCCACGATGACATTGAACGCGAACACGGCCAGCACGCAGTTCTGGGCCGTCAGGTGCAGCACGCGTTCCGTCACCTGGCCCGAACTGCGCTGTTCGTTGATGACCCGCACCACGGTGGCGGGCGAGGTCGCCATCGACAGCGAGGCCAGCATCAGCGCCGTCATCTGCGCCGAACCGAAGGCGCCTGCGATGAAGTAGACGGCAATGAAGGTGGCCAGCGATTCGGCCAGCCCGCTGACGCCGATCCAGGGATTGGTGCGCAGCCAGTGCAGGTTGATGCGGTAGCCGAGCTCGAACAGGATCAGGCCGAAGGCGACGTCGGCCAGCATCGATACGGGGCCAATGTCGGGAAGCGGCAGGATGCCGAGCTGCGGGCTGCCCAGCGCGAAGCCCACCAGGCCGTAAAAACTAATGCGCGGCAAGCCGGTCCAGCGCTGCCCGAATTCCCCCGCGATCCAGGCGATGGCGATCGCGAACGGCCACGCGAGGCTGGTCAGGATCGGCAACAGGTCGAGCATGCGGGCTCCTTGAGGGGAACGGGTCTTTGTCGATTTTACAAGACTGGTATGGTGCAGGCTGCACACGATTGGACCTGTGAATAACGGAAGAGTTCGTTGTCAGGGGAGCTGGCGCTGGCTAGAATGGCGGGCCCCTATCGATTCCTCATTCGTCGCTTCGCCCCGACGTGCTTTCATGCCCCAACCGAATGCCCCGCAAACGCAGCCCCAGCCGGGCCGCGCGCCGATCCGCCTTCTCGCCCAGGTGCTGACCTGCGTCGCCTTTTCGCTGATCGCATTGTTGATCATCTTTTTTGCGCAGGCGCAGCCCTTGTCCGTCTTCCGTGGCCCGATGACGCTCGGTGAGCAGTTGCTGCTCGGCCTCGGCCTGTCGGCGCTGGCGGCGGTGGCTTCCTATGTCAGCTTCCGCCTGACGGCGACATCCGAGGCGACCGCGAACACGATCAAGGCCTACGGCCGGCTGGACCTGTCGGGCTTCAATCCCGTCTGGATCAGCCTGGCCGCCGCGATCGGCGAAGAGCTGCTGTTCCGCGCGGCGCTGCAGCCGCTGCTGGGGGTGTGGATCACCTCGGTGATCTTCCTGCTGACGCATACGCCGGTGTACCAGTTCCGGCGTTTGAACCGCGCGACGCTGGTGCAGGCGGCGGGGGTGTTCGGGGCCAGCGTGGCGCTCGGCTTCATTTACCAGTACGTCGGACTGCTGGCCGCGATGATGGTGCACACGGCGCTTGATGTGATCGGGTTGTATGTGGTGCGCAATGCGGTGCGGGGAGCGCGCTGAGGCGGAGTGGCTGATCACATTGTGAACGCGTGGGCATGCCCACCCTACGTCGTGCATCGGCCTGTGACTGCGATGTAGCGTAGGGTGGGCATGCCCACGCGTGACGCGTGAAAGGCCCGCAGCCCTTTATTTACTCAACAAACGCATCGCCCGCTCCAATCCTTCGAGCGTCACCGGGAACATCCGGTTGTTCATGATCTGGCGAATGACGGCAATCGACTGCCGGTATTGCCACAGATGTTCCGGCTCCGGATTGAGCCAGGCGAACTTCGGAAAGGCGCGGCAGAAGCGGGCCAGCCATTCGGCGCCGGCCTCCTCGTTGTTGTATTCGACCGAGCCGCCCGGCGCCAGCACCTCGTAGGGGCTCATGGTCGCGTCGCCGACGAAAATGATGCGGGTGTCGTTCGGGTACTTGCGCAGCACGTCCCAGGTGTCGAAGCGCTCGGCGTGGCGGCGGCGGTTGTTCTTCCACAGGTAGTCATACACGCAGTTGTGGAAGTAATAGAACTCCATGTTCTTGAATTCGCTCTTCGCCGCCGAGAACAGCTCCTCGGTGCGCTCGATGTGGTCGTCCATGGTGCCGCCCACGTCCAGTAACATCACCACCTTGATCCGGTTCTTGCGCTCGGGCTGCATGCGGATGTCGAGGTAGCCGGCATTATTCGCCGTGGCGTGCACCGTCGCGTCGAGCGCGAATTCGTCGAGGGCGCCGGTGCGCGCGAAGCGGCGTAGGCGGCGCAGGGCGACCTTGATGTTGCGGGTGCCGAGTTCACGCTCGTCGTCGTAGTCCTTGTACGAGCGCTGGTCCCACACCTTGACTGCCGTGCGGTTGCGGCCGGCGCCGCCGATGCGTACCCCTTCCGGATTGGTGCCGCCATGCCCGAACGGCGACGTCCCGCCGGTGCCGATCCACTTGCTGCCGCCTTCGTGGCGCTCCTTCTGCTCCTTCAGCAGTTCGTTCAGGCGGTCCATCAGCTTGTCGTAGCCGAATTTTTCCAGCGCCGCCTTCTGCTCGGGCGTCAGCTCGCGCTCCATGCGTTTGATCAGCCAGTCGAGCGGGATCTCGCCTTTACTGGTGTCGAACACGGCCTCGATGCCCTTGAAGTAGCTGCCGAAGGCGCGGTCGAACTTGTCGAAATGGGCTTCGTCCTTGACCAGCACCAGGCGCGCGAGATAGTAGAACTCGTCGAGGGAAGGGGCGATGACGCTCTTTTCCAGGGCCTCGAGCAGGGTCAGGAACTCCTTGATCGAGACCGGGACTTTCGCGTTACGCAGCGCGAAGAAAAAATCGATCAGCATGGTTTATGCGGTGGCGTGCCGCGTCAGTTGATAGTGCAGGTGCGTCTTGATCTCATGCCATTCGCCGCGCACGATGCTGTACATGACGGTATCGCGCACGGTGCCGTCGCGCCGCGCGCCGTGGTGGCGGATGACGCCGTCCTTCTTTGCACCCAGCCGTTCGATGGCCTTCTGCGAGGCATAGTTGAAATTATCGGTGCGAAAACCCACCACCGCGCAGCCGAGGGTGTCGAAGGCATGCGAGAGCAGGAGCAGCTTGCAGCTGGTGTTCACGTGAGTACGCTGGACGCTTTTCGCGTACCAGGTGTAGCCGATCTCGACCCGGTCGACGGCGGGCAGGATGTCGTGGTAGCTGGTGGTGCCGAGCACGGCGCCGCTCGAGGAATCGACCACGGCGAACGGGATGCGGTCCGCCATTTCCAGCGCGGTGTGCACATAGGCCTGGGTGCGGTGCGGCTCCGGCACCGAGGTCACGCGCAGGTTCCACAGCTCGCCGTCGGCGGCGGCCAGGCGCAGGCCGTCGACGTGTTCGAGGCGCAAGGGCTCCAGGCGCACGCCGTTGAATTCGAGCGCCGTCGGCTCGACGTGGATCATCGGTTCATCCTCGACATGGAGAGGAGGCGTTCGAACAGGTGCACGTCCTGCTCGTTTTTCAGCAGGGCGCCATGCAGCGGCGGGACGACGGTTTTGTTGTCCTTGCTGTGCAGGGCTTCGGCCGGGATGTCCTCGGCCATCAGGAGTTTCAGCCAGTCGAGGAATTCCGAAGTCGAAGGCTTCTTCTTGATGCCGGGGATGTCGCGCACGTCATAAAAACTCTGCAAGGCGGCAGCCAGCAGCTCCTGCTTCAGGCGCGGGTAGTGGACCTGCACGATGTCGGCCATCGTTTCCCGGTCCGGGAATTTGATGTAGTGGAAGAAGCAGCGGCGCAGGAAAGCGTCCGGCAGTTCCTTCTCGTTGTTGGAGGTGATGATCACCAGCGGACGGTGTTTGGCGACGACCATTTCGCGCGTCTCGTAGACGTAGAACTCCATGCGGTCGAGTTCGCGCAACAGATCGTTCGGGAACTCGATGTCGGCCTTGTCGATCTCGTCGATCAGCAGGACCACCGGTTCCGGGGCGGTAAACGCCTGCCACAGCACACCCTTGACGATATAGTTGTGGATGTCGCGCACGCGCTCGTCGCCCAGCTGCGAATCGCGCAGGCGCGAGACGGCGTCGTATTCGTACAGGCCCTGCTGGGCCTTGGTGGTCGATTTGACGTGCCACTGCAGCAGCGGCATGTCCAATGCGGCCGCCACTTCCTCGGCCAGCATGGTTTTACCGGTGCCGGGCTCGCCCTTGATGAGCAGAGGACGCTGCAGCGTCAGGGCGGCATTCACGGCCAGCTTCAGGTCGTCGGTGGCGACATAGCTCTCGGTGCCTTCGAAACGGGGATGGGCTTGCATACGCGTCAATGGAAAGAGGATAAATTCCGAGTATATGCCAGAATTTCGAGGCTGGTGCAGCTGCCACGGATGGGCGCACGACGTTGGTAGACTGCAATCTTTTGTTGGGCTAGAATCAACAGCTTGGTACTTGTTTTTGCGGTAGCGGTATTCGATTAAAAAATTTTGCGATTCCCACCATGAAAAAACTTTTGGCAGTACTCGCGCTGGCAGCTTGCGCCGGCTCGGCTTCGGCGGCGG
This sequence comes from Massilia sp. LXY-5, assembly GCF_059801075.1. Taxonomy (NCBI): domain Bacteria; kingdom Pseudomonadati; phylum Pseudomonadota; class Betaproteobacteria; order Burkholderiales; family Oxalobacteraceae; genus Massilia; species Massilia sp. LXY-5. Next base: position 337,474 of record NZ_JBNNEH010000001.1, read on the forward strand.
ACGTCGTCGGTAACCCGAAGGCAGCCCCGAACAAGATCGAAATGTGTATCGGTTGCCACGGCATCCCCGGCTATAAAGCCAGCTTCCCCGAGGTCTACCAGGTGCCGATGATCGGCGGCCAGTCGGCCAAGTACATCGAATCCGCGCTGCACGCCTACAAGAAGGGCGACCGCAAGCATCCATCGATGCGCGGCATCGCCGCCAGCCTGTCGGACCAGGACATCGCCGACGTCGCCGCCTATTATTCGCAGCAGAACGCCCAGACCCGCAAGTAAGGACCACACGCCATGAAAAAACTGATCATCGCGCTGGCCCTCGGCGCCGTCTCCTTCAGTGCCGCCGCCGCTGACGTCAAGCGCGGCGAAGAGCTGACCAAGAAATACAATTGCGCCTCCTGCCATGGCGCCGACTTCACCAAACCAATCGACCCGAGCTATCCGAAGCTTGCCGGCCAGCACGCCGACTACATCGCCCACGCCCTGATGGCCTATAAACGCGGCGGCGACCAGGCCAACGGCCGCAGCAACCCGATCATGGCCGGCTTTGCGAAACCGCTGTCGAACCAGGACATGGCCGACATCGGCGCTTACCTGCACAGCCTGCCGTCGCAGCTGGTGGTGAGCAAGTAAGCGGCTAGCAGGAAGCGTGATGCGAAAAGGCGGCCTTGGCCGCCTTTGTCGTTTTATCAGCGCGTCGCGCGCCTTCTGACGCAATCGATGTATGCCTCGGTATCCGGCGGCACGCCGTTCCGCTGCGAGGTCCAGATCATCTCGCCCAGGCACTCCATGATGTCGTGGTGGGCATCGTGCTCGCCGATGCGGGCGACCAGCAGGTCGTGCGCGGCCTTGATACCGCGCGGCTGGTCGATCGAGACCTGTTCGGCGATCGACAGGTGCATCGACAGGTGCAAGAACGGGTTCGGCTGGCCGCCTTCGACCGAATAGTCGCGCGCGACGGCCGCGTCGGCGTCCATCAGGGCGTCGTGGTATTCGGGGTGCTGGACGATCCAGTCGGCGGCGATGGCGTCCATCGGCGTCAGGATCTCGCCGGCGCGTTGCTTGCGGAAGGCGTCGCAGAAAAAGCGGCGCACGTCGTGCGAGGACGGTGTAAACATGGTGGAAACGGGAAGGCGGTGGGGAAGGGCGTCATTGTAGCGCGCCGCCAGCGCCTGCGCTGACTCAAGCCTGCGGCGGCGGTGGTGGCGGTGGCGGTGGCTGCGGTGACTGCGGCCGGGGAAGGGCGGCCGCCGCGTTCGGGCACCCGAGGCTGGTGCGCTGCTCGGCCAGGGCCGGCAAGGCCGCCTGGTCGCCATGCGCGCTGTGCCACTGCCCCATGGCCTGGACCGTCTGGCAGCTGCGCTCCCGCGACAGTTTGGCGTCCTTGGCCGCTGCCGCGAGCACCTGCGCTGCGTTCAGCTTTCCGAGATAGAAATCGGTGATCGGCGCGGGCCATTCGTTGTCGCGGTTGGCCAGGCGCGCGTCGGCTAGTTCGGTTCTTGCCAACTCGGCCTGGCCGCTACGCACGCGTGCCAGATACAGGTCCAGCGCCGCCGCGTGGTGCGTGGGCAGCTTGTCCAGTCCGGCACGCAGCCGGGTGACGGCTTCGCCGTATTTGCTCTCCAGCAGCAACCTGTGTCCGGTCAGGATATTGGCTTCGGCATTCCCTGCGCGCGCCGCCTTTTCCGCCCATTGCGCGGCCAGCGCGGGGTCGCGCGGCACCAGCTTGCCTGCCATGTAATAGGTGGCCAGCGCCATCTGGGCGTCGGCATTGCCGGCCTCGGCCTCGGCCTGGATCCACGGCTCGAGTGTGTGCCGCTGGCCGAAGGGTTCGCCGCCGATATAGGACAGGTAGATCTTTTCCTGGCTCATCGCGAACAACACGCGGTGCGCGCGCAGGAAGTCGGCGCCCAGCAATACCTCGGCCGTGCCTTCGTAGTCGAGGACCCCGACCTCGGCATTGTGCACGACTTCATCGCCGATTTCGAAGCGCTTGAAGGTCGTGCGCCAGCGGGCGACCTTGCGCGTGCCCACGCCGGTGGCCTCGCCCGCCCGTACGAGCTCCGGGGCGTCGAGTGCGAGGCCCGCGCGCCTGGCCGCGTTCAGGGTCACGAAGGAGGTGCTGGCGCCGCTGTCGATGATCGCGTCCAGTTTCACGCCGTTGACGACGACCGTGAAATGGGGATTGGCCGCGGCGTGCATGTGTTTGTCGAAGGGCAGGACCACTGCGTTCTGGTCCCAGTAACCGAGGAAATGGTCGCCGCAGTCCTTTGGCCGGAAGAATTTCAGTTCTTTCGTGGCGAGCGATATTTCCAGGTCCGACTGCAGCAGAAAGGGGGCACCGACCAGCGCCTCGTAGTGCGGGCGGATGCCGAACTCCGTCAGCACACGCAGCCAGGTACGGCCGCTCTTTGCCGGACCGATCGAAAACTCGTCGACACGGGTCTGGTAGATCCAGGCGTTGCCGCCGATGCCGTAAGCGCTCTCGCCCGTGTTGCGCAAGGCGAGCTTGCGGCGTTCGGTGGCGGTCCTGGTCAGGAGCGTCTGGAAGGAGCCGGTGTCGACGATCATCGTCGCTGCCGTACCATTGATGCTGCCCTCGGTCGTGATGTCCAGGCCGATGCCGGCATAGCGCAAGGGCAGGCGCGCCACCTCCACGTATTTGCAGCCGGGTTCGGCCGCCGTGGCGAAGGAAGAGAACAATGGAGATGCAAGGAGGACGCTGCACAGCAGGTGGCGATAAGCATTCATGCAACTAATTCTAAACGGAAACTTTCCTGTTTAGTAACTTTTTGCCATGAACGCCGCGCGAAAAAAAAGCAAGCGACACCGTCTGCACGGTGTGCCTGCTTTTCATGGCCTCGCGGCCGATGTGACGGACGCCTTACTTGTCCGGCGCCAGCATCAGTTGTTGCGTTTCGGCCCCGGCCTCGTGCAGCTTGGCCGGGGGTTTCCCGGCGCTGCTTCCCTGCCCACGCGGCTGGCGCAGGTAGCGCGCGCTGTGGCGCCGCTCGCCGTGCCCGCTGCCCGGCGGACTGGTGAGGAAACGCGACAGCTCCTGCAATGCGCGCTGGTAGACGTCGCGCTTGAACTCGATGACCACGTCCAGCGGCACCCAGTAATCGTGCCAGCGCCAGGCGTCGAACTCCGGATGGTCGGTCAGGCGCAGGTTGACGTCGTTGTCGCGCGCAACCATGCGCAACAGGAACCAGATCTGCTTCTGGCCGCGGTAATGGCCGCGAATTTCCCGCTTGATGAAATGGTCGGGCACCTCATAGCGCAGCCAGTCGCGGGTGCGGCCCACGATCTTGACATGCTCCTGGCGCAAACCGATTTCCTCCTCGAGCTCGCGGTACATCGCCTGTTCCGGCGTCTCGCCGTATTTGATACCCCCTTGCGGAAACTGCCATGAGTGCTCGCGCACCCGCTTGCCCCACCACACCTCGTTGTTGGCGTTAAGCAGGATGATGCCGACGTTGGGGCGGAACCCTTCCCGATCGAGCATAAAACACCTCGAAACTTTCTGCCAGCCTTTGTGTCTCTTACATTTTTACCTACAAATCCACACGTCAGCTTCCCTCGTGCACGACGAAAACGGCGGACGCTGCGTGTTCCGGACCCATTTGTACAAAGATTGGACGCATCAGCCAGCTAATCCTTTAAAATTAGGTCGATTATAACTCTCTCTTTTTAAAAAGAATTCATCGATATGCGCGCCTCACGATTTTTTATTTCTACGCTTAAAGAAGCGCCATCCGACGCCGAGATCGTCAGCCACCAGCTCATGATGCGCGCCGGCATGATCAAGCGCCTGGGTTCGGGCATCTATACGTACATGCCGACCGGCCTGCGCGTGATCCGCAAGGTCGAGGCCATCATCCGTGAAGAAATGAACAAGTCAGGCGCCCTCGAACTCCTGATGCCGCTGGTGCAGCCAGCCGAGCTGTGGCAGGAAACCGGCCGCTGGGACAAGATGGGTCCTGAACTCATGCGCGTCAAGGACCGCCACGGCCGCGAGTACGCCATCCAGCCGACCTCGGAAGAAGTCATCACCGACGTCGTGCGCAGCGAAATCAAATCCTATCGCCAGCTGCCGCTGAATTTTTATCACATCCAGACCAAGTTCCGCGACGAGCGCCGTCCGCGCTTCGGCCTGATGCGCGGCCGCGAATTCACGATGAAGGACGCGTATTCGTTCGACCGCGACGTCGAGGGCATGCAGAAGTCCTACGGGATCATGTTCGATGCCTATGTCCGCATTTTTAACCGTTTTGGTTTGAAATTCCGCGCGGTGGCGGCGGATAACGGGGCGATTGGCGGCACCGGCTCGCACGAATTCCACGTCATCGCCTCGACCGGCGAAGACGCGCTGGTCTACTGCCCGGACTCGGATTTCGCGGCCAACATGGAAGCGGCCGAGGCGCTGGCCATCGGCGAGCGCGGCGCGGCCTCCGAACAAATGACCAAGGTGCCGACGCCAGGTAAAACCAAGTGCGAAAGCGTGGCCGAGCTGCTGAACCTGCCGCTGTCGCGCACCGTCAAGACCATTGCGCTGACGGTCGAAAAGGAAGAAGAGGGCAAGGTTTCCAAACAATACTTCATGCTGCTGCTGCGCGGCGACCATGAACTGAACGAGGTAAAAGTCGGCAAGGTCGCGGGCCTGGCGAACCACCGCTTCTCGACCGAAGCGGAAATCCAGGAAGTCTACGGCACCGCGCCGGGCTACCTGGGTCCAGTCTCGCCAAAAATGCCGGTGACCATTGTTGCCGACCGCACGGTCGCCAACATGAGCGATTTCGTCTGCGGCGCCAACAAGCTTGATTACCACCTGACGGGTGTGAACTGGGGCCGCGACCTGCCGGAACCGATCGTTGCCGACCTGCGCAACGTGGTCGAAGGCGACGCTTCGCCGGACGGTAAAGGTGTGCTCGCCATCGAGCGCGGCATCGAAGTGGGTCATGTGTTCCAGCTCGGCACGGCGTACTCCGAAAAGATGGGCGCAACTTACCTCGACGAAAACGGCAAGCCGGCCCCGCTGCAGATGGGCTGCTACGGCATCGGCGTGACGCGCATCCTGGGCGCGGCGATCGAGCAGAATTTCGATGACAAGGGCATCGTCTGGCCGGACGCGCTGGCGCCGTTCCAGCTCGTGCTGTGCCCGATGGGCATGGACCGCAGCGAGATGGTCAAGGCGCAGGTCGAGCAGCTGTACGCCGACCTGCAAGCTGCCGGCGTGGACGTGATCGTCGACGACCGCGGCCTGCGTCCGGGCGCGATGTTCGCCGACTGGGAACTGATCGGCGTGCCGCACCGCGTCGTCATCGGCGAGCGCGGACTGAAGGAAGGCAACCTGGAATACCAGGGCCGCCGCGACACCGAGGCAACCGCCGTGCCGGTGGCGGAGATGGTCGCCTTCATCAAGGGCAAGCTGGGCCAGTGATGCGGCAGGGTTTCCACGGCCGGGCCACGGCCTGGCTGGGCGGCCTTGCGTTCGCGGCACTTCTGGCCGCGGGCGGGAGTGCGCACGCCGGCAACCAGAAGGAAGAGGAGATGGCCGATTCGGTGCGCCTGGCGCTGTCGAACGCCATCGCCGACACCCGCCCGCCGAAACCCGCCTTCCGCGACGAGGCGGCACGGGTGCGCTACCAGCAGTGGTTCACCGAGATGTCGGCGCGCCTGAAAAAACGCCTGCCCGACGAGCTCTCGCGCACCGAATTCCTGGAGTCGGCCTGGTACGAAGCGACCCGCGCCGGGCTCGATCCGGGCCTGGTGCTGGGCCTGATCCAGGTCGAATCGGCCTACCGCAAATACGCCGTCTCGATCGCCGGCGCGCGCGGCTACATGCAGGTGATGCCGTTCTGGACCAAGGTCATCGGCGACAACGACCGCCGTAAACTCTTCCACATGCAGACGAACCTGCGCTACGGCTGCTCGATCCTGCGCATGTACATCGACATGGAGCGCGGCGACCTGTACCTCGCCCTGGGCCGCTACAACGGCAGCCGCGGCAGGCCGCAGTATCCGAATGCGGTGCTGGCGGCGTGGAAGAAGTGGGAGTTCAATCCGGTGGCGGTGGCGTCGCGCTAAGCCGATTTTGCCGGGGTCTGCCGGTTGCGGTATACACTCATCGTTTTCCCGCTACGACACCTCATCATGCGAATCAACACCCTTGCCGCCGCGGTCACGCTGGCGGCGCTTGCCGGTTGCGCCGCAACCGGCCCGGCCGCGACCACGCCGCGTCCCGCGGTCGCCGGACAAGCGAAAAACGTCATCTTCTTCCTCGGCGACGGCATGGGCATCAACACCCTCACCGCCGCCCGCATCTACGCCGTCGGCGAAGCCGGCGAGCTGACGATCGACACGCTGCCCGAATCGGCGTTTATCAAAACCTTCTCGAACGACGCACAGGTCACCGACAGCGCCGCCTCGATGTCGGCCTACATGACCGGCGTAAAACAGAACAACGGCGTGATCTCGATGTCGACCGAGACCCGGGCGCTCTCGCCGACGCTCGAGGGCAAGCGCACGGTCAGCCGCTGCAACAACGGCAAGGCGGTGCCGACCCTGGCCGAACTGGCCAAGGCGCGCGGCATGGCCGCCGGCGTCGTCACGACCACCAGCGTCACCGATGCGACCCCTGCCGCGACCTATGCCCACGCCTGCCACCGCAAGCTCGAAGAAGACATTGCCGCGGCCCTGGTGCCGGGCGGCGCCGGCTACAACAAGGCTTTGGGCAGCAGCGGCCTCGATCTCGTCTTCGGCGGCGGACTGCAGCAGTTCACGCCCGTGGACGCCGGCGGCAAGCGCGCCGACGGCCGCAACCTGATCGGAGAATTGCAACATCAAGGCTGGCGCGTCGCATCGACTACGGCGCAGTTGCAGGCACTGGCGGCGAACAGCCAGCCGGCCATCGGCCTGTTCGCCCAGAACCACTTTGCGTATGAAGCGGCGCGCGACCCGGTCAAGCAGCCTCTCTTGAGCGACATGACGGCCAAGGCGATCGACATCCTGTCCACCAACCCGAACGGTTTTTTCCTCGTCGTCGAGGGTGGCCTGATCGACCACGCGCTGCACGCGACCCTTGCCAAGCGCGCCTTGCAGGAAACGGTCGGTTACAACGCCGCCATCAAGACCGCGCTCGATAAAATGAACCGGCTCGATCCGGGTCTGAAGAACACGCTGATCGTCGCCACGGCCGACCATGACCACACCCTCTTGATCAACGGCTACTCGCCGCGCACCGGCAAGACGACGCCGGCGAATCCGGGCATTCTCGGCCTGGTGCGCAGCCTCCCGGACGGCAAGGTCCGCCTCGACAAGGACGGCGCGCCGTTCACGATTCTCGGCTTCGGCACCGGCGAACACCGGGTTGCCGGCAGCCGCAAGGACGTCAAGCTCACCGACGAGATCGCGGCCGGCGACGACTACCACCAGGAGGCCGTGGTGCGCACCAGGGCGGGCAGCGAGACGCATGGCGGCACCGACGTCTACCTCGGCGCGGCCGGCGCCAACGCCGAGCTGTTCCGCGGCACCATCGACAACACCCGTGTGTTCGACCTGATCAAGAACGCGGCGGGCCTGTGAGCCCGGCCGCCAGAAAGCATCCGATGACCAGAACTCTCCTCTCCACGCTGCTGCTGGCAGCATGCTGCACCACGAGCGCGCAGGCCGCAGCACCGGCTGCCAGGCCGCAGGCGAAAAACATCCTCTTCTTCCTCGGCGACGGCATGGGTCCGACCACCATCACGGCCGCGCGCATCTTCAAGGAAGGCGAAGACGGCCTCCTGAACTTCGAACGCCTCGACCGCACCGCGCGCATCAAGACCTACTCGGCGGACGCGCAGGTGACCGACAGCGCGCCCTCGATGGGCGCCTACATGACGGGCGTGAAGATCAACAACGACGTGATCTCGATGAAGGATGCGAAACCGGTCGCTCCCGGCAAGGACGGCAACGGCATCGCCTCCATCGACCGCTGCGGCGCCGGCAACGGCAGTTCTCCGATGACGATCCTGGAACTGGCCAAGGCCGCCGGCAAGTCGGTCGGCGCCGTCACGACGACCGAACTGACGCACGCCACGCCGGCATCGACCTTCTCCCACGTCTGCGACCGCGACATGGCCTACACGATCGCCCAGCAGCTCGTCCCGGGCGGCGCGGGCTACAACACGCGTTTGAAAGACGGCGTCGACGTGCTGATGGGAGGAGGGCGCAACCACTTCACGCCGTTCGACGCGAAGCGCAACCCGAAGGGCCGCGGCGACGGGCGCGACCTGGTCGAGGAGCTGGAAAAACAGGGGTATGCGGTCGCGAACACGCGCGCCGACATGGCCTCGAGCCGGCCGGGTAAAAAATTCCTCGGCCTGTACAGCGCCGAGAGCCATCTCGACTACGCTTCGAAGCGCTCGCCGACCCAGCCGACGCTGGCCGAGATGACGGCCAAGTCGATCGAGCTTTTATCGGGTAATCCGAACGGCTTCTTCCTGATGGTCGAAGGCGGCAAGATCGACCACGCGCTGCACGACACGAACGCGCGCAACGCGCTGATCGAAACGGTCGCTTTCGACGAGGCGATCCAGACCGCGCTGGAGCGCATGCGCGCCATCGACCCCGGCCTCGACAACACCCTGATCGTCGTCACCGCCGACCATGACCACACGATGGTCCTGAACGGCTACCCGAAGCGCGGCAACCCGGTGCTCGACATCGTGCGCGGCTACACGGACGGCGAACCGACCCGCGACGCCGACGGCAAGACGTTTACGACGCTGGTCTTCGGCAACGGCCCGAACCGGCCGGACGTGCGCGCCGACGTCGACAGCGCCCAGGCGCTGGCGCCGGACTATCACCAGGAGACGGGCGTGAAATGGTCGAGCGAGTCGCACGGCGGCGGCGACGTCAAGCTGTACGCGGCAGGGGCGGGCTCGGCGCCGTTCAGGGGGACGATGGAGAATACCCACGTGTTCGACCTGATGAAGGCCGCGGCAGGCTTGTAATCGTCCGTAACGCTATTAGCAACCCGTAGGGTGGGCGGGTCTCCCGCCCACGCGGTGATAGTCAGCTGTAAGATCACCGAACACGATAACGGAGCCGATAACGATCACCGCGTGGGCGGGGAACCCGCCCACCCTACAAAACAAAAAGCCCCGATCTCGCGAGCGGGGCTTTTTAAACATCTGGCCGCAACAGCCAGGTATTCTTATTTCAGGTGATTCGAAATGAGTTTGGTCATTTCGAACATCGAGACCTGGGCCTTGCCACCGAAGACGGCTTTCAGCTTGTCGTCGGCGTTGATCATCTGGCGGTTGTCTGCAGCTTGCAGGTCCGCTTTCTTGATGTATTCCCAGACTTTCTTCGTCACTTCGGTACGTGGCAGCGGCTTGTTGCCGACCACTGCAGCCAGTTCCGCCGATGGGGTCAGTTCTTTCATGAACGCGGCGTTTGGCTTGCGCGCTGCGGCCGGTTTCTTGGCTGCTGCCGCTTTCGGTGCTGCTTCCTTTGCAGGAGCTGCTGCCTTCTTCGCTGCAGGCTTGGCCGCGGCGGCCGGCTTGGCGGCTGCCTTCTTTGCAGGCGCTGCTGGGGATTTCTTGGCTGTTGCCATCTTCGAGCCTCCTAATATGAGAAATTGCGCAATACATCGCACGGCTTATATTGGTGGCGTTTTACTGTTCCTGCAAGTCTTTTTCACCATTTTTTCACTCTGATAAGCCCAAAAAACAGGGTTTATTCGCAACTCGTCCTCATAGAGTGAAAAACTGCAGCAAAACGCATAAAAAACGCCGCGCCGGGAGGGAGCCGGGCGCGGCGTTTGAAGAGGGCAAAAGCGTCCGGAAACGCTAAAGAAAGCCTGTTAACGCATGCCCGGCATCATGCCCTTCATCCCGCGCATCATCTTCATCAGGCCGCCGCCCTTCAGTTTTTTCATCATCGTCTGCATCTGGTCGTACTGATTCAGCATGCGATTGACTTCCTGCACCTGCACGCCGGCGCCGGCCGCGATGCGGCGCTTGCGGTTCGCCTTGATCAGCTCCGGCTTGGCGCGCTCGAGCGGCGTCATGGAATCGATGATGCCGCACATGCGTTTCACCTGCTTCTCGGCCTGGTCCATGTTGGCGCCCGCTGCCGCTTGCTGGAACTGCGCCGGCAGTTTATCGAGCAGCCCCGACATGCCGCCCATCTTCTTCATCTGCGTCAGCTGCGCCTTGAAGTCGTTCATGTCGAAGCGTCCGCCGGCCTTGATCTTGTTGGCCATGTCGGTGGCCGCCTTCTCGTCGACGCCTTTGCGGGCTTCTTCGACCAGCGCCATGATGTCGCCCATGCCCAGCACGCGGCTCGCCATGCGGGTCGGGTCGAAGGCTTCCAGGCCGTCCAGCTTTTCCGAGACGCCGGCGAACTTGATCGGCTTACCCGTCACGTGGCGCACCGAGAGGGCCGCACCGCCGCGCGAATCGCCATCGAGCTTGGTCAGCACGATACCGGTCAGCGGCAGCGCGTCGTTAAACGCTTTCGCCGTGTTGATCGCATCCTGGCCGAGCATGGCGTCGACCACGAACAGGGTCTCGATCGGTTTGACGGCGCCGTGGACGGCGGCGATTTCCTGCATCATCGCTTCGTCGATACCGAGACGGCCGGCGGTGTCGATGATCAGGACGTCGTGGTAGTGCTTCTTCGCCCAGTCCAGCGCATTGAGGGCGATGTCGACCGGCTTGTCGGTGGACGTCGACGGGAAGAAGTCGGCGCCGACCTGCTTCGTCACCGATTCGAGCTGGGCGATTGCGGCGGGACGATACACGTCGGCCGAAACGGTCAGCACCTTTTTCTTCTTCTGTTCCTTCAGGTACTTGGCGAGCTTGCCGACGGTCGTGGTTTTACCCACACCCTGCAGGCCGGCCATCAGGATGATCGCGGGCGGCTGCTGCGCGAACGAGAGCTGGGTCGCGTCGGGGCCGAGGTCGGCGCCCATCAGGGCGGCCAGCTCGCGCTGCACCACGCCGACCAGGGCCTGGCCGGGGCTGAGCGAGCCGATGACTTCTTCGCCCAGCGCTTTTTCCTTGACCTTGGCGATGAATTCGCGCACCGCCGGCAGCGCCACGTCGGCCTCGAGCAGGGCCAGGCGCACTTCGCGCAGCATCTCGGCAGTGTTCGCCTCGGTCAGACGCGCCTCGCCGCGCATCGTCTTGACGACCTTGGCAAGGCGTTGGGTAAGGTTATCTAGCATGTTCTACCTGACTATATATAGAGGACGGCAATTCGGAATCCGTCATTTTACCCTGCGCAACGGCGCGCCGCCCGTCCATGCGCCGTTCATATCGCGAATTTTTGGCCGCAGTTCTGCTGCTTGTCAAAAGCCGGCTCCGCTTTCTCTGACACATTCTGCAATCGCGGATTGTCGTTTCCTGATGGAATCACTTTGTAGGCAGGAAAGTCCGACCGATCGATGTGGAAGCACTGCATAACGGAGAAATGGCATGAGGAGAGTATTACGTATGACAAGCCTGGCCGTGCTCGTCCTGTGGGCGAGCGGCGCCCGGGCCGAGGAAGTGGTCAGGCTGGGGAACCTGAAACTGGCGCATTTCGGCGCCGTCTCCTATATCAAGGAGATCGCGCCCAGCTGCGGTATCCGGGTCGAGGAAAAGGTGTTCGCCAAGGGCCTGGACGTGATGCAGGCCATCATCGCCGGCGAACTCGATGTCGGCGCGACGGCCTCGGAGGCGGCCATTTCCGGCCGGGCCGGCGGCGCCCCGGTCGTGGTCGTCGCCGGTTTCGCGCGCGGCGGCGCGCGCCTGGTGGCACGGCCCGACCTGAAGCTGACCGGCATGGCGCAGCTCAAGGGCCGCAAGGTCGGCGTGACGCGCGGCGCGATCCAGGAGGTGCTGCTGATGGCGGAACTGGCGCGCCACAATCTGACTGCCGATGTTGCGCCCGGCAAGGACGTGCAGCTGGTCTACTTGCCCTTCGCCGACCTGAACGGGGCGCTGCTGAATAAACAGATCGACGCCATGATGCAGTCCGAACCGCAATCCTCGCAGGCGATCAACCGTGGCTTCGGCGTCGAGGTCATGAAGCCGTATGGCACCCCGATCGGCGAACCGGTGCGCACGCTGGTCATGACCGAACAGTTCTACCGCACCCGCAAGCCGCTGGCCGAAAAATTCATGCGCTGCTTCGTGCAGGCGACCAAGTCCTTCGTCGACGACAAGGCCCTGGCCTCGAAATATGTGCGCGAGGTCGTCTTCAAGGGCCAGATCTCGGCGGACGATTTCGACGACGCCATCGCCAATTCTCCCTTTTCCTACGACATCAGCGTACAGCACATCCAGGCCACGACCGACATGATGGTGAAGACCGGCGTCGGCCGCATGCGTTCGCCGCCGCGTGCGCAGGAATGGGTGCATACCGAGCTGCTTGCCGCGGCCAAGAAAAACCTGCGCATCGACTGAGGAGACGCGATGAAAACATGGAACCTGCGTGAACTGGGCATCGGCATGGTAGTGCCGCTGCTGGCCATCGCGCTCTGGCAATGGGTGGCCTGGGCGGGTCTGGTCAATCCCCAGGTGCTGCCGGCGCCCCTCGACGTCGGGCGCAAATGGGTCGAATACCTGCTGCCGCTGGCGCCCGCGGCGGACGAGGGCGGCTGGTTGAAATGGGCGCTGTCGGGCGAACTGGTGGTCGATACGATCGCCAGCCTGTACCGGGTGGTGGTGGGTTTCGCCATCGGCGCGGGTCTCGCGCTGCCGCTCGGACTGGCGATGGGCGCCAGTCCCGCCGTGTATGCCTGGTTCAATCCGCTGGTGCAGATCCTGCGCCCGATCCCGCCGATCGCCTACATCCCGCTGGCGATCCTGTGGTTCGGCCTGGGCAATCCGCCGGCCGTGTTCCTGATCGCGCTGGGCGCCTTCTTCCCGGTCCTGATGAACACGATCGCCGGCGTGCGCCAGGTCGACGGCATTTATCTGCGCGCCGCGCGCAGCCTGGGCGCCGGCCGCACCACGATGTTCGTGCGCGTGATCCTGCCGGCCGCCGTGCCCTACATCCTGTCGGGCGTAAGGATCGGCATCGGCACCGCCTTCATCGTCGTCATCGTCTCCGAGATGATCGCGGTGAACAACGGGCTCGGCTACCGCATCCTGGAAGCGCGCGAATATTTTTGGTCCGACAAGATCATCGCCGGCATGATCAGCATCGGCTTGCTGGGCCTGGCGATCGACATCGGCGTGAATCGGCTCAACAACTATCTGCTGCGCTGGCACCGCGGCCTGGAGCACTGACATGAAGATGGACACGAGAAGCGCATCCCATATCCGCATCGACGGCGTCAACAAGGAGTTCGTCAGCGGCCGGCGCCAGGTGGTGGCGCTGCAGGACATCCGGCTCGACATCCCGCAAGGCCAGTTCACCTGCCTGCTCGGCCCCTCGGGCTGCGGCAAGTCGACCCTGCTCAACGCGGTCGCCGGTTTTTCGCATCCGACCAGCGGCACGATCACGGTCGACGGCGTGCCGGTGGCGGGGCCGGGGCCGCAGCGCGGCATGGTATTCCAGGAATACGCGCTCTTTCCCTGGATGACGGTCGAGAAGAACATCGCCTTCGGTCTCGAGATCAGGCGGATGCCGAAGGAGCGCATCGCCGCCACCGTGGAGCAGTTATTGGGCATGCTGGCGCTGACGGAGTTCCGGGCGCGCTATCCGAAAGACCTGTCCGGCGGCATGCGCCAGCGGGTGGCGATCGCGCGCGTGCTGGCGCTCGATTCGCCGATCATGTTGATGGACGAGCCCTTCGGCGCCCTCGACGCGCTGACCCGCCGTAACCTGCAGGACGAGCTGCTGCGCATCTGGATGGAAACGAAGAAAACCATCCTGTTCGTCACCCACAGCATCGAGGAAGCGATCTACCTGGCCGACCGTATCGTCGTCATGACTTACCGGCCGGGCACGGTCAAGCGTGACCTCATCGTCGACTTGCCGCGCCTGCGCGACCCGGCTTCCGCCGCGTTCAACGACCTGAAACGCGAACTCGGGCAGCTCGTCATGGAAGAGCAGCAGCGCCATCACATCGATGAGCGGCGCATGGCGATCGTGGACTGAGCCGCAGCCTGGCAGGCCGGGCAGGGGCCTGCCACTCGCGTGCCCTGATGGTGTAGACTCGCGCTATGCACAACACCCTCTTTTTCGCCGCGGCCATCCTGTACGCGGCCTGCGCCCTGCTGGCCTCAAACCGGGGCGCCGTCATCTCCGGCGTCACCGCGCTGGCCTGGGCGGTGCACGGCGCCGCCCTGTGGAGCGACGCGTTCGCACCCGGCGGCCTGCGCATCGGTTTTGCCATCATGCTCTCGGCCGCGCTGTGGGTGTCGGTGGGCGCCTACTGGATCGAGAACCGGAATTTCGCCCTCGACGGCCTGCGCCGCCTGGTCATGCCCTGCGCCTGCGCCGCGGCTTTGCTGCCGCTGGTCTTCCCGGGCGCGATCATGCCGCTGCAGAACCAGTCGAGCGCCTTCGGCTGGCATGTGGCGGTCGCGGTGCTGGCCTACAGTACGCTGACGATTGCCGCCTTCCACGCGGTCCTGATGGCCTTGCAGGAAACCCGCCTGCATGCGCGCACGGTGACGGCCGGCGGCGGCTGGCTCGGCGGCGCGCTCGACCAGCTGCCGGCCTTGCTGACCATGGAAAAGCTGCTGTTCCGCCTGATCTGGATCGGTTTCGTGCTGCTCAGTCTCACGGTGCTGTCGGGCGTCGTGTTCTCGGAACAGCTGTTTGGCCGGGCGCTGCGCTGGGACCACAAGAATGTCTTCGCGCTGCTGTCGTGGATGCTGTTCGCAGCCTTGCTCGCCGGACGCTACCTGCGCGGCTGGCGCGGCAAGACGGCGCTGCGCTTCACGCTGGCCGGCTTCGCCACGCTGGCGCTGGCCTATGTCGGCAGCCGCTTCGTGCTCGAAGTCGTGCTGCATCGGGGGATCGCATGAGCCGCCTCGTCTTCTGGATCGCCCTGGCTGTCCTGATCTTCTTCGCCGTGCGCGCGAAGCTGCGCGCAGCCGTGCGCAACCAGCAGATGCACGTGCCGCCGCAGGGGCGTCCCGCCGCGGCGCCGCCGGCGGCGATCGAAGACATGACCAGCTGCGCGCACTGCGGCCTGCATTTCCCGGTCTCGGAAGCGGTACGGGCCGACGGCCGCGACTACTGCAGCCCGGCGCACGTGCCGCCTGTTGCGCACTAATTGATGACCGGCTGGCAGGTGCTGTCCACGCAATCGCGCGCGACCTTCTGGCGCTCGCTCGGGGCGCTGACCGTCACGCGCATCGTGATCGCGCTGGTGCTGATCCTGTACCTCGCCTTCGACGTGCGCGAGGGCAGTGTCCAGGCCTCCCCGGCATACGTGCGCATCTGCCTGTTCTACCTCGGCGCCGCCCTCGTGTTCGGTGCATTGAGCCTGTCCTGGCGGCGCCGCTTCACGATCCAGCTGGCGTCGCAGATCGCGGTCGACCTGGCCGTGATCTCGCTGTTGTATCTTGCCGCCGGCGGCCTGCGCAGCGGCCTCGGTATCCTGTACCTGTTCCCGCTGGCGGGCGCGGCGATCCTGGCGCCGCTGGTGCCGGCCCTGTTTTCGGCTGCGCTGGCGACCCTGTTCGTCCTGTTCGAGGCGGCCTGGCAGATGGTCAGGCGCGAAGGCGAACCGGCGCTGATGCAGGCGGGGATGTACGGCATCGCCTTTTTCGCCGTGGTCTGGCTGGTCAACCGGCTGGCGGCGCGCCTGATCGGGCAGGAAGAACTGGCGGCGCAGCGCGGCGTCGACCTGCAGGTGCAGCAGGCAATCAACGAGATCGTGATCGCGGACGTGGGCGATGGCGTGCTCGTGGTCGGGGCCGATGGACGCATCCACACGGCCAATCCCGCGGCGCGCCGCATGCTCGGCATGGACGCCGCGGCCGGCTTGCTGCTCGACGAATTGCCGGGACTCGAACCGGTGGCGCAGGCCTTCGCCACCTGGATGGGAACGGCAGCGACCCCCGCCCTGGCCGCGGTCGAGCCGGTGTCGGGGGAAGCGGGGCCGGATGCGGCCTGGGTGATCCTGAAACCCTACCAGGAAATGGCGGTTGGGGAGGCGGGCCTGCGGGCGCGGCGCGACCAGCCGGCGCACCTGAAACTGCGCTTTGCCAGCGTCGCGGCCGGCGGCGCGCTGCCGGGGCGCAGCGTGATCTTCCTGCAGGACGTCAGCGCCATCGAAAACCAGGCGCAGCAACTGAAACTGGCCTCGATGGGCCGCCTGACGGCCAGCATCGCGCACGAAGTGCGCAACCCCCTGTCGGCGATCGGCCACGCCACGGCCCTGCTGGCCGAAGACCTGCATGGCAAGGCCGAGCTGCGCTTGTTAAAGATCATCGGCGACAACGTGGCGCGCGTGAACCGCATGGTCGAGGACATCCTGCAGCTCTCGCGCAAGGCCCAGCCGTATGCGGAACCGGTGCAGCTGGCGCCGTTCCTGCTGGAGCTGAAAAACGAGTTCTGCGAAACCCAGGGCCTGCTCGATGAGATGGTCTGGCTGGGCGGCGCCGGTGCGATCGAGGTACGCTTCGACGCCCTGCACCTGAGGGAAGTGCTGGTCAATTTGCTGGGCAATGCGATCCGCTACGCCAGCCGCAAGCCGGCCAGCATCCGCATCTGGCCCGAGCTCGACGCCTTCGGCACGCTGGAGTTGCACGTGCAGGACGACGGTCCGGGCATCACGCCCGAGGTGCGCGCCCACCTGTTCGAACCGTTTTATACGACCTCCAGCAAGGGCACCGGCCTGGGGCTGTACCTGGCGCGCGAGCTGTGCCTGAACAATGGCGCTAAACTCGATTACGAGTCGCGGTTCGACACGGCGGCGCTGGGCCCGCGCAAGGCCAGCGGCCGTTTCGTCATCACCTTCGCCCAGCCGCAAGCGGCCGGCGCGAGCGCTGAGTAAAAGAGGAAAGCATGACATCACCCCGCATCCTGGTCGTCGACGACGAAGCGGACCTGCGCGAACTGCTGGAGATCACGCTCCTGAAAATGGGCCTGGACGTCGATTGCGCGGCCACGCTGCGCGAAGCCCGGCGCCTGGTCGAGGACAACCAGTACCAGCTGGTGCTGACCGACATGCGCCTGCCCGACGGGCTCGGACTGGAACTGGTGCGCGAAGTGTCGGCTAGCTCGAAGACGCCGATCGCCGTGATCACCGCCTTCGGCAGCGCCGAAAACGCGGTGGTGGCCCTGAAAGCCGGCGCTTTTGATTACGTGTCGAAACCGGTAGTGCTCGATGAGCTGCGCGTGATGGTGCGTTCGGCGCTGAAGCTGTCCGACGGTAGCGCCGCGGCTGGGGCGGGCGAGGGCACGGGCTCGCGCCTGATCGGCAATTCGCAGGCGATGCAGGCGCTGCGGGCCCAGATCGGGCGCCTGGCGCGCTCGATGGCGCCGATTGCGATCACCGGCGAGTCCGGCGCCGGCAAGGAACTGGCCGCGCGCGAAATCCACGCCCAGAGTTCGCGCGCTGCGAAACCGTTCGTGGCGGTGAACTGCGGCGCGATTCCCGAAAACCTGATGGAGTCCGAATTCTTCGGACACCGCAAGGGCGCGTTCACCGGGGCCGGGGAGGAGCGCGACGGCTTCTTCCAGGCGGCCAATGGCGGCACCCTGATGCTGGACGAGGTGGCCGATTTGCCGCTGGCGATGCAGGTCAAACTGCTGCGCGCGATCCAGGAGCGGCGCGTGCGCAAGATCGGCGCCACCAATGAGGAGCCGGTCGACGTGCGCATCATCAGCGCCACCCACAAGGACCTCGCCCGATGCGTCGAGACGGGCGTCTTCCGCCAGGATTTGTTCTATCGCCTGAACGTGATCGAGCTGGCGCTGCCGCCGCTGCGCGAGCGGCTCGACGATTTACCGGTGCTGGCCAACGGCATCCTGGCGCGCCTGGCCGGGCCTGGCGGGGCCTCGCTCGGGCCCGGCGTGCTCGATGCCTTGCGCGCCTACTCCTTCCCGGGCAACGTGCGCGAACTGGAGAACGTGCTGGAACGGGCGCTTGCCTTCGCCAATCATGGCGTGATCGAGGTCGGCGATTTATCCCTGAAAGCCGCGCGCCTGGCCGACGTGGCGCGGGTGGAACCATTGCCGGTCGTCGCCACGCCGCCGTCCCCGGCCGCGGCGCCGCCCATGCCGGCGGCCGCGCCGCTTGCGCAGGAAGTGCAGGGCCTCGGTCCGGCTTCGCTGCCGAGCAACCTGCCGGCTTACCTGGAACAGGTGGAACGCGACATCATCCAGCGCGCCCTCCAGCAGACCCAGTTCAACCGCACCAGGACCGCCAGCCTGCTCGGCATCAGCGTGCGCCAGCTGCGGTATCAAATGCAGAAGCTCGATATCCAGGCGCCGGAAAACTGAATTTTGTGTCATCGCACAACTCCGGCTTGTCAAAAAGCGTTGCCTTTTCGCCAGTGCAAAATGGTGCGCGCTGCACTGCGTTTGGGCACTGCCTTCACGCGCTGAACAAGCATTAAGCAGCAGGTTAGTGCTCACTTACCGGCCAGCGCGCATTCGAAGTCCAGCGCTCCGATGTCAAGAGTCCGGGACATAAAAAACACCTGAATTTGAAAATTTATTCACTTGCGGCTTGCGCCGGCCAAGTACTACAATTAGTCCAATGTCAAACCACGGCACTATATCTAGTAGTAGCAGGCTCAAGTGTCAAAGACCTTTTGTGTAGCAGTGGCAACAATGGCATAGTGTGCGTCTTGTTGTTCGAATTTGCTCCAAGCAAGATAAATCCATCCGCAGCAACGTTGTCCAGCCTGGTCACTCAGGCTGGCCGGGGTTCGTTTTGCTTCGTATTTTTTAGTTAATTTTTGGCTGCCCGTAACGCGGGTGATCGATAAACATAGGCGGCAGCCCGACTGCCCTTCCTGGAGGCCCCATGCAGACTTCTCAAGACATTTCCATCCACCCGCAAGCGGCACCAGGAACGGCAGCCGGCGCCAATAGCGCCGCCGAACTGGCCGCCCGCGCGGACTACCGCATCCTGCGCCGCAACGGCGCCGTCGTCCCGTTCGAGCCAAATAAAATCTCGGTCGCGATGACCAAGGCCTTCCTGGCGGTCGCCGGTGGCCAGGGCGCGGTCTCGGCCCGCATCCGCGAGCTGGTGGAAGAGCTGACCAATAACGTGGTCGCTGCCCTGATGCGCCGCCAGCCGAACGGCGGCACCTTCCACATCGAAGATGTGCAGGACCAGGTCGAACTGTCCTTGATGCGCTCGGGCGAACACGATGTCGCGCGCGCCTATGTCCTGTACCGCGCCAAGCAGATGGAAGAGCGCCGCGCCGCCAAGGAAGCCGCCGGTGCCCAGCACGTGGCCGCGCCGCAGATCCACGTGGTCGATGGCGGCCAGCGCGTGCCGCTCGACGTCAACTATGTGCACGCCCTGGTGAACGCCGCCTGCGCCGGCCTGGAAAAGCACGTCGACGCCGACGCCATCGTCGCCGAGACCCTGCGCAACCTGTACGACGGCGTGCCGGTCGAAGAGCTGCACAAGTCCGCCATCCTGGCCGCGCGCGCGCTGATGGAAACCGATCCGGCCTACAGCCAGGTCACGGCCCGCATCCTGCTGCACACGATCCGCAAGGAAGTCTTCGGCAAGGAAGTCCCGCAAGCCAAGGCTGCCGCCGAATACATCACCTATTTCCCGCAGTACGTGGCGAAAGGCATCGAGAACGAACTGCTCGACGCCGAACTGGGCAACTATGACCTCGAGCGCCTGGCAAAAGCCATCGTCGCCGACCGCGACCTGCAATTCGGCTACATCGGCCTGCAGACCCTGTACGACCGTTACTTCCTGCACGTGCGCGAAACCCGCATCGAGATGCCGCAGGCCTTCTACATGCGCGTCGCCATGGGCCTGGCCCTGCGCGAAGCGGACCGCGAAGAGCGCGCCATCGAGTTCTACAACCTGCTGTCGAGCTTTGACTTCATGAGCTCGACGCCGACCCTGTTCAACTCGGGCACCCGCCGCTCGCAGCTGTCGTCCTGCTACCTGACCACCGTCGGCGACGACCTGGAAGGTATCTACGACGCCATTAAGGAAAACGCGCTGCTGTCGAAGTTTGCCGGTGGTCTCGGTAACGACTGGACCCCGGTGCGTGCGCTCGGCTCGCGCATCAAGGGCACCAACGGCAAGTCGCAAGGCGTGGTCCCGTTCCTGAAAGTGGTCAACGATACGGCCGTGGCCGTGAACCAGGGCGGCAAGCGCAAGGGCGCGGTGTGCGCCTACCTGGAAACCTGGCACATGGACATCGAGGAATTCCTCGACCTGCGCAAGAACACCGGCGACGACCGCCGCCGCACCCACGACATGAACACGGCGAACTGGATTCCCGACCTGTTCATGAAGCGCGTGATGGAAAAGGGCTACTGGACCCTGTTCACCCCGAGCGAAACGCCGGACCTGCACGACCTGGTCGGTAAAGCCTTCGAACAAGCCTACCTGGCCTATGAGGCCAAGGCAGAGCGCGGCGAAATGCTGGTGTTCAAAAAGATCGAAGCGCTCGACCTGTGGCGCAAGATGCTGTCGATGCTGTTCGAAACCGGCCACCCATGGATCACGTTCAAGGATCCGTGCAACATCCGTTCGCCGCAGCAGCACATCGGCGTCGTGCACTCGTCGAACCTGTGCACCGAGATCACCCTGAACACCAGCGCCGACGAAATCGCGGTCTGCAACCTGGGCTCGATCAACATGCCGCAGCACATGAAGGGCGATGGCCTGGATCACGTGAAACTGCAGAAGACGATCCGCACCGCGATGCGCATGCTCGACAACGTCATCGACATCAACTACTACGCCGTCGACAAGGCGCGTAACTCGAACCTGCGCCACCGCCCGGTCGGCATGGGCATCATGGGCCACCAGGACTGCCTGCACATGATGCGTGTGCCGTTCGCCTCGGACAAGGCCGTCGAGTTCGCCGACAAGTCGATGGAAGCCGTCTGCTACTACGCCTACATGGCCTCGACCGAGCTGGCCGAAGAGCGCGGCCGTTACGAATCCTACGCCGGTTCGCTGTGGGACCGCGGCATCCTGCCGCAGGACTCGATCAAGCTGCTGGCGGAAGAGCGCGGCGGCTACCTCGAGCAGGACACGAGCGAATCGATGGACTGGACCGTGGTGCGCGAGCGTATCAAGCAGTTCGGCATGCGTAACTCGAACTGCGTGGCGATTGCCCCGACCGCGACGATCTCGAACATCATCGGCGTCTCGGCCTGCATCGAGCCGACCTTCCAGAACCTGTATGTGAAGTCGAACCTGTCCGGCGAATTCACCGAGATCAACGGCTACCTGGTGCGCGACCTGAAGGCACGCGACCTGTGGGACGAAGTCATGATCGCCGACCTGAAGTATTTCGACGGTTCGCTCAGCAAGATCGACCGCGTGCCGCAAGACCTGCGCGACATCTACGCCACGGCCTTCGAAGTCGAGCCGAAGTGGCTGGTCGAGCAGGCATCGCGCCGCCAGAAGTGGATCGACCAGGCCCAGTCGCTGAACATCTACATGGCCGGCGCCTCGGGCAAGAAGCTGGACGAGACCTATAAACTGGCCTGGCTGCGCGGCCTGAAGACGACCTACTACCTGCGCACCATCGCGGCGACGCACATGGAGAAGTCGACCACCCGCACCGGCGCGCTGAACGCGGTGCCGGTCTCGGGCGGCCTGGCGGCCGGTCATGCGGCGCCGGCAGCGGCTCCGGCGGCAGCACCTGCCCCCGTTGAAGCAGACGGCGCGGCTTGCTACCTGCGTCCGGGCGATGCCGGTTTCGACGAGTGCGAGGCGTGCCAATAAGTTGCCAATAAGCGGTCTTTAACTAATTAATCCACGCCCGGCCGAGTGCCGGGCGCAGTTGTCACAGAATTCAAGAGGAACAAATCATGCTGTCATGGGACGATGAACCAACGAGCGCCGCGCGCGCACCGCAAGCTGCTGGCCTGCCGGAAACCGTCGACGCCGCCCTGGTCGCCACCCGCGTGAACGCCGACGACAAGCGCATCATCAACGGCAAGACCGACGTCAACCAACTGGTACCCTTCAAATACAAGTGGGCCTGGGACAAGTACCTGGCCGGCTGCGCGAACCACTGGATGCCGCAGGAAGTGAACATGCAGCGCGACATCGAGCTCTGGAAGAGCCCGAACGGCCTGTCGGAAGACGAGCGCCGCCTGGTCAAGCGCAACCTCGGCTTCTTCGTGACGGCCGACTCGCTGGCCGCGAACAACATCGTGCTGGGTACCTACCGCCACATCACGGCCCCGGAATGCCGCCAGTACCTGCTGCGCCAGGCGTTTGAGGAGGCGATCCACACCCACGCCTACCAGTACATCGTCGAGTCGCTGGGACTGGATGAAAAAGAGATCTTCAACGCCTACAACGAGATCGCGTCGATCCACGACAAGGACCAGTTCCTGATTCCGTATATCAACGTGCTGACCGACCCTGATTTCAAGACCGGCACGCTGGAAGCGGACCAGACGCTGCTGAAGTCGATCATCGTCTTCGCCTGCATGATGGAAGGCCTGTTCTTCTACGTCGGCTTCACCCAGATCCTGGCGCTGGGCCGTCAAAACAAGATGACCGGCGCCGCCGAGCAGTACCAGTACATCCTGCGCGACGAGTCGATGCACGTGAACTTCGGCATCGACCTGATCAACACGATCAAGATGGAAAACCCGCTGCTGTGGACCCCGGCCTTCCGCGACGAGATCAAGGCCCTGTTCCTGGAAGCGGTAGAACTCGAATACCGCTACGCCGAAGACACCATGCCGCGCGGCGTGCTGGGCCTGAACGCGACCATGTTCAAGGGCTACCTGCGCTTCATCGCCAACCGCCGCGCCGTGCAGATCGGGCTCGATCCGCTGTTCCCGGCCGAAGAGAATCCATTCCCATGGATGAGCGAGATGATCGACCTGAAGAAGGAACGTAACTTCTTCGAGACCCGCGTGACGGAGTACCAGACGGGTGGGGCGCTGAACTGGGATTGATTCCAGCTGCTCTATATAGATGTCGAGAAGCCCGGTGAAAAATCATCGGGCTTTTTTTATGCGCTAACCTAGACCGAACCTGACTCCACGTAGCGACTTGATCAACACGATCAAGATGGATAACCCGCTGCTGTGGCCCCCGGCCTTCCGGGACAAGATCAAGACCCTGTTCCTGGAAGCCGTCAACTTCCATACCGCTACGCCGAAGACACCAAGCCGCGCGGCCTGCTGGGCCTGAACGCGACCATGTTCAAGGGCTACCTGCGCTTCATCGCGAATCGCCGCGCCGTGCAGATCGGGCTCGATCCGCTGTTCCCGGCCGAAGAGAATCCATTCCCATGGATGAGCGAGATGATCGACCTGAAGAAGGAACGTAGCTTCTTCGAGACGCGCGTGACGGAGTACCAGACGGGTGGGGCGCTGAACTGGGATTGATTCCAGCTGCTCTATATAGATGTCGAGAAGCCCGGTGAAAAATCACCGGGCTTTTTTTATGCGCGTGCGCCGTCGGGGCGCGTCACGATGCCGAATGTCTGGCGTCCGTGACGGTCAAAGCAGATAAATCGTCTCGACTTGGCGCGCGTCCTTCGTTGGCCGGCCGAAGCAGGTCCATTTCAAGGGAGGCCTGATGGAATCAGGCGCGCTTTGAAATGAAGCGGCGCGGCGCGCGCTGAAGTTCCCGCACGGGGTTTGTTGTAGTCGTAGCGAAGAAGTGAATTTACGCGTGCGCGGGTTGCGGAGTGACAAGGTTTTCGTGTACTTTACGTGATTGAATTTGTCAAAACGTGAACATGGCCTTTTTCGCATGCTCGCAGGCAGACAAAACCGATTGAAAAAGGGAGTCGAAACAGCCTCGGCAAGCGCAGCAAATGCGGCGCGAAATGAGCTTCGAGACTTCCGTAATGGGACGCTGATTCAAGCCAGCATGCACATAAGCGTAACGAAAAGAACAAGCCGCACTGCCTGATCCTTTTCAGGCAAGGCGGCTTTTTCTTTTCGTGCTCGTAAGGGCAGCGATGTGAAAGCGCAGCTAAGTAATGGATGGGTGTCCCGACGTCGTTGGCTGAAGCGCTGCAATTGTGAGGAGTTGCAGCAGTTCAGCTGGTGCCGGATTCATTGGCAGTAACCCAAACGGTTTATGCCGATGAATAACCCGCCCGGCCATCCGGACGGACGGGTTTCAACCTTGTAGCGTATTTTCTCATCGCAGAGAAGGAGAACTAAAATGGCAACAGCAGCGAAGAAACCAGCAGCAAAACCGGCAGCGAAATCGGCCGCCGCAGAGAAACCAGCCGCCAAGTCGGCAGCGAAGACGACGGCCAAAGCGGCCGCCAAGCCTGCTGCCAAACCGGCAGCAAAAGCTGCATCGAAGACTCCGGCAAAAGCTGCCGCAAAACCAGCGGCGAAGGCCGCTGCAAAGCCAGCAGCAAAACCAGCAGCGAAGAAAGCCGCCGCCAAGCCGGCAGCCAAGCCGGCTGCAAAGAAAGCCGCCGCTAAACCGGCAGCCAAGCCAGCTGCCAAGAAAGCCGCTGCCAAGCCGGCAGCCAAGCCGGCTGCAAAGAAAGCCGCCGCCAAACCGGCAGCCAAGCCAGCCGCAAAGAAAGCCGCTGCTAAATCCGCCGCCAAGCCAGTAGCAAAAGCAGCTGCCACCAAGTCGGCAGCCAAGCCAGCGGCCAAGAAGACCGCTACCAAAGCCGTAGCCAAGCCAGCCGCCAAGACCGCAGCCAAGTCGGCAGCCAAGCCGGCAGCGAAGAAGACCGCGACCAAAGCCGCGGCCAAGCCAGCTGCCAAGAAAACCGCGACCAAAGCAGCAGCCAAGCCTGCCGCCAAGACCGCAACCAAGTCGGCAGCCAAGCCAGCAGCGAAGAAGACCGCAACCAAAGCAGCAGCCAAGCCAGCAGCCAAAAAGACTGCAGCCGCCAAGCCGGTAGCAAAAGCAGCAGCGACCAAGTCGGCAGCCAAGGGGGCGTCTGCAAAGACGTCCGCGAAGAGCGCAGCCAAGGCACCGGCGAAGACCGCTGCCAAGGCGCCAGCCAAGTCCGCAGCGAAGACCGCTGCCAAAGCACCAGCCAAGTCGGCATCGAAGGGTCCGGCCAAGGCACCGGCGAAGACCGTCGCCAAGACCGCAGCCAAGGCACCAGCCAAGACTGCAGCCAAAGCATCAGCCAAGAGCGCTGCCAAGGGGACGGCTGCGAAGCCGTCCGCGAAAGCCGCTGCCACGAAGGCGCCGGTCAAGTCAGCCGCTAAGACTGCCACCCCAGCTCCAGCCAAGGCTGCTGCTACCAAGACCGCCGCTACCAAGACCGCAGCGCCAGCTCCGGCCAAAGCAGCAGCGACCAAGCCAGCCGCTACCAAGACCGCAGCATCCGCTCCGGCCAAAGCAGCAGCGACCAAGCCAGCCGCTACCAAGACCGCAGCATCCGCTCCGGCCAAAGCAGCAGCGACCAAGCCAGCCGCCAAGCCAGCTGCCAAAGCTGAAGCCAAGCCCGAAGCCATGAAGGCCGAAGCCAAGCCGGAAGCAGCGAAAGCCGAAGCCAAGCCGGAAGCAGCCAAGGCCGAAGCCAAGCGGGAAGCCGCCGCAGCACCTGCGGTGAAGGCGGAAGCCAAGCCGGAAGCGGCAGCCAAGCCAGCAGCCAAGAAAGCCGCTGCGAAGAAGCCGGCGGCCAAGGAAACGGAAGCCAAGCCAGCCCAGGCAGCAGGCGAAGCCAAGCCGGCCGCACCGGCACCAGCGGCGAAGACCGTGCTGGCACCGGCAGCCGCCTGGCCGTTCCCGACCAGCAGCCGTCCGTAATCCCGGGTCTGGCCCGCTTTAGGGCAAAATACCGCTGTGTGAACCGTTCACACAGCGGTTTTTTTATTTCAAGGAGTTCTCGTGCTGTCCATTCTTCAGTTGATCGTCGATACCATTGCCACTGTGCTGGGCGGGGTGCTCCTGTTGCGCTTCTGGATGCAGGCCATCCGCGTGCGTCCGCCAGCCTCGGTGGCGCAGTTCACCTTCACGCTGAGCGACTGGCTCGTGAAACCCCTGCGCCGCATCGTGCCGGGGGCAGGCGGCTACGACTGGGCAAGCCTGATCGGCGCCTTCCTGGTGGTGCTGCTGGCGACCTCGATCCTGTTCATCGTCGGGGCGTCGGTGGAGCAGGTGCTGCTGCTGGCGCTGGGGCGCTTCGTGAAGTGGATCATCTACGGTTTCATCGCGCTCCTGATCATCGAGGCGATCTTCAGCTGGGTCAATCCGCATGCGCCGCTGGCGCCGTTCGTGCATGCGCTGAACGATCCGCTGCTGCGGCCGATCCGCAAGGTGGTGCCGCCGATCGGCGGGCTGGATTTGTCGGTGCTGGTGGCGGTGCTGCTGCTGCAGATTGCGCTGTATTTGCTGAGGACTGTGGTGCCGATTTGATTGGGTAGTACGGATGTGAAAACGGGCAGCCTGGCTGCCCGTTTTTTTTTGGCTTCGCTTGAGGGCGTAACGCGTGGGCTCGGGGAGCCCGGTGAACCCGTCATTGAGGACATTGTCCTCAATGACCCCTACAGTGCGCATCCGCCAACAGTGTATGCCGGCGGTTGTACCCTTTTAATTATTTGAAGCGGTAGCCGAAGGCGGCTTCGAATTTATTGGCGATCTCGGCCGGAGTAAAACTGTGGTTCTGGCCGCCCTGGTGGGCGATCTTGATGGAGCCGAGCAGGCTGGCGATGCGGCCGGTGGTCGGCCAGTCGTAGCCTTGCGCGATGCCGTACAGGAGGCCGGCGCGGTAGGCGTCGCCGCAGCCGGTCGGGTCGACCACGGCGGTGGCCGGCACGGCCGGGATGTCGTGGCGCTCGCCGCCGGCGTAGATCTCGGAACCCTTTTCGCCGCGGGTGACGATCAGCGCCTCCAGGCGCGCGGCGATCTGTTCGAGCGAGAGGCCGGTGCGGTCCATCACCATCTCGAATTCGTAGTCGTTCGCGGCCAGGTAGGTGGCCTGCTCGATGAAGGTCAGCAGTTCTTCGCCGCTGAACATCGGCAGCTGCTGGCCCGGGTCGAACATGAAGGGCAGGCCCTGGGCGGCGCAGTCGCGCGCGTGCTTGAGCATGCCGTCGCGGCCGTCCGGGGCGATGATCGCCACGCGCAGCGGGCCCTGGTCGGCGACGTTGTTCTCGTGCGAGAACTGCATCGCGCCCGGGTGGAAGGCGTTGATCTGGTTGTTGTCCTGGTCGGCAGTGACGAAGCACTGGGCCGTGTAGGCGTCCTGGATGGTCTTGATGGCACGCGTCTTGATGCCGAAGTTGCGCAGGCGCTCGAGGTAGTCGGCGCCGTCCTGGCCGAGGGTGGCCATGATCAGGGGCTCGCCGCCGAGCAGCTTCAGGTTATAGGCGATGTTCGCCGAGCAGCCGCCGTATTCGGTGCGCAGGGTCGGTACCAGGAAGGAGACGTTCACGCGGTGCAGCTGGTCGGCCAGCAGGGTCTCGGCGAAACGGCCGTGGTATTGCATGATCTTGTCGAATGCGAGCGATCCGCAGATCAGGGTAGCTTGGGTCATGTGAGGTCCAACGTCAATTCAGGGGTAGAAGACGGCAATGTGGTAGCCGGAAGGTTTCAGGTCCTCCACGCGGAAGTGGAGTTTGATCGCGTGTTCGGCGCGCGGCGCGATGCCGTTCGCGGCCGGGGTGTCGGCGGCGAGATAATCCCTGGGGCCGAATACGCGGCGCACCAGCGGTTTGTCGTTGGCGTCGGTCAGCGCCAGTTCCAGGCTCGGCCAGGCCTGGGCCGTGGTGCCGGCGTTGCGCAGCTCGGTGGTGAAGGAATAGACGCCGCCGCCGAGCGTCGTCAGTTCGCCCGTTTCGATGGCGAGGTTGTCGATCTGGGCCGGCAGTTCGACGCGGCAGCCGAAGACGGCGCAGCTGGAGACGAGGGCCGGTTTCGCGGCCGGGAAGCGGGCGGCGAGGGCGTTGCGGAAGTTCAGTACCCCTTGCACGAACAGGAGGATCAACAGGGCGATGGCGGCGGCGACCAGCGCGATCTTGCGCGCGCGCCCGTTCTGCTCCTGCTGGCGGCCGCGCTTGACGAACTCCGGCTCGTCGATCTCGGCCGCGCGCAGTTTCGGTTGCGCTTCGATGCGGGTGGGCGTGAGCTTCGAACGGCGCGCGGCGGCCTTTTCGGCACGCTTGGCGGCCGGCGTGCGCGCAATCGGCGGCACATGGGCGGCGGCGGGCGGCGTGACCACGCTGGCAGTCGATTCGCGCATCAGCAGCGGCGGCGCGTCGTCGGCGGGAACGTTGGCGCGTGGCGCGGGCGCAGCCGGTTCCAGTTCCGGTTCGTGGCCGGGCAGGGGCGCGGCGACCAGTTCTTCGTCGACCGGCAGGCCGAAGGCGGGCTCGATGCGGCCGGCGTGCTGCGGGACGAGCGGCTCAGGCTCCGCTTGCGCTTCGAGGACGGGTTCGGCCGCGTCGTCGGGCTGCGGCGCAAGGGCGGCCGGCTCCGGCGCGGCGGGCGGTGTCGCCTCCGCAACCGGCTCCGGGTTCTTCAACAGCTGCGACCAGGGCGGCATGACCGGCTGGACGGGCTCCTCGTCGATCACGGGTTCTTCGGGTGCGGACCCGGACGCCTCGACCGCGACCGCGTCGGGCACGGGCGTTTCCACTTCAGGCGCCGCGGGTGCATCGACTTTCGGCAGGATCCCGAACGGATCGAAGGTATGGTCGAAGTCGAGCGTGTAGACCGGCTGGTCCTCGAAACGCGGTAGCTCGACCGCCATGTCCAGCGGCGCGAGCGCTTCGTCGTCAGCCAGGGACTCCTCCTCAAGGGCAGGCGCAGGCTCGGGTTCGGGTTCGGATATGGGGGCGGGTTCGACGACGGCAGCGGGCGCCGTGTCGGGAGAGGGCAGATCAGGCTTGGCAGCCACCGGCGCCTTGGCCGGCAGCGCATCGAGGTCCACCAGGGTGGCGCTGCCGTCGAAGATCTCCTGGCAGGAGCCGCAACGGACAATGCCCCCACGCAGCTTGAGTTGGTCCGAGGCGACCCGGAACATCGTGCCGCAATGGGGGCATTGGGTGGCAAGCGCCATGCCGGGCTCCTTAACCGTTGGTAGTGGAGCGCGCGGCCGGTACCGTATCCTGGCCGAGCGTCCCGTGAAGGGCAACCCAGCCGTCCTGCTCGGCCCAGACGCCCAGCTTGATGAAAGGTGCGTAGGCGGCGGCCACTTCGTCGGCCTGGCGCGCCAGCACGCCCGAGAGCACCAGCGAACCGCCAGGCGCCACGCGGCCCGACAACATCGGCGCCATCAGCTTCAATGGGCTCGACAGGATGTTGGCCACGACGATGTCGAACTTGCCATTTGCATGGCGCTCGTTCGACGAGGCGGCAAATGCGTCCGGCACGTAGAAATCGATTTCGCAGTTGTTACGCTCGGCATTCGCACGCGCCGATTCGATCGCCTGCGGATCGATGTCGACCCCGGCCACGTCGCCGGCGGCCAGCTTCTTGGCGACCATCGCCAGGATGCCGGAACCGCAGCCGTAGTCCAGGACGCTCTTGCCCGGTGCCGGATGGGCTTCCAGCCACTCCATGCACAGGCGGGTGGTCGGATGGCTGCCGGTGCCAAACGCCAGGCCTGGATCGAGTTCGAGAATGAGCCCGTTCGGGTCCGGCGCTTCGTGCCAGCTCGGCACGACCCAGATGTTGGTGCCGATGTGGATCGGCTCGAATTGCGACTGCGTCAGGCGTACCCAGTCGGCATCGGCCACCGCGCGGGTGGAAAACGCCGGCACGGTAGTGAGCCCGATGGCGGCCGCTGCTTCGGCGACGATGGCCTGTTGGTCAGCGTCGATGTCAGTCAGGGCCACGACACGGCTGTGATCCCAGGCCGCCTCGGTCGGCTCCATGCCAGGTTCGCCGAACAGCGGCTTTTCCTGGTCGGTGCCTTCGTCGGCATCTTCCACCGAAACCGACAGCGCGCCCGCTTCCATCAAGGCGTCGGACAGGCTTTCCGCGTGCTCGCGTGCGATTTCGATGATGACTTCGGTCCAGCTCATGCGTCAGCCTTGTTTTCCGGGGCCACGACAACCTTGGTGTCGGGGCGATTCGCCAGCTTCTGCTCCAGGTAATGGATGTTGGTGCCGCCTTCGATGAAGCGGGCATCGACCATCAGTTCGCGGTGCAGCTGGATGTTGGTCAAAATACCCTCAACCACCATTTCCGACAACGCAATTTGCATGCGGCGGATTGCTTGCTCACGAGTAGCACCGTAGGAAATTACCTTGCCGATCATCGAGTCGTAATGAGGTGGCACATAGTAGCCCGCATACGAGTGCGAATCGACACGGATGCCGGGACCGCCCGGCGGGTGCCAGCCGGTGATGCGGCCAGGGGACGGCGTAAACTTGAATGGGTCTTCCGCATTGATGCGGCATTCGATCGCGTGGCCGGCCAGCATGATGTCGCGCTGGCGGAAACGCAGCTTCTCGCCGCAGGCGATGCGGATCTGTTCCTGCACGATGTCGATGCCGGTGATCATTTCGGTGACCGGATGTTCGACCTGGACGCGGGTGTTCATTTCGATGAAATAGAACTCGCCGTTTTCATACAGGAATTCGAAGGTACCGGCGCCGCGGTAGCCGATCTTGCGGCAGGCTTCGGCGCAGCGGTCGCCGATCTTCTCGATCAGCTTGCGCGGGATGCCCGGTGCCGGCGCTTCCTCGATCACCTTCTGGTGGCGGCGCTGCATCGAGCAGTCGCGTTCGCCCAGCCAGACGGCGTTTTTGTGTTCGTCGGCGAGGATCTGGATTTCCACGTGGCGCGGATTCTCCAGGTACTTCTCCATATAGACTTCCGGATTGCCGAAGGCGGTACCGGCTTCGGTCTTGGTCATCGCCACGGCGTTGAGCAGGGCCGCTTCGGTGTGGACCACGCGCATGCCGCGCCCGCCGCCGCCGCCGGCAGCTTTGATGATGACCGGATAGCCAACCTTGCGGGCGGTCTGGATGATTTCCTTCGGATCGTCAGGCAGGGCGCCATCCGAACCCGGCACGCAAGGCACGCCGGCGCGGATCATCGCCTGCTTGGCCGAGACCTTGTCGCCCATCAGGCGGATCGAATCGGAACGCGGGCCGATGAAGACGAAGCCCGATTTTTCCACGCGCTCGGCGAAGTCGGCGTTTTCCGACAGGAAGCCGTAGCCGGGGTGGATCGCTTCGGCGTCCGTCACTTCGGCGGCGCTGATAATCGCCGGCATGTTCAGGTAGCTCAGCGCGGACTGGGCCGGGCCGATGCAGACGGACTCGTCGGCCAGCTTCACATACTTGGCGTCCTTGTCGGCTTCGGAGTGGACGACCACCGTCTTGATGCCCATTTCGCGGCATGCGCGCTGGATACGCAGCGCGATTTCACCACGATTGGCGATAAGAATTTTTTCAAACATGGTTAGCTTCGGAGTGTGAGAGAGCCGGCGTCGTGCGCCGGCCTGGGTTCGGGATCATGCGGCCGGAACGATGTCACGGCCGGGCGGCGCAGCGAAAGCCGAAACTTAGCCGATCACGAACAGTGGCTGGCCGAATTCGACCGGCTGGCCATTTTCCACCAGGATCTTGGTCACCACGCCGGAGACATCGGCGTCGATTTCGTTCAGGAGTTTCATTGCCTCGATGATGCAGAGGGTGTCGCCTTCCTTGATGTTGGTGCCGACTTCGACGAACGCAGCGGCGCCCGGAGCGGACGAACGGTAGAAGGTGCCGACCATCGGCGACTTGACGACGTGACCAGTTTCAACGGCAACGGCCGGTGCTGCAGGCGCGGCCGGGGCAGCAGGAGCGGCGGCTGGGGCGGGCGCCGAATATTGCTGCATGCCGGACGGCATCATGACCATCTGGCCTTGGGGCGCGGCGGACGACTTGACGATGCGAACCTTGCTTTCGCCTTCTGTCACTTCGAGTTCAGCGATGTCCGATTCGGCGACGAGGTCGATCAAAGTCTTGAGTTTACGTAGATCCATGTGAAACCCCTTGGAATTATTGTGGTATTAAGAGAGTAAAACAGCGCGCCAAAAGAGGGCGCAGCCGAAGATGATGCATGAAGTTACTTGAGATTAACGCTATTTGAGCGCGAAGTCGATGGCATACCGGTATCCGTCGATGCCGAGCCCGCAGATGGTGCCGCGGGCCAGCGCCGACAGGTAGGAATGGTGGCGGAATTCTTCGCGCTGATAAATATTTGAGATATGGACCTCAATGAACGGGATCGCCACCGCAGCAAACGCATCGCGCAAGGCCACGCTCGTGTGGGTCAGCCCGCCAGGATTGATGACGATCGCGTCCACGCCTTCGCTACGGGCGGCGTGGATGCGGTCGATCAGCGCACCTTCGTGGTTGCTCTGAAAGCAGGAAAGCGACCCGCCCGCTGCGATGGCCTGGGCCGTCGCAGCGCTTTCGATGTCGGCCAGCGTTGCCGCGCCATACACCGCAGGCTCGCGGGTTCCCAATAAATTCAGATTGGGACCGTTGAGCAGCAGTAGCTTTTTCGCCATTATTTTGTAGAGTCTATGCTCGAAAGTGACGCATTTTGCCGCCAACGTCAGCTATTGGCAAGCGATAAAATTCTCCGTGGATAACAACCACTTGCGCGGAGATCGGAAAAGAACGACCGTTCGCGAGCTCTACAGTGCCGCGAGGTCGGCCTTCAACTCGTCGAATTTCAGCTTGCCGAGGTAGGTCTTCCTTACCTGGCCGTCCGCGCCGATGAGTACCGTGAAGGGCAGGCCGCCATTCGTATTACCGAAGGCGCGCGACAGTTCCGTGCCGCCCATGCCGCCCACATACAGCGGGTACTTGATGTTGTGCTTGGCCGCAAATTCGCTCATGGCCAAGGGCGAATCGATGCCGAGGCCGATGACATTGAAGCGCTTGCCGGCCTCTTCGTTGGCGAGGGCCGACAGCTCGGGCATTTCCTGCACGCAGGGTCCGCACCAGGTGGCCCAGAAATTGACGAGCAGGGGTTTGCCTTTCCACTGAGACAGGGACTGCGGCTTGCCCGCCAGGTCGTTCAGGGTTTGCGCATATAAGTGAGTGGAGGCGGTGTGCGCTGGGCCGCCGCCGTCCGGCGTACCGGTCGGGGCGATGCTGGTCGTCAGCGGAGCTGGCACCGGCTTCGTTTTGCTGCCGAACACAACGCCAAGGGCGCAAAAAATCGCTGCCACGGCCGCCACGGCGGCCATCTTTTTATTCTTCATTCGTCCTGTTCCAGGGATTCGTCGGTAGACATCAGGGCGCGCAGGCCGGCCGCGTCGACACGCTGCAGGCGGCCATCGCCCCGGGGTTTCAGTGCGCCGCGCAGATCGTGAAAATCGTAGAGCTCGGCATGCACCGCTTCCTTATGCCACAGGAAGCTCACCGTTTCAACGGGATCGTGTCTGGCGCCCTTAAAGTGGGGCGTTTCCGAGATATCTATATTGACGTTGCGGTTCAACAGATAAATCTCGACCTCTTTCGCGCTGTCGGCGAACAGTTGCAGGTGGATGTCGTCGTGCTCGCCGGCCGTGCCGTTCAGCACGGCCCCTGTCAGGTAAGGGCGGAACTCGGCCAGCGCATCCATCACTTGCAAGGCCGTTTCGCGCAGCGCCTGCAGGCGTTCGGCGTGGGCCGCGCCGCCGAACAGGGTCAAATAGCGCCGTACTTCCTCTTCGATCTCGCCGTTGTCCGGCATCAGGTTCGGCTGGGGCTGGTCCACACCCAGCACTTGCCGGGCGGCCTTTTTGCGTGCCGTGGGGTAGTCGGCGCCGTCTTGCGCGATCATGCGCGCAGCCGTCGCGGCGATCTGCGCACGCAGCTGCTGAAGGTCATTATTCTGGGTTGGCATCATGACCTCGATCATACTCTTGAACGGAAAATGGCATCGCGTCGGGTAGAATCGCGTATTCGCTTTATTCCTTACCATCATGCACATTCACATCCTCGGCATTTGCGGCACCTTCATGGGCGGCCTGGCGGTCCTGGCGAAAGAGGCCGGCCACCGCGTTACCGGTTGCGACGCCAACGTCTATCCCCCGATGAGTACCCAGCTCGAGGCCCAGGGTATCGAACTGATCCAGGGCTATGGCCCGGAACAGGTGTCGCTGAATCCCGACCTGTATGTGGTGGGTAATGTGATGACGCGCGGGAATCCGCTGATCGAGGAAATCCTGAACCGCGGCCTGCCGTATGTGTCGGGCCCGCAGTGGATCGGCGAACATATTTTGCGCGAAAAATGGGTGCTTGCCGTGGCCGGCACCCACGGCAAGACGACGACCTCGTCGATGCTGGCCTGGATCCTGGAAGACGCGGGCTATGCGCCGGGCTTCCTGATCGGCGGCGTGCCGATGAATTTCGGTATTTCGGCGCGCCTGCAGGGCGCCACCGAATCGGACTTCTTCGTCATCGAAGCGGACGAATACGACACCGCCTTTTTCGACAAGCGCAGCAAGTTCGTGCACTACCACGCGAAGACGGCCGTGCTGAACAACCTCGAATTCGACCACGCCGACATCTTCCCGGACATCGGCGCCATCGAGACCCAGTTCCACCACCTGGTGCGCACCGTGCCCGGCGTCGGGCGCCTGGTCGTCAACGGCGACGAAGCCTCGCTGGCGCGCGTGATCAAGCGCGGCTGCTGGAGCGAGAAGGAAACGTTTGGTTCGTCCGACGGCGTGAACTGGGCAATGGTCGAGCATCCGGGCGGCGCCAGCTTCGACGTCATGTTCAATGGCGAGAACCAGGGCACTGTGCACTGGGAACTGACCGGCAAGCACAACCGCTCGAACGCGCTGGCCGCGATTGCCGCTGCCCGCCACGTCGGCGTGCCGGTGGCGCAGGCCGTCGATTCGCTGTCTCGCTTCCAGAGCGTCAAGCGGCGCATGGAAGTACGCGGCGTGGTGAACAACGTCACCGTCTACGACGATTTTGCGCACCACCCGACCGCGATCGCGACCACCGTCGGCGGCCTGCGCCAGCGCATCGGCAGCGCGGGGCGCATCCTGGCCGTGCTGGAGCCCCGCTCGAACACGATGAAGCTGGGCGCTATGAAGGATGCGCTGCCGGGCAGTCTGAAAGATGCGGACCTCGTGTTCGGCTTCGGCAGCCAGCAGGCGCTGGGCTGGTCGCTGGCCGATGCCTTGAAGCCGCTGGGCACGATCGCGCACAGCTTCGACCAGATCGACTACATGGTGCAGGCCATCGTGCAGGCGGCCCAGCCGGGCGACCACATCCTCGTGATGAGCAATGGCGGCTTCGGCGGCGTGCACCAGAAGCTGCTCGAGGCGCTGGCGCAATGATTTTGTACTTGCACGGCTTCCGCTCGTCGCCGCGTTCCTTTAAAGCGCGGGTGATGCAGGAACGCATGGCGGCGGCCGGCCGCGCGGGCGACCTGATCTGCCCGCAGCTGCCGGCGTCGCCGAAAGCGGCGATGGAACTGGCGCTGCTGCTGGCGGAACGCCACGCGCCGCACAACCTGTCCATCGTCGGTTCCTCGCTGGGCGGCTTTTATGCGACCTGGCTGGCCGAGCGGCTGGACGTGCCGGCCGTGTTATTGAATCCCTCGGTCGATCCCCTGAAAAACCTGGAGCATCACGTCGGCGTGACGACGAACTGGCACTCAAGCGAACCTTTCGAATTCCGGCGCGAATACATCGATGAGCTGGCCGAGCTGAAAGTGGCGCGCATCACCAGGCCGGAACGCTATTTCCTGATTGCCGCGACCGGCGACGAAGTGCTGGATTACCGCGACATGGTGAATCACTATGCCGGTGCGCGCCAGCACGTGATCGAGGGCAGCGACCACGCGATTTCCGAATTCCCGCAGTATGTGGATGAGGTGCTGGGCTTTTGCCAGCCGCACGCGGACTGGTCGCCAGGGCAGGAGGGCGCGCCCCGGTGAGGGGACAATCGCTGCGCCTGGCGAAGTGGCATCGCAGGGCCGCCGCCGTCGGCGCCGAGGGGTCCATGCGCGGCTGGCTTGAAACGAAGGGTTCGCTGACGGCGCGCCTGGTGGCGCACAGCGCGGCGTTTCGCGTGCGGCGCCTGCACCAGGAGGTGGCGCTCTGTTCGCTGGAGGAGGCGGTGCCGATCGGCCTGCCGCGCCGCGAGCGCGTCTGGGAGCGCGAGGTTGTATTGTGCTGCGATGGCGTGCCGGTGGTCTTCGGCCACACCGTCGTACCGATGTCGGCCACGGCGAACGACTGGCCGCTGTTTTCGGCGCTGGGCGAGCAGTCGCTCGGTTCCACCCTGTTTTACGACCCCAAGGTCGTGCGCGGGCCGCTCGAATTTGCCCGGCTGCGCGCTGGTCACCCGCTGCTGGCGCGCGTGCGCGCAGCGCTTGGAGCTGACCTGGGTAGCAAGGATTTCCATGCGCGGCGCTGTGTTTACCGCCGTCATCAAGGCCTGTTGATGGTCACCGAAGTATTCTTGCCGGCTGTATTGGAGCTGACGGCAGCTGCAACAATAAAGATAGCGAAATAACATGAACGTATTTTTTGAAGAATCGGGCGACTTCAAGGTCGGCACGGTGTTGTCGACGGCTGGCGAAGCCTATCAGGTCGAACTGTCGAGCGGCAAACGGTCCAAGGTCAAGACCAAGGACGTCTTGCTCCAGTTCGAGAAACCGGCGCCCGAAGTGCTGCTGGACGAAGCCAGGGGGATCGCCGCCGAGGTCGACCTCGACTTCCTGTGGGAGGTGGCGGGGCAGGAAGAATTCGGCTTTGCCGAGCTGGGCGCCGAGTACTTCGGCCACGCCCCGTTGCCCGCGGAGGCCGCGGGCCTGGTGCTGGCCCTGCACAACGCCCCGATCTATTTCTATAAAAAGGGCCGTGGACGCTACAAGGCTGCGCCCGAGCAGTCGCTGCGCGCGGCCCAGGCCGGCATCGAAAAGAAAAAGCAGCAGGCACTGATCCAGGCCGGCTATGTCGAGGAACTCAAGGCGGGCACGCTGCCGGCCACGATGCAGCCGATCGTCGCCCAGTTGCTGTTCAAGCCGGACAAGAACACGATCGAATACAAGGCGCTGGAAGCCGCGGCCGACGAGCTGCAGACCACCGCGCCACGGCTGATGCTGGCCACCAAAGGCTTCGCCTCGCCCAAAGACCTGCACATGGGACGTTTCCTGTTCGAGAACTTCTCGCGTGGCGCCGGCTTCCCATCGGTCGCCGTGCCGAGCGCGCCGACTGCGCTGCCTGTCGCCAGGGTCGCCGCCTTCTCGATCGACGACGTCACCACCACCGAGATCGATGACGCCTTCTCGGTCGAGCACCTGGACGACGGCACCGTGCGCGTCGGCATCCACATCGCCGCGCCGGGCCTGGCCATCAAGCCGGACGACGAGATCGACAAGATCGCCCGTGCGCGCATGTCGACCGTCTATATGCCGGGCGACAAGATCACGATGCTGCCGGACGAAGTCGTCAACGCCTTCACCCTGGCCGAGGGCACGACCTGCCCGGCACTGTCGCTGTACGCGGTCCTCGATCCGGCCGACTGGTCGACGATCTCGACCACGACGCGCGCCGAACTGGTGCCGATCCAGAGCAACCTGCGCCACAACGACCTCGACGAGCTGGTCAACGAAGAGACGCTGGAAAACGGGGCGGGCGAGTATCCGCACAAAATGGAATTGGCCCTGCTGTGGAAATGGGCGCTGAAACTCGAAGCGGGCCGTATGCAGAAGCGCGAAGCCTTCGGTTTGAAGCCGGAGCAGGCGAACCGGGTCGACTTCAATTTCTATGTCGAGGACGACGTGGTCTCGATCGTGCGCCGCAAGCGCGGCGCGCCGCTGGATAAAATCGTCGCCGAACTGATGATTTTCGCGAACAGCACCTGGGGCAAGCTGCTGCACGACTCCGGCGTGCCGGGCATCTACCGTTCGCAGGGCGCCGGCAGCGGCGCCGGCTGGGCGGCGAAGATGCAGGTGCGCATGGTCACCCATGCGGCCCCGCACCAGGGCCTGGGCGTCGATCAATACGCCTGGAGCACGTCGCCGCTGCGCCGCTACACGGACCTGGTGAACCAGTGGCAGATCATCGCCTGCGCCGAGCACGGCGTGACCGCGCCGCTGGTCGCCCCCTTCAAGCCACGCGATGCGACGCTGTTCTCGATCGTCTCCGCTTTCGATGCGGCGTATGCGTCCTACAACGACTTCCAGCAGACGATGGAACGCTACTGGTGCCTGCGCTGGCTGGGCCAGGAGGGCGTCAAGCAGGCCGAGGCCGTCGTGCTGAAGGACGACGTGCTGCGCCTGACGGACGTGCCGCTGGTGATCCGCCTGGCCGGCATGCCGCAGGTGGCGCGCGGCGCGCAAGTCAAACTCGATATCGTGCGCTGGGACGAGGTCGACCTGTCGCTCGAGGCGAGATTGCTCGAAGTGGCGGCGGCACCGGGCGAGGAGATCGCGTTCGAGGAAGAAGAGGGCGATAGCGGAGAAGCGGCGGTCGAAGAGGCAGTCGAAGCCGAAGGTGCGGTGGCAGTGGTCAGCACCGATGACCCTGCGCCAGCAGAATCGTAAGCCGTTAGCAGTCGTGTAACGTAGGGTGGGCTCCTGAGCCCACGCGGTGATACGTAGCTCCAGCATCAGCGTGCACGAACGCGCAGCCGGTGCATATCACCGCGTGGGCACAAGTGCCCACCCTACGGTAGTGGTAACGATGTTGCCGTGCTGCCACCCAGCCCGCATCGGCAACCCACACGGCCGCTGCGCACGGTAGAATGCTCGGATTCCCAGATTCAACAGCCGTCCGGCTCCCCGCGTGAAGTATTCCCGAGAAAACCGTCCCCTCATGATTGCCCTGGCCGCTTCGGTGGCGGCGCATGCGGTCCTGCTCGCCATCCGTTTCGTGGCGCCCGATGCCTTGCGCTTCGAGCCGGCCGATCCGGGCCTGGAAGTCATCCTCGTCAACGCGAAACATGCCAAGGCCCCGAGTAAAGCCGAAGCGCTGGCCCAGGCCAACCTCGAAGGCGGCGGCACGGCCGATGCCGGGCGTTCGAAATCGCCGCTGCCCGACCTGCGCAAGAACGAGAACGGCGACAGCATCAAGGCCCTGCAGAAGCGCATCGTCGAACTCGAGCAGCTGCAGCAGAACGTGCTCACGCGCGCGCAACAGTCGCCGTTCACCGCCGCGCCCGTCACCGACAAGGACAAGCCCGATCCGACCCGTACCGGCGCCGACGAGGTCGACACAACGCGCCAGATCGCGCGCATGACGGCAGAAATCACGCAGACCATCGAGGACCAGAATAAACGTCCGAAGCGCACCCATATTTCGCCGAGCACGCGCCAGGTCGGCTATGCGCTGTATTACAAGGCCATGCAAAAGCAGGTGGAAGAGGTCGGCACGCTGAACTTCCCCCAGCAGAACGGCAAGAAACTCTACGGCGAGCTGGTGGTGTCGATTCCCGTGTTCCAGGACGGCAGCCTGTACCAGAAGGAAGGCGGACCGCGCATCGAGCGTTCGTCCGGTAATCCGGCGCTCGACAAGGCGGCCCTGGAAATCGTGCGCCGCGCGGCTCCCTTCGGCGCCTTCCCGCAGAACATGCGCACCGCCGGCAAGGATGACCTGTGGATCGTGATCACGCGTTTTACTTTTACACGCGAAGAAAAAGTGAAAGCCGAACTCCAGGAGCAGGTATGACCGACCAATACTGCGTGATCGGCAATCCGATCGCCCACAGCAAGTCGCCCGAGATCCACCCCGTGTTCGCCGCCCAGACCGGACAGGACATCGCTTACGGACGCTGCCTGGCGCCGCTCGACGGTTTTACGGAGGCGGTGCGCCAGCTGGTCGCCCAGGGCTATCGCGGCGCGAACGTCACCGTGCCCTTCAAGATCGAGGCAGTGGCGGTGGCC
Source organism: Massilia sp. LXY-5 (assembly GCF_059801075.1). Classification (NCBI taxonomy): domain Bacteria; kingdom Pseudomonadati; phylum Pseudomonadota; class Betaproteobacteria; order Burkholderiales; family Oxalobacteraceae; genus Massilia; species Massilia sp. LXY-5. The sequence goes on from NZ_JBNNEH010000001.1 coordinate 377,326, forward strand.
ACCCGGCTGACCGGGCGCGCGCGCGCCGCCGGCGCCGTGAATACCCTCAGCTTCGAGGACGGAGAGATCGTCGGCGACAACACCGACGGCCCCGGCCTAGTGGCCGACATCGTCCGGAATGCCGGCGTCGCGCTGGCTGGTCAACGCATCCTGCTGCTCGGCGCGGGCGGCGCGGCGCGCGGGGTCATGCTGCCGTTTATCGAGCAACAACCGGCATCGATCCTGGTGGCCAACCGCACCCGCGCCACGGCCGACAGCCTGGTCGCCAACTTTGCCGGGCACGGCGTTCCACTGGCCGCCTGCGGCTTCGACGAGATCGAAGGACCCTTCGACATCGTCATCAACGCCACCTCGAGCAGCCTGGGCGGAACGATGCCGCCAGTGCCGGCCTCGGCTTTTGCCAAAGGCAGCCTGGCCTTGGATATGATGTACGGCAGCGCGCCGTCGCCCTTCATGGACTTCGCGCGCGCGCAGGGCGCCGTCACGCGCGACGGCCTCGGCATGCTGGTCGAACAGGCCGCCGAAGCGTTTATGGTCTGGCGCGGCGTGCGGCCCGACACGAGCGCTGTCTTCAAACAATTACGCACCTAAAAAAACGATAATGGCAAAACGAGGCAATGCGGCGGGGACAGGCAAGGGCGGACGGCGCTGGATCAAGTGGATTTTTCTCGGGCCGATCCTGGCCGTCTTTTTACTCCAGCTGTATTTCTTCGTGCAGGTCTGCTGGTTCGCCCGGTTCAATCCCGGTTCGACCAGTTTCATGCGTGAGCAACTGTCGGCGCTGCGCGAAACGAATCCGAATGCCCAGCTGAAGTACCAGTGGGTTCCTTACGAGCGCATTTCGGATAATCTGAAACGCGCCGTGGTCGCCTCGGAAGACGCGAATTTCGCCGACCACCCGGGCGTCGACTTCGACGCCCTCGAACGCGCCTACAACCGCAACAACCGCAAGCACAAGGTCGTCGGCGGCGGCTCGACCATCACGCAGCAGCTGGCCAAGAATTTATTCCTGTCGGGCTCGCGCAACTACCTGCGCAAGGGCCAGGAGATGATCATCGCCTTCATGCTGGAAACGGTGATGAGCAAGCGCCGCATCCTGGAGATCTATCTCAACGTCGTCGAGTTCGGGCGCGGCGTGTTCGGCGCCGAAGCGGCCGCGCGCTATTACTTCAAGACGCCGGCAGCCAACTTGCAGCCGTTCCAGGCGGCGCGCCTGGCCGTGATGCTGCCCAATCCGCGCTACTACGATGTTCATCGCAGCACGAATTATCTGGTCAAGCGCACCGGACTGATCCAGCGCCGCATGGCCTCCGCCGAAGTCCCATAACACTCGCTTCTTGATTTCGCTGAAAAACAGCCTAATGCGGGGCAAAAGTGTTGTTTCGGGGTGGCCGGGCTCGGGGCTAACGGGTACACTTGCGTCAGTTTTGATTCCGGCCGAGAAAGCGCATGATCAACGTATTTGTCCTACAAAATGGCCGACTGAACCAGGTGCCCATCGCTTCCCGCGCGGACCTGGAGAATGCCACGCCTGTCTGGGTCGACCTCACCGATCCGGATGACGACGAACGCGCGTGGGTCAAGGCGATTTATGGCGTCACCCTGCCGGGCGAAGACGAAGTCTCGGACATCGAAGCCTCGGCCCGCTACTACGAAGCGGAGAATGGCGACCTGCACCTGCGCACCGACTTCCTGCTCGAGGAAGAAGACGGCCCGTCGCGGGTGGTGACGGTTGCCTTCATCCTGTCGGGCAAGCGCCTGTTCTCGGTCCACTCGGACGATTTGCCCGTGTTTCGCCTGGTGCGCATGCGCGCCCGTTCGCGTCCCGGTTCGATCGCCGACTACATGGACGTGCTGCTCGACTTGTACGCAACCGATGCCGAGTATTCGGCGGACGCGCTCGAGGGCATTTACGAGAGCCTGGAAGAAGTCAGCCAGCGCGTGCTGCAGAAGGAATTCACCGACCAGGATGCGGCCGCGGCGCTGAACGCGATCGCCCACGAGGAAGATTTGAATGGCCGCATCCGCCGCAACATGATGGATACCCGGCGCGCCGTCAGTTTCCTGATGCGCGGGCGATTACTGAACTCGGAACAGTTCGACGAAGCGCGCCAGATTTTGCGCGACATCGAATCGCTGGACGGCCACACCTCTTTCCTGTTCGACAAGGTCAACTTCCTGATGGATGCCACGGTCGGCTTCATCAACATCAACCAGAACAAGATCATCAAGATCTTCTCGGTGGCCTCGGTCGCCTTCATGCCGCCGACGATGATCGCCAGCATCTACGGGATGAACTTCCATAAATGGTTCCCGGAGCTGGACTGGTCGTATGGCTATCCGTTTGCGCTGGCGCTGATGGCGGCCACGGCGATTGCGCCGCTCCTGTATTTCAAAAAGCGTGGCTGGCTGAACCTGGCGTAGCAAACGACGCTTATTTTCCTGCGACGGAACCCACCGGCTCGCGAAACCCTTCGCCGCCATCCTCGCAGCGCATCCTGCTGAGCACCTTCCCGCGCCGGGAGACGATGACGCCGTCCTCGAATTCGGGCGTCTTGCCATCGTCCGCGCGCGCCACCTTGCTGTAGACGGTATACGTATAGGCGCCGCGCTCGAACGCGACCGTCGTTTCGCCACCGCCGACCAGCGGCCTCGATTTGACGGTGAAGGCGACACTCGCCTGGCGGCCGGGCTCGGGGTAGGACAGTTCGACACCGTCCGGCCGGCCGAAACGGTAGCTCAGCATGCCGCGGTCGCCGCTCGCGCGGCACAGCGAGACCAGTTTGGTGCCCACATGGCAGGCGAACACGACTGGTTCGTCGGCGGCGCACAGCGACGCGGCCGATGCGAACGGCGCAACGAAGCAGCAGGCCGCTGCGACGACGCGTTCAGATACCCAGTACTTTCTTGATGCTCGCAAGGCGTGCTCCGCGATCTTCCAGTCCATTCAGGCCGCCATTCACGGCACGGGTGACTTGCTCGAGGTCGTCCAGGTCGGCAAGCGTATTGACTGTACGCGCATCCCAGTAATAGAAAGCCGATTCGATGGCGTATTTGAGCTCGCTCATGACGAGGTCGGGTTGCGCCACGAAATCGCGCGGATCGGCAGGGTTGCGCGCGTTGTGCGCCGTCGTAAAAGCGGCGTAATTGTCCTTGCCGGTCAGCTGGATCAGGCCGCGTCCGCGGTAGCGGTAACCGTCGCCCGAGGCTTCGTCGCCATTGCCGAGGCGGTTCGCGTACACATAGGCGAGCAGGTGTTCCGGATTGCCGGCGTACTTGTCCTGTTCCGTCCACAGCTTGGGGCGCAGGCGGTCGGGCTGGTCTTCGGCATTCAGGTGGCAGTCGTCGAGGGCGCGCTCGTAGCGCGACGGTCCACCGCGGCACCCGAAAATCTCGTGCATGCGTGGCACCGAATAGCGGCCGTTTTCCTCTGTCGCCCGAAAGCCGCTTTCATGCCCGATCTGGGCCAGGAAGTGGGACAGGCGCAAAGGCGTAGTCACCTCGTAGCGGCGCGCGTAGTCGTTCAGGCTATCGACCAGGGCGGCGTAATAACTGTCGGGATTGGTCGCATCGGCCGCGTGCAGCAGGGCGAGCGTGACCACCGCCTGCCCGGTCTGGGGCAGGGGCTGCTGAAAGCGCGGCACCCGTGAACGGGGCGCGCCGGGAGAAGAACGTCGGAGTCGTGCCATGATCAACCCAACCGGAGTTGGATCCATGATGGCACAAGCGTTGGCGGGCGCCGCGCGCGCGACAGCGCCCCGTTTGCTCTGCCTTAAGCGATGCGGGCGAAGACTTTCCGCGCGGCTGAAATCGTTTCCTCGATGACCGCATCGTCGTGCGCAGCGGACACGAAGCCCGCTTCGAACATGGCTGGAGCGAAATACACACCTTCATCCAGCATGCCGTGGAAGAAGGCATTGAAGCGCGCCTTGTCGCCCGCCATCATCTGGCCATAGGTCGACGGCACCGTCTCGCTGAAATAGAAGCCGAACATGCCGCCCACCGAATCGCCGCAGAAGGCGATGCCCGCTTCTTTCGCCGCTGCCGTCAGGCCGGCGACCAGCTTCTCGCCGGCGGCCGTCAGCCGCTCATAAAAGCCGGCTTCCTGCACGATCTTCAGGGTCGTCATGCCGGCGGCGACCGCCACCGGATTGCCCGACAGCGTACCGGCCTGGTACACGGGGCCGATCGGCGCCATCTTCTGCATCAGGTCGCGCTTGCCGCCAAAGGCCGCCACCGGCAGGCCGCCGCCGATGACTTTACCCAGGGCGGTGAGGTCCGGGGTGATGCCGTACATTTCCTGGGCGCCGCCGAGGCCGACGCGGAAGCCGCACATGACCTCGTCGAAAATCAGCACGGCGCCGTGTTCGGTGCACAGCTCGCGCATGCGTCCGAGGAATTCGGGCGTCGCGCGGATCAGGTTCATGTTGCCGGCGACCGGCTCGACGATCACGCAGGCAATCGTATCGCCCATCGTTTTAAAAGCGTCTTCCAGCTGGGCGACGTTGTTGTAGTCGAGGACCAGGGTGTGCTTGACGAAGTCTTCCGGCACGCCGGCCGAGGTCGGGTTGCCGAAGGTCAGCAGGCCGGAGCCGGCTTTCACCAGCAGCGAGTCAGCGTGGCCGTGGTAGCAGCCTTCGAATTTCACGATCTTGTCGCGGCCGGTGGCGCCGCGCGCCAGGCGCAGGGCGCTCATCGTCGCTTCGGTGCCCGAGGAAACCAGGCGCACCTGCTCGATCGACGGCACCAGCTTGCAGATTTCTTCCGCGATCTCGATCTCGGCTTCGGTCGGCGCGCCAAAAGATAGACCATTAGAAGCAGCAAGCTGCACCGCCTTGACAACTTGAGGGTGGGCGTGGCCGACGATGGCCGGGCCCCAGGAACCGATGTAGTCGATATAGCGCTTGCCGTCGGCGTCCCAAAAATACGGTCCCTCGGCGCGGGTGATGAAGCGCGGGGTGCCGCCGACCGAGCGGAAGGCGCGCACCGGCGAATTCACGCCGCCGGGCGTGGTTTCCTGGGCGCGGGCGAACAGGGTGTCGTTACGGGATGCGGATTGGTCAGTCGTCATGTCTTGGATGCTTTCGTGCTGCCGGCCTGCGGCAGGATGCGGTAGAAACGGTTGGGAACGAGCTTGCCCATGCCGAAGCGCTGGGCGTGCAGGAGGGCGCCATAGGTGTACTCCTGGGCGGCACGCAGGGCGTCGATGGCGTCCATCCCACGCGCCATCAATGCGGCGATCGCGCCCGAGAGAGTGGTGCCGGCGCCCACGAAATGGCCGGGCAGGTGCTGCCAGTCGATGATGGTGACGCCGTCGTCGCGGTCGAACAGGGTGTTGGCGCGTTTATGCCCCTCGCTCGAGGTGCCGGTGACGAGCACGTACTGGCAGCCGCGCGCGGTCAGCTCGGCGACGTCCGTCTCCAGGGACCCCTCTACTCCGGCTTCGCGCCAGAGTTCGGCCATGCGTCCGAGTTCCGATTGCGACAGTTGTAATACCGTCGCCTGCGGTGCCAGGATCTGGCGGATCGAGGCGACGATGTCCTCGTCCGACATGCCGGAGTCGGGCAGGGCGGAGAGAAACGGGTCGACGATCAGCGGCACCTCGGCGTAATCGGAAACGATTTCGGCGATCGCCGCGGCCTGCTCGATGCTGGCAATCGCCCCGATTTTCACTGCGGCGATCGGCATGTCCTCGAGCACCTGGCGCGCCTGGTCGGCCATGACGCCGGTGTCGACTTCATGCCATTCTTCGACGCGCGCGCTGTCGGACACCAGCAGCGCGGTGGTGATGGAGAGGGCGTGGCAGCCATGGGCGGCGAAGGTGGCGACATCTGCCTGCACGCCAAGTGCCCCGACCGGGTCGGACACCCCAAATGTGAGAATCAGCGGAGACGGTTGGTTTTGCACGACGGGTAGATTAAGATACCTGATTCCCCATTTTACTAGATCGAAGGAACTACACGTGAGTAACGAGACGACCGCAACCGCCTACCAGACCTGGATGTGCCTGATCTGCGGATGGGTCTACGACGAAGAAGCGGGCGCCCCGGAAGACGGGATTGCTCCCGGTACCCGCTGGGCCGATGTGCCGATGAACTGGACCTGTCCGGAATGCGGCGCCCGGAAAGACGATTTCGAAATGACCGCGATCTGATTGTGTAGGGTGGGCTCCGCCCACGCGGTATCGTGCTCATGCATACCACTGACGACATTCCACGCTGCGGCTGTGCAAATGTCCGACCGCGTGGGCGGAGCCCACCCTGCAACATCGGCATTTCCGATGCCAACTTTGCAATCAAGTTATCAATTCCACCCCACCCGATAACGTAATTTCTAGCCCTTCCAACAAGCTTTTCCCCCTTCCGTTTGCTCCTAGTTGACGCTGTGCAACACTTCACGCACAAGCCCATCGCCCTATGCTATCTTGGCGGTCCATGCTGAAGTGAAACGAAAATGACGACATCGCAGCAAGCAAGCAGCCTCACCGTGATGGTGGTCGACGACAGCAACACGATCCGCCGTTCGGCCGAGATTTTCCTCACCCAGGCCGGCTACCGCGTGGTGCTGGCCGAGGACGGTTTCGATGCGCTCGCCAAGATCAACGACCACCATCCGGCGCTCGTCTTCTGCGACATCCTGATGCCGCGCCTGGACGGTTACCAGACCTGTGCGCTGATCAAGAAGAGCGCGCGTTTTCACGCGACGCCGGTGGTCATGCTCTCGTCGAAGGATGGCCTGTTCGACCGCGCGCGCGGCGCGATGGTCGGCTCGAGCGCCTATCTCACCAAGCCGTTTTCCAAAGATACCCTGCTCGCGGCCGTCCGCGAGCACACGGCCCCACAGGCCGGAACCCCTTGATTTGCGGAGCCCCCGTGGCCATACACAAGATCCTGATCGTCGACGACTCACCGACGGAACGCTACTACCTGACCGACATCCTGGTCAAAAACGGCTTTGCCGTCTCCACTGCCGACAACGGCGAAGAAGCGCTGGTCAAAATGCGTGCCGACCGGCCCGAGCTGATCCTGATGGACGTCGTCATGCCTGGCGCGAACGGCTTCCAGGTGACGCGTTCGATCGCGCGCGACCCCGAGCTGGCCGCCGTGCCGGTCATCATCTGCAGCAGCAAGAACCAGGAAACCGACCGCATCTGGGGCATGCGCCAGGGCGCCAGGGATTATTTCGTCAAGCCGGTCGATCCGACCCAGCTGCTGGCGCGCATCGCCGCCCTGGGCGCCTGATGAACGCCGGCGTGAACGGCAGCGCGCTCGCCCCGGCGGCGGCCCGCCGCACCCGCCTGCGCGACTACCAGGCGCAGTTGCTGGCCCGGATGCAGGCCGCGCAAAGCGGCGCCGCAGAGGCGCAGCACCAGCTGGGCGTGGACATCGGCGGCGCGCGTTATTTATTGGAGCTGACCGAAGCCGGAGAAATCGTGGCGCCGCCGCCCCTGGCCGGCGTGCCGCTGACCCAGCCCTGGTACCTGGGGCTGGCCAACGTGCGCGGCAGCCTGCTGGGCGTGATCGACCTGGCGCGCTATCTCGACCCCAAGGCCGCGGCCAGCGGGCCGGAGGCGCGCCTGGTCTCGCTGGCGCCGCGCCTCGGCTTCAATTGCGCGCTGCTCGTCACGCGCGTGTACGGCCTGCGTCGCCGCAGTGCGATGCAGGCCGAGGGCGCCGTGCTGCGCGACGCCGACGGCCATGCATGGACGCCCTTGTCGCTGGCGGCACTGGTGCGGGAAGAACGCTTCCTGCACGTCGCCCTCCAGCCCCGCCAATAAAAACACCGCAGCACCAGGAGCCGCAATGGGAATCGCTTCAAAGATGGGCCTGAATTTCCTCCCGAAGGGGAAGGGCGAGAACGACACCGTGCTGGCGTCGCCGGACACGCGCTTCGGCGCCGAGCTGATGCCGGAGACGCCGCCCGCCGCTGTGGAGGCAGGCGGCTCGGCCGAGGAAGCCATGCTGCGGCTCGGGAACGTGATGCGCCGCCGCGCACCGGGTGCCGCCGAAGAGAGCGAGGAAGAGGATAACCTCAGCCTGCCGCTGATCGGCCACCTGTCGCTGCCGCGCCAGCTGCGCCTGCTGCTGGTCGCCTTCGCCGCCGGCATTTTGCTGACCATCCTCGGGATGTGGCAGAACGCCGCCGTCAACGCCAAAGTCGCCGCCCAGATCCAGGTCGCCGGCGACATCCTGATGCATACCCAGCGTGCCGGCAAGGCGGCGCCGAACGCGCTCGCCGGGCGCCCCGATTCCTTCGCCCAGCTCGACGAGAGCCGCGCCGAAGTCGAGCGCAATATGCGCCTGCTGGCCAAGGGCGGCGATCTCGGCGCCGTCAGCATCCCGGGCGCCAGCGGCCGCCAGGCCGCCCAGCTGGCGCGCGTGCGCAATACCTGGAACGCCTCCGACCAGGGCGCGGCCAACATCATCAAGATGAAGCCGGCGCTGATCGCCTTCGACAAAAGCGTGCGCCAGCTCGACGCCCTCGCGTCCGAAATGCTGACCCTGACCGAAGACCTGATGGCGCAGAACGTCGAACGCGGCGCCAGCGCGCGCGAGCTGGCCGCGATCGGCCGCATGATGATGCTGACCCAGCGCCTGGCGCGCGGCGCCAACCAGTTCTTCGCCATCGGCGTGCCCGGCGACGACGCCGCGGTGCGCATCGGCGCCGACAGTGCCGCCTTCGAACATGCGCTCGGCGAGCTGCAGGGCGGCGGCGCGGCCCAGCGCAACCCGGATTTGCGCGACAAGCTGATCCAGGTGCAGACCCGTTTCAATGCCTTCCGCAAGGACTTCGCGCCCTTCCTCGACAACCCGGCGGCGTATTCGAAAGCGCGCGCCGCCGCGCGCACCATCCACCGCGACAACGAAGAAATCAAGAAGGAAGTCAGCGCGCTGCAGGCCGGCTACCGCGAACAGCAATCCACGCAGAACAGCTGGTTCTGGCTGCTGGTGGTGGCCTCGATCTTCACGCTGGCCACCGCCGGCTCGATCAGCCGCGTCATGCTGCAGGACTCGCGCAACCGCACCCGCGGCGCCGACGCGCGGCGCCGCGAAGCGGAAAGCCTGCGCCAGCTGGCGCAGGCGCAGGAAGAAGAAGCCAAGGCCACCAACAACCAGAACCAGGCCGCGATTCTGCGCCTGATGAACGAACTGCAGGAAGTGGCCGACGGCGATTTGACCGTGCACGCCACCGTCTCGGAAGACATCACCGGCGCGATCGCCGACTCCGTCAACTATACGGTCGAGGAGCTGCGTACGCTGGTGCAGCGCGTCACCACCACCGCCGAGCAGGTGACGCAGGCCTCGAACGAGGCGCAGACGATTTCCACGGGCTTGCTGGACGCGACCGGACAGCAGTCGCGCGAGATCGAGGAAGCCTCGTCGACGGTCCTGCGCATGGCCGGCGAGATCACCGACGTATCGAAGTCGGCCAACGAATCGGCCGAGGTCGCGCGCCAGTCGGTGGCGGCGGCGGAGCAGGGCGCGGCGGCGGTGCAGAACGCGATCCTCGGCATGCACGAGATCCGCGAACAGATCCAGGAAACCTCGAAGCGCATCAAGCGCCTGGGCGAATCCTCGCAGGAGATCGGCGAAATTACCGAACTGATTTCCGACATTACCGAGCAGACCAACGTGTTGGCGCTGAACGCGGCGATCCAGGCGGCGTCGGCCGGCGAAGCGGGACGCGGCTTCTCGGTCGTGGCCGAAGAGGTGCAGCGCCTGGCCGAACGTTCCGGCGACGCCGCCAAGCAGATCGGCGCGCTGGTGCGGACGATTCAGACGGACACGCACGACGCCGCGGCGGCGATGGAAAAATCGACCCAGGGCGTGGTCGAGGGTGCGCGCCTGTCGGATGCGGCCGGTGCCGCGCTGGCGGACATCTCGCGCGTCTCGAACCGCCTCGCGGAACTGATCCAGGGGATCTCGTTTGCGACCGGGTTGCAGGCGACATCGGCCAACGGCGTGGCGCACAATATGCAGCACATCCTCTCCGTGACCGAGCATACCCAGGCCGGCACCGAGCAGACCGCACTATCGATCCGCCAGCTGGCCGTGCTGGCGCAGGAACTGAAAAACTCGGTGTCGCGCTTCCGCGTCGCCGCCTGAGGACCAACCCCGACAACGACGATGACTTCATCCCAGCCCGCGCCCCTTTTTGACACCGGCCCTTTGTCCTGGGTGATCGGCGAGATCCGCGGCGCGCTCGAGCGCTCCAGCAGCGCCCTGAACGATGCGGCGACGCGTTCGAGCGAAGCCCAGCCGACCCTGCTGCTGCATGCGAAGACGCATTTGCACCAGGCGCACGGCGCGCTGCAGATGGTCGATGTCGAAGGCGTGGGCCTGCTCACCAGCGCCGCCGAGCGCGCGCTCGACCGTTTCAAGGAGCGCACGCTCGACTGCACGCCGGAGAGTGTCAAGGCCGTGCGCGAGGCCTTCGGCGCGATCGGCGAATACCTGGACGAATTGGTCGCGGGCGCCGCGCCCCAGCCTGTACGCCTGTTCCCGTATTACCGCGCGCTGCAGGAATTGCTGGGCGCGGAGCGCATCCATCCGTCCGACCTGCTCGCTATCGACACGACGCATGCCGTTGCGTCCGGCGATGCCGCGCTTGAGTACGCGGCTTGCCGCGCCCAGTTCGAGAAGGCGCTGCTGCCTTACCTGAAGAGTCCTGACGCCGCCGCCCAGCGTACGCATGCGGGCGCCCTGGCCGCGGCGATCGCGCCGTTGACGCCTGCCGGTACAGCCTGGCAGGCGCTGCATGCGGTCGCCACGCTGGTGGCCGGGGGCGCTCTGGCGGGCGACCTGTTGATCAAGCAGCTGTTCGGCCAGATCAACCTGCAGCTGCGCCGCCTGGCCCAGGGCCAGGCCGGCCTGCCCGACACGATGCTGCGCGACGCGCTGTTCTTCATCGCGGCCGCAGGCGAGGCCGGGGGCGAGGCGGCGGTCCTGCGGCGCGCCTTCCGCCTCGACGGCGCGGTGCCGGCCGATTATGCCGAGCGCCGCTACGGCAAGGTCGATCCGCACGCGCTGAAGGAAGCCAAGGAAGCGCTGGCACGCTCGAAGTCGGACTGGGACCAGCTCGCCGTGCATCCCGACGCCGCGCGCGAAGCCGATTTCAACGGCGCGCTGGCGACGCTCGCCGGCGCCAGCGAGAAGCTCGGCGCGCCGGCCCTGGCGCAACTGCTGCGCGAACTCGGCCAGGCCGCCAACGACTCGATCGCTTCGGGCCGCAACGATCAGTTCGGCCTCGAGATGGCCACGGCCATGCTGTTCGTCGAACACGGCCTGGACCAGGTGCGCCAGCTGCCGGAGGATTTCGGGCAGCATGCGGAAGTGGTGGGCCAGCGCTTGCTGGCCCTCGCTGCCGGTGAAACGCCGCCCGCGGCACCCGACTGGCAGAACGAACTGGCGCAGTCGATCCAGCAGGGCCAGACGGTGGCCGTGCTGGCGGGAGAAATCAAGTCCGGCCTGCGCCAGGTCGAAAAACTGCTCGACGAGTATTACGACGACCCGCGCCACAAGCGCGGCGCGCTGGTGGCGGCCGCTCCGCTGCTGCACCAGATCCAGGGCGCACTCTCCATCCTCGACCACGAGGCGGCGGCGCGCACCGCGCACCATGTGCGCGAGGCGGTCTCGAACCTGGCCGAGGGCGACGGCGACGTCCAGGCCCAGGCCGGCACGCTGCATAACATCGCCCGGAATATCGGCGCGTTGGGCTTTTTCACCGACATGCTGGCGCAGAACAGCAACAGCGCGAAGGACCGCTTCGTGTTCGACGAGGAAGCGGAGCTGCTGTGCGAGTTGAGTGTCGAGCAGGCGAGCGCCGCGCAGGAAGCAGCGATGCCGGTGTCCGCGGTGCCTGACGAAGCTGCTGCTGCTGCTGCGGCCCTTGCACCGGAAGCCGGCATCGACGCCGAACTGCTCGAGATCTTCGTTGCCGAAGCGGGCGAAGTGCTGGACACGATCGCCGCCACACTGCCCGAGCTGCGCCGCGACCCGCAGGCGCAGGACGCATTGACCATCGTGCGGCGTGCCTTCCACACGCTCAAGGGCAGCGCGCGCATGGTCAGCCTCGACGAATTCGCGGCCGGCGCGGCGGCACTGGAGCGCGTGCTGAACGTCTGGCTCGCGGACGCCCGCGCCGCCACGTCCGATCTGCTCGATCTCGTCGGACACGCGCACGCCGAACTTTCGCCCTGGGTCGCCGAACTGGCGGCAAGCGGCAGCTCGGCACGCAGCAACGCCGGGCTGATCGCGGCAGCCGAAGGCGTGCAGGGCGGCGCCGCCTTTGCCGTGGAGCCCGTGACGGCCGAGGAGACGCCGCCGGCGCAACGGGAAGCGGCCAGCAATGTGATTTCCCTGCCGACGGCCACCCGTCCAGCGCCGGCCGCCGACGAGAACATGCACCGCGTCGGCACGCTTGAGATTCCGCTGGCCCTGTACAACATCTATGTCGCCGAGACCGACGAACTCCTGCGCCTGCTCGAGCGCGATTTCGGCGAGTGGCGCCATGAAACGGGACGCCTGGCCAGCGCCGAGGCATTGAAGGCGGTGCACACGCTGGGCGGCACGTCGGGCACGGTCGGTTTCCTCCCCTTGCGCGACCTGGCGCAGGCGCTGGAGACGACGCTCGAGATGCTGGCGGCGCCAGGCTTGAGCCTGAGCCCGGCCCAGCACGACGTGCTCGACGCCGCGCTGGCGCGCGTGCGCCAGATGCTGCAGGCCTTCGGACGCGACGAACTGGCGCCCGCCCAGCCGGACATGCTGGCCGAGCTCGACGCCCTGCGCACAGCCCTGGCGCAGCAGCAGGCCGCAGCCGCGTACGGCGACGCCGGCACGGATCTCGCGCGCCAGCTCGACACGCTGTTCGCGCAGGCCTACGACAGCCTGCGGGCCGAGCCGCCGGTGGCGGTGCCGGCTGCGCAGCCCGTCGAGGAAAAACCGGCCGCGGACGCAGCCGTCGACGACCTGTTCGGCCTCGATTTCGACGCCTTGTTCGATGCGCCGGAGGCCCAGGCCGAAGCGCAGGTGGAACCGGAAGCGCAAGCGGAACCTGTGCCCGAGCCCGAGCCCGAGCCCGAGCCCGAGCCCGAGCCCGAGCCCGAGCCGCACGAGGCGGCCCAGCCGGAAGCGACCGCGCGTCCCGTGGCCCTGGCGACGGACGGCGCGCCGGCGCCCGAACCGGTGCTGCACGACGAGCTCGATCCAGACTTGCTGCCGGTGTTCCTGGAAGAGGCGGCCGACCTGCTGCCGCAGATCGGCAACGGCCTGCGCCAGTGGCAGAACAACCCGCAGGACCCGGCGCCGGCGCAAGGCCTGCTGCGCACCCTGCACACCGTCAAAGGCAGCGCGCGCATGGCCGGCGCGATGCGCATCGGCCAGCATACCCACGAGCTGGAAACGCAAGTCGAGAACATGGTGCATGCGGGGACCAGCGCGCCCGCCGCGTTCGACGAGCTGATGGCCAACTACGACACGGCGCTGGCGCTGTTCGAGCAGCTGGTGCAGCCGGCGCAGGCGCCGGCAAGCGATGCGCCCGATGCGTCCGAAGCGCCGGCGGAGCCTGCCGCGGATGCGCTGACCCCGAGCGAGGCGCGCACGCCGCTGGTGCGGGTACGCGCCGACATCCTCGACCGTCTCGTGACCCAGGCCGGCGAGGTCTCGATCACGCGCTCGAAACTGGAAAACCAGATGGGCGTATTAAAAGCTGCGCTGGGTGAGTTTTCCGACAACCTCGGCCGCCTGCGGCGCCAGCTGCGCGAAGTCGAGATGCAGGCCGAATCGCAGATCGCCTCGCGAATGTCGATCGCTGGCGAGCGCGAGTTCGACCCGCTCGAATTCGACCGTTTTACCCGGCTGCAGGAACTGACCCGCATGATGGCCGAGAGCGTCAACGACGTCGCCTCCTTCCACGAGTCGCTCTCGCGCACGGTCGACGGCGCCGGCGAAGAACTGGCGGCGCAATCGCGCATGACGCGCGACCTCCAGCGCGACCTGATGCGGGTGCGGATGGTGCCCTTTGCCAGCTTGTCCGAACGCCTGTTTCGCGTCGCGCGCCAGACGGCCAAGGAAACGGATAAACGCGTAAACCTGGACATCCGCGGCGGCGCCGTCGAGATCGACCGCAGCGTGCTGGAACAGATGGCCGCGCCCTTCGAACACCTGCTGCGCAACGCCATCGTGCACGGCATCGAGCCGCGTACCGAGCGCGCAGCCGGCGGCAAATCCGATACCGGCGAGCTGCTGGTGCAGGTGAGCCAGCAGGGCAACGAGGTCGTGCTGCAGTTCGGCGACGACGGCGCCGGCCTGGATTTGGGGCGCATCCGCGCCAAGGCGATTGCGCTCGGCCTGATTGCCGGGGATGCGGAACTGAGCGACGCGCAGGCGGCCGAACTGATTTTCGCGCCCGGCTTCTCGACCGCCGATACGCTGACCGAACTGGCGGGACGCGGCGTCGGCATGGACGTGGTGCGCTCGGAAGCGCAGGCCCTGGGCGGGCGCGTGACGATCGACACCGAGGCCGGGCAGGGCACGCGTTTTACCATCCGCCTGCCGCTGACCCTCGCCGTCACGCAGGTCGTGCTGGTCGCCAGCGCCGGCAAGACCTATGCGCTGCCCTCGACCCTGGTCGAGCAGGTGGTACAGGTGCGCGAGCCGGACCTGGCCGCCGCCGCGGAGACCGGCACGCTCGACGCCGGCGGACAGGTACTGCCCTTCCACTACCTGCCGGCGCTGCTGGGGGAAGGAGACCGTTTCGAACCCGGCCTGCGTTCGCGTCCGGTGCTGCTGCTGCACAGCGCCGGCGAGCGCATCGCACTGCAGGTCGACGAGGTACTGGGCAACCGCGAGGTGGTCATCAAAAACCTCGGACCGCAACTGGCGCGGGTGCCGGGGATTGCCGGCGCCACGGTGCTCGGCAGCGGCGACATCGTGTTGATCCTGAACCCGCTGGCCCTGGGCCGGAATGCCGGGAGCGTGGGCATGGTTCCCGCCGCGGCCCAGCCGGCGCCCGTCCACCGCCCGACGGTGATGGTGGTCGACGACTCGCTGACCGTGCGCCGCGTGACCCAGCGCCTGCTCGAGCGCGAGGGCTACCGGGTGGCGCTCGCCAAGGATGGGGTCGACGCGCTGGCGCAGCTGCCGGAAGTGCGTCCCGACCTGATGCTGGTCGATATCGAGATGCCGCGCATGGACGGTTTTGATCTCGTGCGCCACGTGCGCGGCGATCCTGCCACGGCCGCGCTGCCGGTGATCATGATCACCTCGCGCACGGCCGACAAGCACCGCAATGTCGCGCTGGGATTGGGCGTAAATGCGTATTTCGGCAAGCCGTTCCAGGAGCCGGTGTTGTTGGGGGCGATTGCCGGGTTGTTGAATGGCGAGATGCCGGAGGCGTAATCGATTTGCCTATGCCGTAGGGTGGGCTCTCGAGCCCACGCGTTCGTGCCCCTGAACACCCGACGGCATCACCCGCCTTTGACGACGGTAAATCGCTCCAGCGTCCGCTGCCGCGCCTGCGCATGATCGATGATCGGCTCCGGATAATCCCTCCCCAACACGATCCCGCACGCCGCCAATTCATCCGCCGGCACCAGCCACGGCGCATGAATATCCCGCGCCTCCAGCTTCGCCAGCTGCGGCAGGTACTGTTTTATAAACTCCCCCTGCCGGTCGAACTTCTGCGACTGCGTCACCGGATTGAAGATGCGGAACCACGGCTGCGCATCGCATCCGGTCGATGCCGCCCACTGCCAGCCGCCGACGTTCGAGGCCAGGTCGTAGTCGTTCAATTGGCGCGCAAAATAGCGCTCGCCCCAGCGCCAGTCGATCCCGAGATCTTTTACTAAAAAGCTGGCCGTCACCATGCGCAGCCGGTTGTGCATGAAGCCGGTCGTGTTCAGCTGGACCATCGCCGCGTCCACCAGCGGATAGCCGGTACGGCCTTCGCACCAGGCGGCAAATAAAGCCTGCGCCGGCTCGCCCGCTTCCCATGCGATCGCATCGAAGGCCGGCTTGAACGACTGCTGCGCGATATGCGGATGGTGGAACAGGATCATCGCGTAGAACTCGCGCCAGATCAGTTCCGACAGCCACACCGGCGCGCCCGCGCCACCGGCGCCATTGGCCATCATCTGGCGCAGCGTGCGCACCAGGTGGCGTACCGAGGTAGTGCCGAAGCGCAGGTGAATCGACAGGCGAGACGTTGCGTCCAGCGCCGGGAAGTCGCGCGCCGTGCCGTAATCAGCCAGGCGTGGCAGGAAGTGTTCGAACAGTTCACTTGCCCCCGCCATCCCGGGCGGCGCGGGCAGGGGACCGTCATCGAACCCGAGCTGCGCCAGGCCAGGCAGCGCCACCTCGGGCACGGGCGCCAGGGCCCCCGCATGCGGTTCGATCATCCACGGCGCGGCCGCTTCCGGCTGGGCGGCCAGGCGCTTGAGCCATGCGTTCTTATACGGGGTGAACACGCCGTAGATCCCGCCGGCCAGGGTCAGCACCTCGTTTTTCTCGAAAATCACCTGGTCCTTGAAGCGCAACAGGCTGCGGCCCCCGGCTTCCAGTGCCGCGGCCACGGCCGCGTCGCGGGCGATCGCGTCCGGTTCGTAATCCTCGTTGACGTACACGCTGCGGGCATCGAGTTCGGCGGCCAGGCGCGGGATCTCGTCCACCGCGGCGCCGTGGCGCACCATCAGCCCGCCGCCGAGTTTGCGCAGCTCGGCGTCGAGTTCGCGCAGGCTGGCGTGGATGAAGCGCACGCGCCGTTCCTCGCGCGGCAAGCCGTCCAGGATACCGGTGTCGAACACGAAGACGCAGACCACGCTGCCGCCGTATTGGGCGGCATCGCGCAACGCATGGTGCAGGGCGGCGTGGTCGAAGGCGCGCAGGTCGCGCCGGAACCAGACAACAGACTTGCTTTTCGGAATCATCGTGTTTTCAGTCAACAGGGCGAGCCATTTTACGGGCTAGGATCGAACGGTTGCATCACGTTATCGAGTGGTGCTTCGCGCGCGCAACGGCGCTCCGGATGGCTGGTCGCGCGTTTCAGTGTAAACTATCGAAAAGCCTAATGTTGTAGTCGGGATACTAGCCAACAGAGAGTCAGCGTATGAAGAAGAGCAAAATCGGCACAACTCTGCCCATGGCCGGCCTGCCGCAGGGAGGCGAAACACTCGGCAATATCGGTCCGGCACCGTCAGGGTTGAATTTGGCCAATCATTTCCTCATCGCCATGCCTTCCATGGAAGACCCGATCTTCGGCGGCGCGGTGGTGTACATCTGCGAGCATAACGAAAAAGGCGTGCTCGGGGTCGTCATCAACAAGCCGACCGACATGACGATGGAGGTGCTGTTCGACCGCATCGACCTGAAAGTGGCCGAAGGCCTGCGCGCGCAGGTAGTCGACGAGCCGATCATGTTCGGCGGTCCGGTCCAGGACGACCGCGGCTTCGTGCTGCACAGTCCGGGCGGACGCTATTCTTCCTCGCTGAACGTGACCGACGACGTCGCCTTCACCACCTCGATCGACGTGCTCGAGGCGGTCGCCAGCGGTGCCGGACCCGCCCGCATGCTGGTTTCGATCGGCTACGCCGGCTGGAGTCCGGGCCAGCTCGAGGAAGAATTGTCGCGCAACGGCTGGCTCACCGTGGGCGCCGACGCCCACGTGCTGTTCGACCTGCCGATCGAGGAGCGCTACAACGCCGCCATCAAATTGCTGGGTATCGATCCGATGATGCTCACCACCGAGGCCGGCCATGCGTGAGCTTGGTCGAGATTGATGGTTGAGATTGTTTTTGGATTCGACTTCGGCATCAAGCGGATCGGTATCGCGATGGGCAATACGCTGACCGGGCAGGCCCAGCCTCTCACGGTCGTGAACGCCATCGACAACGCCACCCGCTTCAAGACCATCGGCGCGCTGATCGACGAGTGGCGCCCGACGCGCCTGGTCGTCGGCGAGCCGCGCCATCCGGACGGCGCCGAGCACGACATGACCTTGCGCGCGCGCCGCTTCGCCAACCAGCTGCACGGCCGCTTCGACCTGCCCGTCGAGCTGGTCGACGAGCGCTACTCTTCCGTCGTGATCCCCGCCAGGCGCGGCGAGATTATCGACGCCAAGGCTGCCTCCATCATTTTGCAACAGTACTTTGACGATCATGCCAACAACTAATCAAGACTTCGATGCCGAGGCGCTGTACCGCGCCCTGCTCGAACAGGTGCGCGCGGGCCTCGCGAACGTGCCGGACGCCGCCATCGTCGGCATCCATTCGGGCGGCGCCTGGCTGGCCGAGCGCCTCGCCGCCGACCTCGACCTGAAAGGCCGCCTCGGCTTCATCGACGTCTCGTTCTACCGCGACGACTATGCCAGGAAGGGCCTGCATCCGGACGTGAAGCCGACCCATATCGGCTTCAACGTCGACGGCGCCACCATCGTGCTGGTCGACGACGTACTCTACACGGGGCGCACGACGCGCGCCGCGATCAACGTGCTGTTCGACTACGGCCGCCCGGCCTGCATCAAGCTGGCGGCGCTGGCCGACCGCGGCGGGCGCGAGCTGCCCGTGGCGCCCGATTTCGTTGGCGTGACCACCACGCTGGCAGGCCGCCAGTCGCTGTCGCTGGCACGCGACGCATCCGGCCAACTCTCGCTCACGATCGAAGAAGACAATGCCGACTCTGAACAATAACCCGCAACTGAACAAGAACGGCGAGCTGCAGCACCTGCTCACCATCGAAGGCCTGCCCAAGGCGATCATCAACCATATCCTCGACACCGCGCAGAGTTTCGTCGGCATCTCCGACCGCGAAGTGAAAAAGGTGCCGCTGATGCGCGGTAAAAGCGTGTTCAACCTGTTCTTTGAAAACAGCACCCGCACCCGCACCACCTTCGAGATCGCCTCGAAGCGCCTGTCGGCCGACGTCATCAACCTGAACATCCAGGCCTCTTCGACCACGAAGGGCGAGTCGCTGTTGGATACCATCGACAACCTGGCGGCCATGCACGCCGACATGTTCGTGGTGCGCCACGCGCAGTCGGGCGCGCCTTACCTGATCGCCAAGCACCTGAACGACAGCGGCCGCAAGGAAATCCACGTCGTCAACGCCGGCGACGGTCGCCATGCGCACCCGACCCAGGGCCTGCTCGACATGTACACGATCCGTCACTACAAGCAGGATTTTACGAACCTGCGCGTGGCCATCGTCGGCGACATCCTGCACAGCCGGGTGGCGCGTTCGGACATTCACGCACTGACCACCCTCGGCGTGCCGGAAGTGCGCGCCATCGGCCCGCAGACTCTGCTGCCGAGCGGCCTGGAACACATGGGCGTGCGCGTGTTCAACAACATGGATGAAGGTCTGAAAGACGTCGACGTCATCATCATGCTGCGCCTGCAGAACGAGCGCATGTCGGGCGCGCTGCTGCCCTCGGCCCAGGAGTATTTCAAGAGCTACGGCCTGACGCCCGAGCGCCTGGCGCTGGCCAGGCCGGACGCGATCGTGATGCACCCGGGGCCGATGAACCGCGGCGTCGAGATCGACTCGGCGGTGGCCGACGGCAAGCAGGCCGTCATTCTGCCGCAGGTGACCTTCGGGATCGCGGTACGGATGGCGGTGATGAGTATTTTGGCGGGAGGCAGAGCTTGAACTTCGCACGGATGAAATTACATATCAAGAACGGGCGTGTCATCGACCCGGCGAATAACATTGACCGCGTGACGGACCTGTTCATCGTGGATGGCAAGGTAGCCGCTGTAGGGGACGCGCCCGCCGGCTTCACGGCCGACGACACCATCGACGCTTCCAATCTCGTGGTCGCTCCTGGCCTCGTGGATCTGTCGGCACGCCTGCGCGAGCCGGGCTACGAATACAAGGCGACGCTGGAGTCGGAAATGCGCGCGGCGGTGCAGGGCGGCGTGACGACGCTGGTCTGCCCGCCCGACACTGATCCGGTGCTGGACGAGCCGGGCCTGGTCGAAATGCTGAAACACCGCGCCCGCAACCTGGACCTGGCCCAGGTGCACCCGCTGGGTGCGCTGACCATGGGCCTGAAGGGAGAAGCGCTGACCGAAATGGCCGAGCTGACCGAGGCCGGCTGCATCGGCTTCGCCCAGGCCGAAGTGCCGATCCTGGACACCAACGTCCTGCTGCGCGCCCTGCAGTATGCGAAAACCTTCGGCTATACCGTCTGGCTGCGCCCGCAGGATCCGCACATCGGCCGCGGCGGCGTCGCCCACAGCGGGCCGCTGGCCTCGCGCCTGGGCCTGTCGGGCGTGCCCGTCATGGCCGAGACGATCGCCCTGCACACCATTTTCGATCTGGTGCGCTCGACCGGCGCCCGCGTCCACCTGTGCCGCATGTCGTCCGCGGCCGGCCTCGACCTGGTGCGCGCGGCGAAGAAGGAAGGCTTGCCGGTCACCTGCGACGTCGGCGTGCACCACCTGCACATGACCGACGCCGACATCGGCTTCTTCGATTCCAACGCGCGCCTGACCCCGCCGGTCCGGAGCGGCCGCGACCGCGACGCCATCACGGCCGCCCTGCTGGACGGCACCATCGACGCCGTCTGTTCGGACCACACCCCGGTCGACGACGACGAGAAGCTGCTGCCTTTCGCCGAAGCCTCGCCGGGCGCCACCGGTCTGGAACTGCTGCTGTCGCTGATGCTGAAGTGGGTGGAAGACCAGCGCGGACAGGATGCCCTGCCGCGTGCGCTGGCCAAGATCACCGCCGACGCCGCACGCACGGCGGGCCTGGCAGCCGGCGACCTGAAAGTGGGCGCGGCCGCCGACATCGTCGTGTTCGACCCGAACGTCCGCTGGCTGGTCGAAGGCGCGGCGCTGGCCAGCCAGGGCAAGCACACGCCTTTCCTGGGCTATGAACTGACCGGCCAGGTGCAAGTCACGGTCGTCGGCGGGCGCATCGCCTACCAGCGTTAAGCATTGCGCGGGGCTGCGGCCCCGCTTCTCTTTTCTACGATGATTCGACTTCGCCTCGCCTGGCGCCTCGCGCGCGTGATCGTCCACCTGCTGGCAGGCCTGGCGACCTGCGCGCTCGTCTTCCCCTGGGCCGGCCGCCGGCTGCGCGACGCGGCCACGCGGCGCTGGTCGCGCCGCCTGCTGGCGATCTGCAACGTCCGGGTGGAAGAAGCCCCGGGCGCGCCGGCGCTCGAGCACGCGCTGTTCGTCGCGAACCACATCTCCTGGCTCGACATCTTCGTCCTCAATTCGCTGCACCCCTGCCGCTTCGTCGCCAAGGCCGAGATCCGGTCCTGGCCGGTGCTCGGCTGGCTGGCCGCCGCCGCCGGCACGGTGTTTATCGCGCGTGGCAACCGGCGCGAGCTGCGCCACATTTTCAAAGGGATCGTGTCGGTGCTGGGACAGGGCGAGCGGGTCGCCTTCTTCCCCGAGGGGACCGTCGGCCAGCAGGGTAGCGTGCTGCCCTTCCACGCCAACCTGTTCGAGGCCGCGATCGACGCCAAAGTCGCGCTGCAGCCCTGCGCGCTGGCCTATCTCGACGAGGCCGGCGCCTGGCACCGCGGCGTCGACTATGCGGGCGACGTGAGTTTCGTCGACAGCATCGTCACCATCCTCGGCGGCGCGCCGGTGCGGGCACGCGTGGCCTGCCTGGCCCCGATCGCGGGAGAGGGTGCGCACCGGCGCGAACTGGCGCAGGCGGCGCACGACGCGATCCAGGCGGCGCTGAGGCCCGTGGACGCATCGCCGCTCCTGGCGCAATCGGGCAGCGTCTAGCCTTTTCCGCTGTGCGGCCGGTATTCCGGGCAGTCGACCTGCAGCAGGCCTCGGTCGTCCAGGCAGACGGCGGTCAGCTTGCCGCCCCAGACGCAGCCGCTGTCGAGTCCCACCAGGTTCGGGCGCAGGATCAGGCCCAGCGCCGACCAGTGGCCGAACACCACCGTCACGTCCATCGTGCGCCGGCCCGGCAGGTCGAACCAGGGCAGCAGGCCCGATCCGATCGGTCCGCTCTCGCTTTCCTTGTGCGCGAAATCCATCGTCCCGTCGGGCAGGCACAGGCGCATGCGGGTGAGGGCGTTGACGATGCAGCGCAGGCGGTCCATGCCGGTCAAGTTGTCGTCCCAGCGGTCGGGCTGGTTGCCGTACATCTGCGCCAGGAAATCGATCCAGCCGTCGCCGCGCAGGACCTCCTCGACCTCATTGGCGAGCGCCATCGTCTGCGCCGCGTCCCACTGCGGCGCCACCCCGGCATGCACCAGCAGGTGGGCGTCGACGAAGATCGCCAGCGGACGCCCGCGCAGCCAGGCCAGCAGTTCGTCGCGGTCGGGGGCGGCGAGGATCTCGTCCAGGGTGTCGGACTTGCTGGCGCGCTGGGCGCCGGCGGCCACCGCCAGCAGGTGCAGGTCGTGGTTGCCGAGCAGGGCTTCCACGCGGCCGCCGCTCGTTTCGGCCAGCGCCTTCATGCGCCGCAGGGCCAGCAGCGACTCCGGGCCGCGGTTGATCAGGTCGCCGACAAAGAGGATGCGCGCATGGGTGCCGGCGCCGGCGTCCTGCGCGATTTTTTCCAGCAGGGCCTCTGCCTCATGGGCGCAACCCTGCAGGTCGCCGATGACATAGGTTTTCATAATCTGACTTCCTGGCCGCCGCGGCGGATATTCTTGTTGGATAATGCCGCCAACGCAGCGATGCGGACGGATGAATGGCTGTGGAGGGCATACTAAATGATTTTGCCGGGGTGCGCAGTCTTGCGGACCGGGCGGTTCGAATACTCAGGACAGGGGACGGCATGAGCAGCATGCACAGGGCGCGCAAGGGAATCATCCTGGCGGGCGGATCGGGTTCGCGCCTGTATCCGATGACGACGGCTATCTCGAAGCAAATGCTGCCGGTGTACGACAAGCCGATGATTTATTATCCGCTAACGACGCTGATGCAGGCGGGAATACGCGAAATCCTGATTATCTCGACCGAACAGGATTTGCCGCGCTTCCAGCAATTGCTGGGCGATGGAGGGCAATGGGGATTGGCCCTGCATTATGCCGTCCAGCCCGCGCCCGAGGGAATCGCGCAAGCCTACCTGATCGGCCGCGCATTTCTGGCCGGTGGTCCCGCGGCATTGGTCCTGGGCGATAATATCTTTTATGGCCATGGCCTGGAGCAGACACTGCAGGCGGCCAGCGCGCGCAACGAGGGCGCGACCGTATTTGCCTACCATGTGAACGATCCGCAGCGTTACGGCGTGATCGAATTCGACCGCGGCGGCAAGGCCTTGTCGATCGAGGAAAAACCGCAGGTGCTGAAATCGAATTATGCGGTGACCGGACTGTATTTCCACGATGGCGGAGTCTGCGATATCGCGGCCGGCCTGCGTCCCTCGGCACGGGGCGAACTGGAAATCACCGATATTAACCAGGCTTATCTGTCGGCAGGGCGATTGCGGGTCGAGCTGATGGGGCGTGGGATGGCCTGGCTCGATACCGGCACCCATGAATCCCTGCTCGATGCCTCGCAATTCATCGCCACCATCGAAAAACGCCAGGGCCTGAAAGTGGCGGTGCCCGAAGAAACGGCATTTCGGATGGGCTATATCGATGCCGCGCAACTGCACGCCCTGGCCGCGCCCATATCCGGTACCGGATATGGGCAGTACCTGCTGCAATTGCTCAGGGAAGGCGTGCTGAAATAAGCGCCTGGCGCGCGCTGCTGTCTTCCGGCAAGCTCGATCGCCGCCACCGAATTGCGTTTTCGATACATCCTCGCACCCGGTCTGGCGCAATTCCAACACTACTCACGCGGTACACGGGCCTGCCCGCGTTGAGGGCGCTTATCCGGTTAGAATAGATTTGACTCCTTTGCAAGCACGCGAGGTGGACGTTTCTCGTGCGCCTTTCGCCGCCCCGGCGTCCAGAGCGGCTGCCCCTTGCGCTTTAAAACCGCGGAAACGCCATGTTTTCATTCTTCGTCAGCTTCGTCTGCTCGGCCCTGCTGACCCTGCTTGTGATCAAGCACGCGAGACTGCGCAGGCTGGCGCTCGACACCGACTTCAAGGGGGTGCAGCGCGCGCATACGCACCTGGTGGCCCGGATTGGCGGGCTGCCGATCTACCTGTCGGTGGTGCTGGCCGCCGCGATCTCGATCGCGCGCCAGCCGACGTCCTTGCAAGCGCTGCCGCCGCTGCTGCTGTGCGCCTTCGTCGCCTTCCTCGGCGGCGTGCTCGAAGACTATACCGGGGCGGTGCGGCCTTCGCGCCGGCTGCTGTTGACGATGACCGGCGCCATGCTGGCCTATCTGCTGCTCGACGCGGCCATCGGACGCATCGACCTGCCGTTCGGAATGGTGATTTTTGTCGCGGGCTGGGTGGCGCTGCCGCTGACGGTATTGGCGGTGGCGGGGATTGCGAACGCGGTGAATATCATCGACGGCTTCAATGGCCTGGCAAGCATGGTCACGATCTGCATGCTGCTGTCGCTGGCCTATGTAGCCTTGCAAGTGAACGACATGTTCATCCTGATTACCGCCCTGATGGTCGCCGGTGCGACCGCCGGGTTCCTGATCTGGAATTATCCGGTGGGCCTGATATTCCTCGGCGATGGCGGCGCCTATTTCATTGGATTCATGCTTGGCGAACTGGCCCTGTTGCTGGTAATGCGCAACCCGCAAGTGTCGACCTGGTACGCGGCATTGCTGCTCATTTATCCCGCATTCGAAACCCTTTTCTCCGCTTACCGCCGTATGTTTGTGCGCGGAAAATCGCCTGGGGTACCCGACGGTATTCACTTGCACAGCCTTATTTTCAGGCGTATTGTCAGGTGGACTGTCGGTAATAAAGAGGCCAGGGCGCTGCTCCAGCGTAATGCTCGTACCTCGCCTTATTTGTGGTTATTTTCACTCATGGCCGTCATCCCTGCCACATTGTTCTGGCAAAATACAATCGTCTTGATAGTATTCTGTTTATTGTTCGTTATCAGCTACCTGTGGCTGTATGCGCGTATTGTTCGATTCAAATCGCCGAGATGGCTGATTTCGCGCAAGAAGGACTGGCAATAAATTGCCAATGTAGTATATTGCGACATTTGGTGAGATTTCACCTGAATTGGATTAACCCAACTTTCGAGGAACGATGATGGATCTGTCAAATATGTCGGTTGGCGATTTGCGCAACCTGCAGGAGCAAATCAAGCAGGAAATGAAACAGCGCGAGCACCAGGAAGTGCAGCAGGCACGCGAGCAGATCCTGGCTATCGCTCAAAAGGTAGGCGTACCGCTGAAAGACCTGATGACCACGCCTGCACGTGGAACCAAAACTGGTACGGTCGCTGTGCGTTATCGCCACCCGGACAATTCGTCGCAGCAGTGGACCGGCCGCGGCCGCCAGCCTAAATGGGTCAAGGAATGGGTCGAAGGCGGTAAGTCCCTCGATAAACTGCGCGTTTAAATCCTTCCCCCGTTACCGGCGCTCGCCGCTAACGTACTTCTGCACCTCAGCCGGCCATCCGTTTCCACGGTGGCCGCGCTTGCCGCTACAATACCCCCTGTTTTGTCATCCTCTCATCATTGGCGCTGGCCGCTTTCCGTGCTGTTCATATGCACCCACCGGGCAGGCATCGCGGCGCCCGACTCTTCAAGGTAGAACATGGTTGCTCTCTCAAAAACGATTTTCAAGGCGTATGACATTCGCGGCGTGATCGACAGCACGCTCGACGCGGGCGTGGCACGCAGCATTGGCCAGGCCTTTGGCCAGGCGGCGCTTGCCAAGGGGGAGCGCAGCGTCGTGATCGGCCGCGACGGCCGTTTGTCGGGCCCGGCGCTGTCCGCAGCCCTGGCCGAAGGCCTGCAGGCCGCCGGCGTCGACGTCATCGACCTCGGCATGGTCGCCACGCCCATGGTCTATTTCGCCACCAATGTGCTCGAGGGTACGCGCTCGGGCATCATGGTCACGGGCAGCCACAATCCGCCCGACTACAACGGTTTCAAAATGGTGCTCGCGGGCGAGGCGATCTACGGCGACGCGATCACGGCCTTGTACGACAGCATTCAGGCGCACGACGGCAGCAGCGCCGCCGACAAGGGCAGCTACCGCACCCACGACATCCGCGCCGCCTACCTCGAGCGCATCATCGGCGACGTCAGGATTGCGCGTCCGATCAAGATCGCGGTCGACTGCGGCAACGGCGTGGCCGGCGCCTTCGCGGGCGACCTGTACCGCGGCATGGGCTGCGAAGTCATCGAGCTGTTCTGCGAAGTCGACGGCCACTTCCCGAACCACCACCCGGACCCGGCGCACCCGGAAAACCTGCAGGACCTGATCCGCGCGCTGCAAACGAGCGACGCCGAGATCGGCCTGGCCTTCGACGGCGACGGCGACCGCCTGGGCATCGTCACCAAGGACGGCCACATCATCTATCCGGACCGCCAGATGATGCTGTTTGCGGCCGATGTCCTGTCGCGCAATCCGGGTGCCGAAATCCTGTACGACGTCAAATGCACGCGCCACCTGGCACCGTACATCGAGCAGCACGGCGGCCGTCCGCTGATGTACAAGACCGGCCACTCGCTGGTGAAGGCCAAGCTGAAGGAAACCGGGTCCCCGCTGGGCGGCGAGATGAGCGGCCACGTCTTCTTCAAGGACCGTTGGTACGGCTTCGACGACGGCCTGTATGCGGGCGCGCGCATGCTCGAATTGCTGACCAAAGTCGACGATCCGTCGGCGCTGCTGAACGCGCTGCCGATGGCGATCAGCACGCCCGAGCTGCACCTGCACCTGGACGAGGGCGAGAACGTTGCGCTGATCGACAAGCTGCGTACCGACGCCACCTTCCCGACTTCGGAAAAAATCAACGACATCGACGGCCTGCGCGTCGAGTACCCGGACGGTTTTGGCCTGGCCCGTTCGTCGAACACGACCCCGGTCGTGGTGCTGCGCTTCGAGGGCGAGAACCCGGAAGCGCTGGCGCGCATCCAGGACGAATTCCGCAGCGTGATCCTGGCTGCCAAGCCGGATGCCAAGCTGCCGTTCTGAAGCAATCCTGAAGAGAGATGCATGTGAAGATCCTGCTGGTGCGGGTGTCGTCCCTGGGCGACGTCCTGCACAACCTGCCGATGGTGGCCGACCTCCTGCGCCACCATCCGCAGGCGACAATCGACTGGGTCGTGGAAGAGGGCTATGTCAGCCTCGTGCGCCTGAACCCGCACGTGCGCAAGATTATCCCGTTCGCGCTGCGGCGCTGGCGCAAGGGCCTGCGCAGTCCCGCGGTGCGCGCCGAGATCAAGGCCTTCTTCTCTACCTTGCGCGAAGAAGAATACGATCTCGTCTTCGACACCCAGGGTTTATTAAAAACCGGGATCATCATGGGCGCCGCGCGCATCAAGCGCGGCGGGCGCAAGGTGGGCCTTGCCAACGGCAGCGAGGGCTCCGGCTACGAGGGCATCTCGCGACTCTTCCACACCGAGAGCGTCCCGCTCGACCCGCGCACCCATGCGGTCGCGCGCGGGCGCCTGGTGGCCGGCACGGCGCTCGGCTACCCGGTCGACACCGCACCCGACTTCGGCCTGCCGCCGCCCGAGTCCACCCAGCGTCCCCACTGGCTGCCGCATGAGCCATTTGCCGTCTTCTTCCACGGCACCGCGCGCGACGCCAAGAAGTGGGCGCCCGCGAACTGGATCGCCACCGGCCTGGCCTTGTCGCCGATGCCGGTGCTGCTGCCCTGGGGCTCGGAAGGAGAGAAGCGCGAAGCCGAGGCGCTGGCCGCCCGGCTGCCGAATGCGCGCGTGCTGCCGAAGCTGTCGATGATGGATGCCGTGACGCTGGCGCAGCAGGCGGCGCTGGCGATCGGGGTCGACACCGGACTGACCCACATCGCGGCCGCCTTCTACCGGCCGACGGTCGAGATCTATGCCGATTCGCCGAAATGGAAGACCGAGGGCAACTGGTCGCCGCGCATCGTCAACCTCGGCGACCAGGGCGCGCCGCCCTCCAGCGCCGAGGTGATCGCCGCCGCGCGCGGCCTGCTGGGCGTGCAATGAACCGCACACTGTATTCCTTCCTGTGGTGGCTGGCGCTGCCGATCGTGCTGGCGCGCCTGTGGTGGCGCGGACGCAAGGAGCCCGGTTACCGCGGCCACGTAGGCGAGCGCCTGGGCTTCTACGACGACGTGGCGCCTGCGCGCATGACCTTCATGGTGCACGCCGTGTCGGTCGGCGAGACGCGCGCCGCCGAGCCGCTGGTCGAAGCGCTGCTGGCAGGGTGGCCCGGGAGCCGCGTGCTGCTGACCCACATGACGCCGACCGGCCGCGCCACCGGCCGCGCGCTGTTTGCGAAACACGGCGCGCGCGTCATTCAATCCTATCTTCCTTACGACACCGGCTTCATGGTGCGGCGCTTCCTGCGCCACTATGCGCCGCGCATCTGCATCCTGATGGAGACCGAAGTCTGGCCGAACCTGATCGCCGGCTGCGCCGCACGGCAGGTGCCGGTGGCGCTGGTGAACGCGCGCCTGTCCGAGCGCTCGCTGCGCCGCGGCCAGCGTTTCGGTACCTTGATGTCGGAGGCGGCACGGGCGATCACGGTCGTGGCGGCGCAGACCGAAGCGGACGCGCAGCGCATCCGTTCGCTTGGCGCGCCGAAGGTGGCGATTACCGGCAGCATCAAGTTCGACGTCGTGCCGCCGCAGGCGGCGCTGGCCACCGGCAGCCGGCTGCGCGCACGCCTCAATGGCCGTCCGGTCTTCCTGTGCGCCAGCACGCGTGAAGGCGAAGAAGTCCTGATCCTCGACGCCTATACGCGTTTGAAAGACCGGCCCGCCGGCATGCTGCTGGCCATCGTGCCGCGCCACCCGCAGCGCTTCGACGAAGTTGCGCAACTGGTGCGTGCACGCGGCCTGTCGCTGCAGCGCCGTTCGGACATGAACGAGGCCGCGGTCGACGCCGCGGTGGAAGCCGATGTACTGCTGGGCGACTCGATGGGCGAGATGTTCGCCTATTACGCGGCCTGCGACTGCGCCTACATCGGCGGCAGCCTGCTGCCGCTCGGCGGACAGAACCTGATCGAGGCCTGCGCGCTGGGTAAACCGGTGCTGGTGGGCGAACACACCTTCAATTTCCTCGACGCGACCGAGGAAGCGGTCACGGCCGGTGCGGCGCTGCGCGTGCCCGACGCGGACAGCCTGCTGGCGCAGGCCGTGCGCCTGTTATGCGATGCGCATGCGCGCACCGAAATGGGCACCCATGCGGCGGATTTTGCAAGCCGCCACCGTGGCGCGACCCTGCGCACTGTTGAACTCTTGCAACAGGAATTTGAGTAGTTTTTGATACCATTGCTTTTTGAGTTCGGCAGAAAAAGGGGATGCGCATGTCGTCGTTAAATCGCCCGGAACCAGGCGGCAGCAGCAAGCCGATGGCCATGGTGGCGCATGGAGCAACCGATGGCGCCGGTGACGCTTACTTTGGATCCTCGGGCGCGCCCGCCTTGCCGACGGTCGCCACCGCCCTGGGCGACCTGCATTTCTTCGTACGCTATTCGCTGCGCGAATACATCGGCTTCATGTGGCAGCACGGCGGCTTCCTGATCCGCCGCCGCCGCATCCGCTGGCCGGCCAGCTTCTACTGGCGCATCAGGAGCACGGCCAGCGCGGCCCTGAATTTCGTGCTGCTCGGACGCGGACGCCGCACCTACGAATTCACCATCGACGAACACGGCATCGTGCGCACCAGCGGCGGCGTGACCCTGATCGGCTGGTCCGACGTGACCGCGGTGCGCACCTATTCGCGCGGCTTCATGATGGTGTTGAAGCGCGGGACGCTGCCGATTCCGTTTCGCTGCCTGAACGAGGCGCAGCGTGGGGCGATGCGCGGGCTGGCAGAGGCGCGGCGCGATCACGTGCTGAGGTAATCGACGTTTCCTGGATTGCTGACGTGCGTTGAACGCGTGGGCGGAGACCGCCCACCCTAGGTCCCTGCGATAAGGCATGACATTGACCGTAGTGTGAGCGGTCTCCGCCCACGCAACCGGCTCACGTGTAGCCGCACAAATCGATCAATCCGTAAACAACACCGGCATCTCATGCGAGCGCCTGCGTAGCTCCAGCCGCGCCCCGTCGTAATCCGCATACACCGACCCGACGACCGCCCAGAAGCGCGGGCTGTGGTTCATCTCGCGCAGGTGCGCCAGTTCGTGCACCACCACGTAATCGAGCAGCGCCAGCGCATAGTGCACCAGGCGCCAGTTCAGGCGGATGCTGCCGCCCACCGTGCATGATCCCCAGCGCGTGCCGGCCGAGGACAGCGTCAGCGCGCTGTAGCGCACGCCGAGCTGCGGCGCATAGAAGTCGAGGCGCTCGACGAACAGGCGCTTGGCTTCGGCCTGGAACCACAGCTTGATACGTTCCTTCAGCTGCCACTCCGACAGTCCCGGCGTCACGCCGACATTCAGTTCACGGGTCTGCGCATCGAATACGCAGTGGCTGCGCGCGGCCGGCTGCAGGCGCAGCACGATTTCGCCACCCAGGTAGGGCAGGCGTGCGCCGTCTTCCCAGACCAGCGGCACGCGCTCGGCGCGCCTGGCGCGGCGCTCGCCGCGTTCGTGCAGCTTGGTCAGGATCCAGCGCTGCTTGGCGCGGATCGCGTTGTCGATGTCGGGCAGGATGGCGCGCCGCGGCGCCGTCACGTGCAGGCCGTCGTCGTCGATCATGAAGCCGATCGAGCGGCGCGCAGAGCGTTTCAGTTCGTAGTCGACCGCGTAGTGGCCCAGCACGATGCGCCGCAGGGGCGGATCCTCGGGCGTGCGCGGCGGAGAGGGCAGATTGATGCGGGGCGGCGCAGGAGGCGCCTTGAACAGGGGCTGCGGAGGCGGCGGCACCGGCGCCGGCCTTGCGGCCGGCACCAGCGCTGCGAACGGGTCCTGGGCGGTCCGTTCCTGGCTAAAAAGGTCGAGCTGGGGCCCGTCGGTCTTGGGGGAATTCATGGCGTGCAGAGGTGGAGGTGCTGTGATCTGCGCGCCGACTTCGTTCAGCCACCGGTGTAGACGTGGGGCGAAATGACGCGCATTTCTGATTCTATCCAATTTTCGACCTCTTGCATCAGACTGTCGGGAGTGTGGTGTTGCGGCGATATCGGTTTGCCAATCGAGACCGTCACGAGTCCTGGCCGCTTGATGAAGGAATTCTTCGGCCAGCACTCACCTGAATTATGCGCGATCGGCACGACCACGGCTTGGGTTTCTACAGCCAGGCGCGCACCGCCGCTCTTGTACTTTCCCTTTTTTCCAACAGGGATGCGCGTCCCCTCCGGGAACATGATGATCCACTGGCCGTCGGCCAGGCGCCGCTTGCCGTGGCGGACCACGTGGGCAAAGGCGTTCTTGCCTTCGCTGCGGTCGATCGGGATCATGCGCAGCAGCGCCATCGCCCAGCCGAAGAAGGGGATGTAGAGGATTTCCTTCTTGAAGACGAAGACCAGCGGGCGGATCAGGTTCGGCAGCAGGAAGATCGTCTCCCAGGCCGACTGGTGTTTCGACAGCACGATGGCCGGCGCGTCCGGCAGGTTCTCGTAGCCCTTGAACTGGTAGCGGATGCCGCAAATGACTTTCGCGCACCAGATGATGAAGACGTTCCAGCGCGAGGTCACCCAGAAGCGCTTGTTGTAGGGAAGCGGGGCGGCCAGAAAGCAGACGCAGGCCCAGACCACGGTGGCGACCACCATCACGATGGCAAACAGCAGGGAACGCAGGAAGGGGACGACGTTACGCAAGAAGGACTCTCTTTGGATATATTAGTTGGGCTGAGGGCGGGCGCTGCTTTTCAGCAGGCTTGTCACCATCGCGGCCAGGTCGGGGAAGACCTGGGTGCCGGGCGGCAGGCCCCCGGTCTCGTGGGTTTTTTCGCCCTTGCCGGTCAGGACCAGGTTGGGCAGGCAGCCGCTGATGAAGCCGGCCTGCAGGTCGCGCAGCGAATCGCCGACCGTCGGCACGCCCTTCAGGCTGACTTTAAAACGCTTGCTGATCTCCTCGAACATGCCGGCCTTCGGTTTCCTGCAGTCGCAGTTGTCGATCGCCGCGTGCGGGCAGAAGAACACCGCGTCGATGTCGGCGCCGACCTGCTGGGCGGCGTTGTGCATCTTCTGGTGGATCGCGTTCAGCGTCTGCATGTCGAACAGTTCGCGCGCGATGCCGGACTGGTTCGAGGCGATGATGACCCGGTAGCCGGCCTGGTTGAGGCGCGCGATCGCCTCGAGCGAGCCGGGAATCGGAATCCACTCCGCCGGGCTTTTAATAAAATCCGGGGAGTCATGGTTGATGACCCCGTCGCGGTCGAGGATGATCAGCTTCATGGTAATGCCCTTACGCGGCCAGCTTCGAGATGTCGGCCACGCGGTTCATCATGCCGTGCAGCGAAGACAGCAGCGCCAGGCGGTTGTTGCGCAGCGCCTGGTCCTCGGCCATCACCATCACGTCGTTGAAGAAGGCGTCGACATCGTCGCGCAGCTGGGCCAGGGTTTTCAGCGTGCCAGCGAAGTCGCCGTTTGCGAAGGCCGCGTCGACCTGCGGACGCACCCGTTCGATCGCACCCGCCAGCTTGCGCTCTGCTTCTTCCTGCAGCAGTTCCTGCGAGACGGTCCCGATGGCGGCATCGGTCTTTTTCAGGATGTTGGTGATGCGCTTGTTGGCCGCGGCCAGCGAGGCACTTTCCGGCAGGGCGGCGAAGGCCTGCACCGCTTCCAGGCGCTGCACCACGTCGTCGACGCGGTCCGGGTTCTGGGCCAGCACCGCTTCCACTTCGTTCGGCGTAAAGCCGCGCTCGCGCAGCATGCCGCGCAGGCGATCGAGCATGAAGGCGCCGACTTCCTCGCGCGGATCTTTAAATGCAGCTTGCCCGGCGAAGACGTTGGCGGCGTCCGCCAGCAGCTCCGAGATCGCGAGAGGCAGGCGTTTTTCCACCAGCATGCGCATCACGCCCAGTGCGTGGCGGCGCAGCGCGAACGGATCCTTCTCTCCAGTCGGCTGCAGGCCGATGGCCCAGATGCCGACCAGGGTTTCCAGTTTATCGGCCAGCGCGACCACCAGGCCGGTATTGGTGGAGGGCAGCTTGTCGCCGGCGAAGCGCGGCTGATAGTGTTCGGATGCGGCCAGCGCCACTTCATCCGGCTCGCCGTCGTGGCGCGCGTAATAGGTCCCCATGATGCCTTGCAGCTCGGGGAATTCGCCGACCATGTCGGTCAGCAGGTCGGCCTTGGCCAGGCGCGCGCCGCGTTCGGCCAGGGCCACGTCGTAGCCGAGGCGTTTGGCGATGGCGCCGGCGAGTCTGGTCACGCGCTCGGTGCGCTCGGCCTGGGTGCCCAGCTTGTTGTGGTAGACCACGTTCGCCAGCTGCGGCAGGCGCGATTCGAGGCTCTTCTTCTTGTCCTGCTCGAAGAAGAACTTGGCGTCCGACAAGCGCGGGCGCACGACGCGCTCGTTGCCGCCGACGATGTGCTGCGGGTCGTCGGTCGCAATATTCGAGACGATCAGGAAGCGCGAACGCAGCTTGCCTTCGCTGTCGGTCAGCGCGAAGTATTTCTGGTTCGTCTGCATGGTGAGGATCAGGCATTCCTGGGGCACGGAGAGGAAGGCGTCCTCGAAGCGGCATTCGTAAACCACCGGCCACTCGACCAGGGCCGCGACTTCGTCGAGCAGCGATTCCGGCATCAACACCTGGTCGGCGCCCGCTTTTTCAAGCAGCTGGGCGCGGATGCTTTCCTTGCGTGCGTCGGCGCCGGCCATGACCTTGCCCTCGTTCTCGAGGATGGTCGCGTACTTGTCGGCATGCGTGATCGCGATCGACTGGCCGTGCGACAGGAAGCGGTGGCCCATGGTCAGGCGGCCGGCATCGAGACCGAGCAGGGTCAGTGGCAGCACCTGTTCGCCAAACAGGGCGAGCAGCAGGTGTACCGGACGCACGAACTGCACGGTGGCGCCGTCGGGGCGCTGGTAGCTCATGACTTTCGGGATCGGCAGCTTGGCGACGGTGTCGGCCAGCACCTCCTGCAGGCCGCCGGCAAGCGCGCTGCCCGGTGCGGTATAGGTGTAGAAGAAGCTTTCCGCTTTACCGTCCTGGGCGCGTTCGAGGTCGGCGATGCGCAGCTCGGGGAAGCCCAGGGCCGCCAGCTTCTTGGCCAGCGGCGCGCTCGGGTTGCCTTCCTTGTCGAGGGCGACCGAGACCGGCAGCACTTTTTCACGGATCGATTTGTCGGGCGAGGTCGCGCGCACCCTGGTGATCGAGACGGCCAGGCGGCGCGGTGTGGCGTAAGGGGTGACGACGCTGTCGGCGTCCAGGAAGTCGCGGGCCTTGAGGCCATTGGCGATACCGGCGGCAAAGGCCGCGCCCAGTTTGACGAGTGCTTTCGGCGGCAGTTCTTCGGTCTGCAGTTCGACGAGGAGTGTTTGATTCATGGGTTCTGTTCTTGTCTGGTGCGTCGGTGTTCAGGCAGCGGCTGGGGCGGCAGCGGCGTTCGGTGCCATCGGGAAGCCGAGCTTCTCGCGCGAGTCGTAATAGGCCTGGGCGACCAGGCGCGACAGCGTGCGCACGCGGCCGATGTAGGCGGCGCGCTCGGTGACCGAAATGGCGCCGCGCGCATCGAGCATATTGAAGCTGTGCGAAGCCTTCATGATCTGCTCGTAGGCCGGCAGCGTCAGCTCCAGTTCGATCAGGCGCTTGGCTTCCGATTCGTGGTTGGCGAAAGCCTGGAACAGCAGATCGGTGTTGGCGTGCTCGAAGTTATAGGTCGACTGCTCGACTTCGTTCTGGTGGAAGACGTCGCCGTACGACAGCTTCTTCTTCTGGCCATTCTCTTCCCACTCGGTCCAGACCAGGTCGTAGACGTTTTCCACGCCCTGCAGGTACATGGCAAGACGCTCGATGCCATAGGTGATTTCGCCCAGCACCGGCTTGCAATCGAGGCCGCCCACTTGCTGGAAATAGGTGAACTGCGTCACTTCCATGCCGTTCAGCCAGACTTCCCAGCCCAGGCCCCAGGCGCCCAGGGTCGGGCTTTCCCAGTCGTCTTCGACGAAACGCACGTCATTCTTTTTCAGGTCCAGGCCCAGCGCCTCGAGCGAACCGAGGTAGAGATCGAGGATGTTTTCCGGGGCCGGCTTCAGGACCACCTGGTACTGGTAATAGTGTTGCAGACGGTTCGGGTTCTCGCCGTAACGGCCATCCTTCGGGCGGCGCGAAGGCTGCACATAGGCCGCGCGCCATGGCTCCGGTCCAATTGCGCGCAAGAAGGTGCCAGTGTGGAAGGTGCCGGCGCCCACTTCCATGTCGTAAGGCTGGAGCAGGGCGCAACCTTGCTTGTCCCAATAGGTCTGCAAGGTCAGAATGATTTGTTGGAATGTGAGCATCTTGAAATGGCGTCGCGAGGAAAAGCGCGAACACGGTGAGTTTGCTAAATGACCAATTCTAGCGGGTTTTGAGCGGCCTCTGGGACCGGATTCACCTCAACTATTCAGCATTGGCCTTTTTCTTGAGGTAAGTGCGCCCGGAAAACCAGGCGCCCAACAGGGCCAGCGCGCCCAGCAGCAGGAAGGCATAGTTGCCGAAGCGAATGTAGGGCGTCATGCCGGCCATGCCTTGTACCTTCGCCGCGAGCACGCCCTGGCGGAAGTAAGGGATCGTTTGCGCGACATTGCCCTTGCCGTCGATGATCGCCGTGGCGCCGTTGTTCGTCGCACGCAGCATCGGCCGCCCCGTTTCGAGCGAGCGCATCCGCGAAATCTGCAGGTGCTGCGGAATCGCCACCGATTCGCCGTACCAGGCCAGGTTCGACACGTTCAGCAGCAAAGTCGCCGGTTGCGCCGCGCCGCGCAGCTGGGCGGCGATTTCCTCGCCGAACACGTCCTCATAACAGACATTCGGCAGCACCAGCTGGTCCTTCACCTTGAACGGCTGCTGGACTGCGGCACCGCGCGTAAAATCGCCCAACGGAATGTGCATCAGGTCGGTGAACCAGCGGAAGCCGGTCGGGATGAACTCGCCGAAGGGCACGAGATGATGCTTGTCGTAGCGGAAGGATTCGCCTTGCGGCCCCAGGCTGGCGACGCTGTTGGCGTAGTCGGTGGCGCTGTCCATCAGCGGGATGCCGAACACCAGGTGGCTGCCGCTTTGTTTCGCGTAGTCGCCCAGGTGCGCCAGGTAGCCGCTCGGCAGCTGGTGCGGGAACACGGGAATGGCCGTTTCCGGGGCGGCGACCAGGTCGGCCGGCTGCGCCGTCAGCAGTTGCTGGTAACGGTCCAGGATCTTTTGCAGGTGTTCGTTGCTGAACTTCTCGTCCTGCGGGATGTCGCCTTGCAGCAGGCGCACCGAGATCGGGGCGCCGGACGGATGGGTCCAGTCGATCTGGCGCAAGCCATAGCCGCAAGCGAGCAGGGCGCAGAACAGGCCGATCGCCAGCGGTCGCGCGCGCTGGGTCAGCATCACGAGGCAGCCGGCGCAGACCGCGACCAGCACGCCGATGCCGTACACGCCGATCAGCGGCGCAAAGCCACCCAGCGGCGCGACGTTGTGCGCATAGCCCGAGGAAGCCCAGGGAAAACCGGTAAACACCCAGCCGCGCATCCATTCGGACACGCCCCAGGTGACCGGCAGGACCAGCAGCACGAAGCTGACCAATGGCAGCGACCAGCGCCGGCGCAGCCAGGTGGCGCTGCCGGCGGCAAAGGCCCCGAACAGGCCCATGTACAGACCGAGCAGGCAGATGGCGATGGCGGAGAGGATCGCCGGCAAGCCGCCGAAACGGTTCAGGGCGATATACAGCCAGTGCATGCCGGCCACCGACCAGCCGAAGCCGAAGGCCCAGCCGAGCAGGGTCGCGCGTTTCACATGATTGCCGAGCCCGACCCGGTAGAAGAAGTAAGCCAGCAGCAGGAACTGCAGCGGCCACCAGCCGAAGGGCTCGAAGGAAAACAGGGAAGCGCCGCCGGCGAGGCCGGCAACGACTAACTCACGCAGCGAAGGATGCGCGCCCCGCACCACTGGCACGGGCGTGCTGGCGGGACGGCGGCGCAGCATCAATCGTCGTCGTCGCGGGCGTGCTGCGTGTGCGGCAGCTTTTCGACCAGCAGGACGTGGATCTGGCGCGCGTCGGCGCGCAGCACCTCGAAGCGCAGATTACGCAGGGTGAATTCCTCCCCCTTGTGCGGCATCCGGCCCAGGTGGCCGGCAACAAAGCCACCGATGGTGTCGGCTTCGTCTTCCGGCAGGTCGACGCCGATTTCTTCGTTGAACTGGTCGATCTCGGTCAGCGCTTTGACGCGCCAGCGCGGGCCCAATTGGCCTTCCTTGACGGAAAGAACGTTATCTTCTTCCTCGTCGAAGTCGTATTCGTCCTCGATGTCGCCGACGATCTGTTCCAGCACGTCTTCGATCGTGATCAGGCCGGCCACGCCGCTGTACTCGTCGACGACGATGGCCATGTGGTTGTGGTTGGCGCGGAAATCGCGCAACAGCACGTTCAGGCGCTTCGACTCGGGAATGAAAATCGCCGGACGCAGCATGGCGCGCACGTCGAACGATTTCTCCGTGTAATAGCGCAGCAAATCCTTGGCCAGCAGGATGCCGACGACCTTGTCGCGCTCGCCTTCGATGGCGGGGAAGCGCGAGTGCTGGGTTTCCAGCACGATCGGCAGCCATTCCTCGATCGGATCGGTGATGTCGATCACGTCCATCTGGGAACGTGGCACCATGATGTCGCGCGCGGACAGGTCGGAGACCTGGAACACACCCTCGATCATCGACAAGGCATCGGCGTCGATGAGGTTGCGCTCGTGTGCTTCGTGCAGCACTTCGAGCAGCTCGGTGCGATTTTCTGGCTCAGGGGAGATGAGTGCGGTCAGTCGTTCGAAGAGCGACCGGTGGGGTTTGGCGTCCGATCGGACGTCACTGGGATACTCGGGCATAGTTGGCGTGAAGCCGTTGTTACGATGGGCGTAGCATACACCAAAAGCGGACCCGCCAGAGCGCGGGAGCCGGGACGCGGCACTGTCGAGCGAAGTCGGCAGGCTTGCTTTATCATGGATAAATTGGCCAAAAAGCAAAGGAATCGCCCCATGCCCGCCCTCACCATCAACGGCACCACCACCACCCTCGACGTCCCCGACGACATGCCCCTGCTGTGGGTGCTGCGCGACGTGGCCGGCCTGACCGGCACCAAGTTCGGCTGCGGCCAGGCCCTGTGCGGCGCCTGCACCGTCCACCTCGACGGCCAGCCGATCCGCTCCTGCGTGACCCCGGTCTCGGCGGCGGCCGGCAAGAAAATCGTCACGATCGAGGCCATCGGCCAGGACCCGGTCGGCGCCAAGGTGCAGGACGCCTGGCGCCAGATCGACGTGGTGCAGTGCGGTTATTGCCAGTCGGGCCAGATCATGTCGGCCACCGCCTTGTTGCAGGCGACGCCGAAGCCGAGCGACGCCGACATCGACAATGCGATGTCCGGCAACATCTGCCGCTGCGGCACCTATGGACGTATCCGCCAGGCGATCAAGATCGCCGCCGCCAAATAAGGAGATTTTGTGAGCCAAAACAAGACCACGCAAGTCTCCCCGGCGCGCCGCCGTTTCATGCAACTCGGGGCTACCGCCGGCGGCGGCCTGCTGTTCGGTTTCTCGCTGTTCGGCTGCCAGAAGGACGGCGACCGCAAGGAAGCGCCGCCCGAAAAAGCCGTGGGCACAGCCAGCACCGAACACTCCGACACCCCGGCCGGCCTGGCGCGCGACGCGTTTATCCGGATCGACCGCAGCGGCATCGTCACCCTGATCATCCACAAGGTCGAGATGGGGCAAGGCACCTTCACGGCGATGCCGATGCTGCTGGCCGAGGAACTCGGCGCCGATCTGTCGAAAGTCAAACTCGAGCAGGCACCGGCGAACAACGAGCTGTATGCCGATCCCTTGCTCGGCGGCCAGGTCACGGGCGGTTCGACCTCGGTGCGCGGCGCCTGGAAGCCGCTGCGCGAAGCCGGTGCCATGGTACGCAGCGTGCTGGTCTCGGCTGCCGCGAAAAACTGGAATGTCGACACCAATGAATTGCAGGTCGTGGCCGGCAGCGTGCGCCACCAGGCCTCGAACCGCTCGGCCCACTTCGGAGAGCTGGTCGACGCCGCCTCGAAAATGGACTTGCCGAAGAACGTCAAGCTGAAGGCCCCGGAAGATTTCGTGCTGATCGGCAAAACCATGAAGCGCCTCGATTCGCCGGCCAAGACGGATGGTTCAGCCCTGTTCGGCATCGATGCGCGCTTGCCGAACATGGGCATTGCCGCCGTTGCCGCCTCGCCGGTCACGGGTGGCAAGCTCGCCGCCGTCGACGAGGCCAAGGCAATGGCCGTGAAAGGCGTGCGCCAGGTGCTGCGCCTGGAGGGTGCGGTCGCCGTCGTGGCCGACCATTTCTGGGCTGCAAAGCAGGGCCTGCTGGCTGCCGCGCCGCGCTGGGACGATGGCGCCAACGGCAATGTCTCGCTGGCCGGCATCGTCGCCGACATGATGAAGGTATCGGAAGGCGGCGGCGCCGTGGCGAAGAATGCCGGCGATGCCGTCAAGGCGCTGGCCAGGGAAGGCGGACGCAAGGTCGAGGCCGTGTACGAAATGCCTTTCCTCGCCCACGCGACCATGGAGCCGATGAATTGCACGGTCGACCTGCGCGCCGACGGCTGCGACCTCTGGGTCGGCACGCAGGTGCCGGCGCTGGCGCAGGGGGCGGCCGCCAAGGTGGCCGGCATTCCGGTCGAAAAAGTCAAAGTCCACAACTATTATTTAGGTGGCGGCTTCGGCCGGCGCCTGGAAGTCGACTACGTGATCCAGGCGGTCGCGTTCGCGAAACTGACCAAGGGGCCCGTCAAATTCATCTGGACCCGGGAAGAGGATATCCAGCACGACATGTTCCGCCCATATTACGTGGACCGGCTGTCGGCGCGCCTGGACGACAAGGGTCATATCGCGGCCTGGTTCCATCGGGTGACGGGCTCGTCCATCATGTCGCGCTTCGCGCCGCCGGCCATGAAAAATGGCGTCGATCCGGATGCGGTCGAAGGTGCGGCCGATTTGCAGTACACGATTCCCGACATGCGGGTCGAGTACGTGCGCCACGAACCGCAGGGCGTGCCGACCGCCTTCTGGCGCGGCGTCGGCCCGACCCACAACGTCTTTGTCGTGGAAAGTTTCATCGACGAACTGGCACAGGCGGCCAGGCAGGACCCGCTTGCCTTCCGCCGCGCTTTACTCGATAAATCGCCGCGTACCCTGGCCGTGCTGAACCTGGCGGCGCAGAAGGCCGGCTGGGGCAAGCCGCTGGCGCCGGTGGCGGGACGCAAGGTCGGGCGCGGCATCTCGACCCAGTTCGCTTTCGGCAGCTATATGGCGCAGGTGGCGGAAGTCTCGGTCGGCCCGGACGGCGACGTGCGCGTGCACCGCGTCGTGTGCGCGGTCGACTGCGGCCAGACGGTCAATCCGGACACCATCGTTGCACAGATAGAGGGCGGCATCATCTTCGGCGCCACGGCGGCGCTGTGGAACGAGATCACGATCGACAAGGGCCGGGTGCAGCAGACCAATTTCGGCGACTACCGCATGATGCGCATCAATGAAGCACCGAAGGTCGAAGTGCATATCGTGAATAGCAAGGATGAGCCGGGTGGCATCGGCGAGCCCGGCACGGCGGGCATTGCGCCGGCGCTGGCGAATGCCGTGTTCGCGGCGACCGGCAAGCGGATTCGCAAGCTGCCGATCGGCGAGCAGTTGAAAAAGGCGTAAAAAAAGCCGGCGCGGGTGGCAAGCCACCGGCGCCGGCGTTTCGTATCGAACGCGCCGTAAACTTATTCCGCGTATGGGTCCGGATACCCGAGCACTTCCATGATGTCGCGCTCGAACTGTTCCATCTCCTCGGCTTCCTCGTCGTGTTCGTGGTCGTAGCCCTGCGCATGCAGCACGCCATGCACCACCAGGTGCGCCGCATGTTCCTCGACCGTCTTCTTCTGTTCGTCCGCCTCGCGCTGCAGCACGTCCGTGCACAGGATGATGTCGGCCTGGGTCGGCTCGTCGTCCGCCAGTTCCTCGCCTTCGTTGTAAGCGAAGGTCAGCACGTTGGTCGCATAGTCCTTGCCGCGGTAGTCGCGGTTCAGCGTTTGCCCCTCGGCACTGTCGACGAAGCGGATCGTCAGCTCGGCCGGGCCAAGCAGGGTGGCGCGCACCCAGCGTTCGACCAGTTCAGGCGTGATGGTCGATTCGAGGCGGGCGTCCGGGTACTGGACGTCCAGGTCAAGCGGGTGATTTTTTTCTTGCATTGCGGACTGGAGTTGGTTTTGGCAAGGCGCCCATTTCCTGGACGGCGGTGGCTTTTTCGTAGGCATCGACAATGCGGCCCACCAGCGGGTGGCGCACCACGTCGGCGCTCGAGAATTGCGTAAAGGCGATGCCCCGCACGTCTTTCAGGACGTGCATCGCGTCGACCAGGCCGCTGCGCTGGGTTTTATGCAGGTCGACCTGGGTGACGTCGCCCGTCACCACGGCCTTGCTGCCGAAACCGATGCGCGTGAGGAACATCTTCATTTGCTCGACGGTCGTGTTCTGCGCCTCGTCGAGAATCACGAAGGCGTGGTTCAGCGTGCGGCCGCGCATGTAGGCGAGGGGGGCAATCTCGATGACCTGCTTCTCGAACAGCTTTTGCGTGCGGTCAAAGCCGAGCAGGTCGTACAGCGCGTCGTACAGCGGACGCAGGTAGGGATCGACCTTCTGGCTCATGTCGCCCGGCAGGAAGCCCAGGCGTTCGCCCGCTTCGACCGCTGGACGGGTCAGGATGATGCGTTTCACGGCGTCGCGTTCCAGTGCGTCGACTGCGCAGGCGACGGCCAGGTAGGTTTTACCGGTACCGGCCGGGCCGATGCCGAAGCTGATGTCGTGCTCGAGCACGGCTTTTAAATACTGGATCTGGTGCGGGGTACGGCCGCGCAGGTCGCTGCGGCGCGTTTTCAGCATCGGGCTGACGAGTTCCGACTCGTCGACATCCGCCTCGGCCTGCTCGGCTTCCTTGACCTGGCTCGGCTCGTCGGCGCCTTCGGCTTTCGGTTTCAGCCCGGCACGCTGCTCGACCAGGGCCAACTGCACTTCCTCGATCGGCACGACCTTGTTGGCGACCGCATAGAAG
This sequence comes from Massilia sp. LXY-5, assembly GCF_059801075.1. Taxonomy (NCBI): domain Bacteria; kingdom Pseudomonadati; phylum Pseudomonadota; class Betaproteobacteria; order Burkholderiales; family Oxalobacteraceae; genus Massilia; species Massilia sp. LXY-5. The sequence continues at coordinate 419,452 of NZ_JBNNEH010000001.1, forward strand.
CGTTCGAGCAGTTCGACCGCGCGTTCGGCATTGGCGCCGTTGACGATGAATTTCTCGCCGCGGCGGAAGATGGTCACGTCGAGCGCCGCCGAGATCTGGCGCAGGTTCTCGTCGAGCGGACCGCACAGGTGGGCAAGCCGCGAATTATCGAGCGGCTCGGGAATGAAGTAGGACGGCTGGGTCGGTTGTGTTTTCAACTGGCTATGGCAATCGTATCGAGATTGGCGACGAGTTCGCCGCGCAATGAATAATCCAGGCTCTCGGTGACGCGCACATCGACCAGCTGGCCGATCAGCGCATGTCCCGAGCTGCCCGGCGCGAAAATGACCACCCGGTTGCTCTCGGTGCGGCCTTGCAGTTCGGACGGATCTTTCTTCGACGGTCCCTCGACGAGCACGCGCTGGACCGTGCCGACCATCGCCGCACTGTACTTGCGCGTGTTGGCGTCGATCAGGGCCTGCAGGCGTTGCAGGCGCGCCAACTTGACCTCGTGCGGGGTATCGTCTTCCAGGTTCGCGGCCGGCGTGCCGGGGCGCTTGCTGAAGATAAAACTGAAACTGTTATCGAAGCCGACATCCTGCACCAGCTTCATCATGGCCTCGAAATCGGCATCGGTTTCGCCGGGGAATCCCACGATGAAATCCGAGGAGATCGCGATGTCGGGGCGCACCGCACGGATGCGGCGAATGATCGATTTGTATTCCAGCCCCGTATAGCCGCGCTTCATGGCGCCGAGGATGCGGTCGGAACCGTGCTGCACGGGCAGGTACAGGTGGTTCACCAGCTGCGGGATCTTCGCGTAGGCGTCGATCAGGCGCTGCGTAAATTCCTTCGGGTGGCTGGTGACGAAACGCAGGCGCTCGATGCCGGGAATGTCGGCCACGTATTCGAGCAGCAAGGCAAAATCGGCAGTCTCGCCACTTTCCATCGTGCCGCGGTAGGCATTCACGTTCTGGCCCAGCAGCATGATTTCCTTGACGCCCTGGGCAGCCAGTCCCGCTACTTCCGTCAGCACGTCCTCGAAGCGGCGCGACACTTCCTCGCCGCGGGTGTACGGCACCACGCAGTAACTGCAATATTTACTGCAGCCTTCCATGATCGACACATAGGCCACCGGGCCGTCGATCTTCGCCGGGGGCAGGTGATCGAACTTCTCGATTTCCGGGAAGCTGATGTCGACCTGGGCCGTGCCGGTGCTGCGGCGCTCGCGGATCATCTGCGGCAGGCGATGCAGGGTCTGCGGCCCGAACACCATGTCCACATGCGGCGCGCGCTTGACGATCGCTTCGCCTTCCTGTGAGGCCACGCATCCGCCTACACCAATGATGAGGTCGGGACGCTCGCGTTTCAAGGCGCGCAACCGACCGAGGTCGGAAAATACTTTTTCCTGAGCCTTTTCTCGTACAGAACAAGTATTAAAGAGAATAACGTCGGCATCCTCGGGCGTCTCGGTACGCACGAGCCCGTCGGACGCGCCGAGGACGTCCGCCATCTTGTCCGAGTCGTACTCGTTCATCTGGCAACCAAAGGTCTTGATAAATACTTTTTTCTGCATGTGTTTGGTGAGAAAGGAAGGCGGGAGCCGTGGCAAGGCGACAAGCCAGTTTACCGTAATTTGGTCTTGCTCACCAAAAAACGGCTTATGCATGGGCGATATTCGATGCGTTTTGGAATGATGTGTTGCCCGGTCTGAAACGATTGCCATTCTAGCCAGATTGTTAAATTGCGCGCAGGAATTAAATCGCTGGGACTAAGGCAGAGTCAGCGTTTGCTCAATATATTTCCTGTTGTAAATCAAGACCTTCGATCCAAATTCTTTTACACAAATTACCAAAAAAAATCTCTTGCGTGCGCCACAAATTATCCCCATGTGTTGAAATGCCTATGTGACAAGCTTTCCACACGATAGCTTGATTTCCAACAATGACTCATGTGCTCGGGACGGACACGAAGGGTTCGTAAGGGTCTGATAATTTGTTTGAAAGACAAGTGCGTTCGGGGGAGTATCAAGCAGGACGGATGTATGTCGGCATTGTTTTTAAGCTAGGACTCAGACTCGTTCTGTTTAATGGCCCAAGAGCGTGTCCGGGAACTTATGTTGACGGAAGCACAGTCATTAACAAAGTTCGTAGCGGAACTATTTTATTCACTTTACGAGGTAAAAATCATGGCACACCATGCTTTGTCATCGCAGGAAAGCTACAACCCCAACCACCTGCTCGACATCTTGCTCGGCAAGATGCAGCTGAAGAACGACGCGGCCCTGTCGCGCATGCTCGAGGTGGCTCCACCGGTTATCAGCAAAATCCGCCACCACCGCCTGCCGGTCGGTGCCTCGCTGCTGATCCGCATGCACGAAGTGACCGGCATGAGCATTCGCGACCTGCGCGACTTGATGGGCGACCGCCGTACCAAGTATCGCCTGTCCGACGCCCAGGGCCGTCCGAAGCCAGAAGAGAAGGCAGCGCAAGCGGCAGCCGCCCAACAGCAGCAGCAACAGCAGCAATCGCAGAACAACGAGGCTACGCCTTCGTCGTCCGGCAACTATGCGCACTAATATCGACGGCATGGCAAGTCTCATTGCCATGCCTTCGGTAAAGCCAGGCAGCGGCCCGGCGTCCTGAGCGACGCCGCGCGCGCTGCCTGTTCTTTTTCGCGTCCCGCTGGCGCTTGCCTGCCGGATGCGTTGTCGTTTCCGCTTTCCCTTTCATTTGCCCAGCTTGCCGTGCGCTCGCGCGTCCGCCACGGCCTTGCCGCGCCCGTAACTCCCGTCCTTGGCCTTTTCTGCGCCGTCCCAAGCGCTGGTGCGCCGATTATTGTATTCTCGCCATGCTTCGCCGGACTGCCTTTCATACAGCCCGGCGCGTTTATCACCCACCAGATCTAGGACACCAATGAAACTGTACTTCAGCCCCGGCGCCTGCTCGCTGTCTCCCCACATCGTCCTGCTCGAGGCCGGCCTGGCATTCACGTCCGAACGCGTCGACCTGCGCGAAAAGAAGACCGCCGGCGGCGACGACTACCGCGCCATCAATCCGAAAGGCTATGTGCCGGCCCTGGCGCTGGACGACGGCACGCTGCTGACCGAAGGCCCGGCCATCGTCCAGTACCTGGCCGACCTGGCGCCTGGCGCGGCCCTGCTGCCGCCCGTCGGCGACGTCGCGCGTTATAAAGTCATCGGCTGGCTGAACTTCGTCTCCGCCGAATTGCACAAGAACTTCGGCCCGCTGTTCAACCCGGCCGCGACCGAGGACATGAAGGCCCACGCACACAAGATGCTCGCGCTGCGCCTCGACCACGTCGCCTCGCAACTGAACGGCCGCGACTACCTGGAAACGCATTTCAGTGTGGCCGATGCCTACCTGTTCACGGTGCTCGGCTGGACCGATTTCCTGAAAGTGAGCCTGGACGCCTGGCCGGTGCTGGGCGAGTACCGCGCCCGCGTTGCCGCGCGCCCGGCCGTGCAGCAAGCGCTGCGCGAAGAAGGCCTGGTCAAGTAAACGATAAAGTAAGAGAACGTAAGCGGGTACCGTCCCACTCCCTCTGGGCGGTACCATGAGCCCATGACGAGTCAACGCTACATTGCCCTGATCCGCGGGATCAACGTCGGCCGCGCCAAGCGCGTGGCCATGGCCGATTTGCGCAAGCTGCTCGAGGAGCTTGGCTATACCGACGTGCGCAGCGTCCTCAACAGCGGCAACCTCGTGTTCGCCGCCGATGGGGTCGAAGCAGTTGCGGCCGCGGCCGCGATCGAAGAACAGATGGTGCTGAAACTCGGCGTTGCCGCCAAGGTGATGGTGCTCAGCCGCGAGGAACTGGCCACCGTGCTGGCCGAGAATACGGTGCTGGAGCAGGCGAGCGACCATGCGCGCCTGCTCGTGTTCATCCTTGGCGACGCCGCCCTGCGCGCAGCGGTCGCGCCCCTGTGCGAACAGGCCTGGGGCAGCGAGGCGCTGGCGCTCGGCCAGCGTGCGGCGTATGTCTGGTGTCCGGAAGGCGTGCTGGCCAGTGCCGCAGCCACCGCGCTCGGCAAGCAGCTGGGCGACAACACGACCTCGCGCAACTGGAATACCTTGTGCAAGCTCTATGCGCTGTGCAATGAGCCGGCGATGGCGCCGCCAGGAGCGTAACGAGTTCGCCTCGTGCCGACTCCTGTACCTGCTTGACGCTTTACTTGAATTTTTCGCTGCTGTGCCGACGCGCCCGATAGCCGAGCAGGATCAGGCCGACCAGCATCATGGCGGAAACCTCGGGTTCCTGCAGCTCGGAAATGCTGGTCGGCAGCGCAAAACGCCGTGACGCACCGACGTTCGATTCGTGCCGAAAACAGCTCGGCGGCAAGTCGCCGCGCATCATCGTGGAAGTCCGCAAACCTGTGAAAGAAATGCGACAGGGAGTCAATCCGACAATGCCAAGCAGTCAAGCTTTTCGTCGCCTCTCATTGAAACTGTATTAACTGTTTTCCATAATGACCACGCGTGATACTGCATTTTTTGCCAGGCCGACAACGAATTGCGTTGTCAAGGTTTCCAGCTATGAGCCCGATCAAGAAATTTTAAGCGTGGCGTATACATCTGCGTTTTCTTTACGGGTATAGTCTCTCTATCCCTATTGCCCCAAGGCATCAAAATGATGTCGAACTCATATGTTCGGCATATCTACGGCCTCCAAGAGCCGCCGCCTTTCCGACAGTTTCATTTGGAACGGCAACCGCTGTTTGCACTGTCGCAGCCGCGCACCAACCATTTGTAAAGTCACGAACATGCCCAATTTTGCCCGACTTCAGATTGCCCTCAAGAACATTTATGTACGCATCGCTGCCGCTGTCCTGCTGGGCGCGGTCACTGGCATTGCGATCTATACGGCTGACGCGCCGCAGGATCCAAGCCCGGTCGTGCATTCGCAGGACATTTCTGAAATCACGCGCCTGGCCGGCCAGAAAGACAAGCTCGACTACCTGATGGTGGCCAAGCCGCTGTCGGAGTCGCCGCGCTATGTCTTCAAGTTCAAGGATGCGCCCGCGCTGCACGTGGTCAAGGTGCCGAGCACCTCGCACCTGTCGCTCGAGCGCGAAGTGCTGCTCAAGAATGCGATTCCGTATTCGATCGCCAAGGACGAGTTCCTGGCCTCGCACAAGAGCGTGCTCGACGAAGGCGGCTCGGTGGGCGCCGACGCGGCCGACTTCCTGAAGCGCCACGCTTTCGAGATCGTGCTGTTGCTGTTGATCGTCTACAGCCTGAAGTTCGGTATCCCGGGCATGGGTGCCAGCGCCACGATGATCATGCCGGACAAGCTCAAGGGCAGCATGGACGACCTGATCGGCATGGAAGACATCAAGCAGGAAGTGCTGCACCTGGAAGACATGATCCGCAACCGCGACGAGTACGCGTCGCACAACATCGACAAGCCGTTCAACGTGATGCTGACCGGGCCTGCCGGTACCGGCAAGACGAAGCTGGTCGGCTACCTGGCCAAGCGCCTGAACCTGCCGCTGATCTCGGCGTCGGGCTCGGCCCTGGAATCGGGTTACGTCGGCGGCGGCTCGAAAGCCCTGAACGCCCTGTACCGCAAGGCTTGCGCCAAGGGCAAATGCATCATCTTCCTCGATGAAGGCCAGAGCCTGTTCATGCCGCGCGGCCGCAGCGAAAAGAAATGGGAAGACGATACCGCCAACACCCTGCTCGGCCTGCTGGACGGCGTGAAAAGCGACAAGGGCCAGGGCGTCATCTGGGTCATTGCTTCGAATTTCGACGACGCCTCGACCGAGATGGACGAAGCGATGCTGCGCCGCTTCTCGGTCAAGATCAACTTCCGCCTGCCGAACAAGGGCGAGCGCCGCGAACTGATCAAGAGCTTCCTGTCGCGTAAAAAAGAGGGCCTGGTCGACTACAACGACCTCGACCTGGACCAGGTGGCGGAAATCACGCAGAACCTGAGTCCGGCCCTGCTGGAAACCGTGGTCGAACGTGCTTCGATGCTGTCGATCCAGGAAAAGACGATCATCAATACCGATCTGCTGTTCCGTGCCTACGAGCGCGCCACGATCGGCCTGACCGACCGCGCCACCACGGCCGAGAAGCACAAGCAGCGCGAGCGCATCGCCCTGCACGAACTGGGCCACTTCTTCATGCAGATCGACCCGCACCTGCGTGCCGGCCTCTCCCTGGCCGAAGTGAAGGAAAAGTCGCACCTGCTGAAGATTTCGACGGAAGCGGTGTCGAAGATCGGCGCCCTCGGTTACGTGCTGCAGTCGGGTGACGACATGTCGCTGCGCACGCTGGAAGAGCTCGAGCGCGACGTGGTCGGGCTGTACGGCGGCATGGCGGCCGAAGAGCTGTTCTACGGCGCCCGCGGCATCTCGGTCGGCGCCCAGAACGACATCGAGAAGGTCACCAAGATGCTCAACCTGATGGTCAACCGCCTGTCGATGTACTCGCGCTCGAAGATCGACTACAGCCAGTTGAAAAACGACGCCAGCGGCGAGCACACGCTGCGCCAGATGGAAGAAAAGGCCGACGAACTGTATAGCTACACGCTGGGCGCGATGCGCGACTACCGCGCGCTGATCGAGTCGCTGAAGGACACGCTGCTCGAGCAATACGTACTGTCGAAGGACGCCGTGTTCGCGCTGCTGGAAGAGCACAAGGACTTGCTGCACTTCGCACCGAAGCACGCGAACCTGAAACTGTGCTCGGAGACCGGGGAGATGGTCGCAGCCTGAGATCTGGCGTCAACAAAAAATGCCCGCTGTGCGTGATGCGCCAGCGGGCATTTTTTATTGTTGGCCGATGCGCACGGAATGGTGGGCGCAGCCACCTCAGTGCTGGTGCTCCTTCTCCTGCAGCGTCTCCATCACATAGCGCGTCATGCTTCCCGCCAGCTCCTGCTCGCCGAGGAAGACCTTGCCGCCCGTATCCCGGCGCAGCAGTTCCGCCTCTTCCTCGTTATGGGTGCGCACCACGCAGCGGATCGCCGGATTGAGCATCGTCGCCGTCTCGACCATCTTGCGGACGTGGAAGGTGTCGGGCGTGGCGATCACCAGCACCGCCGCGCGCGCGATATGGGCCTGGATCAGCACCGCCGGTTCGGCCGCATTGCCGACCACCGCCGGCTGGTCGCGCCGGCGCAGCGCTTCGACCAGTTCGCGGTTCTGTTCGGCGACGACGAAGTGCACGCCCTGCGCAGTCAGTTCGTCGGCGATGCGCCGTCCCACGCGGCCGAAACCGACCAGCACCACCTGCCCGGTCAGGCGTTCGTGCGGCACCGTCATCGGCAGTTCGGCCAGCGGATCGGGCGAAGCTTCGAGCTTGCGCACGGCCTCTGAATTCGCGCGCAGCCAGCGCTGCAGCGGCTCGATCGCCTTGAACAGCAGCGGATTGACGGCGATCGAGATGATGGCGCCGGCCAGGATCAGGCTTTGCCCCTCTTTCGGCATCAGTTCCAGCGAAATGCCGAGCGCCGCCAGGATGAAGGAGAATTCGCCGATCTGCGCCAGGCTGGCCGAAACCGTGATCGCCGTATTCAACGGATAGCGCAGGGCCAGCACCAGCACCATGGCCGCGATCGACTTGCCGAAAATGATGACGGCGACCACTGCCAGCACCTTCACCGGGCTGTCGACCAGCACCGCCGGATCGAACAGCATGCCGACCGAGACGAAGAACAGCACCGAGAACGCGTCGCGCAAGGGCAGCGACTCTTCGGCGGCGCGGTGGGAGAGGTCCGACTCGCGCAGCACCATGCCGGCAAAGAAGGCGCCCAGCGCGAACGAGACCCCGAACAGCTCCGAGGAGCCATAGGCGATGCCGACCGCGGCGGCAATCACCGCCAGCGTAAACAGTTCGCGCGAGGCCGTCTTGGCAACCCGCCACAGGAACCAGGGAAACAGTTTGCGGCCGACGATCAGCATGAAGGCGACAAAGGCGCCCACCTGCAGCAGCGTTTTACCGAGCGCATATAGAAGCGATGCATCTGCCCCCCCGGCGCCGTCGGCACCCTTGCCGCCGAGCGGACCGGCGAGCGCCGGCAGCAGCACCAGCACCAGCACCGTGACCAGGTCTTCGACCACCAGCCAGCCGACCGCGATGCGGCCGTTCATCGAGTCGAGGATGCCGCGCCCTTCGAGCGCGCGCAGCAGCACCACGGTACTGGCCACCGACAGCGCCAGGCCGAATACCAGGCCCGCACCGAGGCTCCAGCCCCACATGTACGCCATGCCCATGCCCATCGCGGTCGCGACCGCGATCTGCAGCACCGCGCCGGGCAGGGCGATCTTGCGTACGTCGAGCAGGTCGCGCAATGAAAAGTGCAGGCCGACCCCGAACATCAGCAGCATCACACCGATCTCGGCCAGTTGCGAGGCCAGCCCGACGTCGGCAACGAAGCCCGGCGTGGCCGGTCCGATGACGATGCCGGCGGCGAGATACCCCACCAGGGCCGGCAGTTTCAGGCGCACGGCGAGCATGCCGAAGATGAGGCCGAAGCCGAGGGCGGCGGCGATGGTGGTGATCAGGCTGAGTTCATGATGCATGCAGGACGGCTCCTTATCAAGGTGGAATCGCACCAGTATAAGCGACGTAGACGACATGGCCGGAAAATAGAGGATTGCCTCGGGAGGCTGGCGGGTCCAGCCCGGCTCTGGCTGGCTATAATCGATTCGATAAAGGCGGTTACAGCCACGAACACAAACAGGAGACAGCATGAACAAGGTATTCGTCACGGGCGTGGGCATGATCCCCTTCGCCAAGCCGGGCGCGAGCGCGCCGTACCACGTCATGGCGGCGGAAGCAGCGCGCGCCGCCCTGCAGGACGCCGGCGTCGACTACAGTGACATCGAGCAGGCCTATGCCGGCTACGTGTACGGCGACTCGACCTGCGGCCAGAAGGCGCTGTATGGCGTCGGCATGACCGGCATCCCGATCGTCAACGTCAACAACAACTGCTCGACCGGCTCGACAGCCCTGTTCCTGGCGCGCCAGGCGATCGCCAGCGGCGCCGCCGACTGCGTACTGGTGCTCGGCTTCGAGCAGATGAGCCCCGGCGCCCTCGGCTCGGTCTTCACCGACCGCCCGGCGCCCTTCGACGATTTCGACGCCGTCACCGACCGCCTTGTCGGCAAGCCGGAAATCCCGCTGGCGCTGCGCTACTTCGGCGGCGCGGGCCTGGCGCACATGGAAAAATACGGCACGCCCCTGGAAGCCTTTGCCCGGATCCGCGCCAAGGCCAGCCGCCACGCCGCGAACAACCCGCTTGCGCTGTTCAGGAAGGAAGTCACGGCCCAGGACGTGCTCGACGCGCCGATGATCTGGCCCGGCGTGATGACGCGCCTGATGGCCTGCCCGCCGACCTGTGGCGCCGCCGCGGCCGTGCTGGTCTCGGAAGAATTCGCGAAGAAGCGCGGCCTGCGCGCCGACGTGTTCATCGCCGCCCAGGCAATGACGACCGACCGTGCCAGCACCTTCGAGGCGAACGACATGATGCGCCTGGTCGGCTACGAGATGAGCCGCGAAGCCGCCGCCAAAGTCTACGCGCAGAGCGGCATCGGCCCGGACGACCTCGACGTGGTCGAGCTGCACGACTGCTTCGCGCACAACGAACTGATTACCTATGAAGCCCTCGGCCTGTGCCCGGAAGGCGGCGCGGACAAATTCATCCGCGACGGCGACAACACCTATGGCGGCAAGGTCGTCACCAATCCCTCGGGCGGCCTGCTCTCAAAAGGACACCCGCTCGGCGCCACGGGCCTGGCCCAGTGTTTTGAACTGACCCACCAGCTGCGCGGCAGCGCCGGCGCCCGCCAGGTGGCGAATGCACGCACGGCTCTTCAGCACAACCTGGGCCTGGGCGGCGCCTGCGTGGTCACCCTGTACCAGGCAGCGTAAGGAGAGGCGCATGGAACTGATGACGCCCTCCTGGATGAACCCGGAACTGGACAGCTTCCGCGACGCGGTGCGCCGCTTCGTGGCGACTGAAGTCGCCCCGCACGGCGAGCGCTGGCGCCACCAGCAGCACGTCGACCGCGCGCTCTGGCACAAGGCCGGAGAGATGGGCCTGCTGGCGGCCGACATCCCCGAAGAATACGGTGGCTCGGGCGGCAACTTCGCCCACATGGCCGTCGTGTTCGAAGAGCTGGGTTATGCCGGCGACATGGCGTTTGGTCTGCACGTACACGCCATCGTTGCGCACTACCTGCTCAATCAGGGCACCGAAGAACAGAAACAACGCTACCTGCCGCGGCTCGCCAGCGGCGAGATGATCGCGGCGATCGCGATGTCGGAACCGGGCGCCGGCTCCGACCTGAAAGGCATCCGCACTACGGCCGTCAAAGGCAGCGATGGCTACCGCCTGAACGGCTCGAAGACCTTCATTTCGAACGGTTATTTGGCCGACCTGATTCTGGTCGTCGTCAAAACCGATCCGGCCGCCGGCGCCAAGGGCATCTCGCTGATGCTGCTCGAGACGAAGGACAATCCGGGCTTCCGGGTCGGACGCATCCTGGAAAAGGTCGGGCAGAAGGGCCAGGACACCTGCGAGCTGTTCTTCGATGACGCGCGCGTGGCGCCCGACGGCGTGCTCGGTGGCGAAGAGGGCAGGGGTTTTATCCAGCTGATGACGGAGCTGCAGTATGAACGCACCATCATCGGGGTGGCCGGTGTCGCCGCGATCGAACGCGCGCTGCAGCTTACGGTCGACCATGCAAAGGAGCGCAAGGCCTTCGGCCAGGCCCTGATCGAGATGCAGAACACGCGTTTCGTGCTCGCCGAAATCAAGACCGAAGCGACGGTGGCGCGCATCTTCATCGATCGCTGCGTGGAAGACATGCTGGCTGGGCGCATGGACACCGTGCGCGCTTCGATGGCGAAGTACTGGATCTCGGATTTGCAGTGCAAGGTCGTCGATCAGTGCGTCCAGCTGTTCGGCGGCTACGGCTACATGCTCGAATACCCGATCGCCCAGATGTACGTCGACGCGCGCGTGCAGCGCATCTACGGCGGCGCCAACGAGATCATGAAAGAGATCATCGCCCGTTCGCTGTAATCTGCCCCTGGTTTTCGTAGGGTGGGCTCCGCCCACGCGGTACAACGCATCCGAGTCGAGGAGTCATTCATGCCAGGTCCACTAGCAGGCATCAAAGTCATCGAAATGGTCGGCCTCGGCCCCTGTCCCTTCGCCGCCATGATGCTGGCCGACATGGGCGCCGAGGTGATCCGTATCGACCGCAAAACCAAACCCGGCGCCGACAACCCGTTCCCGATGCTGGGCACGAAATTCGACGTCATGGCCCGCGGCCGCCGCTCGCTCGCGCTCGACCTGAAAAAGCCGGAAGCACGCGCAGTCGTGCTGCAACTGGCCGAACAGGCCGACATCCTGATCGAGGGTTTCCGCCCCGGCGTGATGGAACGCCTCGGCCTCGGCCCCGACGCCTGCCTGGCGCGCAACCCGAAGCTGGTGTTCGGGCGCATCACCGGCTGGGGCCAGACCGGCCCGCTGGCGCAAGCCGCCGGCCACGACCTGAACTACATCGCCCTGTCCGGCATGCTGCACGCGATGGGGCGCGCCGACACGCCGCCAAGCCCGCCCCTGAACCTGGTCGGCGACTTCGGCGGCGGCGCCATGATGCTGGCCTTCGGCGTCGTCTGCGCGGCACTGGAAGCGAAGACCTCGGGCAAGGGCCAGGTGGTCGACGCCGCCATGACCGACGGCTCGGCCCTGCTGGGCGCCATGATGTACGGTCTGCGCGCCTTTGGCTCATGGACTGACGCGCGCGAAGCCAACATGCTCGACGGCGGCGCGCCGTTCTACGATACCTATGCCTGCCGCGACGGCAAATTCCTGTCGGTGGGCGCGATCGAGCCGCAATTCTATGCGCAGCTGCTGGAGATCACCGGGGTCGCTGACCCGGATTTCGCAAAACAGTGGAGCCAGAAGCGCTGGCCGGAACTGAAAACGAAATTCGCGGCGCTGTTCGCCACCCGCACGCGCGACGAGTGGTGCGAGATATTGGAAGGGACCGACGCCTGCGTCGCGCCGGTGCTCGACATGGCGGAAGCGCCGGGCCACCCGCACAATGCGGCGCGCGCCACGTTCGTCGAGATCGACGGCGTGATCCAGCCGGCGCCGGCGCCGCGTTTCAGCCGCACCCAGGCCGAAGCAGGGCAGGCCGCCGCCGCACCCGGGCAGCACAGCGCCGCCGTGCTCGCGGACTGGGGTTTTAGTCAGGAATCAATCGAAACGCTGAAAGGCGCCGGGGTCATATAGGATTGCTACGGTAGAGACAAGCTGCCGTGCACATATGACCAAGGAACGTGAACTCGACAAATCGAAACGGCTGGCGCTGGGCTTTTTCATCGGCGCCGCGCTGCTCTTCGTCCTGAGCTTTTTCCTGCCCCAGAACTGGTGGACGGGATTACTCAAGGCCTTTGCCGAAGCGGCGATGGTCGGCGCCCTGGCCGACTGGTTCGCCGTGGTCGCGCTGTTCAGGCGGGTGCCGATTCCGATCGTCTCGCGCCATACCAACATCATCCCCAACAACAAGGCCAGGATCGCCGACAACCTTGCGCTCTTCGTGCACGAAAAATTCCTCGATACCGAATCGATCGTGCGCCTGATCCAGAAACACGACCCGGCGCAGAAAGTGGCCGACTGGCTGACCAAACCGGCCAATACCCGGCACATGGGCAGCTACCTGGTCAAAACCGCGGGCTGGATGCTCGACTTCACCGAAGACGCGGCGATCCAGAATTTCATGCGCAAAGCCGTGCACACGATGGTCGGCAGCGTCGATTTATCCAGATCGGCCGGCACCATCCTGGAAAGTCTCACCAAAGGCGGACGCCACCAGGAGTTGCTGAACGAGGGCATTTACCAGCTCGCCAAGCTGCTGGATAACGAAGAAACCCAGGCGACGATCGCGCAGGGTATCGTCGACTGGCTGAAGGAGGAATATGCGCTGGTCGAAAAAATGCTGCCGTCCGAACTCATTGGCCGCAAGGGCGCCGATATCGCGGTCAAACTGGCCTTCGGCATCCTCAGTAAGGTGTCGCGCGACCCGGATCACCCGCTGCGCCAGCGTTTCGACGAGTTCACCGCCGAATTCATCGAGCGCCTGAAAGCGGACCCGCAATTCTCGGAAAAGAGCGAGGAGATCAAGCACTACTTGCTGAACGATGACACGCTCAACAATTATCTGGCATCGCTGTGGGGCGACCTGAAGGCATGGCTCAAGAAAGACCTGGAGAGCGACACCTCGACTTTGCGTGCGCGCCTGGAAGCGACCGGCGCCTGGCTGGGTAAAACCCTGGCCGAGGATCCGCAATTGCGCCAATCGCTCAACGAGAACCTGGAACTGGCGGCGCGCGCGGCGGCGCCGGAATTTGCCGTTTATCTCACGCGGCACATTGCCGATACCGTGAAAAACTGGGACAGCGCCGAGATGTCGGAACAGATCGAACTGAATATCGGCAAGGATCTGCAGTTCATTCGTATTAATGGCACCATCGTCGGCGGCCTGATCGGGGTTATCCTCTACCTGCTGTCTTCGCTGCCAGGAATCGTCCACTAGGAGAAGTCATGGAACAGGCATTGGATGCATGGCTTGCCGCCCATCCCGATATCGAAGCAATTCCCGGCCGCGACCTGTTCATCGTCGCGCGCTACCTGATTCCGATGGAAGCGAGCCTGATGCAAGGCTGCATGGAAGCGTCCGGCATCCCGGCGGTGCTGGCCGATGCGCACCTGATGCAGGCCGATTTGCTGCTGGCGCCGGCCCTGGGCGGGGTACGCATCCTGGTCCCGGCGTCCTTCGTGCAGCAGGCGCAGTCGGTGATCGAAGCCTTCAAGCGGGGCGACTTCGCACTCGACGACAATAGCGACGTCGAATAAAAAAGCCACCGGTTCTCGCGAAGCGGTGGCTTTTTGAACGACTGCGTTTGGTGGTGATAGGTGGACTTGAACCACCGACCCCAGCATTATGAGTGCTGTGCTCTAACCAACTGAGCTATATCACCGAAACTCTGTATAGCAAAATGGCCCGACTCGCATGAGCCAAGCCATTTGCCTGGAATTCTGTGGTGGTGATAGGTGGACTTGAACCACCGACCCCAGCATTATGAGTGCTGTGCTCTAACCAACTGAGCTATATCACCAAAAGAGAACGCTATTATCCAAGGCCCGGCGCCTTGTGTCAAGGCTGTGTACACCGAGCAAGCACGGTTGTGCGCAGTGCTGCTAACTTGGCAAGCCCTTCAGCTGCGTCAGGATTTCTCCCGTCGGGTCGCGCCCGAGGCAGTCGACGACGATCCGGTCCGGCATCGCGCGCAGCCAGGTCAACTGGCGCTTGGCGAGCTGGCGGGTGGCGATGATGCCGGTCTCGCGCAGGCCCGCGCGGTCGATCTTGCCGTCCAGGTAGTCCCAGCTCTGGCGGTAGCCGACGCAGCGCATCGACGGTAAATTCGGCGACAGGTTGCCCCGTGCGCGCAGGCGCGCCACCTCCGCCACGATGCCGTCGTCGTCGGAGTCGCCCAGCATCTGGTCGAAACGCAGCGCGATCCGCTTGTGCAGCACCGCGCGATCGGACGGCTCCAAAGCGAACGAGACGAGATCGAAAGGCAGCTCTGGCTTCTCGCGCCGCGCCAGCAGGGACGACATCGGCTGGCCCGTCAATTCGATGATTTCCAGCGCGCGGTTGATGCGCTGGGCGTCGTTCGGCGCCAGGCGCTCGGCCGTGACCGGGTCGAGTGCGCGCAGTTTGTCGTGCATGCCCGGCCAGCCGATGCGTGCGGCTTCGGCATCGAGCGCAGCACGCACGCCGGCATCGGCGGTGGGTAAATCGTCCAGGCCGTCGGCCAGCCCCTTAAAGTACATCATCGTGCCGCCGACCAGCAGCGGCAGCTTGCCGCGCGCGCTGATCTCGGCCACCAGGCGCAGGGTGTCGGTCCTGAACTGCATCACCGAATAGGCGTCGAGCGGGTCGATGATGTCGATCAGGTGGTGCGGCGCGCTCGCCAATTCTTCCGCCGTCGGTTTCGCCGTACCGATGTCCATCTCGCGGTACACGAGGGCGGAGTCGACCGAGATGATCTCGACCGGCTGTTCACGTGCGATGGCGAGGGCGGCTGCGGTCTTGCCCGACGCGGTCGGGCCCATGATCGCCACCGCCAGAGGCTTGGCGTCGCTTGCTTTCACGATCATCTTATTGGCCGCGCAGGAAAAGTTTGTCGAGCGCGGAGATGTCGAGCTGGACCCAGGTCGGGCGGCCGTGGTTGCACTGGTCGGCGCGCTCGGTGTGTTCCATCTGGCGCAGCAGCGCGTTCATTTCCTGTGTCGCCAGGATGCGGTTGGCGCGCACGGCCGTGTGGCAGGCGAGGGTGCCGAGCAGTTCGTTGCGGCGCTCGATCAGCACCCGCGAGCCGCCGAATTCGCGCACGTCGCGCAGCACGTCGCGCGCCAGGGTCTGGGCGTCGGCATTTTTCAACAGCGTCGGCACCGCGCGCACGGCCAGCGTCGTCGGCGACAGCGCGGCGATGTCGAAGCCCAGCGCCTTTAATGTCTCCTGGTGGTCGGTGGCGGTGGCGACCTCGATCGCGTCGGCAAAGAAGGTCACCGGAATCAGGAGCGACTGCACCTGCATGTCCTGGCCGTCGACCTGGGCGTCGAGCGCGTTTTTCAGCTGCTCGTACAGGATGCGTTCGTGCGCGGCGTGCATGTCGACCAGCACCAGGCCCTTCGTGTTCTGGGCCAGGATGTAGATGCCGTGCAGCTGGGCCAGCGCGAAGCCGAGCGGGAAGTCGTCGTTGCTGGGCGCGGTCGAGGTGGCCGGCATCGGCATCGCCGCCGCTGAGGCAGGGCGCTGCGCGGAATCGGCGAACAGGGCGCCGTAATTGGCCGTGCTCTGCGCGACGCCCTGCGTGGCCGGCGCATCCCAGCGGCTGCCCGGCGGGAAGGGAGAGGGCGAGAAGCTCGGCGCCAGCTGGGCGCCGAAGCCGGTCTGCTCGTGCGGACGGCGCCAGTCCGTGCCGCTCGGCGTGATCTCGGCGGCCGTGATCGGCGCCGGCACGCTGCCGTGGGCGGTGGCGGAGGTCGCCGCCAGCGCGCGCTGCACTGCGTGGAACACGAACTGGTGCACCGCGCGGCTGTCGCGGAAGCGCACTTCGATTTTGGACGGGTGGACGTTGACGTCGACCAGCGCCGGGTCCAGATCGAGCGCCAGCACGTACGAGGGGAAGCGGTCGCCGTGCAGCACGTCCTGGTAGGCGGCGCGCACCGCATGTACCAGCAGCTTGTCGCGCACGTAGCGCCCGTTCACGTAGAAGAACTGGCCGTCGGCGCGCGCCTTCGAGGCCGTCGGCAGGCCGGCATAGCCGTGCAGGCGCAGGGGGCCGGCCGCTTCATCGATGTTCAGGCGCGCCTCGGCGAAATCGCTGCCGAGGATCTGGGCGCTCCTTCTCGCCATCTCGCACACGTTCCAGTGGTCGATCGTGCGTCCGTTATGGGTCAGGCTGAACGACACGTCCGGCCGCGCCAGCGCGATGCGGCGCACGACTTCGGCGCAGTGGCCGTATTCGGTCTGTTCGGATTTCAAAAACTTGCGGCGCGCCGGCGTATTGAAGTACAGGTCCTGCACGTCGATCGTGGTGCCGCAAGGGCCCGACGAAGGCGCGACCGTGCCCAGGTGCGAGCCGACGATTTCCCAGGCGTGCGGCGCGTCGGCCGTGCGCGAGGTGATCGACACCGCCGCCACCGACGCGATCGAGGCGAGCGCCTCGCCGCGGAAACCGAGCGTGGCCACGTTTTCCAGGTCGGTCAGCGAGGCGATTTTCGAGGTGGCGTGGCGGGCCAGGGCCAGCGGCAGCTGCTCGGGCGCGATGCCGCGGCCGTTGTCGGTGATGGCGATGCGCTTGACGCCGCCTTCCTCCAGCCGGACCGTGATCTGGGTCGCGCCCGCGTCGAGCGCGTTTTCGAGCAGCTCTTTTACCACGGCCGAGGGCCGTTCGACCACCTCGCCGGCGGCGATCTGCGAGATCAGCTGGTCGTTCAGCTGCTGGATGGGACGGTGGGTGGGGACGGGCGCGTTCATACCCGGATTATATCGCGCGGCCCCGCCGCGGAATCGCCGCAGCCCTTATTTTGCCTCACGCACCGGAATCGGCGCATTGCACAGGTCGACGTGACCGGCCGCGACCTTCGTCCACGGCCCGCCGCGGTTGCGCTGGGCCTCGACCACTTTCTGGAAGGTGGCGCTGTCGGTGCGCATGACTTCGAACTTCGAACGCTCGGCTTCCGGAACGTCGGCCGCGACGCGGAATGCCTTGATCGGCACCTGCATCTCCGGCTTGTCGAAGAAGCCCATCGGCGCCGGGCCGCGCGGCACCGTCGACAGCAACGGCATGCCGGACACGACGCGGCCGACCACGGTGATGTTGCGGTCGAGCTGGCGCGGCGCCTGGCCGGTAACGACGTACAGCGCGGTGCCGCCGCCGCTGTCGGCATCGGCGTCGCGCCCCACGCCGACCATCGCGTAGCAGTGGGCGAGCCAGGTTTCGCCGGTTTTCGGATCGCGCCCGACCGGGAAGCCGTTCGAGTGGCCCACCTGCGGCGCGTAGCCGTCGACGTCCTTCAGGCGCGTAAACTGCGTGTCATTCTTGAGCGGCACCGTGAACTCGCCCTTCAGGGTCATCTTCGCTTTTTTCGGTTGTTTCGGGTTCTTCTCGTCCGGGTCGCCCCACTGGACGACGAAATTGTCCTGCGAGCGCAGGATGACGAGACCGTCGAAATAGTTTTCGCGGGCCAGCGCCTTGATGTTGGCCGCGTGGTTCGGGGCGAAGGTCGGGGCCAGTTCGATCACGACGCGCCCAAGGGGCAAGTCCATGTACAGGGTGTTCTCGGGATCGAGCGCGCGCCAGTCGGCCGGCTTCGATTCCTTGACGATATCGCCGACGCTCGGCTTCGGCGGCAGGGGTTTCATCGTGGCCGCCTGCGCGCCCGCCGCCACCGCCAGTGTGACAGCTGCCTGTACTGCAATCCGGACTGCCTTCATCTCCACTCCTCGTCTTATTAATGGTTATTAATGTTGAGTAATTGTAATCGCGATTTTTATGCTGTCTGCAAAACTTAACACTTCCTTAAAAACTGGCGCGGCGCTTGCCCGCCCGGCGGTTCGGTACACCGGTCTGATGGTATGATTCGTTGTTACCGTTTAGGAAAATTATGGATCTGATGCAATTTTTCAGCATGATTCTTCATGTTGATAAGACGTTGGGAGTGCTGCTCGCCGAGTACGGCATCTATGTCTATATGGTCCTGTTCGCGATTGTGTTTTGCGAAACAGGTCTGGTGGTCCTGTTTTTCTTCCCGGGCGATACCCTGCTGTTCATTGCCGGCGCCTTCTGCGCTACCGGCCAGATGAGTTATCCATTACTGATGCTGCTACTGATTGTCGCGGCGGTCACCGGTAACACCCTGAATTACTATATCGGCGAAGCCGTCGGCCAGCGCATGTTCACCCAGAACTACCGCTGGATCAACAAGGACGCGCTGCACCGCACCCACGATTTCTTCGAAAAGCACGGCGGCAAGACCATTATCCTGGCCCGTTTCGTGCCGGTGGTGCGCACCTTCGCACCCTTCGTCGCCGGCGTGTCGGACATGACCCACTGGCGCTTCCAGCTCTACAACATCACCGGCGCCGTGTTGTGGGTCGCCAGCCTGGTGACTGCCGGCTACTTCTTCGGCAACATCCCGATCGTGCGCGACCACCTGACGGAAATCGTGCTCGTGGGCGTCAGCGCCGCGATCGTGCCGCTTGCCATCGGCGGGCTGTACAAGTTCGGCCGCAAGGTGCTCAGCCGCTAAGCGCATGCGCAGCTTGCACGAATGACCAGCGCGCCGGATTTATCCGGCGCGTTTGCGTTTACCCTCTCAAGTTTCTTCATGGAAGCGTCGTTAAGGAGGGGTGAACTCACTTCTCTCCACCCCCATGCGTAACCTGATCGCCCTGTTTGCCACCAGCATCCTGATGCTGAGCGCAAGCGCCAACGAACCGCCGCACGCCGCCAAGCCGGCGCCGGAGGCCGACAAGAAATCGCAGGACGCCGCCAGACTGGCTGCCGCGCTGGCCAGGCCGGCCGTGGCCGCCGACAAGCCGACCGCCGGGAAAGTGGAGAAGGACGAGAAGGGCGGCAAGGCGTCCGCGCCGCTCACCAAACCCCTGGTCGACAAGCCGCTGATCGACAAGTCCCTGGCCGAAAAGCCGCCCAGGGCCAGCGCGGCGACGGCCGACAAGGTCGCCGCCGCCGTCTCCGCTCCCGACGACGATGCGCAAGTCGACCTGTCCGTGAAAATCGCCGAGCGCCTGGCCGAGATGCGTGCCAGGCAGGCTGCGCGCGCGGCCGCGGCCGCTAAGGCGAGGAAAGCGGCCGAGGCCAAACGCAAGAAGGAAGCGGCGATCGCGGCCGCGCCGAAGATCAGCAACCACTGGGATTACGAGGGCGAATTCGGCCCGGAAAACTGGGGCAGGATCAACCCGGCCTGGGCCCAGTGCGGCAAGGGCAGCCGCCAGTCGCCGATCGACATCCGCGACGGCATGAAGGTCAACCTCGACGAGATCGATTTCGACTACCGTCCCGCGAGCTTCACCGAGATCGACAACGGCCACACGGTGCAGGTGAATGTCGCCGGCGGCAGTTTCATCCAGGTCGGCGTCGAGCGCTACGAGCTGGTGCAGTTCCACTTCCACCGCCCCTCGGAAGAACGCATCAACGGCAAGGGCACCGAAATGGTGGTGCACCTCGTGCACCGCGGCCGTGGCGGCCAGCTGGCGGTCGTCGCCGTGCTGCTCGAGCGCGGCAAGCCGAACGAGGCGATCCAGACCGTGTGGAACAACATCCCCCTGGAGAAGGGGCAGCTCGGTTCGCCGGGCGTGGACCTCGACCCGCTCGAGCTGCTGCCGAACCGGCGCGAGTACTACACCTACATGGGTTCGCTGACCACGCCGCCCTGCACCGAGAACGTGCAGTGGCTGGTGATGAAGCAGCCGATGACCGCCTCGCCGGCGCAGATGGCGCTGTTCTCGCGCCTGTATCCGCTGAACGCGCGGCCGCTGCAGGAAGGTGGTGGGCGGATGGTCAAGGAATCGAATTAAAGGAAAAGCCGGCGATGCCGTAATGCCGGTCAGTTGAGCCGAAGCAGCCGCGTAACCTAGGGTGGGCACTTGTGCCCACGCGTAATACCTGCCATCAAGATCGTCGATTACGGCATCGGAGCCGGTACGTATCACCGCGTGGGCTCGGGGAGCCCACCCTACGGTGCACTCAATGCGCGGCCGGTGCAGTTGAACGCGTGGGCGGGAGACCCGCCCACCCTACGGGTCAGAGTTCAGCTGACCTGGTATTCACCTACCCAGGCTTCACCCGGCTGCAAGGCCGGCCCCTCCAGCCGCGCCGGCTCGATGCACACGAAACGCCGGTATTCTTCGTCCGCCATATCCGCCAGCGCCGCCGCATCCTCAAGCCCCGGATTCCACACCACCGCATCCGCAAACCCATCCTGCCGCAGCGTCAGCACGACCCCGCCATCGACCAGGGCGAGGCGCGGCTCGACGCCCTGGTACACGCGGTCGAACTTGTCGCTGATCGCCAGCTCCTCGCGCTCGACGCCGAGGATGCGCACGCTGCCCACATCGTCGACGAGGAAATAGGTATGCAGCGCCGCCGCGAACGGGAAGGGCGTGGCGCCCGTATTGCGCACTTCAAAAGCCATCGTCAGCTCGTTGGCGCGGATCGCGATGCGCAGCCTCAATTCAAACGCGTGCGGCCAGGCTTGCGCATGCTGCGGCGCCAGGTCCGACGGCGCCAGCGCGAACACGGCAAAGGCCCAGCCCTCATCGAGACCCTGGTCGAGCACGCGCCAGTTGCTGACCCGCGCAAAACCGTGGCGCATGCCGCTGCCGCGTTCCGCGAATTGCGGGAAGATCACCGGCACCCCGCCGCGGATCGCCTTGCTGCCGTCCAGCGCCGACTTCGCGCTGCAGAACAGGCGCTCGCGCCCGTCGGCGCCGCGCCAGGAAATCAGGTGGGCGCCGTACAGCGTGACGTTCGCCTGCGCGCCGTCGGGAGAAGTGAGCAGCAGGGCCGGCAATTGGCCGAAGGTGGTGGAGACGGCGGCATCGAGATGGTTCATGTCTAAAACCTGACGGATCTGGGCCGCGTAGTATGCCATGGCAGCCCGGAATGCGGCCTTACGTCATGCGGCTCTTCGCCATCGGCGGATTCGCCGAGAAATAACGCTTGATGCCCTTGGTGATGGCGTTCGCCAGCTGCTCCTGGTAGTCGTCGTCCTTCAGCTTCGCTTCCTCTTCCGGATTCGAAATGAAGGCCGTCTCGACCAGGATCGACGGAATGTCCGGGGCTTTCAGCACCGCGAATCCGGCCTGCTCGACGGCCGCCTTGTGCAGCCGGTTGATGCCGCCGATCTCGCCCAGCACCGCCTTGCCGAGTTTTAAACTGTCGTTGATCTGGGCCGTCGTCGACAGGTCGAACAGCACGCTGGCCAGCTGGCGGTCATGCTTGGCGAGGTTCACGCCGCCGATCATGTCGGCCTTGTTCTGGTCGGTCGCGAGCCAGCGTGCGGCGGTCGAGCTGGCGCCTTTTTCGGAGAGCACGAAAACGGACGAGCCGCGTGCGCGCTGCTCGATGAAGGCGTCGGCGTGGATCGAGACGAACAGGTCGGCCTGCACCTTTCTTGCCTTTTCCACGCGCGTGCCGAGCGGGACGAAATAGTCGCCGTCGCGGGTCAGCATCACGCGCGTGTTCGGCAGCGCTTCCAGGCGCGTTTTCAGTTTTTTCGCCACCGCCAGCACGATGTCCTTTTCGCGCGTGCCGGTGGCGCCGATCGCGCCCGGGTCCTCGCCGCCGTGGCCGGGGTCGAGCGCGATCGTCACCATCCGCACCACGTTGTTCGCAGGGAGCGGCGGTTTATTCGCAGGCTTGCCGGGCGCCGGCGCCGGCGCCGGCGTCGGCTGCATTGGCTGAGTAGCGCGCGGTGCCGCGTTGCCGCTCATGGCGGCGATTTCCGCTTCCAGGCGCGCCACCGGATCGGGCGCTACCGGCTGCGCGGGCGGCACCGGTACGGCCGGCACCGCGGTGGCCGTGCCGTCGCCGGGCGACCATTCTCCCTTGTCGATCAGGGCCGCGATCGGATCGGCTTCGCGTACCGGATACAGGTCGAAGATCAGGCGGTGTTTATACTCCGCGACCGGGGCCAGCGTGAACACCTGCGGCTTGACTTCTTCCTTCAGGTCGAACACCAGGCGCACCACGTTCGGGCGGTTCTGGCCGACGCGTACCTGCTTGATGTACGGGTCGTTCGACTCGATTTTCGCCACCAGGCTTTTCAGGGTGTCGTTCAGTTGCAGGCCGTCGATGTCGACTACCAGGCGCGGCGGATCGGGCACCAGGAAGTGCTCGGCCTTCAGGTTGGTGTCGTTTTCCAGCGTGACGCGCGTGTAGTCGTCGGCCGGCCAGACGCGCACGGCGAGAATCTGCGCCGCATATGCGGGCAGCGGGGCGATCACCGACAGCAGCAGCGTGCCGCCGGCTTTGAGCACGGTACGGCGGCGCGCAGGGGAGGTCACGGAGGCGGGGCGAAGGAGAGGCGGTCGAGACATAGCAGGCCCTGTGGAGACAACGCCTGCAATTCTACAGCACGTCCGACCCCGTGGACCTCGAGCGACACCCGGACGTCGGGTGGCGGCAACACCGGCTCGCCCTTTTCCGGCCACTCGACGATGCAGATGTTCTTGCCGTCGAAGTCTTCGCGAAAGCCCGCATCCAGGAATTCCTCCGGACTGGACATGCGGTACAGGTCGTAGTGGATGATGTTGGCGGGCTGGCCGTCCAGCTGCACCCGATACGGTTCCGACAAGGTATAGGTCGGGCTTTTGACGGTGCCCTGGTGCCCGGCCGCCTGGATCAGCGCGCGCGTGAGCGCCGTCTTGCCGGCGCCGAGGTCGCCGTGCAGGT
This sequence comes from Massilia sp. LXY-5, assembly GCF_059801075.1. Classification (NCBI taxonomy): domain Bacteria; kingdom Pseudomonadati; phylum Pseudomonadota; class Betaproteobacteria; order Burkholderiales; family Oxalobacteraceae; genus Massilia; species Massilia sp. LXY-5. Next base: position 442,467 of record NZ_JBNNEH010000001.1, read on the forward strand.
AGATGACGAGGCCCGGAACGACGGCCCGGGCCAGGGCGGCGCCAAGGAGAAGGGTCGCCGATTCGTCCGGCAGGTAGGCTGTGAAGTGCTGCATCAATTAAAATGGTAGGTTTGGTGGCGCGCTGGTGCCGTGATTGTCCTTGACCGAATGTCCATTCAACTCCCCGACCTGCAGGAACTGACCCGTGCCATCAAGGCCTGGGGACGCGAACTCGGCTTTGCCGACGTCCGCATCGCCGACGTCGACCTCGCGCACGCCGAAGAAGGGCTGACTGCCTGGCTGGCGGCGGGTCATCACGGCGAGATGGATTATATGGCAAGCCACGGCATGAAGCGCGCCCGGCCGGCCGAACTGGTGCCGGGAACGGTGCGCGCGATCGTGGCGCGCATGGATTATCTGCCGCTGCAGGAGGGCTGGCGCGAGCGCGAGCTGGCGCGCCAGCTGGAGCCGGGCGCCGCCGTGGTGTCGATGTATGCGCGCGGCCGCGATTACCACAAGGTGCTGCGCAACCGCCTGGCCCAGCTGGCCGAGCGCGTGAAGGGCGAGATCGGCGAATATGGCTACCGGGTGTTTACGGATTCGGCACCTGTGATGGAATTGCCGCTGGCAGAAAAGGCGGGCCTGGGCTGGCGCGGCAAGCACACGCTGCTGCTCTCGCGCGACGCCGGCTCGACCTTTTTTATCGGCGAGATCCTGGTCGATTTACCACTGCCGGTCGATGCGCCGACGAGCAGTCACTGCGGCGCCTGCAGCAACTGCATCGACCTCTGTCCTACCCAGGCCATCCTCGGCCCTGGCCGGCTCGACGCGCGGCGCTGCATCTCTTACCTGACGATCGAACTGAAGGGGAGCATTCCGGTCGAGCTGCGCGGCCTGATCGGGAACCGCATCTACGGCTGCGACGATTGCCAGCTGGCCTGCCCCTGGAACAAGTTCGCGCAACGGGCGACGGTGCCGGATTTCGACGAAAGAAATGGTCTCGGCGACGCCAGCATGCTGGAACTGTTCGCGTGGGAAGAAGAGGAATTCAACCGCCGTATGGAAGGCAGTCCGATCCGGCGCATCGGCCACGAGCGCTGGCTGCGCAACCTGGCGGTGGGGCTGGGCAATGCCGCGCAGGGGCGCCGCGGCGATCCGCTCATCGTGGCGGCACTGCAGGCGCGCGCAACGCACCCGTCCGCGCTGGTGCGCGAACACGTCGAATGGGCGCTGCTGCAACACGCATCATAGTTCGATGCGCTTGGCGCGCATGGCCGACCAGTCGCCATCGATCGAGATCATCGCCACGGCGGTGATCCCGTTTTCCTTCAGATAAGCGTTGATCGAGTCGCGATTGATATCGGTGGCTTTCGAGGCCGTCTGCTTCAGGTAAGCGATCCAGAGCGAACCCTTGTCGCTTAGCCGTTCTTTGGCCTGCGGCAGGAATTGCTCGAGGTCCTTGCGGTTCATGCAGAACATCATGATCACGTCGAAGGGGCCATCGCCTTCCTTGACCAGCTCTTGCGGAAACTGCGCCACGACCGTCGGGTGGACGCTGCCGTTCATGATCAGCATCGATTTCGCGTTGCGCAGGAACATGCGGTCTGCAACTGTCTTTTCGTTCATCTGCTTTCCCTAAAGAAGTTGGCGTCACGGGCGCAAGCAGCGACGCGTTCAATGTGGATTTTACAAGCGATCGACAAAACGGGACGGCGTTCGGCACGTCCTGTGCGCGCTCATTTGTGACCGGAAGTCGTGCCTGAGTTGTGGTGTGGGAAAAGGGAACCGAAAGGGAACTACTTCAGCAAGCCCGCCAGCTCCACCGCCGTCTTGACCTGCATCTTGTCGAAGATGTGCGCCCGGTGCACCTCGACCGTCCGCATGCTGATGCCGAGTTCGTCGGCCACGACCTTGTTCATCTTGCCGGCCAAAATCAGGTCGAGCACTTCGCGTTCGCGTGCCGACAGGGTCGCCAGGCGCGCCTGCACGCGGGCGGCGCTGGCGGCGTTGCGGGCCGCGGCCAGGGCCTGGTCGACGCGGTCCATCAGGTCGTTGTCGTTGAAGGGCTTTTCGAAGAAATCGAAGGCGCCGCGCTTGAGCGAATCGACCGCCATCGGCACGTCGCCGTGGCCGGTGAGGAAGATGACGGGCATCCGCGCCAGCCAGCCGCGGCTGATGATCTGGTCGAACACGGCGATGCCGTTCATGTCGGGCATGCGCACATCGAGCAGCACGCAGTCGCCCTCCGGGTCGGGTTCCCCGACACTGTCGAGGAAGGCCTGGCCGCCGGCATAGCCGCGCACCGCGAGTCCGCGCGACTGCGCCAGCCAGGCGAGGGCATCGCGGATCACGTCTTCGTCGTCGACAATATGCAGCATCGGGGTCTCCTGGTTGCCGTCATTGTAGCTCGGCCGGCGGGGCGGCGGAGGGCCGCGGCAGGCTGAAGGTGAAGACGGTACCGCCGCCCGGGTTCGGCGCATGGGTCAGCGTGCCGCCGTGGAACTCGATCGCCGTGCGGCAGATCGACAGTCCCATGCCCATGCCCTCGGCCTTGGTCGAGAAGAAGGGAGAGAACAGGCGCTCGGCCACGTCGGGTGCGATGCCATGGCCCTTGTCGATCACGGAAACGGATACCTGAGCCGCGTCGGCGCTGGCCGTGATGCGCAGGATGCGCTGCTCGGGTGCCACGTCCGCCATCGCCTCGACGCCGTTGCGCGTCAGGTTCAGCAGCACCTGCTCGAGCATCACGCGGTCGGCCGAGACCGGCGGCAGCCGCGCCGGCAGCTCGATCTGGAGGGCGACATACCACTTGCGCGCCTGCAGTTCGATCAAGGCGCGCACGCCGTCGACCACGCTGTAGATATCGACCGTCTCGCGCTGCGGCTCGCTCTTCTTGACGAATTCGTGCACGCTTTTGATGATCTGTCCCGCGCGCTGGGCCTGCTGGCGCGCCTGCTCCAGCGCGCGCCGCAGCAGGGTCGGCTCGATCGCCACGCCCTTGTCGGCGCGCTCGAGCACATTCAGGGCGCCGGCCGTGTAGCTGGAAATGGCCGCCAGCGGCTGGTTCAGCTCGTGCGCCAGCATCGACGAGATCTCGCCCATGGTTGCCAGGCGCGCGCTCGTTTCCAGCTTTTCCTGCTGCTGGCGATTGAGTTCCTCGGCCTTCTTGCGGTCGGTGATGTCGAGGATAGAACTCATCCAGCCGGTCTGGTTGCCGCGGCTGTCGACCAATGGCGCCTCGAACACGAGCACCGGCACCCGGACGCCATCCGAGCGCTGGAACACGGTCTCGAACTGCGGCGTGATCGTGCCGGCCAATACGCCGGCGAAGCGTTCCTCGTATTCGCCGCGCGCTTCCGGCGCCCAGTAGGGCATCGGCGGCTTCCTGCCTACCAGCTCTTCCGGCGGCAGGCCGACCATCTCGCAGAAGGCCTTGTTGACATAGGTGACGCGCCCCTCGAGGTCGCGCGCGCGCAGGCCCGTCATCAGCGAATTTTCCATCGCGGTGCGGAAGGCCATCTGCTGGCGCAGCGCGGACTCGGCCGCCAGCGTGCGCGAGATGTGGCGCCACAGGGTGAGCAGGCTCCACAGCAAGCCGAGCGCCAGCACGATCACCGAGCCGACGAGTAAATTCGGCAGCAGGCGCGGCGCGCCCTTGACGCTGTCGGTGGCGAGCACGATCGAGGCGCCGGGCAGGTCGAGCGCGCGGCGGTGGGTGTAGACCCCGCGCCCCGGGCCGCCGTCGGCGCGCGCCGCCACCGCGACGTCGTTGCGGTCGAGCAGGGACAGGGCATTGTCCTGGGCGAACCACCAGGGCACGGTTTCGTTCAGCAGGGTTTTCAGGCTGTAGGTCGCCATCAGGCTGCCGGCGTAGGCGCCGTCGTGGTACAGCGGCAGGTAATAGTCCAGTAAACCCTGCATGTGCGAGGTGGCGCCGTAGGGCTCGGTGTAGCGTCCGGCCCGTGTCAGGCGCGCCATCTCCTGGGTCTCGCTCAGGCCCGGCGCGCCGCCGGCCGGGTCGGCCCCATGGCGCGCCAGCACCTCGCCGTTCGGCCCCAGCCACAACACGCGGCGCAGTTCCGGACCGTTCTTGAACAGTTGCGCCAGGCGCGCCTGCAGCACGGCGGGCGCGGGCGGCTTGTCGGCCAGGTCGGTGCCGAGCGTGGCCAGCGCTTCCTCGCTGCGCGCGAGTTCGAAGCGCAGGGTCTGCTCGACCCACAGCGTGTCGGCGATCAGTTGTTCCTGGCGCTCGTTGCTTTCCATCTGGCGCGCCTGCCAGGGCAGCCAGAACAGGACGGCGAGAAACAGCAGCACCAGCAGGACCGGCACCAGCCAGCGCCAGGGACGGGCCAGGTTGGCGCGGCGGCGCAGGGAAAACGGGTTATTCATGGGATAGTGGAAGGTTTTCTTGTGCGATGCTATTGTGGACTTCTGTCGTGGCAACGCAACCGCGGTCCGCGCCAGGCGCCTTGCTTATTTCATCTTTTTCGATCGACGCATGACCATCAAATTCCTGGCCGCGGTCCTGGCCTTTGTCGCCTCTCTCAATGTCGCCTGGGCCCAGGCCCCGATCGTCATCCGGTTCAGCCACGTGGTCGCGCCCGATACCCCGAAAGGGCAGGCCGCCGAACGTTTCAAACTGCTGGCCGAACAGTTCACGCGCGGCCGGGTCAAGGTGGAAGTGTATCCGAACAGCCAGCTCTACAAGGACAAGGAGGAGCTCGAAGCCCTGCAGCTGGGCGCCGTCCAGATGCTGGCGCCCTCGCTGGCCAAGTTCGGCCCGCTCGGCGTGAAGGAATTTGAAGCGTTCGACCTGCCGTATATCTTCCCCTCGAAGGCGGCGCTGTACGCCGTCACCGAGGGGCCGATCGGGCGCGACCTGCTCGGTAAGCTGCAGTCGAAAGGCATCACCGGCCTGGCCTATTGGGACAACGGCTTCAAGCTGATGTCGGCCAACCGGCCGCTGCACGTGCCGCTCGACTTCCGCGGCCTGCGCATGCGCATCCAGTCGTCGACCGTGCTCGACGCCCAGATGCGCGCGCTTGGGGCCCGGCCCCAGGTGATGGCCTTCTCGGAAGCCTACCAGGCGCTCGAGACGGGCGTGGTCGACGGTACCGAGAATCCGCCCTCGAACATGTACACCCAGCGCATGCACCTGGTGCAGAAGCACCTGACGGTGTCGAACCACGGTTATCTCGGCTATGCGGTGATCGTCAACCGCAAGTTCTGGGACGGATTGCCGACCGACGTGCGCGCCGCGCTCGAACGCGCGATGCGCGACGCGACCGCGTTCGAAAAAACGATCGCCCAGCGCGACAACGACCGCGCGCTGGAGGCGATCCGCAAGGCGGGCAAGACCACGATCTACTACCTGACGCCCCAGGAACAGGAGAAATGGCGCGCCGCGCTGCTGCCGGTGCACCGCCAGATGGAGCGTCGTATCGGCAAGGATTTAATTGATGCAATTGCCCGACAAACAGCGGAGAAATAATGACGCTTCGGTCAGTAAGAACGGTGTCGCGAGGGGTGTCGTGACACGGGCGCCTCGACTGTGGTGCATTTGCGAAAACCGTATATAAAAAACTATTCTTCGTTGGCACAGTTGCGTTATGATTGGGCGCTGCGGCACCAAAGCGGTGCAGGCAACCCGGACACAGTCTTTGGAGGGGCAGAAAAAGCACGGTAGTCCATACCGGAGATCATGAGAGGAGACACACGTTCGACAGAAGTCGTTGGCACTGCCAAACGACCGGGACGTGCCTGATGATTGGAGCGCACCCAAGGGTGCGCTTTTTTTTCGCCTGGGGTTTCGTGAACACCCGTCAGTTTGCTATAACACCTGGCATTGGCATCACTGACCCCGTACGTTACCTCGACGCCGTAGGTATCGTTTCAGGCTGCCAGCTCCTCCAGCGTTCTGGCATCCACCGGCCTGCTGAATAAATACCCCTGCCAGTGATCGCACCCGATCCCCGCCAGAAAGTTGCGCTGGGCCTCAGTCTCGACCCCTTCGGCGATGATTTTCAAGCCTAAGGATTTGCCCAGCGCAACCACGCTGCGCGCGATCGAGGCGTCGTTCGGGTCGTCCAGCACATCGCGCACGAAACTCTGGTCGATCTTCAATTGGTCGAGCGGCAGCCGCTTCAGGTAGCTCAGCGACGAATACCCCGTACCGAAATCGTCGAGCGAGAAGCAGATGCCGTGTTCGCGCAGGGCATGCATCTTGCCGATCGTTTCCTCGACGCCTTCGATCATCAGGGTCTCGGTCAATTCCAGTTTCAGGCAGGCCGGATCGATGCCGCTTTCGCGCACGATGGCGAGCGTCTCTTCAACGAAATCCCGCTGCAGGAACTGGCGCACGCTGACGTTCACGGCGATCGTGAAGTGGGCTGTGGCCGCCGAGGCCGACCAGAGCGCCAGCTGCTCGCAGGCGGTGCGCAGCACCCAGCGGCCCAGGGGCAGGATCAGGCCCGAGGTCTCGGCGATGGCGATGAAGCCGGCGGGTCCCACCAGGCCGCGCGTCGGATGCTGCCAGCGCACCAGCGCCTCGGCGCCGGTGAGCAGGCCGTCGCCGTCGACCTGGCCCTGGTAGTGCAGCACGAACTGCGAATCGAGCAGCGCCGCGCGCAGCTCCGTCTCGATCTCGGTGCGGTAGGTCACCTCGTGTTCCATCGACGGATGGAACAAGCGCAGCGTGTTGCGGCCCTGGCGCTTGGCCTCGTACATCGCCAGGTCGCCGCGCCGCATCAGGTCGTCCAGCCTGTCTTCGTGGCCGGTGCTAAAGGTGACGCCGATGCTGCAGCTGGCGTGGTGCACGGCGCCCCCGACCTCGAAGGGTTCGCGCAGGGCCACGAGGATTTTTTCGCCCACGGCCTCGGCATGCTGCCGCGCTTGCGGCTCGTCCGGACCGAGCGCGTCGAGCAGGATCACGAATTCGTCGCCGCCCAGGCGCGCCACGGTGTCGCTCGCGCCCACGCAGGCCAGCAGGCGCGCGGCGACCTGCTGCAGCAGCTGGTCGCCGACGACATGGCCGCGGCTGTCGTTGAGGTCCTTGAAATTGTCCATGTCGAGGAACAGCAGGGCGCCCACGTGGTCCTGGCGCCCGTGCCGGCCGAGGCAACCCGTGACCCGGTCGTAGAGCAGGCGCCGGTTCGGCAGGCCGGTCAGCGAATCGTAATAGGCCAGCTGGACGATTTTCTCGTCGGCCTGCTTGCGCGCGCTGATGTCGGACTGGGTGCAGACGAAATTGGTCAGTACGCCGTTTGCATCGCGCACGGCGCTGACCGTCAGCCAGGCCGGATAGCGCTCGCCGTCGCGGCGCCGGGTCCAGACTTCGCCCTGCCACGACTGCTCGTAGCGCACGCTGTCCCACATCCGTTCGCGGTAGTCGTCGCCGTCGCTCTCGAGCGAGAACGGCGGGAAGGGCGCGCCGGCCAGTTCCGACGCCGGGCAGCCGTTGAGCGTGCCGAAGGCCTGGTTGGCTTCGACAATGATCGCATCGGGCGTGAGCACGCACATGCCTTCGGCCGACTGGAACACGGTGGCGGCGATGCGCAGCGATTCCTCGGCCTGCTTGCGCGGTGTGATGTCGGTAGTGATGCCGCACAGCGCGTGGACTTCCTCGTCGTGCACCAGCGGGATTTTGGTGGTCAGGTAAAGCTTGCCGTTGAGGCACTCCTCCGCCACGTAACGCTCGTGCCGCTCGATGACGGCGAGGTCGCCGGCGCGCGTCATCCTGGCCTGCTCGGGACCGAACAGGTCGGCATCGGTCTTGCCCAGGATGGCGGCCGCCGGCCGGTTCAGCAGGCGGCACAGGGCGCCGTTCACGTACTGGAAGCGCGACTGGGCATCCTTGATGTAGATGAGGCTATCGACGCTGTCGAGGATGGTCGAGAGTTTGCGCTCGTTGTCGCGCAGCGCGCGCGTGCGCGCCGCGACCTCGGTGCGCAGCCAGCTCGCCACGGCCAGCGCGGAGAGCAGCAGGCCGATGGTCGCGGCCAGGGTCCACAGCAAAGCCGGCGGTACCGCGGGCGCCGGCCCGGCCGCCTGCCAGCGGCGCAGCGAGGCGAAATACACCGAGTCCGGGTCGGCGCGCCAGGCGCCCAGGTGGCGGTCGATGGCGTCCAGCACCGCCGGCTGGCGCCCGGGCATGGCAGCGTAATACAGGCGCGCCGGATTGAACACGACCGGCGTGGCCTCGAGCCCGTGCGCCTTCGCGCTGGCCTCGCCATAATAGTGGTTCGCGGCCACGACATCGGCCTGGTCATTGCCGACCATCGCGAAGCCCTGCTCGAGCGAGACGACCGGCACCAGCACCGCGCCATACCCGGCCAGCACGCCAGGGAGCACTTGCGCCTGCACCGAGCCGGCCAGCACGGCCACGCGGCGGCCTTTCAAATCGAGCAGGGAACGGATCGCGCTGCCGGGACGCGCATAGATCTGCGACCAGCTGTGCAGCACCGGCACCTGGTGGAAGGCATAGCGGCGCGCGCGTTCCTCGGACCAGGCCACGTCGGGCAGCAGGTCGATCCGGCCCGCGGACAGCGCGTCCAGGCAGGCCTGCCATTCGCAGGCGACGAATTCGAGCGGCCAGTGTTCGGCGCTGGCCATTTCGCGCAACAGGTCGACCAGGATGCCGGAGGCGCCGCCGTCCTCGTTCATGAACACTTTCGGCGCATTCTGATAAATTCCGACCCGCAGCGGCGCCTGCGGCGCGGCGCCCGCCTGGGCCAGGCAGGCAAGCAGGAACAGAAGGGCCAGAATGCGTTTCGCGGGCGGCATGGGGATCCTGTCACGTATGAGGCCAGCATAGCCTTTTTCGGCTCAGCCGGCCGCCACGGACAGGCAATTTCCCCAGCGAAAAAGTTTGGTAAGCGCGGCGCGCGAGGAGTAAACTGTGGCGATGACTACACAACAAGGCAGCGAGCTGTTTTCCGCCATCGTGGCGGCCCCGTTCGGCGCGATCGGCATCCGCACCGAGGATCAACGGGTGCGCGAGCTCGTCTATTTGCAGCCGCGTTTCCACGAGAAAGACGCCCAGGATGCCGTGGCCGAGCAGGCCGCGCTGCAGGTCGAGCGTTACCTGGCGGACCCCGATTTCCGCTTCGATCTGCCGCTGTTCGAGGCCGGCAGCGCCTTCCAGAAACGCGTGTGGGACGCGATCAGCGCCATCCCGCGCGGCTCGGTGCTTACCTACGGCAGGATCGCCAAGAACATCGGCTCGGCCCCGCGCGCGGTCGGCCAGGCCTGCGGCGCCAACTGGTTCCCGCTCGTCATTCCCTGCCACCGCGTGACCGCCGCCGGCGGCCTTGGCGGCTTTTCGAACAACGACGACGAAAACGGCTTTCACCTGTCGGTGAAACGCTGGCTGCTGCGCCACGAAGGCGCGACCGCATCTCCATGGCAGCAGCAGGCGATCTGGGACTGATCGACGAGTTCTGCGACACGCTCTGGCTCGAGCAGGGCCTGGCGAAGAACTCGCTCGACGCTTACCGGCGCGACATGCGCATGTTCTCGACCTGGCTCGGCGTCAAACGCCCCGGCCGCGGCCTGCTCGGCGCCGGCCCCGAAGACCTGGCCAGTTATTTCGCAGAGCGCCATCCCGACACCAAGCCGAGCACGGCGAACCGGCGGTTGTCGGTCTTAAAACGTTTCTATGCGCTGGCGCTGCGGCGTAACCAGGTAGCCGAGGACCCCTGCCTGAAGATGGCCACCGCGCGCCAGCCGACGCGCTTCGTGCATACGCTCTCCGAAGCGCAAGTCGAGGCATTATTGGCCGCGCCCGACGTCGCCACGCCGCTCGGCCTGCGCGAGCGCACGATGCTCGAACTCATGTATGCGAGCGGACTGCGGGTGTCGGAACTGGTGGCCCTGAAAATTGTCGAACTCAGCTTGAACGATGGCGTGTTGCGGGTCACGGGTAAAGGCGCGAAGACACGGCTGGTGCCGTTCGGCGCCGAAGCGCGTGCCTGGCTCGAGCGCTATTTGAAGGATGCGCGCGGCATCATCCTGAACGGGCAGGTCGACGACGCCCTGTTCGTGACGGGCCGCGGCGGACCGATGACGCGCCAGATGTTCTGGGTCGTGATCAAGAAGCATGCTGTCAAAGCCGGCATCCACGCGCCGCTGTCGCCGCACACGCTGCGCCATGCCTTTGCCACCCATTTGCTCAACCACGGCGCCGACTTGCGCGTGGTGCAACTGCTTCTGGGACACTCCGACATTTCCACCACACAGATCTACACCCATGTTGCGCGCGAACGCCTGAAGCATCTGCATGCACAGCACCATCCACGTGGTTAATTCAAAACTTGAAAGCTTATCTGGCGCATAATAGTCGCGCACCGGGAGCGTTCCGCGCTCTACATCCATTCAAGTCAGAGCATAAGAGGTGATCATGGCCAAAACCAACTTCAGTTATGAGAAGCGGCAACGGGAACTGGAAAAGAAACGCAAGGCGGAAGAAAAAGCCAAGCGGAAAGCAGAAGCGAAGAACCATCCGCAGGGGGAAGGGATGACGGAGGAGGCGTCGAACGATGCCGAGGGCGATACTGAGGTGAATGCGGATGCGCAGGAGACGCAGACGCCGTAGTCGATTTTGTACATGTTGATACGATAACGCGCCGCAGTATTGGCTTCGAATGAAGCTGACACTGCGGCGCGTTCACGCGTGGGCTCGGAGAGCCCACCCTACGTTACTGCGGCGCGTTCACGCGTGGGCTCGGGGAGCCCGATGAAACCGTAGGCGAGGCCATTGGCCTCGCCCACCCCTACGTTACGCGGCGGCCCGGGGGTGACTCAAGCATCCCGGGCATTCCCTACGCGCTTTCCTTCGCGATGACAGGTGCGACCTCGGCCACATGCTCGTGCCCTTTGGCAAACCAGCGGCGTGCCCGCTTGCCGATATTGTCCAGATAACTGTAGGCCACCGGCACTACCACCAGGGTGAGCAGCGTCGAGGTAATCACCCCGCCGATCACCGCCCGTCCCATCGGCGCCTGCGTTTCGCCACCGTCGCCGGCGCCGATCGCCATCGGCAGCATGCCGAAGATCATTGCCAGCGTCGTCATCAGGATCGGGCGCAGGCGTACCTGTCCCGCTTCCAGGATCGCCGCGAATTGCGCCTTGCCTTCGCGCTGGCCGTGGTTCGCGAAGTCGACCAGCAGGATCGCATTCTTGGTGACTAAACCCATCAGCATCACGACGCCGATCACCGAGAACACGTTCAGGGTGCTGCCCGTGGCCAGCAGCGCCAGCAGCACGCCGATGAGCGACATCGGCAGCGACATCATGATGGCAATCGGCTGCAGGAAGGAGCCGAACTGCGAAGCGAGCACCAGGTAGATGAAGATGATCGCGATCACGATCGCCGAACCGAAGTTGGCCATCGTTTCCGCCATCTGCTGGGCATCGCCGCCGACGTCGAAGCGCACGCCTTCCGGCAGTTCGATGGACTCCATCGCCTTCTTGATGTCGGCATTCACGTCGCCCGAAGGGCGGCCTTCGATACCGGCATAGATCGCGACCCGGCGTTCCAGCGCCTGGCGTTTTAACACCTGCGGGCTGAACGAAGGCACGAACTCGACCACCTGGCGCAGCGGCACCATGATCGGGTTGCCGGCCGCGTCGACGCGCGAGGAGGCCAGCGACAGGTCGGCCAGGTCCGCCACCTTCTGGCGGCTGCTGCGCGGCAGCTGCACGTTGACTTCGTAGTTCTGGCCGTCCGGCGCCAGCCAGTTGCTGATCTGGTCGCCGCCCACGAAGGGACGCAGCGCCGCGCCGACCTGCGCCACGGACAGGCCCAGGTCGCTCGCCAGCTCGTTGTTGATCTTGATGACGGTGGCGGGATTGGCGCCTTCCTGGCTGTACTCGATGTCGGCCACGCCTTTGATGGCGCGCATCTTGTCCATCAGCTTGTGGGCGGCGGCGTCGAGCTTGGCTTCGTCGCGGCCGAGAATCGCGATGAAGATCGGCTTGTTACCGACCGACATCGTGATGCCGGCGATCGGCTGCAGGCGCGCGCGAATCACCGACTCCATCGTTTCCTGCGAGCGGCGGTGCGTCTTCTTCACGTCGGTCAGTTTCAGGATCACCTGGGCACTGTTATGTCCCTCGTAGACGCCGATGGCGCTGCTGATCGCCTCGATTTCCGGATAGGCGCGCAGCGCCTCTTCCACCTGTTTCACCTTGCCGTCGGTGTAGGCCAGGCTCGAGCCAACCGGGGTCTTGAACTTCATCTGGATGAAGCCGTCGTCGGTTTTAGGAGCGAACTCGCCGCCGATCATCGGGATCAGGAACAGGCTGCCGACGAAAATGCCCAGGGCCAGCGCCAGCGTCGATTTCCTCCAGCGCAGGGCCAGCGCCAGCACGCGGCCATAAATACCGTGCACGTGCTCGATGCCGACTTCGATCCTCGCCATGATCCGGCCCAGCCACGGCACATATTTGAAGCGGTCTTTTACAGGATCCGGCCACACCGAAGACAGCATCGGATCGAGCGTGAACGAGACGAACAGCGACACCAGCACCGCCACCGCCACCGTCACGCCGAACTGTAAAAAGAAGCGCCCGATGATGCCGTCCATGAAGGCGATCGGCACGAACACGGCGACGATCGCGAAGGTCGTCGCCATCACCGCCAGGCCGATCTCGTTGGTGCCGTCTTCGGCCGCGCGCAGATGGCTCTTGCCCATGCCGAGGTGGCGCACGATGTTCTCGCGCACCACGATCGCATCGTCGATCAGCAGGCCGATGCACAGCGAGAGCGCCATCAGGGTCAGGAAGTTCAGGGTAAAGCCGAAGTAGCGCATCGCGATGAAGGAGGCCAGCACCGAGATCGGCAAGGTGAGGCCCGTGATCACCGTGCTGCGCCAGGAGTGCAGGAACAGGAACACGATCACCATCGTCAGCAGCGCGCCTTCGATGATGGTGCGCTTCACGTTGTCGAGCTGGTGCTGGACGGTGGTGGACTGGTCGTCCATCACGCGGAACTTGACGTCTTTCGGCATCGTCTTGCGCAGCTCTTCCACCATCTTCAGGATGCCGGTGCCGACCAGCACCGTGTTAGCATCCTGGACCTTGGTGATGTCGAGCGAAATGGCGCGCACGCCGTTGACGCGCGAGATCGAGGTCTCTTCACGCTCGCCGTCGACCACTTCCGCCACCTGCGACAGATAGACCGGCCCGCTGGCGCGGCGCGCCACGATGATGTTGTTGAACTCGCGCGCTTCGCGCATCTTGCCCTCGACCCGCACCAGGCGCTCGGCCGCGCCGTACTGCAGGTTGCCGGCCGGGAGATTGGTATTCGTCGCCTGGATCGCGCGCAGCACTTCGTCGATGCCGATGTTCTGGCTGCGCAGCTGCTCGGGCTTCACGTGCACCAGTATCTGGCGCCGCGCCACGCCGCCGGTGCGCACTTCGCCCACGCCCGCCACGCTCTGCAGGCGTTTCACGATCACCTGTTCCGCCAGCGTCGACAGCGCGCGCATGTCGCGTTCGTTCGAGGTGACCGACAGGCGCACCACCGGCTGCTGGTTCTCGCCGTCGGCGCGGATCAGGAAGGGTTCCTTGACCTCTTTCGGGAAGGTGGGGCGCACGCGCGCCACCTTGTCGCGCAGGTCCTGCATCGCCTTGTCCATGTTGGTGGCGATGTGGAATTCGATCGAGACGCCGCTGCGGCCCTCCCAGGAATTGCTGCGGATGTTCTTGATGCCGCTGACGGTATTGATGACTTCTTCCATCGGCCGCGTGACGTCGTTCTCGACCTGTTCCGGCGAGGCGCCCGGATACTGGGTCTCGACCCAGGCGAACGGAATCTCCACGTTCGGCATGCTTTCCACGCCGAGCGAGCGGTACGAGAACATGCCGAGCACCATCAGGCCGACCATGACCATGGTCGCGAAGACGGGGTGGCGAATACTGACTTTGGTGACCCACATGATGTCAGCCTTTCTTCGCCGCGACGACCGGAGCCGGCGCTGCGCTGTTGGCCGCTTTCGCCAGCTTGACGTCGCTGCCCGGCTTCACGCCGTCGAGCGGCACGGCCAGCAGCACGGCGCCGGCTTCGACGCCGCCCGTGACCTCGGCCATGCCCTCGGCTTCGCTGCGCATGCCCAGCTGGACCGGCTGCGCCACCACCTTGCCGCCGTCGACCCGGTAGACGACGTCGCGCGCGCCATCCTTGCGCAGGGCGGCCAGCGGCACGATCGGACGTGGGGCGGATTTTTCGGTCGTGATCTCTCCCTTCGCGAACATGCCCGCGCGCAGGCTGCCGTCGTCGTTGGCCACGCTGATATACACCAGCATCGAGCGCGATCCGGGCTCGGTGGCCGGATTGATGCGCGCCACCTTGCCTTCGAAACTGCGCTTGTCGAAGCCGTCGACCTTGAAGCGCACGTCCTGCCCGACCTGCACGCGCGGAATGTCGGAGGCCGGCACTTGCGCGTCGAGCGTCAGGTGCTGCAGGTCGACGATCGCCATCACCGGGCTGTCCGGCGAGAGTTTTTCGCCGGCCTGCACATAACGCTTGCTGACCACGCCCGCGAGCGGCGCGCGGATGGTCGTGTCGTTGAGGGCGATGCGCGCGAGATCCAGCTGGGCGCGCGCGGCGTCGACCGCCGCCTGCGCCAGCTCGACGCTGTTGCGGGTGGTGTCGAAGGAGTTTTGCGAGATGTAGTTCTGCTTGAGCAGGGCCTGGCTGTTGGCTTCGTTCTTGGTTGCCATTGCCAGGCGCGCCGTCGCTTCCTTGAGCAGCGCCGATTGCTGGGCGACGCGGGCGCGGGCGTCGGCGTCGTCCAGGCGCGCGATGACCTGGCCGGCCGCGACCTTCATCCCTTCGCGCACGCTGGTATCGAGCACCACGCCCGAGACCTTCGATTTGACGGTCGCCTGGGCCAGCGGCGCGAGCGAACCGGACAAGGGCAAGCGCAGCGCCAGTTCGCGCGACTCGACCGTGACGACGTCGTTCTGCGCCAGTTCGAACACGGTGGGCTTGTCGGCCTTTTTGGCGGCAGCGGCCGCCGCTGCGGGCGGCGTGCCCTTGCCCTGCAGCGCGAACCAGCCGCCGCCCGCGAGTGCAATGACTGCCAGCGCGATCGCCGGCTTGCGCCAGCGCAGACGCCGGGTAGATAGGGGGTGGGCGGAAGTGAGCGGCAGGGTTTCGATTTTCATGGCGGCCGTTGTTCGAATTGTTGAGAGCGCGAGGAGAGACGGGAAGCGAATAGGGAGCGCGCGTGCTCCACCTGGTCCGAGGCGAAGCTCCGTGCGCATGGTGGTGACTATAGAAATTGACAAGTTGCTGCGCCATCGGAATGCGATAAGCAGCGGTTTCTGGACGCTGAAGTGCAGAAAAGGAGGACAAAGCGTGGCAAGCCGCGGACGCGCCTGCGGCGCTTCATGCAGGCGCGATTATTTGTGTGTGCGCAAACGAATCCGGGCCGGCGAGGTCAAAAATGGGTCGGTTGAGGGCGCTGCATCGCCTTCATTTCATTCGAGAAAAGGATTTTCCGTGAGCAGCGATTTGCCCGAGCCGCCCCTGTCCGCCTTCCCCGGCGGGCCGGCGCGGGAAGTGCTGGACTGGCTGTACCGTTTCGTCGCGGCGATCGAACTGAGCCCGTCGGTGGCGGTGCACAGCCAGGACCGCAAGGGCGTCGTGCGCTTCTGGAACCACGCCTGCGCCGAGCTCACCGGCATCCCGGCCGCCGAGGCGCTCGGCCAGCCCTTCGTCAAGCTGGTCAAGCACCTGGGCACGCAGGAGGAGTTCGACGACACCATCGCCGCGGTCTGGCGTACCGGCGAGGCGGTCAAGTCGCGCGAGTGGCATGTCGAGCTGCGCGACGGGCGCCGCCTGTGGCTGCACTCGAGCCATTTCCCGGTGCCGGGCGATGGCAAGGGCGAGGACGCGGTGCGCCAGGTCTTCTGCATGGAAGTCGACGTCACCGCGCGCAAGGAGCTCGAGGAATCCTTGCGCCAGGCCGGCCAGGTGTTCGACCACGCGCGCGACGCCATCCTGGTGGTCGACCGCGAGCACCGGGTGCTGGCCGCCAACCGCGCCTATACCGAGCTGACCGGCTATACCTCCGACGAGGCCGTCGGCGTCGAACTGCCGAGCCTGCGGCTGGGGGTGCAGGAGCGCGCCTTCTACGACCGCCTGCGCGACCACCTCGACGGCCACCAGCACTGGGAGGGTGAACTGTGGGGCATGCGCCGCGACGGCACCACGATCCCGATCCGCGCGGCCCTGTCGCCGATCACCGACAAGAACGGCGCCGTCACCAGTTATATGGTGATGCTGACCGACATCAGCGAGCGCCGGCGCGCGGTCGAGCAGGCGCGCCACCAGGCCGAGCACGACCCGCTGACCGGCTTGCCGAACCGCATCCTGTTCATGGACCGGCTCGAGCAGGCGCTGGCGACGGTGGCGCGCAAGCAGCGCCAGTTCGCGCTGATGTTCATCGACCTCGACCATTTCAAGGCGATCAACGATACCCATGGCCATGAGGTCGGCGACGCCGTGCTGCTGGAAGTGGCGCACCGGCTGCGGCGCTGCGTGCGCCGGGTCGACACGGTCAGCCGGCTCGGCGGCGACGAATTCGTCGTGCTGCTGGCCGACATCGGCGGCGTCGACCAGGCGGCCCACGTCGCGGACACCATCATGCAGTCGGTGGCGCGTCCGGTGCAGGCGACGGTCGGCTCACTGACCCTGTCGGTGTCGATCGGCATCGCCATTTGCCCGAGCGACGGCGACGACCCGAAAACCCTGCTGCGCCACGCCGACGTGGCCATGTACCACGCCAAGGAAGCGGGGCGCAGCGCCTTCCAGTTCTTCAGCCAGGAAATGAATTCGCGCGTGCTCGAGCGCGTGCAGGTGGAGCAGCGGCTGCGCCGGGCGCTGGACAAGGGCGAGTTCGAGCTCGAATACCAGCCCGAAATCGACATCGGCAGCGGGCGCACGGTCGGCTTCGAAGCCCTGATCCGCTGGCGCGACCCCGAACGCGGCCTCCTGATGCCCAGCGCCTTCATCAGCGCCGCCGAAGAATCCGGACTGATCGTGCCGATCGGCAAGTGGGTGCTGTTCGAGGCCTGCCAGCAGGCACGCCGCTGGCGCGACGCCGGCTTTACGGTGGCGGTGGCGGTCAACCTGTCGCATGTCCAGTTCATCCACGACGACCTGCTCGGGGATGTCGACGAGGCATTGGCGGCGTCCGGCCTGGCGCCCGAATTCCTCGACCTGGAGATCACCGAAAAAACCATCATGGGCGGCGACGCCGCGACGCTTGCCCTCGTCAGCACCCTGCGCGCGCGCGGCGTGCAGCTGACCATCGACAACTTCGGCACGGGCTTTTCCAGCCTGTCGAGCCTGCGCCGCTTCCCGCTGTCGAAACTCAAGATCGACCGCAGCTTCATCGACGACATCGTCAGCGAGCCGGACGGGGCGGCCATGATCCCGGCCATCATCGCGCTGGCGCGCAGCCTGAAATTGAAGGTGATCGCCGAAGGGGTGGAGACGGCCGAGCAGCTGCAGTACCTGCGGCAGCATGGCTGCGACGAATACCAGGGGTTTTATGCGGGGACGGGGCGCGGGGCGGTACCTACACCCCCGCCTCCATGAGGCCGTGGCCTTCGTCGTAGAGGCGGATGCGCGCCAGCACCTGGCCGTGGTCGGACGCCGCCGGCAGCGCGAGGTCGAGGTGGTCATTCAGGTAGATCACGTCGACCACTTCGCCGACCGCGCTCGGCAGCGCGCCGTTGAACTCTTCCGACACCAGGATGTGGTCGATGGTCGAGTAATGGCCCTCGTGCACGCTCGAGAAGCCGAGGTGGCGCGCATGGTCGGCGCGGCGCTGCACCTGGCTGGCGTCGTACAGGCGGTCGCCCAGCGGCGTGCCGGCGCCGAGCACGATGCTGGTGGTGACGGAATCGGCGACGTCGTTGAAGTCGCCCAGCAGCACGCGCGGACGGCGGTTGGCGCGGCCCATTTCCGTCATCAGGACGCGCAAGGCCGCCGCCTCGGTGCCGCGCCGGATCAGCGAACGCAGGCAGGCCAGCGCATACAGGGCGGGGTCTTCGCCTGTGTCGCCGGTGCGGTAGTCGGGGCGGCGCGATTTCAGATGCACGACCACCACGTCGACCAGCACGTCGGGCGAGACGGTGATCACCGCATGCAGCGGCGCGCGGGTGAAGCGGGCGGCGTCGCGGCTGCCTGCCGGCAGCTCTATGCCGCGTGGAAACTCAATCATTTGCCGGGCGGGCGCGGCCAGCGGCAGGCGCGACACCAGGGCCACGCTCGGCGTCAGGCGCATCGCCGCCGGGTCCGGGTCGAAACCGAGGTGGAAGGCTTCGCGGTAACGGGTGGTGCGCGCCAGCACTTCCTTCAGCGTTGCCTGCGAGAAGATTTCCTGGAACCCGATCACGTCGGCGTCCAGCAGGTCGAGCTGGTGCGCCGTCCAGTTCAGCTTGGCCTCGTATTCCTCCAGCGTGGTCGGCAGCAAGTTGTCGTACAGCTTCACGCCCGGTGGCGCCAGGTTGCATACGTTGAAGGTGGCAAAGCGTATTTCTTGCTGCATAATAGAAACCCTTTATTCCAGTGTTTAGCGTATCACGCATGGCCAAGAAAGAGCACGTGTCCGAGACACCCGCCACAAGCTTCCTGCGCAAGCATGCGGTCGAATTTTCCGAACATCCCTACGCCTATGAGGAACACGGCGGCACTGCGGTGTCCGCGCGCGCGCTCGGCGTACCGGAGCACGACGTGGTGAAAACCCTCGTGATGCAGGACGAGGCGGCCCGCCCGCTCATCGTGCTGATGCACGGCGACTGCAAGGTGTCGACCAAAAACCTGGCGCGTGCCATCGGCTGCAAGTCGGTCGAACCCTGCAAGCCCGAGGTGGCCCAGCGCCACTCCGGCTACCTGGTCGGCGGCACTTCTCCCTTCGGCATCCGCAAGGCGATGCCGGTGTATGTCGAGGAAAGCATCCTCGCCCTGGAGAAGATCTACATCAACGGCGGCCGCCGCGGCTACCTGGTCGGCATCGCGCCGCGCGTGCTGGTCGAGGTGCTGGGCGCCAAACCGGTGCAGTGCGCGCTGGCCGACTGACTACCGTCCAGCTCGGCGCTGGTGTATATTCACGAGCCCGCCAGAGGGAATGACTAGAGAGACACCATGAACACCCTGATTGCCACCATCGCCGCCTACTTGCTCGGCTCGATTTCCTTTGCCGTCGTGATGAGCCGCGTGTTCGGCCTGTCCGACCCGCGCACCTATGGCTCGAAGAACCCGGGCGCGACCAATGTGCTGCGCAGCGGCAGCAAGAAAGCGGCGATCGCGACCCTGGTCGGCGACGGCGCCAAAGGCTGGCTGGCCGTCTGGCTGGCGGTCCATTTTGGCGATCAATTCGGCATCGACGATACCGGCATCGCGCTGGTGGCGATCGCCGTCTTCCTGGGCCACCTGTGGCCGGTCTTCTTCCGTTTTGTCGGCGGCAAGGGCGTCGCCACGGCGCTGGGCGTGCTGCTCGGCCTGAACCCCTGGCTCGGCCTGGCTACCCTCGTGACCTGGCTGGTCGTGGCCTACGCCTTCCGCTACTCGTCGCTGGCCGCCCTGATCGCCGCCGTGTTCGCGCCGTTTTATTATGGCCTGCTGTTCGGCGTGAACGAGATCCTGTTTGCCGTGATCGCCATGAGCGCGCTGCTGCTCTGGCGCCACAGCACCAACATCGGCAACCTCATCGCAGGCAAGGAATCGCGCATCGGCAGCAAGGCTGTCGGCGCAAAAAAGAAGTAAGCACGGGGCGAACAATGCCCTGTTGATTCCCTCACAAGCATCCCCACATACCGCTTTTAGCCGGCGCACAGTGCGCCGGCATCCATTCAGGAAGGCGGTGTAGCGTGAGCAAGCAATTGAGGATTGATTTCGTGTCGGACGTGTCGTGCCCCTGGTGCGCGATCGGCCTCAAGTCCCTGGAACAGGCCCTGGAGCGCGTTGCGCCCGAGGTCACGGCCGAGCTGCATTTCCAGCCCTTCGAACTCAATCCCGACATGGGTCCCGAAGGCCAGGACATCGTCGAACACATCACCGAAAAATACGGCGCCCCGCTCGAGCAGCAGATCCAGTCGCGCGAACAGATCCGCCAGCGCGGCGAAGCGGTCGGTTTTACCTTCGACATGGCGCGCCGCGGCCGTATCTACAACACCTTCGACGCCCACCGCCTGCTGCACTGGGCCGAGTCGCAGGGCCGCCAGCACGCACTCAAGCTTGCCCTGTTCGAGGCCTATTTCACCCATTGCGAAGACCCGAGCTCGCGCGAACTGCTGGTGCGCGTGGCCGGCCAGGTCGGTCTCGACACGACCGAAGCGCAGCGCATCCTGGAAACGGGCGAGTATGCCGACGAAGTGCGCGAGAGTGAACTGTTCTTCCAGCGCGCCGGCATCCGCTCGGTACCTGCGATCGTCATCAACCAGCGCCACCTGATCTCGGGCGGCCAGCCGCCGGAAGTGTTCGAGCGCGCGCTGCGCGAAATCGCGGCGCAGGCGGACGCGCCGTTGATTTGATTGGGTGATGCCCGTAGGGTGGGCGCCCCGGGCCCACCAATGCATGCGTCACGTTTGCTCATGTTACGGTGGGCACGGGGCGCCCACCCTACGTCCCGGTGGGTGCACGTCGCCGGATAATCAGGCCCCCGGAACCAGCTCCAGCACCACCGGCTGATGATCCGACGCCGCCGTCTCCGACTGCACCTCCACGCTGGCCACGCGCCGCGCGAGATCTTCGGTGACAAAAAAATAATCGTAGCAATCCGGCTTCTCCGGCCACGGATAACCATGCAGCCCGGCGGTCGGCGCGCGCGCATGGCCGGGATGGCGGGCGGCCCAGGCGTCGAGCAGCAGCGGCGCGCCCTCCGCATGCGGCGCGAGCAGGGCCTGGTAGGCGGCGTCGCCCGGCGCCATGTTGAAGTCGCCGCAGTAGATGGCCGAGGCCGGGCGCTCGCCCAGCTGGTAAGGCGCGTCCATCTCCGGATGCGCGGCGAAGATGCGGGCGCGTGCGCTCGCTTCCGCATGCAGTTCGCGCAGGCGCCGGATCTGCGCCATCCTTTGGAACGGCGAATGGTATTCGAGGTGGGTGGTCACCAGGCGCAGCCTGGCGCCGGGCGTATCGAGCACGACCTCGATCGCGCCGCGCGGCATGCCGGGTGCGCCTTCCGGGTCGACCGGCCAGGGCAGCATGTGGCGCTGGGCCTGGGTGATGCGGTATTTCGAGAGGATCAGGTTGCCGAACAGGCGGGGGACGTTGTTACGGTAGATTTCACTGGGAGCGTGCTCGATCGCGTGGAAGCCACCGAAGGCGCCCGCCAGCTGCTTGAACTGGTTGGCGGTGGCGCTGCCCTCGAGTTCAGGGTGGTTGGCGGCGACTTCCTGGAGGCAGATGATGTCCGGATTGAGCTTGCGCAGCACATCGATGATCGCGTGGATACGGATGCGCCCGTCTTTCCCACAACCCCAGTGAATGTTCCAACTTACAACGCGCATGTAGGACCTCCCAAAACTGGACCGCCCGAGTTTGCCATCGTTCGGGGCAGGGCGGTCACACGGTAGGATCGTTGTCAGCGTTGCAAGTTCACGAAATCCTAAGCGGCTTCCAGCTCGTCCAAAGGCCAGCGCGGACGCACATTGAAGGCGTAATCGCGGGTCGCCAGCGCGGGATTTCTCTCCAGGCGCAGGGCCCCGGCAAAGGCGATCATCGCGCCGTTATCGGTGCAGAACTCGAGCTCCGGATAGAACACGCGGAACTTGCGTTTCTCGGCCGCGGCATTGAGCGAAGCGCGCAGCTGGGCATTGGCGCCGACGCCGCCGGCGATCACGAGGCGCTTCAAACCCGTGTGGCGCAGCGCGTTCACGCATTTTGCGGTGAGCACGTCGACGATCGCATCGACAAAACCGCGCGCGATGTTCGCCTTGTCCTGCTCGCAGATATTCGCGATCACCTTCTCGTCGTGGTTCTTCACCACGGTCAGCACGGCCGTTTTGAGACCCGAGAAGCTGAAATTGAAATCCTTCGAATGCAGCATCGGGCGCGGCAGCGTGTAGGCAGCCGGATCGCCGAATTCGGCCAGGCGCGAAATCGCGGGGCCGCCCGGATAGCCGAGGCCGAGCAGCTTGGCCGATTTGTCGAAGGCTTCGCCGGCGGCGTCGTCCAGGGTTTCGCCGAGCAGGGTGTAGCGGCCCACGCCGTCGACCCGCATCAGCTGCGTGTGGCCGCCCGAGACCAGCAAAGCGATGAAGGGGAAGTCGGGGCGCTCGGTGGCCAGCAGCGGCGAGAGCAGGTGGCCCTCGAGGTGGTGCACGCCGAGCACCGGCTTGTCCAGCGCCAGCGCCAGGCTGCAGGCGACCGAGGAACCCACCAGCAGCGCGCCGGCCAGGCCGGGGCCCTGGGTGTAGGCGATGGCGTCGATGTCGCCTTTCGCGATGCCGGCGCCTTTCAAGGTCTGTTCGAGCAGGGGCAGGGCGCGCCGGATGTGGTCGCGCGAGGCCAGTTCCGGCACCACGCCGCCGTACTCCTCGTGCATGGCGACCTGCGAATGCAGGGCATGGGACAGCAGCCCGCGCTCGGTATCGTACAGAGCCAGGCCGGTTTCATCGCAGGAGGATTCGACGCCGAGAACAATCATGGGAAAAGCCGGAAGGGAAGAGCGGAAGACGGCATTGTAAAGCAGACGGCCGGGCAGTGCCCGGCCGCAGGATCACAGCACACGCATCAAGGACGCGCCAGCAGCTCCTTGTGTGCATTTTTCAGCATCGTCACCGTATCGTCCCAACCGATGCAGCCGTCGGTCACCGAGCAGCCATATTTCAGCTGGGTCAGGTCCGAAGGAATCGGCTGGTTGCCGGCCACGATATTCGATTCGATCATCACGCCCACCAGCGACTGGTTGCCGTGCTTGATCTGCTGGATCACGTCCGACATCACCAAGGGCTGCAGCTCCGGCTTTTTATAACTGTTCGCGTGCGAGCAGTCGACCACCAGGTTGGCCGGCAGGCCCGCTTTTTTCAGGGCCTGTTCGGCGATCGTGACCGAGACCGAATCATAGTTCGGACGGTCGCCGCCGCCGCGCAGCACGACGTGGCCGTAGGCGTTGCCGCGGGTACGCACGATCGAGACCGCGCCCTTGTCGTTGATACCGAGGAAGGCGTGCGGATTGGCCGAGGACAGCACCGCATTGATCGCGATGCTCACATCGCCGTCGGTGCCGTTTTTAAAGCCGACCGGCGTCGACAGGCCCGAGGACATCTCGCGGTGGGTCTGCGATTCGGTGGTGCGCGCGCCAATGGCGGTCCAGGCGATCAGGTCGCCCAGGTATTGCGGCGAAATCGGATCGAGCGCTTCGGTGGCGGTGGGCAGGCCCAGTTCGCACACGTCGATCAGGAATTGCCGCGCGCGCTCCATGCCGACGTCGACCTGGAAAGAGTCGTCCATGAACGGATCGTTGATATAGCCCTTCCAGCCGGTGGTGGTACGCGGCTTCTCGAAGTACACGCGCATCACCAAGAGCATCGTCTCCTTGACTTCTTCCTGCAGCGCTTTCAGGCGGCGCGCATAGTCGAGGCCCGCTTCCGGATCGTGGATCGAGCAGGGGCCGACGACGACGAACAGGCGCTCGTCCTTGCGGTCGAGGATGTCGCGCAGCGCGGCGCGGCCGTTCATGACGGTGGCGAAGGCGCTTTCCGAGAGGGGCAGCTTGGCGTGCAGCTCGACCGGGGTCGGCATGCGCCCGAACGAGGTAACGTTGGTATTTTCGATATCTGGTGTGATCAGCATGGTGCAGTCCGTGGACAGGGTCGGACCAACGAGTGTAGCGCCAAAAATGCTTATTTGCAGCAGACAGGTCAAAAGCAGGTCAAATGCCTGAGGGTGTAAGCTAACGATATGGACAACAATACTACCCGCCCCACCGAATCCTTTCCGGCCGCCCGCTTCATCAAGGAGATCGGCCGCGGCGTGAAAGGCGCGCGCAGCATGACGCGCGAAGACGCCGCCGCCCTGTACGGCGCCATGCTCGAAGGCCGCGTCTCCGACCTCGAACTCGGCGCGATCCTGATGGCGATGCGCATCAAGGGCGAGTCGGTCGAGGAACTGGCCGGCTTCATGGACGCCGCCGAAGCCGCGTTCGCGCCGTTACCAAGCCCGCCCGGCGAGTTCGCGCCGGTGCTCATCCCGAGCTATAACGGCGCGCGCAAGCTGGCCAACCTGACACCGCTGCTGGCGCTGCTGCTCGCGCGCGAAGGCGTGCCGACGCTGGTGCATGGGGTGCGCAACGATCCGGGCCGCGTGACGACGGCCGAGATCCTGGCTGAACTCGGGCTGGCCGAAGCGGCCACCAGCGCCGCCGTGCACGACGCCTTTGCCGCGCGCCGCCCGGCCTTCATGCCGATCGAAACGCTGGCGCCCAGCCTTGCGCACATGCTCTCGCTGCGCCGCATCCTCGGTGTGCGCAGCTCCACCCACACGATCGTCAAGATCCTGCAACCTTTCGAGGGCGCCGCGCTGCGCCTGGTGTCGTACACCCATCCGGAGTATCTGCAGGCCCTGGGCGAGTACTTCACGAGTGCTGCACCGCACGCGCGTGGCGACGCCTTCCTGATGCGCGGCACCGAGGGCGAAACCGTGGCGAACCCGCACCGCGCCCAGCAGATCGACTGGTTCCATGGCGGGCAACGCACGCTGCTGGTCGAGCGCGACATGCCTGCCGACACCCTCGCCGAGGTGCCCGAGGCGCGCGATGCCGCCGCCACCGCCGCCTGGATCGCGCGCGCGCTGCGCGGCGAAGTCGCCGTGCCGCCTTCGATCAGCGCACAGGTGGCCGCCTGCGCGCGGACTGCGCGGGCACTGCGCACCTGAGTCCGCAGCGTTTCCTCGTTCCGATGCAAACACGGCTGCGCCCGGCGGCCGTGTGGATCGCGCGAACAAATTATTTCTTTCAGGAATTAATCGATAGATGATCTAGGGCAAAAACGGCTGGGCGATTTTCTTTCACTATGGAAAAACGATACCGCAAAGCAATTCATTTGAGTTGCAACCGACATGACGCGTTCGGTCTCGTTATCGATCCGGCTCCGGCCGGTCCTCCCAATTTGAAGGATGCCCAGAATGAACAAGACCTTCCGCTCTACTTCGAACGTTTTCAGCTACGCCGTGCTGGCCCTGGCCATCGCCGGCGCCGGCAGCGCCATCGCGGCAGAGGACACTGCCGTGGCAACCGGTACCGTCATCGCGCCGATCCAGATCACCAAAGTTGCCGACCTGGTCTTCGGCAGTTTCGCTGCCGGCGCAGCGGGGGGTACGGTCACCATTTCCACTGCCGGCGCGCGTGGCCAGAGCGGTGACGTGTTCCTGGCCGGTGCCGCGGGTAGTGCGGCGCAGTTCAACGTGACCGGCGAGGGCGGCCTGACGTATTCGATCGCCCTCGCGCCGACTCCCCTGACCAGGAGCGGCGGCACGGAAACAATGACCTTCACCGCACAAAGCGACATCGCCAGCGGCACCCTGTCCGGCACCGGTGGCGCCGGGGCCCAGAGCTTCTTCGTTGGCGGCGTGCTGACCGTTGGCGCCGGGCAGGTGCCCGGCAACTACGTGGGTTCGGTCAAAGCAACGGTCGCGTACAACTAAGGGAGCGGGTAGCGGGGTCACCCGCTCCTGACCATGCCGGTACGCAGCAAGCGCTTCATCCTGCTCGCGAGCACCGCCGTCCAGGCGCTGCTCGCGTTCGCGCTTGTGCTCACCCCGTGCGCCGCGTCCGCGCAGCAGGTTGCACTCAGCAACACCCGCGGCCTCGACTTCGGACGTTTCGTCGCCGGCAGTGGCGGCACGATCACCCTGAGCCCCTCCGGCCTGCGTTCGCGTACCGGTGGCGTGATCCTGCTCAACTCGCCGAACGCGAGCCAGGCCGCATTCAGCGCCAGCCAGACCACGTTCGACGCCGGCCGCGGCAGCCTGCGCGCAACGGCCACGACCGCCGCCACCACGGCGGTCATCGTCTCGGTGCCGGCCAACGGCGCTACTTACCTCACCAGCGGTGCCAACAGCATGGCGGTCGGCGATTTCGTCACGTCGGACGCACTGCTGGCGGTCGGGAGCAGCGGTGCCTCGCTCGCAGTCGGCGCGACGCTGGTCGTGGCGCCGGATCAGCCGCCCGGCAATTACTCCGGAACCTTTTCCGTCATCCTCAACCACCAGTAATCCTGTGCGCCAGCGCCGCACAGTGAAAGAACATCGTCATGCTCTACTCCGCGTTTGCAACCATCCCTGCCGCACCCCTTGTGCTCGCCTGCCTGCTGCTGGCGCCCTTCCTGCCCGCCCGTGCCGAGCTGATGCTGCACCCCACCCGCATCGTGTTCGACAAGAATACGCGCGCCACCCAGATCGAGCTGATCAACAACGGCAGCAAGCCGGCCAGCTATCGCATCTCGCTGGTGAACCGGCGGATGACCGAGGCCGGCCAGTTCGAGGCGGCCGAAAGCGAGCAGGACGGCGAACGCTTTGCCGATGCGATGCTGCGCTATTCGCCGCGCCAGGTCACCTTGCAGCCTGGCACTGCCCAGACCGTACGCGTCATGCTGCGCAAGCCCGCGGACCTGGCCGAGGGGGAATACCGCTCGCACCTGCAGTTCGACAAGCTGCCTGAGGCCGAGGGCAGCGCCAGCATCGAGAACCAGGCCACGAGCGGCACCCAGATCGGCGTGGTGCTGAACGCGCTGGTCGGCGCTGCCGTTCCGGTCATCGTGCGGCACGGCGCCTCCAGCGCCAGCGTCAAACTGGCCGGGCTGACCTTGGGCAAGGACGAGGCCAGGCATGCGCAGCTCGCCCTGCAATTCGAACGCGAGGGCAACAGCTCGGTGTATGGCGACGTCAGCGTTACTTTCACGCCAAAGAACGGCAAGCCGCAGAGCCTGGCCCAGGTCAAGGGCATTGCCGTCTACACGCCGAACCGCATCCGCAAGACGACGCTGCCGCTGCAGGTGCCGGACGGCGTGGCGCTGGCCGGCGGCACGCTCGACGTCAGCTACCGCGACCGGCCCGAAGCCGGAGGCAAGCTGCTGGCGCAGGCCAGCCTGAACCTGCCATGAGCATGCGGGGCAGGGCGTCCGGCGCCATGCCTGTTTACTAGGCAGCGATCCGGTGGGCGCGGCGCATTGGCAAGGTGGGCACGCACGGCGCGCGGGCCTGGTGCTCGCGGCGCTGGCCGTGTCCACCGCGCTGCCGGCATTCCAGCCGGTCGCCGCAGCGGTGCCCGTGCAGGCGAAGGAGAGCGAGGCGAACGAGGTCCTGCTCGAGGTGCGCCTCGGCAGCATGGTGCTGTCCGACGCGGTCACGGCCTACGAGCTCGGGCGCGACGTCTACCTGCCGCTGGGCGAAATGGCACGCCTGCTGACCTTGGCCATCCGCGTCATGCCCGGCGCAGGCCGCGCCAGCGGCTACATCCTGTCCGAGCAACGCAATTTCAGCCTCGACGCAGGAGGACGGGCGGTCGACATCGCAGGCAAGCGCGAAGCGGTCGATCCCGCGCAGCTCAAGCTGGAAGGGGATGAGATCTATGTGGCCAGCCGCCTGCTGGCGCGCTGGCTGCCGGTTGACCTCGACCTCGATATGCCGAGCCTGGCGCTGAAGGTGCGCCCGCGTGAGCAATTGCCGCTGCAGGCGCGCCTGCAGCGGCGCGAGCGCGGCCGGCTGCCGGGCAGGCCAGGCGGCTACATCGATCCCGGCTATCCGCGCCTGGCCACGCCCTATCGCCTGGCCGACGTCCCCTTCATCGACCAGACGCTGGGGTTCGGGCTCGACCAGCGCAGCGGGGCGCGCAGCACGGCGGCATCCTGGAGCGCCTATGCCGCCACCGATTTGCTGGGCATGGAAGCGGCCCTGTATGTCAGCCGCAACCTGCATGCGCCCATGTCCGCGCCGCGCCTGACGCTCGGGCGCCACGACCCGGACGGCGGCCTGCTCGGGCCGCTGGGAGCGCGCAGCGTGCTGTTCGGCAGTGTGCCGGTGCCGGGCGTGGCCAACATCTCGGGCAGCAGCGCCACCGGCGACGGGGATCGCGCTCAGCAACCGCCGGCTGGACCAGCCGACCAGTTTCGACCGCCACACACTGCAGGGCGACCTGCCGCCGGGATGGGATGTCGAGCTGTACTACAACGAGGCGCTGGTCGGCGTCCAGCAGCCGGGACCCGGCGGCAAATACAGCTTCGATGACCAGCCGCTGGCCTATGGCCCGAACGAGTTCCGCCTGGTGTTTCATGGTCCGCTAGGGCAGCTGCGCATCGAGCGCCAGTCCTTCCTGCTGGAGCAGTCGGCGCTGCCGCGCGGCGCGCTGTTCTACGACCTGGCCGCGCACCGCGACCGGGAAGGGCGCCAGCGTGCCCTGGCGCAGTTCGAATGGGGCGTGGGCGAACACCTGAACGCCACCGCCGGCTGGCAGCGCCTGCCGCTGTTCGGTGCCACCCGCAGCTATGCCAACCTCGGCCTGCGCAGCTACTGGAACAGCGTCATCCTGACCGCCGATACGGTGCAGGCCGACGACCGCGGCAGGCTGGCCCAACTGGGGCTGAAGACGCGGCTCGGCAATGTGGCAATCTCGGCCAGCCATGCCCGCCTCGACAAGTTCACCAGCGAATTTTTTACCTCTACCAATGACCCGGTGCGCACCCGCGACGAGCTGCGCGCCGAAGGCGTGCTGGCGCTGGGGAGCGCCAGTTTCTTTCCGCTGTCCCTGCAGTTCAGGCGCGACCTGCTCACATCAAGCCTTGAGCGCCGCGAGATCCAGGGGCGCCTGTCGGCCTACCGCAATGGCACCGCGCTCAGCAATGCGCTACGCTGGCAGTCGCTGGGCGCTGCCAGGCATGCCGATGGTGCGCTGCAGGTCAGCCGCAGGATGGCGGGCATCGGCATCACAAGCCAGCTGCAATACACGCTGGCGCCCGCAGCCCGGCTGGACAGTGCGGCCGTGTCGGCCGATTGGGTCCTGCGTGACGGCTACATGCTGAACCTGGGGCTGACGCGCCTGTTCCAGCAGCGCGAGCTGCGCGCGGCCGGCTCGCTCAACAAGAGCCTGGGCAGTTTCGGCCTTGGCCTGAGCGGCTTTTACTCGAGCCGCCGCGAGCTCGGCATCGGGGTGCGCCTGTTCATGGCCATGGGCCTGGAGCCGCGCAGGGGGCGCGTGTTGCTGGAGGCGCAGCCGATGGCGAACATGGGCGCGGGATCGGTCCGCGTGTTCCTCGACAAGAACCTGAACGGCACGAAAGACGAAGGCGAGGAGGGCATTGCCGGTGCCGGCTTCACCATCAACGGCGCCAATGTCGCGGTGCGCACGGATGCCGGCGGCGTCGCCTGGCTGCCGCGCCTGCCGGCCAGCCGGCATGCGGACATCGGGCTCGACCCGGACACCCTGGAGGACCCGCAGTGGCAGCCGCAAATAAAGGGCGTGCGCATCGTGCCACGTCCGGGCAAGGTCAGCCGGGTGGACTTTGCGGTCAGCATGACCGGCGAGGTGGACGGTACGACCTGGCTGCTCGGGCAGGGCGGCCGCCGTCCGGTCGGCGACTTGCGGCTCGAACTGGTCGATGCGTCGGGCAAGGTGGCCGCCACCATCAACAGCGCCGCCGACGGCTATTACGTCATGACCGGCATCTTCCCTGGAGAATATGTGCTGCGCGTCGCACCGGAGCAGCTCGAACGCCTCGGCTTGCAGCAGGCCGGCACACACACCATCACGATCGGGCCCGAGGGTAGCGTGCTCAACGGGCGCGACCTTGATGTGCGCCCGCTCGGTGGTGCCTGAAGCCTGTGGCGTGCCCGCGGCCGATTTGGCTGCGGGCGGCCGCAGCCAGCCTGCAAGCGTTTACAATGGCGGGTTTGAATCTGGCGGCAGCAGCTCATGGCAAAACAATTCGATGTAGCGGTAATCGGCGCAGGCGCGGCCGGAATGATGTGCGCGGCGATTGCCGGCGCACGCGGCAAGCGCGTGGTACTGATCGACCATGCCGAAAAACTGGCCGAGAAAATCCGCATCTCCGGCGGCGGGCGCTGCAACTTCACCAACATCAACGCCGGGCCGGCCAACTTCCTGTCCGAGAACCCGCATTTTTGTAAAAGCGCGCTGTCGCGCTACACGGCCCAGGATTTCCTGGCCCTGGTGAAAAAACACCGCATCGCATACCACGAAAAGCACCGCGGCCAGCTGTTCTGCAACGACTCAAGCGAGCAGATCATCGCCATGCTGAAGGCCGAGTGCAGCGCGGCCGAGGTCAACTGGCGCATGCCGTGCAAGGTGCATGGCATCACGAAAGAGGCGGACGGCTACCTCATCGATACCGACCACGGCGATATCGCGGCGGAGAGCGTCGTGATCGCCACCGGCGGCCTGTCGATCCCGAAAATCGGCGCCACCGACCTCGGTTACCGCATCGCCACCCAGTTCGGCCTGCCGCTGGTCGAGCCGCGTCCGGGCCTGGTGCCGCTGACCTTCGATGGCCCGGGCTGGGCTGCTTTTGCGCCGCTGGCGGGTATTGCGCTGGAGGTCGAGGTCTCCACTAGTTCCGGCAAGGGTAAACATGCAAGGAATGGAAAAGGCGGTGGCCTGTTCCGCGAAGATTTATTGTTCACCCACCGCGGCCTGTCGGGCCCGGCGATCCTGCAAATTTCCAGCTACTGGGAACCGGGCACCCCGATCGTGGTGAACCTGTTGCCGGAGATGGATGTCGCCGAGGAACTGATCGGCTCCAAGACGACGGTCAAGAAGCAGCTCGGCAACGTGCTGACCCAATGGCTGCCCGCGCGCCTGGTCGAGGGCCTGCTGCTGGCCAACGGCCTCGCCCCGGACGCGCGCCTGGCCGACATGCCCGACGCCAAGCTGCGCAAGCTCGGCGACGCCATCAACCGCTGGGCCATCGTCCCGACCGGCTCGGAGGGGTATCGGAAGGCCGAAGTCACCCTCGGCGGCGTCGACACCCGCGCGCTGTCCCAGCAAACGATGATGGCCAAGGATGTCCCCGGCCTGTATTTCATCGGCGAAGCGGTCGACGTCACCGGCTGGCTCGGCGGCTACAACTTCCAGTGGGCCTGGGCTTCCGGCTACGTCGCCGGCCAGAGCGTTTAAGTTTTTGTGGGGTGGGCATGCATGCCCACGCGGATCATGCCGACCACGAACGGCCCAGCCGCAGCTCCACAACGCATCAACACCCCTGTATCAAATCCATCACACCGACGTAATCTCTTCCACTGCTTGCCAAAAGCTGCTAGAATTTCGTTCTTCCTAAATCCAACGGTTTCATTTTTACATGACCACTATCCGCCTTAAAGAAAACGAGCCGTTCGAAGTCGCAATGCGTCGCTTCAAGCGCACCATCGAAAAAACCGGTCTGCTGACCGAACTGCGCGCACGCGAGTTCTACGAGAAGCCAACTGCAGAGCGCAAGCGCAAGCTCGCCGCTGCCGTGAAGCGCCACTACAAGCGCATCCGCAGCCAGCAACTGCCTAAGAAACTGTACTAAGACTGCCTGCCGGCTAGTCCGGCGACGAAGCGCTGCGCTCGTCCCGGTAGCTGCGAGAAGTCCTGCGAACCCGCCCTGGTTGTGACCCCGGCGGGTTTTGTTGTTTGTAGTCCGTACTAATCGATTCGGAGAAGCCATGAGCCTGAAAGAACAAATCACCAACGACATGAAAGCGGCGATGCGCGCCAAGGAAGCCGGCAAGCTCAACACGATCCGCCTGCTGCTGGCCGAAATCAAGCGCAAGGAAGTCGACGAACAGATCGAAGTGAACGACCAGCAAACCGTGGCCATCGTCGAAAAGATGATCAAGCAGCGCAAGGACTCGATCACCCAGTTCGAAGCCGGCAACCGCCAGGACCTGGCCGACATCGAGAAGGCCGAGCTGGAAGTGCTGGTCGCCTACATGCCGGCCGGCCTGTCGGATGACGAGATCGCCGCCGAAGTTGCCGCCGCCGTGGCCGCCTCCGGCGCCGCCGGTCCGCAGGACATGGGTAAAGTCATGGCCATCGTCAAGCCGAAGCTGGCGGGCCGTGCCGACATGACCGTCGTCTCGACCCTGGTCAAGAAAGCGCTGACCGGCGCCTGATGTAGCATAACTGAGCACAAACGGGCCGGACGGCCCCGGGCTTGTTGTAAATCAATTTGCAGCGAGCCCTGCGGTATAGTCTGAGCTTAGACAAACACGGTGTAGACCTCCTACGTGATTCCGCAATCCTTCATTACCGATTTGCTCAACCGCGTCGACATCGTCGACGTGGTCGGGCGCTATGTTCAGCTCAAAAAGGGCGGCGCCAATTACATGGGGCTGTGTCCTTTCCACAGCGAAAAGTCCCCCAGCTTCACCGTCAGCCCCACCAAGCAGTTCTATCACTGCTTCGGTTGCGGCGCCCATGGCACCTCGATCGGTTTCCTGATCGAGTACTCGGGCATGGGTTTCGTCGATGCCGTCAAGGACCTGGCCCAGAACGTGGGCATGGTCGTGCCCGAGGCCGACGACAAGATTCCGCCGCTGCAGCGCGCCGCCCAGCAGGCGCAATCGCAGTCGATGACGGAAGCGCTCAGCCAGGCCTGCGACTACTACCGGGCCCAGCTGAAAACCGCGCCGAACGCGATCACCTACCTGAAGAACCGCGGCCTGACCGGCGAAGTCGCCGCCCGCTTCGGCATGGGCTATGCCCCGTCCGGCTGGGACAACCTGCGTAGCGTGTTCCCGGATTACGAGATGCTGGCGCTGGTCGAATCCGGCCTCGTGATCGACAAGGTCGACGAGGACGGCGGCAACAAGAAGCGCTACGACCGTTTCCGCGAACGCATCATGTTCCCGATCCGCAACACCAAAGGGCAGGTGATCGGATTCGGCGGGCGCGTGCTCGACAACGGCGAACCGAAATACCTGAACTCGCCTGAAACGCCGCTGTTCCAGAAGGGTCTCGAACTGTACGGCCTGTTCGAAGCGCGCCAGGCGATCCGCGACGCCGGCTATGTGCTGGTGACGGAAGGCTATATGGACGTCGTCGCGCTGGCCCAGCTCGGCTTCCCGCAAGCGGTGGCCACCCTCGGCACGGCGTGCACCAGTACCCACGTGCAAAAGCTGCTGCGCCAGACCGACAACGTCATCTTCAGTTTCGACGGCGATAAAGCAGGCCGCCGCGCCGCACGGCGTGCGCTCGAGGCGTGCTTGCCGCAGGTGTCGGACAACAAGACCATCCAGTTCCTGTTCTTGCCCGAAAAGCACGACCCGGACAGCTTCGTGCGCGAGTTCGGCGCCGATGCTTTTGCTCAGGAAATCAACGACGCGATGCCTTTGTCCCAGTTTTTGCTGCGCGAAGTGACGGGCGAACACGATTTATCGACGCCGGAAGGGCGCGCCGCCACCCAGTACGATGCCAAGCCGCTGCTGCAGGCGATGACGCCATCCTCGCTGCGCCTGCAGATCGTGCGCGGTTTGGCCAGCCTCACGGAATCGTCGCCGGCCGAGATCGAAAGTCTGTTCGAGTTGTCCAAGCCGGTATCGGTTGCCAAGAAGGCGCCGCCGCGTCAGGGGCGGCCGGAACCGGTCGGCCTGGAGTTGCAGATCGTGCGCATCCTGGTTGCGCATCCGGCGCTGTCGCTGACCCTCGACGAGGAAGCGCTGCAGGCGTTTGATCATTTCGGCCAGGAATCGAGCGATGCCTTGCGTTATCTCGTCGGCACCGCCCAGGCCCTGGGCGAATACGGCAACTTCGCGGCCCTGTCCGAACAGTTGAAAGAGGGCGGCGGGCACTACGACCGCATCATTGCCGAAATCGCCTCGGAGCCGGAATCGGATCCTGAAGCCGACCGTGTCTGGCTGGGTAGCGCCGTGAGGCAAATCAAAAAGGATGCGCTGAAACAGGAGTTGAACCAGTTGTTTTCCAAGGGCCTGACCCCAGATCAGGTGAGCGCTCGCTATCGCGAAATCATGGCCCAGCAGCAGGTCCTGGAACGCGAAGATGCGGCGAACATGTCGCCCCGCTAAGGGTGTGTTGCAAAGCCGGCAGTTAAGCTTTGTGCAACTTGGAAAAAGAGGGGTGCGTGCTATAATAAAACGCTAACTATTGCAACCTTTGAAACGACTTTCGTGTCAAAAGGGGCGTGGAGTTTCAGTTAGCGCAGCAGTGTTGTACGCTGTTTGAAGCGTGATGTAAGGTAACAAAACTTTATCTTTAACCATCGTAAAGTTAGTCGTTGTGACATCGAAAGCGCCTGTGCCAACCAAGAAACCCGAACCCAAAGTGGCTGCCAAAACCACCAGAGCGTCCGCCAAGGCGGACAATGCGCAAGACAAGGCGGAAGCTCGCACTGCGGGCGCCGCACCTGTCGTCAGCCAGACCACCGATGCCGCCGCATTGGCCGCCATCGACACGTCGGGCTACGTGCTGCCATCCGTGAAAGTCCCGGGGCGCCGCGGTCGCAAGCCGAAAGAATTCACCCCCGAGAACGACGAAGTCGCCGCCCTGAACGCGGTCGAACGCGCCGAACTGAAAGCCGTCGACAAGGCCAAGGCCAAGGACCGCAAGGCCAAAGAAAAAGCCTTGCTGAAAGACGCGTTCGCGTCGGATACCGAAGCGAGCGAAGAAGAGATCGAGCTGCGGCGCCAGAAGCTCAAGACGCTGATCAAGAACGGCAAGGAACGCGGTTTCCTGACTTACGCGGAAATCAACGACCACCTGCCCGACAACATCGTCGATCCGGAAGCGATCGAAGGCATCATCGGCACCTTCAACGACATGGGCATTGCCGTGTACGAACACGCGCCCGATGCCGAAACGCTGCTGCTGTCCGACAACGTTGCGACCGTCACGAGCGACGATGAAGCCGAGGCCGCGGCCGAGGCGGCGCTGTCGACCGTCGACTCCGACTTCGGCCGTACCACCGACCCGGTGCGCATGTACATGCGCGAAATGGGTTCGGTCGAGCTGCTGACCCGCGAAGGCGAAATCGAAATCGCCAAACGCATCGAAGACGGCCTGCGCGACATGATCCAGGCGATCTCCGCCTGCCCGGTGACGATCGCCGAAATCATCTCCGCTTCCCAGCGCATCGAAGCCGACGAGATCAAGATCGACGAAATCGTCGACGGCCTGGTCGAAGAAGAAGGCGCGGTAGAAACCTCGCCATCGGCGGTCGGCCCAAGTTCCGACGACGACGACGAAGACGAGGAAGAAGAAGCCGAGGAAGAGGGCGAGGAAGAAGAAGCCGCCGCCACGCCTGGCGCCGCCGGCTATTCCGCCGAGCAGCTCGAAGCACTGAAAATGGCCGCCCTGGAAAAGTTCGGCACCATCGAGTCGCAGTTCGACAAGATGCGCAAGGCCTACGAGAAGGACGGCTACAACTCGAAAGCCTACGTCAAGGCGCAGGAAGCCATCTCCGACGAACTGCTGGGCATCCGCTTCACGGCCAAGGTCGTCGAAAAGCTGTGCGACACCCTGCGCGGCCAGGTCGACGAGGTGCGCCACATCGAAAAGCAGATCCTGGATGTTGCCGTGAACCGCTGCGGCATGCCGCGCGCCCACTTCATCAAAGTCTTCCCGGGCAACGAGACGAACCTGGAATGGGTCGATGGCGAAGTCAACGCCGGCCACGCCTACAGTGCCATCCTCGGACGCAATATCCCGACGATCAAGGAACTGCAGCAACGCCTGATCGACCTGCAGGCGCGCGTCGTGCTGCCGCTGCCGGACCTGCGCAACATCAACCGCCAGATGGCGGCCGGCGAGATGAAGGCGCGCAAGGCGAAGCGCGAGATGACCGAGGCCAACCTGCGTCTCGTGATCTCGATCGCCAAGAAATACACGAACCGCGGCCTGCAATTCCTCGACCTGATCCAGGAAGGCAATATCGGCCTGATGAAGGCGGTCGATAAATTCGAATACCGCCGCGGCTACAAGTTTTCGACCTATGCGACGTGGTGGATCCGGCAGGCCATCACCCGCTCGATCGCCGACCAGGCGCGCACCATCCGTATCCCGGTGCACATGATCGAAACCATCAACAAGATGAACCGCATCTCGCGCCAGATCCTGCAAGAGACGGGCGCCGAGCCGGATCCGGCCACCCTCGCGGTCAAGATGGAAATGCCGGAAGACAAAATCCGGAAGATCATGAAGATCGCGAAAGAGCCGATCTCGATGGAAACGCCGATCGGCGACGACGACGATTCGCACCTGGGCGATTTTATCGAGGACAACAACACGCTGGCGCCGTCCGATGCGGCCCTGCACGCCTCGATGCGTGGTGTGGTGAAGGACGTGCTGGACTCGCTGACCCCGCGTGAAGCGAAGGTGCTGCGCATGCGTTTCGGCATCGAGATGTCGACCGACCACACGCTGGAAGAGGTCGGCAAGCAATTCGACGTCACCCGCGAGCGCATCCGCCAGATCGAAGCGAAGGCGCTGCGCAAGCTGCGGCACCCGTCGCGTTCGGACAAGCTGAAGAGCTTCCTGGAAGGCAGCAGCTGATTGTTGTTGCTGTGCTCAGCTAAAGCTTGACGGCTCTGTACTAAAAGCAATATCCTCTCGCCACTTCGTTCGGGACACCGCAGCGCGGTGGCGAGATTTTTCTTCCCATCTGTAACGAGTTTGGGCCTCTAGCTCATGCCTGGTTAGAGCAGCGGACTCATAATCCGTTGGTGCCCGGTTCGACTCCGGGGAGGCCTACCAGTCAAATCGATACCTCAGCCCAGTCCGCCGGACTGGGCTTTGTTGTTTCCAGCCGAGTCAACGCGGCACGTCCGTCGCGCGCGCCATCTACCGATAGTGACAATGCGTGATTCTCTAAGGTGCTAATTGCTGGCACAATGGCATCCTGATCAGCAGGCGCAGGGCGTTGGGGTAACAATGGAAATCAATTCGCTGACCGGCGAGTTCGTGCACGCGCCGACCGAACGCGCCTTTTTGCAGCACAAGCAGGACCAGACCCAGTCCTTGCTGGGCTTTACGCTGACCTTCTGCACCGTCTTTTATCTCGGATTTTTCGCCACCGACCTCGCCGCGCTCGGCTGGGGCCATGACACGATGGCGCTGCTGGGCGCGCGCATCGCCGTTGCGCTGACGGCCGGCAGCTGCGCCTGGCTGGCTTACCGGCGGGTCCTGTCGGTGCCTGCCGCGCGCCTTGCCGCTTCGCTGGCGGAGGGGGTGGCGCTGGCCTGCTTCATGTTCATCGCGGTGTTGCGTCCGGCCGAATTCCACTGGCACGCGATGTCGCTGGCGATCATGCTGGTGGTGGTCTACCTGTATATCCCGAACCGGCTGCGCTATGCGTCGACCATTGCGGTGGTGGCGACGATCGTGTTTGTCGTGCTCGCGGCCGAGTACAGCCGCATGTCGTCCGCCGACAAATTCACGATGGGCATGCTGCTGGTGCTCGTGAATACCTTCGGCTTCCT
This sequence comes from Massilia sp. LXY-5, assembly GCF_059801075.1. Classification (NCBI taxonomy): domain Bacteria; kingdom Pseudomonadati; phylum Pseudomonadota; class Betaproteobacteria; order Burkholderiales; family Oxalobacteraceae; genus Massilia; species Massilia sp. LXY-5. The sequence goes on from NZ_JBNNEH010000001.1 coordinate 479,885, forward strand.
GGCCGCACGCCGTTTCCAGTACGTGTCGCGCGAGGAGTTCCGCTCGTGGTCGGTACTCAAACATGCGGCCGAGCGCGATCACCTGACCGGGTGTTTCAACCGCCGTTACCTGCACGATCAGTTGATGGGCGGGCGGTGGCGAGAACGTGCGCCGGATGCGGACAGCCTGAGCGTGGTGCTGTGCGACATCGACCGCTTCAAGCAGATCAACGACACCCATGGACACGGCGACGGCGACATGGTGTTGCGCGGCTTTGCCCGGATCCTGCAGGTCGCGGTTCGGGACGGGGTCGACAGCGTGGTGCGCTATGGCGGCGAAGAATTCCTGGTCGTCCTGCCGGGCACCGACCTGGCCGGCGCGCTGCGCCTTGCCGAGCGTCTGCGCGTTACCTTCGCCGCGACAGAGGTCGTGTCGACCGACGGCGCGACGCGGCTGCGGGCCACGGCCAGCTTCGGCGTCGCCAGCGTCGATCTGGCCCAGTTCACCTTCGAGCATCCGCTGCGCCACCTGATCTCCGCCGCGGACGAGCTGATGTACCGGGCCAAGCACAACGGGCGCGACCGGATCGAGTCGCTTCAGCTGGCGGGGCCGGCGCGCAAGTCAGGCGCCGTTCGGTAAGGGCAGGGCTGCCAGCTTGCCCTGCCGGTCCAGCGTATAACGTTGTAAATCGCTCGCCAGGAACAGATTGCCGCTGTAGGCGAAACGCGCCTCGGCTTCGATATCCGCCATCGTCGCCCCGCCATTGCCCTGCTGCTGGTAGCGCGGACTGAAATGCGTCAGGATCAGGTTCGGAATCCCGGCCTCTTCAGCGAAGGCGGCGGTCGCCCGTGCCGAGCTGTGCTGCGGCCCGGGCCCGACCTTCTGCAGCACCTCCTCGGTATAGGTCGCCTCGTGCACGAGAACGTGGGCGTCGCGCGCCTGCGCGGCGAGCAGGGATGGCGTGTCGTTGTCGCCGGCAACGATGACCTTGCGCTGGCGCCGGCCGGGCAACAGGTAGTCGGCGCTGCGCGCCACCCGGCAATCGGGTAATGCGATGTCTTCGCCGCGCTGCAGTTGGCCCCAGCCGGGGCCGGAGGCGATGCCGTCGCGTTCGAGCCTGGCGATGTCGAGACGGCGTTCGACGCTTTTTTCGACGAAGCTGAAGGCGAACGAGGGCACGCGGTGCGACAGTTCCGCCGCCTCGATGCGAAAGTCGGGCAAGGTGGCGAGCGACCAGCCGGGCTCGACGGCCGAGAATTCCACTTGGTAGGGCAGGCGCAATTCCGTGCTGTCCATCACGCCGCGCACGAAGCGCTCCACTGCCGGCGGGCCGGCGATCAGCAGCGGCTCCGCGCGGTTGAGCAGGCCGGCGCTGGCGAGCAGGCCCGGCAGCCCATAACAGTGGTCGCCGTGGATGTGGGTGATGAAGATCGCGCGCAGGCTGATCGGCGAGAAATTCGTGCGCAGGATGCGGTGCTGCGTGCCTTCGCCGCAGTCGACCAGGTACCAGTGTTTCGACCCCGTTGCGCGCAGGGCCAGGCCCGACACGTTGCGCGCGCGGCTGGGCGTGCCGGACGAGGTGCCCAGGAATTGCAGTTCCATGTATTGTCCTTGTTCGTTCCTCGATTATGCGTGAAACGGGCGAATGCGGCGGACAATTGCCGAGTGCGGGTCATGAAAGAATATTTCAAGATCTATCTTGGAATGACATAATCTTGCATTATTCTGTAGGACGGTGCCTACAAACAACACTTCGTCTTTATTGCTTGAGGGGCCATCAGCGCATCTGTAAAATTAATTGCGTAACTTCTCGTCTACACTTCAAGCCCGCCTACCGTGCCGGGTTATCCGGCCGATGCCCCACCGAACGATACTGTCCATGCGCCCCTTGCGTGACGCCGGCGCCTACTTTCGTAGCACGGTCTTGCGCCGACTCGCCCTGTTCCTGGCCGTCGCGTTGCCGCTGGTGTGGCTGTTCGTGGCGCATGAACGTGGGCAACTGGTTCAGATTGCGCGCGATGAAAGCAATCGCAATGTGCGTAACCTGGCGCATGCCTTCGCCGAAGAAGTGCGCTCGAGCATCGTCACCATCGACTTGTCGCTCAGCCAGTTGCGCTTGAGCTGGCAGCGCAATCCCGAGCAGTTCGGCGCCATCGTTAGCGAACTCAACGCTCATCTTCAGGGACGGCTCCACCTCAATGTCGTGGTCACGGACGCGGACGGACAATTGGTGTTTTCGAGTATCGCCGGGGCGGCTGAGCACATCGACCTGAAGGACCGCGAGCCCGTGCATACCCATTTGACGGGCGTGCCCGGAGACCGGCTGTTTATCGGCAAGCCACGCACCGGGCGGGTGTCGGGAGAATGGGAGGTCCAGTTTTCCCGGCCCATCCTCGATGGTGACGGCAAGCTGGTCGGCGTGATCGTGGCCGGCGTGGCGCCAACCTATTTTTCGCGCTTCTACCACAGCATCGACCTCGGTGGCTCCGCCTCGATTGCCCTGGTACGCAACGACGGGATCGTTGTCGCCCGCACCACGCGTGACCTCACCATGCGCGACAGCGGCAAGTTGTTGACGGGTTACCCGTACTCGCCGGACAGCGGGCCTGGAGGCAATTTTCAGCGCGCCAGCCGCATGGACGGTGTCGAACGCTATTACGGCTGGAGCGCGCTGGCCGACTATGGCCTGCTGGTCACCGTCGGCCAGTCGATCGCGGATGCGAATGCGCGCTACGTGCAGCAGAGCGAGTTACTGGTCTACACCGGCGCTGCCGTCTCGCTGCTGCTGGCACTGACCGGCTGGGCCGCGCTGGCCGCCGCCGACCACCGCCGCCGTGGGGTGGTCTCGCTGGCAGCGGCCGAAGCGCGCTGGAAACTGGCGCTGAATGCCACCGGCGAAGGCGTCTGGGACTACAGTTTCGACAGCGGCCTGGTCACCCTGTCGCCGAGCGCGCAGGGCATCGTCGATGCTGAAAGCACCTTGTTGCCGTTCGACCGCACCGTTTTCACCGGGATGTCTCATGCGGAAGACGTGCCGGCGGTGCTGCATGCGCTCGACGCCCATCTGAATGGCACCGCCCCGGACTACACGGCGCAATACCGCACGCGCCTGCGCAACGGCAACTGGCGCTGGATCCTGGCGCGCGGCCAGGTCGCCGAGCGCGATGCTGCCGGACGCCCCTTGCGCATCGTCGGCACCGTCGCCGATATCGATGCGCGCAAGATGCAGGAAGAGCAAATCCGCCACCTGGCGCACCACGACATCCTGACCGGCCTGCCGAACCGCCTGCTGTTCGGCGACCGCCTGCGCCAGGCCTTGCTGGCGGCCCAGCGCGAAGAGCACAAGCTGGCCCTGATCTTCTTCGACCTCGATAAATTCAAGCCCGTGAACGACAGCTATGGCCATGCCGTCGGCGACGTGTTGCTGCAGCAGGTGGCGACGCGCCTGCGTACCACCCTGCGCGCTTCCGACACGCTGGCCCGCCTTGGCGGCGACGAATTCGTCGTGCTGCTGCCGCGGGTTACCGGTGCCGGTGACGCGAAAAAGGTCGCCGAAGATATTTTGCGCGAACTGAACCGGCCCTTCATGACCGAAGGTTTTACTGTGCACATCTCGGCCAGCCTGGGCGTGGCCGTGTATCCGGATGGCGCGCTTGATGCCGACAGCCTGCTGCGCTGCGCCGACACCGCCATGTACGAGGCGAAATTGCTTGGCCGCGGACGGGTGGGCGTGCATGCCGTGGCTGAGCGCAGCCCGCTCGAACTGCTGCCGACCGAGCGCGACGCGGCCTGAGGCAAGGCCGCGCATCGGTTCCACTCAAGCCGGCTGTACATCCTCGATCACGAAGCCGCTGGCCGGCAGCGCCGGCATGCGCGACAGGCTCACTTCCAGGTCTTGCTGCGGCACCGTGTAGCTCACCTCGGCCGCCAGCAGGCGCAGCGCCGATTTGGTCAGCTCGACGGTCAGCGTTTCGCCCGGACAGCGGTGGCCATGTGCCACATCGCCGCCGCCTTGCGGGATCGAATCGAAGCCGCTGCCTTGCCGGCCTTCGAAGCGTTCCGGACGGAACACCTCTCCATCGGGCCAGGTCGAGGGATGGCGATTCGTGCCGTAGACGTCCAGCAGCACCCACTCTCCCTTTTCGAAGCGTAATCCGTCCCACTCGAAGGCGAGGTTGGCGCGCCCGCCGATGGCCGGAAAGAAGGGGTAAAAGCGGCGCACTTCCTCGACAAACATCTCCAGGGCCGCCTCGTCGCCGCTTGCCAGGCGCGCTCGCCACTCGGGGTAAGTGTGCAGCGCCAGCGCGCCGAACACGATGTAGCGCGCCACCGCCACCACCGGCCGCAGCACATTGATGAGTTCGGTGGCCGCATCGTCCATGGACAACACTTCGCCGTCGGCATCGGTGTGGAAGGCGATCACGGCCAGCGGGCTGTCCGGCTCGGTCGGGCGGCCGGCGCGTACCGCCGCAATATGGTCGTGCGCCCACTGCCGGGTATGCCGGCGCAGCGACAATCCCAGCCAGTTGCGCGGACCGACTGCGCCGGCGCCATCGATCATGGCCGAGAATTCGGCCGTGCGCAGCACCTCTTCCTCGACGTTGGCGAGCGGCACGCCGGCCCAGGCGCAGGCGGCGCGGCACAGTACCGCCTGCGCTTCCTGGATCAGGACCTGGCGCCGCAAGCGCGGCCAGCGTTTCATGCGCTCGCGCCATTCGCGCTCGGCCAGCGCCACCAGGCGCGCGCGCGATTCCGGCGCTTGCAGCGACAGCATCATCGCCTTGCGCACCCGGTGCATCTCGCCGTCCAGGGTTTGCGTGCTGCCGTGGTCCTGCAGCAGGGTCAGCGTGGTCGGCGGAATCGCGCGCCGCCGGGTAAAGCGACCGGGCTGGTAGAACATGCGCGCGGCCGCTTCGCCGCGCACGCACACCACGCGCCGCAGCATCAGGCGGGTGCCGAAGATGTCGGTGCCGAGTTCGTCGCAGCGGTTGCCGATGAAGCGGTAGCCTTCCTCGAGCAGGGCGATGGTGTTGTCGAAGCCGGGCGCCTGCAGGATGGCGCGGTGCACGGGCAGGGCGGCGGAATGGGGCGCGTTCATGGGCGATCTCCTTTGCACCAGAGTGTGCCAGAGCCGATGCATTCCCAATGTGCGCTGGCGCCCGCACGGAAGCGTTGTCGCGCTTTGTACAACACTGGCCTGCTGTGTGATGCACCAGGTGCTCAGTGCGCGGCCGGCGCTTGCGGCAGGGCTGCGTCGGGCTGCGTCTCGGCACGCGGCAGGTAGATGCTGACGGTCGTGCCCTGGCCGGGCACGCTCGCGATCCGGATATGGCCGCCGCTCTGGCGCACGAAGCCATGCGCCATCGACAGGCCGAGGCCGGTGCCCTTGCCTTCGGGCTTGGTCGTGAAAAAGGGTTCGAAGGCGCGTTCCATGACTTCCGGCGGCATGCCCTCGCCGGTGTCGGAGACGGCGATGCGCACGTAGTCGCCGGCGGTCAGCTCGGGGTCGGCCGCTGCGGTGGCGTTGTCGATCGCCAGGTTCTCGAGGGCGATGTTGACCTTGCCCTTGCCTTTCAACGCGTCGCGCGCATTGATGACGAGGTTCAACAGGACGTTTTCGAGCTGGTTCGGGTCGACCAGCGTGTTCCACAGGTCGGCGCCGTGCGCCAGGGCGATCTCGACCGATTCGCCGGCGGCGCGCTGCAGCAGGCTGTCCATGCGTTCGAGCAGGAGCCCGACGTTGACCAGGTTCGGATGCAGCGGCTGGCGCCGCGCGAAGGCCAGCAGCTGGGACGACAGTTTCGAGCCGCGCTCGACGGCGTCGAGGATGCTGCGCAGGCGCTTTTCGCTGTTGTTGGAGGATTTCATCATCAGCTGTACGTTGGCGCTGATGATGTGCAGGATGTTATTGAAATCGTGGGCGACGCCGCCGGTCAGTTTGCCGACCGCTTCGAGTTTTTGCGAGCGCGCCAGCGCCGTGCGCGCCTCGTCCAGGCGTTGCTGGCGCAGCCGTTCGCGCGCCTCGGCTTCGCGCCGCGGCGTGATGTCGCGCAGGAAGGCGCTGGCGCCATGGCCGACTTCGGCGGGCAGGGCGGCGACGACGATTTCGACCGGCACCAGGTGGCCGTCGCGGTGGCGCGCCAGGACTTCGGCCGGCTCGCCGTTCAAGAGCGGCCTGGCCTGGCGCACCAGGGGAACGCCGCGTTCGTCGGTCCCGGCGGCCGGGTCGTCCAGGGCGGCGAACTGGGCAAAGCCGCGTTCGTGCGCCACGCGCTGGTCAAGCGGCACCAGCAGCTCGCCGATCTCGCGCCCCAGGGCCTCGGCGCGGGTCCAGCCGAACTGTTGCACAGCGCGCGGATTCCAGTCGGTGACGCGTCCTTCGGCGTCGATGGCGATGAAGGCGTCGTAGGTGTTTTGCAGGATCAGGTCCATGCGCATGCGCTCGGCGTCGATGCGTTCGTAGGACTGGCGCAGTTCGAGCGTCATCGCGCGCGCCAGCTGCACGGCGCGGCCCCGTTCGCTCGCCAGCAGCCAGACGACCACGCTCAGCAGGAAGCCGAGGCCGATGCCGGTGATGCCGATCATTTGCGGGCGGCGCGTGTCGAGGCGCGCCTCGAAGCCGGGCGAGGAAGCGATGTCGATCAGCCAGGGGCGGCCGGAAATGTTCGCCGGCAGGGTCTGGCGGAACAGCGGCTGGCGCCAGGCGGCGGCGTCCTGCGAGCGGAACAGCAGGGACTCCGGATCCGGACGCATGCCGTCGTAAATCGTCACCTGCAGGTCGGCCGCGTGCGCGCCGCCGAGGCCGCGCATCAGGTCCGCCATCCGGAACGGCGCATACACCCAGCCGACGATGGCGGCGCGGCGCTCGGCGACGCTGGCGATGGGGGCGCCGCGGCGGTAGACCGGCACGTACATCAGGAAGCCGGGCTGGACGTCGCGTCCTTCCTGCACCAGCACCACCTTGCCCGAGACGGCGGCGCCGCCCGTGTCGCGCGCGGCCGCCATCGCGGCGCGGCGCACCGGTTCGCTGTACATGTCGAAGCCGAAGGCGCGCAGGTTGCGTCCGGTGAAGGGCTCGATGTGGGTAACCGAGGTGGCGAACTCGCCCGTGGGCTGCGGGTGCACTTCGTAGCTGGCAAAACCCTGGGCGCGCAGCGCCGACTGGTGCGCCGCAAGCCGGCTGCGTTCGATGATGCTGGCGATGCCGAGCGCCTCGATGCCGGGGAAATGTTCCTGCAGGTTCTGGGTCTGGAAATACTCGGCGAATTCGCGGCGGTCGATGTCGACGCTGCCGCGCATGAAGCCGCGCGTGCCGCGCAGTACTTGCTCGTAGACGGCCATGCGGCGCACCGTCGTGTTGACGAGGTCGCGCGCGCGGTAGTCGAACTGGGCGGCGAGGTCGGCAGCGGCATCGCGCCGCGCGCTGCTCCAGGCGCCATAGGTGAGGAGCAGGGACACCAGGAAAACGAAGCCGGCGAGGATCAGGGGCCCCCACCCCTGGCGGACAGGTGCGCCGCGGGTGGGGATGGTCTCGTCGGGTTCCGGATGCGGCATGTAGTCGGGGGTAGGCAGCCGCAGGGCGGCGGGATGATCAGGGCTAAGGCGTCGGGCAAGCGTCGAGGTCTGCAGGATACGCGGCAATGCCCCGCGCAGGCGCACGGGATGCCTACTTATTTACCTGCCACTCACCTGCGGCCCCGCGCTTTTGTTTGCATAATACAATATCTGCAGTGCTACAATTCGGCGCCGTATCCGCCCCCGTCTACCAGACTTCCCGATGATTCCCCTGCATCCGATCCTGCGCCGCCGCTGGCTGCCGTGCGCACTTGTCGGCGCCTTCCTGCTGGCCTTCCTGTGGGGTGCGCTGGCGCCGCTGCGCACGCCCAGCCAGGAACGCGGTTTTACCTTCCCCGGGCCAGCGGCGGCCGGGGAGCGCGGCGCGATGCTGCCGCGTAGCATCCGCCTGACCCTCGGCGTGCAGGACGTCCTGCTGCTGCGCAACCACGACCGCCGCCCGCATGTGTTCGGTCCGCTGCAGCTGCTGCCGGGCCAGGAGTTCCGGCTGCCCTTTGAACAGGCGGGCATCTATCCGGTGGCCTGCCCGGACGTGCCCGGCGGCACCCTCACGGTGCAGGTGGTCGCCTTGCCCGATCCCGGCTGGGACCGCCTGCGCTGGCGCCTCGAGGCACTTGGCCAGGCGCTGCGCACGCTCCCGCTGGTGGCGCCGCAGGGTTGAATCCGCTGCGGCGGGCACAGCGCGGCCAGGCGGAATCGGACCTGTCAGGGCGCCCGCAATCGTGCTGCGGTCTGTCGTTCGATTCTGTCATTATTGGGCATGGCCACGATTTCCCTTCCATTGTTCCCACTGAGCACGGTGCTGTTCCCGGACGGGGTATTGCCCTTGCAGGTGTTCGAGGCGCGCTACCTCGACATGGTCAGTCGTTGCCTGACCGAGGACACGCCCTTCGGCGTCGTTCTGCTGACCCAGGGACATGAAGTGCGCGCACGGGGCGGCGCGCCCGAGCGTTTCGTCGAAAGCGGTACCCTGGCCACCGTCTGCGACACCACCGCCACCACACCCGGCCTGTTGCAGGTAGTCTGCCGGGGCGGCGCGCGCTTCGAGGTGAAATCTTCGCAGCAACGCCTGAACGGATTGTGGATGGCCGAGGTCGAGCTGGTCGAAGACGACCATCCGGTGCGCATTCCGGCCGAGCTGCAGGGCGCTTCCGACGCGCTCGACCGCGTGCTGGCCTCGCTGCACGACGTGCCGCAGGAGCGCTGGCCGGTGCAGCCGCCGTTCCGGCTGGAGGATTGCGGCTGGGTTGCCAACCGCTGGTGCGAACTGCTGCCGCTGCCGAACACCCAGAAACACAACATGCTCATGCTCGACAACCCGGTCATCCGCCTCGAGCTGCTGCACGATGTGCTGGACGAACATGGCTTGATCACTTCCTAGCTGCCATGAAATTTTCCGACGAACTCTTGATTGCATTCGTCAACGGCGAGCTGGCCGAGCCGGCCCGTGCGGCCGTCGAACGCGCGCTCCGGGCCGACCCGGCGATCGCCGCGCGCGTGGCCCAGCACCGTGCCCGCCGCAGCCGCGTGTACGGCGTGGTGGCGGGCGGGTGCGACGGCGGCGCCCATTCTCACGCCCCGCATTCGCCCTCCGGCGCCAAGGTGGTGCAGCTCGATATGGTGCGCGCGGCGCGCAATGGCCCGCTGCCGGTCCCGCCACCGCCCCAACCGGCCTGGACGATCCGCCATTGGGGCGCCGTCGCCGCGGCGCTGGCGGCCGGGGTGCTGGCCGGCGCCTTCGGCTGGCATGCCTGGCAGGGCGAAGCGGAACTGGCCTCGCTCAGCGGCGCCGACGGCGCGCTGGTGGCGCAAGGCCACCTGGCTTCGGCCCTGAGCGGGCAGCTGGCCAGCCCCGGGCCCTCGGGACGGGTGCGCATCGGCATCAGTTTCCTTGCCAGGGACGGCAAGTATTGCCGCAGTTTTGTCATGGACACGACCGCTGGCCTGGCCTGCCGCGACGGCGGCCAATGGAAAATCCCGGTGCTGGCCCAGGGCGCGGCGGGGGCGGCCTGGATGGACGGCAGCGGCTTGCCGCCGGCCGTGCTCGAGGCGATCGACGGGCGCATCGCCGGGGCCCCGCTGGGACCGGCCGCGGAACGTGCCGCGCAGTCCCGCGGCTGGAAGCGCGAGGGTTAACGCGCCATTCCTGCGGACAGCCGGGTCAAGCCGGGCTTGCCGAAACGGCAATGCCGCGGCTGGGTTCGCACACGATTCCATATACACTGCCGTGGATTTGAGGTAACCTTGAGGGCGATATATTGCGTCTCTACGTATGCGCTGTCGGTTTACCGGCGCGACGTGCCCACCGAGCCGGCCTGTTGGCCGTGCCCCAGCCGGCGGCCAGCCCGCCTCTCCAGGAGTTGTCAGTGCCGGCCGCGCCTGCCGGGCGCGCGTGGTCATCGCCCGTAGAGCAAATTGAATTTTCAGGAGCTTCGGGAATCCGCCGCACGCCGTGCAGCAGGTTGATCGAGACATCCTCAATGCGGAAAGAATAATGTCTGAAACACCGAACAACGAAGCCGCGGCTGTCGAACCGAGCGTGACCTTTGCCGATTTCGGCCTGGCGCCGGAAATCCAGCGTGCGCTGTCCGACCAGGGTTATGTCCATCCGACCCCGATCCAGGCCCAGGCAATCCCGATTGTCCTGCAGGGCCGCGACGTCATGGGCGCCGCCCAGACCGGTACGGGTAAAACCGCCGGCTTTTCGCTGCCGATCATCCAGTTGCTGCTGGCCCACGCCAACAGCAGCATGTCGCCGGCGCGCCACCCGGTGCGCGCCCTGGTGCTGACCCCGACGCGCGAACTGGCCGTGCAGGTCGCCGACAACGTGAAAGCCTATTCGCGCCACACGCCGCTGCGTTCGACCGTCGTTTTCGGCGGCATGGACATGAAGGGCCAGACCGCCATCCTCAAAAGCGGCGTCGAGATCGTCATCGCCACCCCGGGCCGCCTGCTCGACCACATCGAACAGAAGAACGTCAGCCTGGCGCAGGTGCAGATGCTGGTGATGGACGAAGCCGACCGCATGCTCGACATGGGCTTCCTGCCCGACCTGCAGCGCATCATCAACCTGCTGCCGAAGAAGCGCCAGAACCTGATGTTCTCGGCTACCTTCTCGCCAGAAATCAAGAAGCTGGCCAACAGTTTCCTGGACAAGCCGGTGCTGATCGAAGTGGCGCGCAGCAATGCGACCGCCGAGAAGGTCACGCAGGTCGTCTATAAAGTCGAGGAAGAGCAGAAGCGCGACGTCGTCGAATTCCTGATCCGCCAGCGCGAGCTGAAGCAGGTGATCGTATTCTCGAACACGAAAATCGGCGCCTCGCGCCTGTCGCGCCACCTCGAGCAGACCGGCATCAAGGCGTCGGCGATCCACGGCGATAAAACCCAGCAGGAACGCATGGCCGCACTCGAGGCCTTCAAGCAGGGCGAGATCGAAGTGCTGGTGGCGACCGACGTCGCCGCCCGCGGCCTCGACATTTCCGACCTGCCGTGCGTGATCAATTTCGATTTGCCCTACAACGCCGAAGATTACGTGCACCGCATCGGCCGTACCGGCCGTGCCGGCGCCTCGGGCGACGCCCTGTCGGTGTTCACCGAAAAGGACGAGCGCCTGCTGGCCGATATCGAAAAGCTGATCAAGCAGACGATCACCCGCGGCGAACTGACCGGTTTCGCGGTGCGTCCGCGCGGTCGCGATGCGGAACGCGGCGAACGTCCACAGCGGGGCGAGCGCGTCGAACGTGGCGAACGCAGCGAACGCCCGCCGCGCCGCAGCGAATCCGAGCGCGGCGAGCGCCCTCCGCGCAGCTACGGCGCCGGCCCGCTGCCGCGCCGCGAGAAGGTCGATCCGTGGTTCCTGAAGCCCTACGAGCCGGCCAGCGCGCCGCGCCAGGACGCCGGTGCGGCGGTGTCGAACACGAACTCGGCCAAGCCGAAGCAGAAGATTGCTGCCTTGCTGGGCGGATTGCCGAAGCCGCAGCCGCAATAAGCGGGTTCGCCTTGACGTAAAAAAACCTGTGCGCCGAAAAGGCCCGCAGGTTTTTTTTTACGGCCTACCCATTCGACGCGGGCAAAATCGCCCGCACCCGCGCCAATAAATCTTCCTGGCGGTACGGTTTGCCGAGCACATCGAGCCGCTGGCCGCGCGCCGCCGGCAGCTCATCCATGTAGCCGGTGGTGACGAGGATCGGCGTGCCGGGGCGGCGCGCGCGCACCTGGTCCGCCAGTTGCAGCCCGTTCATCCCGCCCGGCATCATCACATCCGTAAACACCAGGTCGATCGCGGCGCCCTCGTCGAGCACGGTCAAGGCCTGTTCGCCGCTCGGCGCCGAGACGACGGCATAGCCCGCGGACTCGAGCATCGTTTCCGCCAGTTCGCGCACGTCTTCGTTGTCCTCGACCACCAGGATGCGCGCCCTGGCGCTTTCTTGCGCCGCCTCGTCCTGTTCCTGTGCCGCGCCATCGCGCGCGCCGTCCACGGGGAAAACCATGCGCACCGTGGTTCCCTGGCCGGGCGTGCTGTCGATCTCCAGGCGGCCGCGCGACTGCTGCACGAAACCATGCACCATCGCCAGCCCGAGGCCGGTGCCCGGCCCCTTGGTCGTGAAGAACGGTTCCGTGGCCCGCTGCGCGACTTCGGGCGCCATGCCTTCGCCCTCGTCGGCGATGCAGACCGCGACCTGGGCGGCGCCGGGGTCATTGGCGGCGGGGCCGCTGCCGGCCAGCACGGCGGTGCTCACGCGCACCCGGCCGCCGTTCGGCATGGCGTCGCGCGCGTTGATCAGGACGTTCAGCAGGGCCATCTCGAAATGCGTCGGGTCGAGCTTGCAGGAGGGCAGGCCCGGTTTCAAGTCGAGCTGCAGGTCGACCCGGTCGCCTAGGGTACGCACCAGCAGCTCCGAAAATTCGACCAGCAGGGCATTCAGGTTGACGCGCTTCGGTTCCAGGCGCTGCTTGCGCGCGAAGGTCAGCAGTTGCTGGGTCAGCTTGCCGGCTTTCATGGCGGCCCGCTGGGCACGCCGGATCGGCTCGGCCGCGCCGCCGGTGTTGTTCAGCGCGAGCAGGGCGAGTTCCAGGTTGCCGTTGATCACCTGCAGCAGGTTGTTGAAATCGTGGGCCATGCCGGCCGTCAGCTGGCCGATCGCTTCCATCTTCTGCGCCTGCAGCGAGGACTGCTCGCTGGCGCGGCGCTCGGTGATGTCCATCTGCGAAGCGAAGAAATACAGCAGCTCGCCGTCCTTGTCGAAAATCGGGCCGATATACAGCGCGTTCCAGAACGGCGTGCCGTCGGCCTTGTAGTTCAGGATGTCGACGGCGACGGCGCGCCGTTCGGCCAGCGCCGCACGCAGCTCGGCCACGGTATCGGGATTGGTCTGCGGCCCCTGCAGCAGGCGGCAGTTGCGGCCGATCAGATCTGTTTCTTCGTACTGCGTGAGGTCGAGGAAGGCGCGGTTGGTGAAGACGATCGGATTATCCGCCTGGCGCGGGTCGGTGACGACCATCGGCATGCGCGTCATCTCGACGGCGGCGAAGAAAATATTGCCGCGCTCTTCCAGGCCCGGCTCCTCGATGTAGCCAGCCTGCCAGTGCTTTTCGCCGGGATTGCCGAGCGGATTGAAGGCGCTGCCCTCGACTTCGCCGGAAGCGGGCACGCCGACGCTCTGCCCGTCACCCTGGATGTCGAGCGGCTTGCCTGCGTTTTCTTCGGGAGTCGAGCCGGTTGCCATTGGGTCCTTTCCGCACGATCGGTTTTGCACTGCCCATGCATAAGGCAAGCACATGGCCGATGCTACTGTGGCCGGACACGCCCGACTGTGCGTCGCTTCACGCAAGCACGCCATCGGCTCAGCGCCCGGCACACATTTGAGAGGGCACAAACCCGGCAAGCCGGCTACCGCGAACATCACAGTCGGCTGTGCGCAAAGAGGACGGCGCCGCAGGATCGGAGACGTGCAGTGATGCCAGGAATGAAACCTCTACGTTACAATCTGCTACCTTAAGGTGACGGGGCTGCCGCAATTACCTTGTATAATTGCTCGGTTGCCATGCTGCTGTAGAGCGTTTGCATCTCTCCTTTCAGCGATCGAAACGCTTGCCGCGGTCGATGGCTGCAAATTAAGTCGCGGCCTGTTTTACGGTCTCCGTCGCGTCCTTTCCAAATGTGCAATGCAATGCAATTGAGCCAAACCATTCCCAAGCCGCTGGATCCGTTGCGCTTGCTTTGGGTACACCGCTTTCTTATCCACCAGCTCGTCGAGCGCGAACTGACCGCCTTCGAAGCGCACCATGCCACCGCCGAGGCGCAGAACAATGCCTTGCTCGAAGAACTCAACCGTACCGAGCGCGAGCGCATCGAAGCACTCGAGCGCGCTGCGGGTCCGTTTTCGCACTAGTGCATACAACAACACACACACCATGTCCAACAATGCGCTGCCATGTTAGCGGTTCCGTCGGAGAACCCGGCAGGCTGGCGAGCGAGCCGAGAGAAAAGCAGAACATGAAGACCGATCCTGTCGTCAGTGCCGTTATCACGATGCACGGCGAGGGCATTCTTGCCTACCGTACCTTGTTGTCGATTCAGCGCTGCCGCGAGTATGCGGAAGCGCGCGGCTTGCGCACCGAATTCGTCGTCACGCTCGACAATGCCACCGCGGAAACCCGTCGCGTGATCATGTCGCATCCGGCGCTGCGCGATGACGACCAGGTCCACGAAATCAATTTCCGCGACCTTTCTTTGTCACGCAATTTCGCCATCGAGAAGGCGCGCGGCGAATACGTCGGCACCTTCGACGGCGACGATTATTTTTCGAAAAACTGGATCGAGCGCTGCGTCCGCGGCATCGAGGAAAACGGACCGACCACGATCTATCACCCTGAACTGATGGTGGCGTTCGGCGAACTCAATGCCTACTGGTGGCAGCCCGACCAGTTAGGCAAGTACTACACGCCCGAATGCCTGTTGACCATGAACCCGTGGAACGCGTGCGCCTTCGCCAAGCGCTCGGTTTACCTCGAGTATCCCTACCAGGTGTCGCGCCCGGGAGAATCGGGCTTTGGCTACGAGGACTGGCTATGGAACTGCGACACGATCGCTGCCGGCTATGTGCACCGCACGGCACCCGAGACGATTCGCTTCGAACGGCGCAAATCGAACGGCTCGCTCAACGTCGCGCACCAGCGCACGGGCGCGGTGATCAGGCCTTCCGCTTTCTTCGACCAGGTTTAACATGATGTATCGACACGTTTCCCGCATTTACCGATTGATCGATCGCGCCGTACTGCGCCGTGGTCCTATTGCACTCGAGCGTACCGTCAAGGGCACGGCGTTCCGTATTGCGAAGTTCGCTTTTCCAAATCGCATCCCCAGCGCGACGGCCGAGCTCTATCTCGCACGGGCCCTGGCGCATCGTCTCGAGCGGCGCAATCCGAATGGCAGCGTGAGTGGCCAGGTACCGCAGCCGCTGAGCGGCGTGCGTTCCGTTGCAGGGATGAGCGCCGAAGAGCGGATCAAGCTGGAAAAGGCCGGTGTCCTTGTGCCGCCGGCGTTGCCGTCCTGGGCCGCCAGCGAAATCGAGGAAATCGCAGCCACGCTCGATCCGGCCTTCCATGCGGCGGGCCCGATCACCCCGCACCTCCAGTACTACGCGATGCCGCTCCAGCACCACTATCCCGGCATTGTGTATGCACGCCTGCGGCGCCAGGTGACCAGCAAGATCGACGTGGTTATCCTGGTCCCCTGGCTGAAGCAAGGGGGCGCCGACCTGGGCGCCATCCACTTCGCCACAGCCCTGCATGATACGTTCGGCAAGAAAGTACTGGTGATTGGTACCGAAGCTGCCGATTCGCCATGGGCCAGCCGTCTTCCCGAAGGCGTGCAGTTCCTGGATGCCGGCGCCGAAATGGCACAGCTGTCGGCTGACGAACGCCGCCTGGTCATGGTGCGCCTGATGCTGCAATTGGCTCCCAAAACGATTCACCTGATGAATTCCTACCTCGGCTGGCAAATGGTGGCATTGCATGCGAAAGCCTTGCGTCACACCACCAGGATCTACGCCTCGCTGTATTGCGACGATGTATCCGAAGCTGGCCAACTCGTGGGCTATGCGCAGACTTTCCTGATGGATTGCTACGAATCGCTCGACGGCGTCATTTCCGATAACGGCGTGGTAGGTGCCGAGTGGTCGCGTTCCATGGGCATGGCTCCGTCGCTGTTCCACGTCGTGCCGTTCCCGGTACGCGAGCCGGCACAGCCGCTTCCGCCGCAGATGCCGGCTGCCCGCACCTTGCTGTGGGCCGGCCGCCTGGACCGTCAGAAACGCCCTGACGTGTTGCTCGCCATTGCACAGGCCATGCCGGACTGGACCTTCGACGTGTACGGACAAACCGTGCTGGGTCAGGAAAGTGACGCAATCAAGGGCTTGCGCAAGGCGCCAAACGTGCGCCTGCGCGGTGCGTTCAACGACTTCTACGCCATCGTCCGTCTCGATCACCTGGCGCTGGTCTACACCACGCAGTGGGATGGGATGCCGAACGTGCTGCTGGAAGCGGCCAGGGCCGGGCTGCCGATTGTGGCGCCTGCGGTGGGCGGCATCGGGGAGTTCATTCCCCGCGAGTGGCTGGTTTCCGAGTGTGCCGACGTGGCAGGCTATGTTTCGCAGATCACGCGCCTGGCAAGCGACCCCGCCGTGCGTAAAGAACGCGTGCGCACGTTGACGCAGCGCGTCGGCGAGCAGCATTCGTGGAACGAATTCGTTGCCGCGATTAGACAGGTGCCTGGCTACCTGCATGCGGAAGCGACCCAGCTCCCGACCGGTCTTCCGCAACACGACGTCGGAACGCGCGTCGGTAGCGTGGCCTGAGCAAGACTCCGTCGGTTTCATCCTCGTCATGCCCGCGGCACGCTTGCGCTGCCGCGGACACATTTTTAAATAAAAAATAATGAACAAGAATCTCATTCGCCTTGGTGCCGGTTTCTGTGTCCTCATCGGGATGGCCTATATTGGCCGTGGGGTATTTGCAGACCCTTCGAACGGAACTCCAGAAAGTGCCGCCATGCCGGCATCGTTGAGCGGGAGCCGTGGGTATGTGGTCTATCCCGACCGTGCCACCGAAAACGAATTGAAACTCGGCTATCCTACGTTCAACGGCAACTTTGCCGATAATGTGACGGTGACACCGCTGCCGCCGCATTTCCCCGGCAAGACGTTGCTACGCCTGCTCCCAGGGCAGGCGCAGGCGATCGAGATCGTCCTCGACGACCTACGTTGCCAGAATCCTGTCCATGTTGCGCTATACCGTGTCAACGACCGCGCGGCAATTGCCACTGGAGCCGTCGATGCAAAGCAATCGACGCTATCGGTACCGTTCAACGACGGCCAAGTCCCGTCGATGCTTGCCGAGTTCCGCATGGACGAAAAGGCGGAAAACAATTATTGGTGCGGAGTCACCATGCGCTGGAAGCAAGCGGCACCGGCGGCTTGACGCCCTTGGTGGGATCAATGAGCTGTTCGCTAAGGTAATTCCTTGTTATTATTGCTATTCTTCAATAAATAGCACTTATCTGGCGTTCGTCGTTTTTTGCCAGATAGAAGAGGCACCTATCACAACAATGCAACGAATTACCAGAGCAGTATTTCCGGTCGCCGGCCTCGGCACGCGTTTTCTTCCAGCGACCAAAGCAAGCCCGAAAGAAATGCTGCCAGTGGTCGACAAGCCGCTGATCCAGTATGCGGTCGAAGAGGCGATGGCTGCGGGTATCACCGAGATGATTTTCGTGACCGGCCGCAGTAAGCGCGCTATCGAAGACCATTTTGATAAGTCCTATGAAATCGAAGCCGAGCTGGAAGCGCGCGGTAAGGAAAAGCTGCTTGAGGTCCTGCGCAGCATCAAGCCGAGCCATGTGGACTGCTTCTATGTCCGCCAGCCAGAAGCCTTGGGCCTCGGCCATGCAGTTCTATGCGCCGAAAAACTGGTTGGAAACAACCCGTTTGCCGTGATCCTTGCGGACGACCTGCTGCATGGCGAGCAACCGGTCATGTCGCAAATGGTTGATGTGTTCAATCATTATCATAGCTCAGTTATCGGTGTCGAAGAGATTGCACGCGAGCATTCAAAGTCCTATGGCGTCATCGCTGGGCGCGAATGGGAAGATCACTTGGTCAAGCTGTCGGGTATCGTCGAGAAGCCGGAGCCTGCCGATGCGCCCTCGAACCTTGGGGTAGTAGGGCGCTATATCCTGAAACCGAGCATCTTCAATCACATTCGCAACCTGAAGCCCGGTGCCGGCGGCGAACTGCAGTTGACCGATGCGATTCAGTCCCTGCTGTCGAGCGAACAGGTGCTGGCGCTGAAGTACGCTGGTACGCGTTTCGATTGCGGCAGCAAGCTTGGTTACCTGAGGGCGACTGTGGAGTTTGCGCTGCGCCATCCGGAAGTGGCGGCTGACTTCAAAGATTACTTGCAGACTTTTATGAAGCAGCAGGAAGCAGGGAAGGCTTGAAACGCAGGCCCCTGGAGGTGGCCTGCCGTCGTATAGCTGGGCAGCCCAGCCGCTTCGCTTATATGGCGCTTCCCTGGAAAAACTAATAGATTTCCGCAGCGGCCTTGCGCATGTGTCCGCGCCAGCTGGCCAAACCGGCCAGCGCGAGCACGAGCACGAAGCTGCCGCACAGGACGACCGGCAGGTAGTACTTGAATTGCGAGGCCGGCGCGGTCAGGAACACCAGGGGAACCCGCGCGAAGACTAGCAAGGCGGCTGGGCGCAGTCCAGGCAGGCGCGGGCCAAAGCAGATCACGACGAGCAGCAGCAAGATCCACGGCAACACATTCCAGAACACTGCAGAACCAGACGTCAGCGTCGGCTGGAATTGGGCCGACTGGTCGAACCAGGCCTTGGCCGCCGCCGCCAGTGCCGGGAGCGGACGCCCGGCCCCGAGATCCAAGTTGTATTGCGCCGGCGGAATCCACTGCACGGGCCAGTGTGCGCCGTACAGATCGTCGATCTTGAAGCCGCCCGCGCTCAGACCTGTTGCAGCCGAGAAGGTATGGACCCGGCCGGCCATGAATATGCCGACGTTTTCGCGCAGGTAGCCCGCGACATGGCCCAGGTAGGCCTCGCGCTGCTGCGGCGTCGCGGTTTCCAGGATCAGTCCACCGCTCCACCATGCCGGGATCTCGTAAGGCGTCTGCAGCTCGCGGATCTTCTCGACATTCACAACCTTGGCGATCTCGGCCAAGTGCTGGCCATGATCGGTACTGAACTTGCTCTGGAGGACGTAGCCGAGCGGATTCACGGTGTTCGCCACTTGGTAGTCCCGGTGGTTGCCCTGGTATCCCAGCAGGACTGGCAAGAGCGCGACAAACGCGAGGGTAGTGGCCAGCATCGCGCCCAGGAACATGCCTGTCAGGCGACGGTTACGAAGCTGCCATGGAACGATCAGCGCCAGCGGCAGCAGCACCAGCCAGCCGTCGCCGCTGCGAACGCCCGCTGTCAGACCACCGATGACACCGGCCAGCAGCACCGGTCCCGGGGCCGAATCACGGCCCCGCGCAATGCGCATCACGAATGCGGCCAGCCACAGGACTAGCAGGCTGAACAGAGTGTCGCGGGTCTGCAACCCGAGGTTGTAGACGAGCGCGGGGTTGAGTACCACGATGGCAGCAAACAGCAGCGCGTAGCGCCGTTTGCCGGTGGTCTCGACGACCGTATCGCAGGCATAGGCAAGGACGGCGGCGGCCACCAGAAGCTGGACGACGGTCAGTGCGCCGACGTGGGGGACTAGCTGCAGGATTGCCGAGGTGTAGAAGGGGGTGAAAAAGCCGAGCCAGAGGTTAAACGGGAATTCCAGGCTGTACTTGAGGGCCGCGGCTGAATCGGAGATGAGGTAGCCGGGCCAAATGACGGCGCAGTACAGGGCACAGACGAGCGCCCAGCCGCCGAAAAACAGGCGGACGCGGCGTCCGTTCCAAGCAAGCCAGCACACCAGTACTGCGGCGGCGAACGAGAGCGTCAGGGCGCCAGCGACGCGCAGCACGAACAGAGGGGTGGACGGCCAGGCCGGCGCGTCGTTTAGCGTCCACCAGTCGCCGCCGTAATAGGTGGCGAAGAATGCCACGAACAATGCTGCCATCGTGAGCGCGAAACCACGCGCCCGACCCGTGAATGTCATCGGCTTGATCCTTTTACGATCGGTGAAAGTTGGCGGCCGCCAGGCGTCAGATATCAGGCGACTTGGGAGGGATCCCGAGCCAGGAAAATGTCCAGCTCTGCGGGTGTGCCGAGCACATGTACATCGGCAGCCGGCAGGTCCGAAATCGAGATCTTCTTGCCTTCGCCGATCAGCTGCGCATAGAGCGGCGCGATATAGCGCTCGCCTTTCACCAAACCTTTACCGGCAGCAAAGAACTTGTCATAGGCGGCGACATACTCGGCCGCCTCGCGGAACCAGTACAAACCGACCGAGGCATTGCCCGAAATTCGCTTTTTCTCTGCCACTTCGCGTGCCCAGCCATCGGCACCGACGCCAACGAAGCTCCAGTGCTCGCCCGGCACCTGGAAGCAGGGAATCCAGCCGTCCGAGCCCGGCGCGATCTGGGCCGGATGAAGGGCGCGCGGATGGATGTAAGTGTCGATGTTATAGACCAGCAGCGGGGCGCCCTCGCGCCAGAGGTGGCGCGAGACGTAAGCGCTGGTCGCCTGGCCGTCGGTCAGTTCGTCCAGTTCGAGCACGTGGACGTCGGCCAGGCCGAGGGCGGCGCAGCGGCGGCGCACGAACTCCGACGAATCGTTCGCCTTCAGGCAAACGAAGATGACGCGGCTGTCGGCATTGATGAAATTTTTTAGCGACAGCATTGACCAGTCGAACAGGGTACGTCCGTGCGCTTCGATTTCGTATTTCGGTACCGTGTAGCCGGCTTCGTAAAAGCGCGAGCCGCGTCCGGCCATGGTGATGACGATATTGGTGCCCATGATCTCAATCCTTTCCGAGGAGGCGATGAATCTCTTCTTCGCTCATGCGCAGGAATTCGTCGGGACGAATCGCGCGGTCGTCGATGTAGAAACCCTTGGTGCGCGGCCAAGGCTTGCCGAACAGGATTTCGTCGTAGGGCACGTCCCAGCGCGCCAGCCAGTCGAGCAGGATCGGGGCCGTGTGCTTGTTGATCAGCCCCAGGTTATTGCCGTGGGTCTTCATGTTCCGTGCAGTGTAGAGCAGGATGCGATAACCCTTGGCCTGGTATTCGCGCAGTTTGGCGATGACGTCGAGGTGGGGCGCCACGTCGGCATACGACTGGCCCGGCGCCTTGACTTCGCATAAGGTGCCGTCGATGTCGACCACCAGCATGCCGTCGGCCTCGTCCACTACATTATTCACTCTCTACCTCGTCTAAAATCTGGTTCGCCTTGAGCAGGAAGGCGACGACCTTGTTGGGATAATCGATATGCAGCGGCAGCATCGATAGGAACAGCGAGGCTTCGCCCAGGCGCATGATGCGCGTGTCGTATCCCGCCTTGTTCACCGCGACGCGGAACAGCGGCTTGAGCGCCGCATGATTCGCGTGGCGCAGACGCAGCACCAGGTCGTTGTGGTCGGTGAAGCCGACCTCGTACAGGCCATTGTTGATGAAGTCGTAGTCGCCCAGCGCGCTATGCGAGATTTTGCACAGGTCATACAGCGGGTGGGTCCACAGTTCGTCTTCGGTGACCGCGCCCTTCGGGTCGATCAGCTTGAGCAGGTAACGCTGCTGGTCGTACAGCACGTTCGAGAAGCAAGGGTCGCCATGGCCGACGGCCAGGTGCTCGAACACGAAACCTTTCTGGTGGCGTTCGTAGAGCTTCAGGTAGCGCTGCAGCTGCTGCGCGATGTCGAGCTTCGGGGTGGCGCTGGCGGCCACGGCGTTGATGCGCCGGCCTTCCTCGCTGCCAAGGAACTGCTGCACGCGCGACTCGACCTTGGTGACGAACAGCTCGCGCGCCAGCACCGCCGACTGCTCGCGCGTGCAGGGACGCACCGGGCGCTGCGACAGGAAGAACAGCAGGCGCTCGACGAAGGGCACGAAGGTGTCGGCATCGAAGGCGCCATGCACCCACTGCAGGGCGGCGTCGGCCAGGTAATAGCGCATCATCTTGTACGAGGCGCGCTCGCCTTCGTCCTGGAAGTCGAAGGGCTGTATCAGCCAGGGGCGCATGCTTTCGGGGGCCAGGCCGTAGAAGCCGTACTCGGCGCGCATCTTGCGCTTGTCGGTCGAACGCTTGGTGTAGTAATAGGCGTCGATTGCCACTTCGTTGAAGTGGCGCGTCGCGGTCGAGCCGGAAATGAATGCAAGGAAGTCGCGGATGCGCGACAGGTCGAGCGGTGCCACCGACTGCAGGCGCTGGCTGCCCTGCCAGCTCTTGTCCCATAGATGCATGGGCGCGGTCTCGAACGCCGGCCACTGGCCGATCAGGGCGTGGGCATCGTACTGGAAGACGAGCAGGGGATTGTACAGGCGGTCCGTAAAGTCTTCCTCGGCATACGGTAGGCGTTCGACCAGCTGGAACAGGCGTTCCGGTTGGACGAAGCCGGCACGTCCGGCGATCACGCACAGCGACGTGTCCTCGCCGCTGGCCTCGAGCCTGGCGCGCAGGGCCGTGAGGTCGTCGCTGCCGCGCAGGTGGACCAGGCGCGCACGGGCCCACTCGGGCAGGGCGGCGCGGAAGTGCTCGACGACGGCGCGGCGCTTGTAGATGATATCGCCATAGCGGCGTGAACCGACGAGACTGCGCACCTCCTCGCCGGCAAATTCGCGATCGTCCAGGATCAGCAGGATATTCTTGTGCAGGTCAGACATGTCATGGCCTCGATAGCCGGTAACGCGCCGCCACCCAGGTCGCGGCGAGGAAAATAATAGTCAGCACCATCAGTGCAAGCGACTGATACAGGCCAAAGGTGTTGGCGGCGTCGCCGGCGCCTCCCAGCACGCTGGCCAGCAGACCGGACATGAACAGGGAGGCGAAATCCGGCTCGCCGCGCGTGAATTGATTGACGAACAGCGACAGCGCGAGGATCTCGATGGTCCAGATCAGTACCGAGAACAGGAGAATCGCTGCCAGCCGGCCCTCGACCGACTTGCGGATGTCCTGCTCGAGGCGGCGCAAGGCGTGGCTGATGCGTAGCAGCGCCAGGCCGCGTGGCCGGTGGCTGGCCAGCACCAAATGGCGGTTGATGTAGACCGAGACCTTGGCCACCGCAAACAGGGCGAACAGTCCGCCGACGACGGCTACTAGGAACAACACGAACACCACGCGCATCGCAGGCGGTACCTCGATGTTGAAGAGGTACAGCGCGAAGATGAACGTGGCGATCACCAGCATGTCGCCGAAACGCTCGGCCAGCCACACGGCCAGCGCCTTACGGCGCCCGTCGTACACGTGGAAGAAGGCGCCCAGACGCAGAATCTCACCGATTTTCAGCGGCAGGAAGCTGCTCGGAAAGGCAGTCAGCGTGTGCGCGGCGATCAGCGGAAAGGCCTGCGCTCGTTCGTCGAGCGTCAGCAGGACCAGGCGCATCATGCGGCACAAGTGCGAGCACAGGTAAAGCGCTGCGACGCCGACCAGCAGCAAGCCGTCGGCTCGCTCGGCGAAGGCGGCTAGCGCCGGCGTACGCAGCCACAGCCAGCCGAGCACGACTGCCATCAGGAGCACCAGGTAGGCCCTGGTGCGGGAAGGAAGTGTCCGGTACATGCGTGGCGTGCGTTCAGGCCGACGGCCCGTGACGGTGCTGGATCTGCCCGGTGTAGGCATCGAAGGCCTTGGCCCGCATGTCGGTGGCCAGAAAGCGACCCCGGCGCAGGAAATAGCCGCCCAGGATGCCGAGGACCTTGAAGGCCTGGCGGAACAGGCGCACGTTCGATACCTGGTCGTCTTCGCGCCAGCTGATCGGAAAGAAGCGGACCTGTTGCTTGCGGTTGTAGCTGGCGAGCAGCATCGCGTAGTTAAAGGTCAGGTCGTCGGGGAAGGGCTTGTAGTAGAACTCGCGGTAAGCCGCCAGCCGGTACATGTTCAGGCCGGAACCGAGATCGTAGATGCGGCGCATTGCCACGAGCGAAAACAGGGCGTTGTAGACGCGGTTGCCGAAGGTGCGGAACCAGGAATATCCCTTCAGGCGGCTGCCGGGCATGAAGCGTGCGCCGAGCAGGCAGTCGGCCTGCAGGTGGGCGCCGGCCTCGAGTTGCGGAATCAGGTCATGGACGTCAGCCTGGTCGTCGCCGTGTAGCACCACCAGGTAATCAAAGCCCTGGTCGACGGCATAGCGGAAGGCGGCCTTGTGCGAACCGCCCAGGCCATAATTGTCGTCATTGCGCCAGGCGATGAAATTGCAGCCGGTGAGCTTTTCCTTGCCGCGCGCAATGGCCGTTTCGAGCGTGTTGTCGGGCGAGCGGTTGTCGACGACCAGCACAGTGTCGATCCAGGCACTGACCCGCGCGTCGAACTGGTCGATGACGCGGGTGATCTGGGCTTGGCAGCGGTAGGCTGGGATGAAGACGAGAATGCGGGGGCGGGGTGCAACCATATCAGGATTCGCTTTGCGTGGCCTGTTCCATGAAGCGCGTCAGGAAGCGCATGAACAGGAAGTTGGTGACGAGGTTAAACGGCGTGACGAAGATTTTCGCCGCCAGCGCGGCCTGGCCGGCGAGCCAGGCGGGCATGTCCGGCGCGGCGAAATGCAGCATCACGACGTGCAGGAATTGGGAATAGCACAGGATCGAGGCCAGCTGGAACAGCCAGTACGCGGCCAGGAAGTTCCAACGGCGCGCGCCCTTGCGGCCGAAAATCATGCCGACCGAGGTGAACCAGACGAAGGTCACACCCATGAACGAGGAGACGATGTTCGCGGCGGACGCCGGAAGGCCTGCGCCATTCACCAGCAGCACGAAACTGGCGATGTCGCAGAGCCAGCCGGCACCGGAAAGTATCGTGAATTTCAGGAAGACAGGTAGTCGCGCGAGCATGAATCGATCTCAATAGTGTCAGTGATGCCCATGGCAAGGGCTGCGGCGGAGCCATACGGCAACTGACCCCATGCGCCCGAAAGAGACGAAGCAGCGGCTGCGCATACTGGCGTGGATCGGGCATACAGGTCAACCGTAGATTTTAACATCGGCAGTCTGAACTGTAATTTTCCAAATCTTCTACGAGGCAATCTCACGCGGCTTGCAGTTTTGCCTGGCGGCGAGCGTCATACAACGACAGGATCAGTTCGCGGCCCGGCTTTTCGATCAGGTTCCACATGGTCCAGGCTGCCGCCAGCGACACCGCCCAGTACAGCGTCATCTGGGCTTCGATCGATCCGAAATGAGTGAAGCCAGGATAAGCGAACAGGATCTGCGCGATTGGAGAATGCACGAGGTACAGGGCAAAGCTGATTTCGCCGAGCAGCACGAGCGTGCGCCCTGAGAGCGCGCGAGACACCAGGCCGCGGCCGAAGGCAAGCACCGGGATCAAAATGGCAAACACGGGAGCGCAGATGATCAGCGACAGCCAGAACGACGTCAAGCCGTTCGGCAGGCCAAGCCAGCCGAGCAAGCGCTCGAGATACAGCAGGCCGAATGCAGTCAGGGCACAGGCCAGCAATTCGGCGATCGTCCAAGCAAAGGTCCCGAACCGGTGGGCCAGGTGGCGCCATTCGAGCCAGACCGATGCGGAAAGCATACCCAGGCAGAATTCGATGATGCGTGCCGGTGGCAGGAAGATGACGAAGCCTTGTGCGTAGAGGCCATTCTCTCCCCATGGCAGAACTGGCGCGCCCAGTGCCGTGCCCAAGGCCGCGGCAACCAGCCCGAGGCCGGCACAGAATGCGATCTTGGCCCAGCGTGTGCGGCGCCAGTTGAGGATAAGGAAGGGGAAGGAGACGTAAAAGAACAGCTCGGTAGACAGACTCCACGATGGGCCGTTCAATGCGAAGTTAAAGCTGGGCAAAGGTATCCAGGAATGCAGCAGCAACACGTTCGCCAGATAGGTGCCCAGTCCCGGCGTCGAATTGAGATAGCCGTGCGGATAAGGGAGCGCGATGAATACGAACAGTGCCATCGCAATGTGCGATGGCCAGATCCTGGCCAGGCGCGACACCACGAAGCGCGGCACATTTCCGCCGTCCTGCATACCCTTGTGCGCGTAGAACAGGATGAAGCCAGACAGCACAAAAAAGAACGATACGCCTCGGTCCAGTCCAATTTTCGTCGCCAGGTCGGTCCCGTAGCCAAAATAATAATGGGTGTGATGGATGACGATCATCGCGGCGGCGAAGAACCGGAGCGAAGTCAGCGCATGCAATGCCGGGCCGCGGGCGTGTATGGAACTAGGAATCATGGATGGTAGATGTTCAAGATTGCAACCGTAGAGGACCTGTGTGCATTACATCGCCGCTGCGGCACAGCATAGTAACGATCGCTGAATAAGTTGAATTCGTTGCCATATTGTATCAGCTGGAGTATTTCATTCCGGACTTTTCCAGACCGAATTCTTGGCAGTCGGGCAGGTCTTCGACGAAGCACCCTGCTTGCTCTTGGAGTGTCGCCTCGGTCAGGTCGCACAGTCGGATCGATCCGCGTGTAAATTGCTGCTATCCGGATAACAGCGTTGGACGATCAAGCGTACTGCCGATTGCGCTCGGCTTACCACAGCAGTTGGAGCAACCAGCCCATGAAGCAAACATCGGCCAAGTATGTGAAGTGTGCAGCGCGAGCGGTGAGAGCGACCGCCGCTATGCAGGCAGCAGGATGAGCGACCTGATCGCTGCCAGATACCGCCGCCGAAGCCCTGCCAGGTAGGCCGGAGCGCCTCGATTGTCGCCTCGTCGATCGGTTCGAGCACGAGACCTTTTATGTGATAAGGTGCATAAGGGGGAGCGCGTGCCACGTAGCAATCGCGCGCTCATATACCTCTTCCAGCAGAGCCAGATCGGCGGCCCGGGTGCCTGAGACGAAATTGCTGTTGGACGAGCACCGTCGACGGTGGACCGGGAGATCAAGCATAATGATAGATTGGAGCGCTACCGGGCAGCCCAGGTTGACCAATATGCCTGGCATCGGGCGCGTCGTCCTAAGCCGTGTAAGCTCGTAGTCAACCGGAAACTGGCCGACTTTGTCGCTGGCAAGGTCAAGCTCCAGTGGTCGCCAGAAAAATCGCTGGCTGGCTAAAGCAGGCATATGCTGGTGACGAGGCATATCGCCTGTCGTATGAAACGATCGCCGTAGCCTCCATATCCAGGTCTGAACCGCCCTGAAAAGGGATTGCTGGAGCACTTGTGCGTGCATGTGTCAGGTCGACTGATTGATTGCGCACTTTCAAACGCATCATTACTGGTTACAGCAATCTGAGTCCGACGAAATGAGACAAGTGGCCGGTCAAAATGCCGCTGTAGAGATTGTCCGATAAGGGCATTCAGCGCATTTGTTTAACTAAAACCAAAGAGAATCATGGAGCGTTCAGAGTTCGGCGGTTCGTCCCGCTATGTTGCGATCGAGGCAGCGATTCACATCGCTCGCTATCTCACTGTGAAAGAACATTGCGCGGACCGCAAGGTCCTGGATATCGGTTGTGGTGAAGGATATGGATCTTGGCTAATGGCTGAATGGGGGGCGCAATCTGTCCTGGGCGTCGATGTATCTTCGAAAGCTATTGCCTCGGCCGATAAGCGTTTTTCGAACGAGCGTCTACGTTTTGCTATAAGCTCGGGAGAGCAACTGACACAAGTAATTTCCAATCAGAAATTTGATCTGGTTGTTTCATTGGAAACAATTGAACATGTTGACGACCCGCATATGCTCTTGGAAAACATTCGTGATGCCGCTGCTCCGAATGCAACGATTATTATTTCTGCGCTGAATGGCTATTTCTACGACGATCGCGATAGCCAGACTGAATCCCACAAGCGCCGATTCACATTTGAGGAGTTCCAGGCTCTCACCGAGAGTGTACTTGGCAAGGCTAATTCCTGGAATTTAGGCACCTTGGGAATAGGCTTTTCTGTCTCGGAGCAAGGGAGTAAGTTGCCGAGCGGCGACGCTATGACGCCGCTCGATGCAATACTTGAATTCCAGCCTGTCGATTCAGCGGTTTATGTTCCATCACAGGTCGAGTGTGATATCACTCCTGCAGAGTCGGCGTTTTATGTCGGCGTCTGGGGCGCAGCAGCGAAACATAAGACAATCTTCGCCGGATATCCAGTATCAATGAATCTGGGACGCCAAATACTCTTTCCGCAAGATGGAATTGGGACTACCCACCCTGATTCATTGAGCCACACAAGTAATGTTTCGACCCAGCAATCCATTGTCAAGGAAGAGAAGGCTCAGAAGCCCCAGGATGTGCACTGCCGGGAACGGGCATTGATCGAGGAAATCGAATCGCTCAATGCGGCTCTGCTTGCGAGTAAGGAAGAGCTCGAGCAAGCGAGATCACGAGAAGTAGTGACAAATAATAAGCTGTCTGTTCTGGCAGATTCTGTCGCTGATTACAGCGAGAAACTGCATTTCACAGAAAGGGAAGTCGAGCGCTTGGGAATGTCCCGCCGTGCCGCGCAAGCTGAGGTGGCGGTGGCTTGGAGGGCGATCTACCGACACGAGCATGCAGCTTTGGACATGCAAGCGAGGCTTGAGGCTGTGCGCGGCGAACTTGAGTTGGCACGGAACGAAGTTGAGTTAAAACGGAACGAACTTGAGCTAAAGCTGAACGAACTTGAGTTGGCACAGAACGAACTTGAGTTAAAACGGAACGAACTCGAGTTGACACAGCACGGACTTGAGTTGGCACAGAAGGAACTTGGGTTAAAAGGGAACGAACTTGAGTTGGTACAGAACGAACTCGAGTTGGCACGGAACGAAACTGAGTTGGCACGGAAGCAGCTCAGCCAAATCCCTTGGAAGGTCGTTAAAATCTGGTGGTTAATTCGCAAGGTCATTCCTACCCCGCTTCTTCACCTTGTGGGTACTGTATTCAGTTCCATCCGTCGACGCAATGCAAGATAACATTGAAAACCTGGAAAGCGGTCTCGAAACGAGATCCTATATCACCCATCGGTATCACGAATTCCTGAATGCAGACGCGGGACGGCGAGAAGGAGCAAACATCGGACTAAATGGTGAGCATCTCACCATCACGTTCTTGTCGCTGAATCGCAGCAGGCTGTCGATAAAGCTCTGTCGTTCCATCGCCGATCAGATTCCAAACTTCAAAGGTGAAGTCCTCGTCATCGATAGCGGATCGAGCGAAGAGGAACTCGAAGCGCTTCGTTGCGCCTTGGAGAGGATGCCGTTCTCCTGGCGTATCGAAATGCTTGGACAGAACTACGGTGTAGCCGGCGGACGGAACAGGACGATGGCCCACGTTCGCACCGATTGGGTGATGAGCTTGGATAACGACGTCCATTTCATCAAAAATCCGCTTCCGGACATCCAGAGCGATCTAGCCATACTCGGCTGTCATTTTATGACAATGGCCGTGCTCAACGAAGATGCCACCACCAATTTCATTCGAGGCGGGCATCTCAACCTGACGTTTGACATGAATGAGTTCATTATCGGTGGCGGTACAGCCCATCGTCGGGACTACACCGGCCAGGAAAGTCCAGGTTATCTCGGCACTTTCATGTCGGGATGCGCATCCGTGTTCCGAAAGGACACATTTTTGGCGCAAGGAGGTTACGATGAGGAGATGTCCGGATTCGAAGACCTTGAATTTTCAGTACGCTTGTTCCGCGCTGGGCTAAAGGTCGGAGCCAGCGATGTCAGGGCTCTAGTGCACGATCGCCTGAAACCGGGCAGCACCGACGACAAAGATGACGAGCGAGCTCGATTTGCTCGTGCCCGGCTCGAAGCTGCTGCTCACCTTGAGAAGAAACACGGGTACAAGGTGTGGACGGAAGATATGGACACCTCGGCGCGTCAACCAGAGCGACAGCTTGGATTGGACGTTCACAAAGCTCGCCAGCATGACGCCGATTCCGCTGGATCAGGTCCGCGTCGACCACGTGTCGCTCTGATCGTAGATGTCAATACCTGGGCTCTGGCGAACATCGCGCGCCAGATCATCAAGTACACGTCGGATGAATTCGAGTTTGACCTCCTGACATCTCAAGATGTGGAGCAGCCGATGATGCTGCTTGAAATGACCAAGGACTACGACTTGGTACACTATCTTTGGCGCGAGCCTCTGTCTTTCATTTGCGAGCCGTGGCAGCGCGGTAGAATAGATCTGCTCTATGGCAGCTGGAACGATTTTGTGTCTCAGGTCATTTCGCCACGTCCGGTCACATTCAGTGTATTCGACCATTTGTTCTTGACCGAATCCGAGATTGCCCATCGCCTCCCGCTCTTTACGCAACTTTCGAACGGGTACACCGTCAGTTCGCGCATATTGCAGCGCATCTATCAAGACATTCAGGACTATCCTGATCCGGATATGGTAACGCCCGATGGAGTTGATCTGACGAATTTCGCGCCGGTTTCTACGGCGCGCTTCATAGGGGACCAGCATCGGCCCTTGCGCGTTGGCTGGGCTGGTAACAGTGCGTGGAATGCGCATACTGAAGAAGGCCGTGTTCGAGACCCAAAGGGTTTCCACACTATCCTGCGGCCAGCACTGAATCTGCTGGAATCGCGGGGCGTCGTCGTCGAAGAATACTTTGCGGATCGCCAAATCCGTCAGATATCGCACGACAGGATGCCCGACTATTACAATTCACTGGATGTTCTCATCTGCTGCTCTGAAAGCGAGGGCACACCCAATCCAGTGCTCGAGGCGATGGCCTGCGGTGTGCCAGTCATTAGTACCAATGTCGGCATTGTGTCCGAGGTATTCGGTCCGCAACAAAAGCACTTCATTCTCAAAGAGCGCAGTCCCGTCCTTCTGGCTGACGCCATCGAGGAACTGGCCAAAAAGCGGCACTTGTTACATTTGCTTTCACAAGAGAACCAGCAATGCATTAAGCATTGGGATTGGAGCATTCGCACCGATGCTTACCGGCGTCTATTCCGACATCACATCAAGGCCGGTCGACCTGTCGCCAGTGCCGCAGTATGAGGCCGGATATACGTGAGCAGTCGTACCTCACGGGCCGAATTGAATTGTTTGCGAACGAGGAGGAGTCCATATACGGACGCCCGACTTGGAGCGCCTAACAAAACTGCCATGGCTGCGTTGCAGCGCCTCGCCGTACCTCGTACCGTCGTCGGCGCTGCGCCTTCTCCTAACAGTCTTGTTAGGCGCCCTTGCGCTAAGCCATCTCGCGACCTGTTCCGCGCCTGCTTTAGGAGGTCTTCTCTACGACGTCTCCTTGCGTTTGGCCGCCTACTTATTGTCAAGCGTGTTACTCGTTGGAGAAACTTCGATTTAAAAAAACGGCGTATAGGAAGCCTGTATAGGTCTGTGCTAGCTGCCGTGCTGCACTTCACTGTATAATCCTGGGGCCACCACATAATAATACCATGCCGAATACTTCCAATTTCGATGCCGAATTTAGCGGCCGCCGTTTTGACTGCGTCACAATTATTGCTATTCTGTTGTTCTTAACAGGCCTTGGCACATCGATATTGACATTTTATCCAGGATGGATGAGTGCAGACTCTTCCGTTCAATATTTCGAAGCTCGGCATAATCACTATAGTGATTGGCACCCGATTCTAATGGCTTGGTGGTGGCACTTACTAATTAAATTGAAAGAGGGGCCAGCGCCATTTCTTCTTCAGAACGTGAGCTGTTATTGGTTGGCGCTACTGCTTTTTTTCCTCGGCGCGAAAAAATTGATCGGCAGAGCAGCCATCCTTTTTCTGGCTGTCGGGTTTATGCCAGGATTACTGTTCCCACTTGGACAAATCTGGAAGGATGTTGTATTCGCTGTTTTAATTGTGTTGTGTTTAGCTATCACTTTCCATAGAGAAGTCTCAGGGAGGAGCGCTTCATGGCTCGAACGGATCTTCATTCTGTCGGCAATTATCTTGGCGTATGGCTCAAAAACTAACGGAATTACCGCGATTCCCTTCATCATTTATTACATGGTATATGTTGATCGTCCAAAACTCAGCATTGCCAAAAAGCTAGCAGCAGCCGTTTGCATTGCATTCGGGGTGGTTGTAATTGCGAATATTTTAGTGCCAGAAAAAAACATTACGCACTCTTATGGCTTTCAGTATACGCAAAGCCATGATTTACTTGCCATATCGGTCGCAACGGATAGCAACCTGCTTCCTAGCTATATAAACAAAAAAATAGCAGGCTTCGAAAAGCCGTTGTCATCATATTATTCCACTGACTCCAATAATTTGTTGTTCTATGGCACGGCGGGAAATCTAAGGACCACAGATTTGAATGAACTCAAGGAATTACGTTCCAATTGGTTGAGCGCGATCAAGTCTCACCCCCTTATTTATTTAAAGCACAGGATCAACACATTCGTATCTTTATTGAGAATTGGGGCAGCAGCTCCGGCTTACGTTGCGGATCCGCAAATCGTTGATACTAGTATCCCCTTTACCTTCAAGAAAAATGCAATATCGGATTTTTTGGAGTCAACTCAAAAATCAGTTCCCGCTCTATATTTCCCTTGGATATATCTTGCGCTGCTAGTGGCGTCGGCATGCTTTTGGCGATTTATTACGCCGCAACTGCGGCCGGTATTCGCAACAATGCAAGCCAGCGCATGGGGGTTTATTGTCCCACATTTTCTGGTAGTGCCTGCCGCTGATTATCGATATTTATACTGCGCATATTTTTGCGCAATATTCAGTACGATAATAGTAATCGGCAGCTTTTCTTCTCGCCTGAAATATCGTTACGTTAGCAATTCAAAAAAATTGCATAATGATGAGTTGAGAGCCTGAACGATCAAAAACGTGGCGGCTATTCGACGGCGCTACGAAAGTGCATTCACTAAGAGAAGCTCGCTCGCTTGATAGTCATAAGGCTAAGGTCTCGCAACGAGCCTACGGGTGTTTTAAAACTTCGCTTGAGTTCGCGATATCGATGACCTGCCGCTGACCTGCAGTTTGCTATGAGACTGCCGGTGCGGGATGGATGACGATGGCCGAGGTGCCGTCGTAGTGCAGGTCGTATTCGCGCGCAAGGCGTTCACGCAGCGCCTGGCTGGCCCCACGCAAGCCTTGTGACTGGCGCAGCAGGGCCAGTTGCAAGGGGGGCAGGTTCAGGGGCAGGTCGGGCTCGACGTGCAAGATCATTGGCCAGTCCTCGTCCAGCAGGGCGGCCGCCTCGCCCGTTGCCAGCTGCGCCTCGACAGCGTCGACAGGGCGGTGCGTGGCGATGCGACGCAGTTCGTCGCGCGCTGCCACAGTCCAGTTCCAGGCCTCCGGCGTCATGCCCGGCGCGAGGCCGGAAACCGGCAAGGCGGCGCGTGCTGCTACGATCCTGTGCATCCACACGCCTTCCTCGAAATCGACGCGATTGAAATCCGGGCTGGCCGTGATGACGCACACGATATGGCCCTGCGCAGCCAGGTCGCGCGCCAGCTTTGCTTGCGGCTCAGGCAACTCGCGCGCAATGAACACCAGTGCCTTCGGCGCACCCGCCACGATCACCCGGTCGAAAGCAAGGAAATCGCCCGCGCGGGCGCGCTGCTTGTCCGGCGTGATGTACTCGTAGGCACCGGACAGCCCGCGCGTCATGCCACGTTCCCACGCGCTGCGCACTTGTCCGGCCAGCGCCTCGCGCTCGCTCGCCGGCAAGCGTCCCGCGGCGATATGGCTCTCGACTTCCTGTCTCTGTTCGTCGACGAAGCGCCGGCTGTCCTCGAGAATATCGGCCAGCGTTACGTACTCGCGCCCATGCTTGAGCGCGAAATACAGCTTGTTCTTGATGACCGGATAGCGGTAACGCGTGATCTTATGCTCGTTGCGGATATTACTCGGCGCGAACTTGTGATGCACATAGGCGTTGGGCAGCTGGCGGATCAGGTAGCCGGCATCGACCAGTCGGCAGCACAGCTCGGTCTCGTCCAGGTAGTACTCGATTTCCTCATCGAAGCCGCCCACCTCGAGCAGGGCGCTGCGCCGGAACGAGGTATTCGTGCCTTGAAGGTAGGGGAACTCGAAAGCGCCCGGATAGGCCAGGTGGTCGGCCGGACGGGTCAGGCGCCAGTTGGCGTTCGCCAGCCGCGTCGCACTGGAGTATTCGTACTGGTAGCTGTAGCCGGTCTGGTCGAACACCAGGCCGCCCGCGGCGCCCACTGCGGGGTCAATGTAGGCGCGGGCCAGCTGCTCGAGCCATTCCGGCTCGGGAATCGCGTCGTCGTCGATGAACGCGACGATGTCGCCGCGCGCCATGCAAATGCCGATGTTGCGCGAGACCGAGAGGTTCGCCACCTCGCAGCGGCCGGCGCGGATCGCGGGCAGCCAGGCGTCGATCACTTCCTGCGAGTGGTCGGTAGAGGGACCGTTGACGACGATGACTTCGAAACGGCCGCGGTATGTCAGCCAGCGCAGGCTCTCGAGCGTTTTCGCCAGCAGCGTCGCGCGGTTGAGGGTGTTGATGACGATCGAAAAGCTCGGTGGCATGGCAGGTTTCAGTGCGTGCTTGAGGACGGCGACGGCTTGTCGGCGACAGTTTCGAAGGCAGGGCGCCCATCGCGCATGCCTGTTTCCACGAGATCCGTTACCGTGAAGCCGGCTTCGCCCAGCAGGGAACCCAGGCTGGCCGGGCTGAGCATGTTCAGCTGCAGGCGGCCGTCGCGATCCGCCGTGCCGTACAGGATGTCGCGCAGCGCGTCGTAACCGCATTCGCCTTGCGCATAGGCGGCAAGGGCGGCGCCGGCGTCGGTGGCCTGCACGCGCAGTCGTCCACCATTTTGCAGGCAGGCGTACAGGTGCGGCAGCACGTGATTGCGCAGCTCGGCCTGGGTAAAGGTCTCGAACAGGCAGGCGACCTGGATTTCCTCGGCAGCGCCCGGCATGAGCGGCACGCCGCCAGCCGTGTCGTCGAAGCTGGCGCTCACGTAGCCGGCTGGTGCGGGCTCGCCCTGGCCCAGGTACAGGCGCAGCGGCGCGGCGGCTGCCTGTTCGGGCGCGACGCAGAGACGCGGGGCCTGGCCGCCGGGCGGGACCGCGTCCTTCTCCTCGCCCAGGCCGGCCGCATCGAGCCGCTGGCGCAGCGCATGCACTTCGCGGGTCAGCCGGCGCAGGGCGACCGGCACCGAACGGGTCAGGTTGACGTCGCCGGCTGTGCTTTCGCGCAGCTCGTGGACGGCGCGCCAGAGAGCCGGCTGAGCTGTCTTCGGCCCCTGCTCGTAGCTGCCGGATGCGAGCCCGATGACTTCGGCGCGCAGCTCCGGTAGCCGGACGATGGCGGCCGCAATGCGCACCAGGCGGCCAAGCACGGGCACGGTCTTGGCGCGGCGGGCGGTCTTCTTGAGGAATGTTTTCATTCTGTGGCTGGTGAATGCAGGTCGGCCAGCACGGCTGCCAGGCGCTGCGCCAGGTCGTCCGCGGCCGCGTCGCTCGGGTCGAGGCTGCAGGCGAGGACGCCGCGCGCCAGCCATTTCGCGGGCACGGTTCCAGGCTTGCTCTCTCCCGATGTGAGCCAGACGTCGCCGGATCCCGCCTCGGCGACCGCGTCTTCGATCCGCAGGTCAGGACGGCCGATCAGGTCGAGCGCGAAGCGCCGTGCGTAGCGGTGACGCGCGCCGTCGTGCCGCACCGGTTCGATGCGCCAGGCGCGCGGCGCCTGCATGATCAGCGCCCGCAACAGCGCAGGCTCGAAT
Source organism: Massilia sp. LXY-5 (assembly GCF_059801075.1). Taxonomy (NCBI): domain Bacteria; kingdom Pseudomonadati; phylum Pseudomonadota; class Betaproteobacteria; order Burkholderiales; family Oxalobacteraceae; genus Massilia; species Massilia sp. LXY-5. The sequence goes on from NZ_JBNNEH010000001.1 coordinate 515,180, forward strand.
CCCGCCGTTTCGATATCGACCAGCACCTGGCGTGGGCCGCTGCGCGGCCGGTTGGCCCCGATCGCCGCTGCTGTCTGCATCAGATCGGGCGCGGCCACCCCGGCGCTGGAAGCGGCGATCGCCGCGATCAGGTCCTGTTCCGCCTGGCCACGGCTGTCGTGCGCACATTGCGCGACCGCGTCGCGGTAAAGCGCCGCGATCCGGGCCGGCGCATGGGTCGCCTCCATATAGGCTGCAGCCGCATTGCCCAGCCGTGCACGTAGCGCGCCGTCGCCGCGCAGGCGCTCGAGCGCGGCGCGCAGCGCTTCCTGGGTGAACGCGTCCTCCAGGCGCAGGCACGCGTGCTCAGGCACTTCCGCGGCCGAGCCATGGGCGTTCACGATCGTCGGCAGCCCGTACGAAAGGCAGTCGAAGACGGCGCCCGAGGTCTCGCCGCGCGAGCTGCCGCGCAGCTGGACCGCGGCGTCGGCGGCGGCCAGGTAGCGGCGGTAGAGCGGGGTGTCGGCGTAGCCGGTGACTTTTATGCGCGGGTGCGTGGCGATGCGGTCGCGCAGCGCGATGCCGAAACGACCTTGGGCGATTTCGCCCACGAATACCAGGTGACAGTGGGGATCGCTTCCGAGCGTGCTGTCGATCCAGGCCTCGACCAGGCGGTCGTTGCACTTGGGTGCCGACAGGATGCCGAATGAGCAGACCACGTAATCGCCGGGGCCGAAGCCGAGGTCCGCGCGGACCCGGTCCCGGTCGGCCGTGTCGCTGCCGGGACGCAGGCATACCAGCGGCAGCACGCGCCACTGGTCGCCGTAACCGGCGCCATACCAGCGCTCCGCCAGCCCCACCGCATGGCGGGAATGCACGATCACGCCGGTTGCGCGGTCGAGCACTTGCTTGTTCGACGGGTAGCGCATGACCGACTCGGTGCGCCCCGCGTCCTTTTCCTCGACCAGCGCTCCATACCCATGCGCCAGGTAGAGCGAGCGGCAATAATGGTTGGGCAATTCATGCTCGGCTTCGGCATGATGAAGGACGCCGCTGAGGAAGAAGTCGTGCAGCACGACCACGCCGGGATGGCGATCGAGTAGCCCGAACATGTGAGAATGGAATTCCGAATTGCCGAACTGGTAGACGATGTGGTCGAAGGCCTGCGCGTTGGCGTCGAACCATGCGGTCGTGCGCTGGGGGAAGCGGGTGGCAGGGCCCATGTCGTCGACGCTGTCCTGCTCCAGCACCAGCTCGATGTCGAAGTGTCGCGCCAGTTCCGGTAGCAGATCGGCGCTGTAGGCTGCGATGCCCGAGCGCACAGGCGGCAGCGGCGAGACATAGGCCAGGCGCGGCTTGCGTGTGGGCTCGGCGGGCATTGGCGACGCGCTTGCGCCGCACGCGGCACGCCGTTGGTGCGCCTCTTCGAAGGCCTCGATCGCACGGCGGGCGCTGGCATCCCACGAGAAGCGCCGCGCCTGGGTCAGGCCATGCTCGCGCAAGGACGCCTGGCGCGCCGGATCGAGCAGCACCTGCGCCATGGCGCCGCCGATGGCGTCGATGCTGGCTGGATCGAACAAGGCATCGGGCCGCCCGATCACTTCCGGGATGCTGCTGGTGTTCGAGCCGATCACCGGGGCGCCGCAGGCCATCGCCTCCAGCGCCGGCAGGCCGAAGCCTTCGTGCAGCGAAGGGAAGACGAAGAGTGCGGTGCAGTTATATAGCGAAACCAGGTCGTCGTCGGGAACGAAGCCGGTCAGTACCAGGTCGTCTTTGGCAAGACCGAATTTGGCGGCCAGGCGCTCGAGGCGGAAACGGTCGGGATTCTGGATGCTGCACACGACCGCCAGCTGGTATTGCTTGCGTAGCGTCGCTGGCAGCCGGGCGTAAGCCTCGACCAGGCCCTCGATATTCTTGCGATAGTCGATGCCGCCGGTGTACATGATGAACGGCCTCGAAAGGCCGTAGCGCGCCAGCAGCGCAGCGCGCGCGTCGGGTGCCAGTGCGCGCGGCTGGAACATGCCGTCCACCGCCGACGAGATGTTGACCACGCGTTCGGCGGGCATGCCCAGCAGCGCGATGCCTTCCTCGCGCGCCGAGGCGGAAATGGCCAGCAGCAGATCGGCCTTCCGCATGCCTTCGAGCTTGCGGTGATACCAGGCCGCGACGTTCGGGTCGCCAAGGTAGCGCTCCTTGCGCATCAGGGGAATCAGGTCGTAAAGCGTGACGGCGGTATCGAAGCGGCCGCCCGGGCGCGGTACCGAGCTGACGGCATTGTCGCCCAATCCCTCGAACAGGCTCGCCACATGCACGACGTCGGGCCGCAGGCTGGCCAGGTAGTGTTCACGGATGCGTGCGGCCGTGCGCACGCGCCAGGCATTGCGCGGATCTACTTCGCCCGCAGGCACCGGCACGCTGAAGGTCGAGATGTGCGACTGCGGCAGCAGCCCGTCGAAGGCCCGGCGCAGCGTTGCGACGGTATCAGGATAGTCGTCATTGAGGACGATGCGCAGCTCGTGCCCGCCGCTGTTGCGCGCCATGGCCAATGCCAGTGCCATCGAATAGCGGCCAATGCCGCGGTGCATGCTGGAGGCCTGGCAGGCCTGCAGGTCGAGGAGAATACGCATCTGGGCTCTTATTCTGGGCGGGGATGGTCGATGGCGCGGCGCAGGTCGCGCAGCACCTGGCGCGCGCTGTCGGTCAGCTCGGCTTCGTCGGACAGCAGCACTGGCAGCGCCTGCCAGTCGGCACGCCGCGAGTGGGCGACGGCTGCGCGCACCCGCCCGGCGAGCCCGGGAAATCGATAGATCTGGCGGCGCAGGAAGTCATCCAGGCGCGGACGCGCCACGACGAACGCGACCGCGCGCAGCGCGATTTTCTTGACGAGCTGGCGTGCGCCGGAGGGGCCACCTGCCATTCTCAGGCCACCGTCGTGTCCGCGCAATGCGGACACGACACTCCATACACATACTGCGGCGACAGCTGCTCGCGCGGCGTCACCACGGCGCGGCAGGCGAAGCACTGGGTCGTGACGGTCGGCTCGAGCTTCGGATTGAGCGCGGTACGGTAGTCGAAGACGAAGCAGTCGCCCGTATAGTGGGCGCCGCCGACGTCCTCGAAATACTTCAGGATGCCGCCCTCGAGCTGGTAGACGTTGTCGTAGCCGATGTTCTGCATGTGGATCGCCGCCTTTTCGCAGCGGATGCCGCCGGTGCAGAAGGTGACCACGGTCTTGCCGGCGAAATCGTCCTTGTGGGCGGCGATCACTTCCGGGAACTCGGTGAACTTGGCGATCCGGTAGTCGACGGTGTTGTCGAAGGTGCCGACGTCGACCTCGAAATCGTTGCGCGTGTCGACCATCACGACCGGCTTGCCGTTGTCGTCATGGCCCTGGTCGAGCCAGCGTTTCAGGGTGGTCGCTTCCACCGACGGCGCGCGGCCCAGTTCCGGTTTGATCAGCGGCATGCGCATGGTGATGATTTCCTTCTTGATCTTCACCAGCATGCGCTTGTGCGACTGCTCTTCCGAGTGGCTGTACTTGACTTCGATGTCGGCGAAGCGTGGATCCGCACGCAGCCAGGCGAGATAGGCGTCGATGTCGGCCGGCAGGCCGGACAGGAACATGTTGATGCCTTCCGGCGTCAGCAGGATCGTGCCGCGCAGGTTCAGTTCGGCGCAGATCGCCTGGAACTGCGGACGCTTTTCCTCGGTATCGTCGAAGCTGACGAATTTGTAGGCGGCGATGTTGACGTAGCGGCCGGCGCCGGCGCTTGCGTTGGCGGCGGCCGTTTGATGGGGGGTGGTTTGCATGATTGCCAAGTAGCTCAATTCTGGTCAACCGCTATTATAAGCCGTCGCGCCCGGGCGGAAATCATGCCGGCCCGGTTGCCTGCCTGGAAGCGCGCGAATCCGCCGCCAACTGTTGTGCAATCGCCTCCGTGGCGCACAGCAGGCGGTCGGCGGCCGCCGCGGCGGGCGGCAGCGTGCCGCCGTCCAGGCTGCGCACCAGCAGGTTGACGATGACGCCGCGCGCGCGCCAGGCTGCCAGGAGGCCGGCGTCGAAGGCCGCCGCCACGGCGGCGGCGGCGGTATCCGGTGCATAAAACACGTCGCCGGCGTGGACGTCGACGACCGGCTCGTCCTGTTCCGGCCAGCCCAGGCCCAGCAGGCGCCCGATGGCGTTGCGCGCCTGGCGCCAGCGCGGCGCGTCCCCGGCGGTGTCGAGCCAGACCGGTTCCACGCGCAGGTCCCCCCGCGTCCGGGCGAGCAGTTCGGCCAGCTGGCTTGCCGCCAGCGGGTCGGGACGGGTGCCCGGGCGCGACCAGGCGCTGACGTCGACCAGCACCTGGCGGCCTGCGGTCGATTCCTGTGCAGCCAGCGTGGCGGCGAGCAACTGCATCTGTCGCTCGTCCGCGGGGGCGGCCGCGGCCAGCGCCGTGCGCCAGGCCGCGTGCCGCGCATGCGTGGCGGCGCGTGCGGCGGCCAGCGTGGCGAGGTACAGCGCGGCGCAGCGGGCCGGCCGGAACTGCGCGTCGAGCAGCGCGACCGCGCCCTGGCCGAGTGCCGCCCGCCGTGCCGGATCGCGGCGTAGCGTTTCCAGCGCCGCTACAAGCTCCCCGGCCTCGAACGCGTCGGGCAGGCGCCAGACGGCGTCCGGCGGGAATTCGGCCATCGAGCCATTCGCATTGACGATCGTCGGCAGCGCGTAATTCATGCAATCGAGCACCGCCCCCGAGCTTTCACCGCGCGCATTCGTGCGCAGCTGGACGCCGACGTCGGCCGCCTGCAGGTAGTGCCGGTAGGCCGCGTCGTCGAGCCAGCCGGCGATGCGGATGTTGGCATCGGGTCCGGCGCTGCGGATGAGGGCTTCGACTTCGACGCCGTAGGGGCTGTCGTGATTCGCGCCGGCCAGCACCAGCGCGCAGCGGGGATCCGTGTGCAGGCTGGAAGCGATCCAGGCGCGCAACAACTCGTGGGTCAGCTTGTTCGGGGCGACGAAGCCGAAGCTGCAGACGAGGAAGGTATCGGCATCGATGCCGAGCGCGGCGCGTGCGGCGGCGCGGTCCTTGACCTCCGGCGGGGTGCGCGGGTGGGGGATGATGTCGATCCGGCGCGCGGCGTCCGCGCCGAACCAGTCGATGGCGAGCTGGCGCGCGTGGTGGGAGTGGACGATGGTGCGGGTCGCGCTCTCCAGCACCGGCAGGCTGCAGGGCCAGTCCTTGTGCGCCTGGACTCGCCCGTCCGTCGTCCGGCTCGCGCGGACGGCTGCATAGCCGTGCGAATACAGCAGGGCTTCGCTCCAGGCGCGCGGATCGGCGCCGCTCATCTGGGCGTGCGTCAGGGCGCCGCCAATGAAGAAGTCATGCAGCACGACGACGCCGGGATGGCGCGCCAGCAGCGCGAACATGTGGCTGTGAAACGGGCTGTTGCCGATCTGGTAGAGCACCTGGTCGTATTCGTCGCCGTGCTCGGCGAACCAGGCCGCCTGGCGCACGGGCAGGTGCGCGAGCGCCGGCGGCAGCCTGACGTCGAGCTGCGCGACGACCAGTTCGATCTCGAAATGCGCGCTCAGTTCTGCCAGCAGCTCGGTCGCGTACACGGCGACGCCGGTGCGCTCGGGCGGCAACGGCGAGACGAAGGCCAGGCGCGGGCGCGCGCCCGGCTGGCGCGGCGCCGCGGCCTGAAGGCTCTGCAGGCGGCGCAGGATCGCGTTCGCGCGCGGCGACAGCGTATCGACCCGGCCGGGCTGGACATCCGCACCCGCCGCCGCCGCGCTGGCGCCGGAGGCCATCATCATCCGGTAGGCCCGCGCATACAGGGCCGGGGAGCGCTTCAGGATGCGCAGCGCCAGCTGGCGCACTTGCGGCCGGCGCAGCACCACGCGCGCCGCCAGCAGCAGGGGTGCGGCCAGGCGGCGCAGGCCGGCGCCGGCGGCTGGGGCGGCGACGGCCGGCGCCAGGCCGGGTGCGGGCGGCGGCAGGACGGCGATACTGCCGGCGGCGGCATCGTCCGTCAGCAGCTCGAACAGGGTGGGGGACGCGGGTGCGCGCATGGGCGGCGGCGTCATCGGAGCAGGAAGCAGGGTTCGAATGGCATGGACACTATTATAAGAGGCGACGCACCGGAAAGCGTCTTGTTGTCTAGTTGCAACTACGTCCGCGGCCGGCGCCGATGAGCCGCCGGCGGGTTAAAATACGGGTATGACTTCCCCGACTTTCACCCACCTGCGCGTCCACTCCGAATACTCGATCGTGGACGGCCTCGTGCGCATCGACGACCTGGTCGGCGCCGCCGCCAAGGACAAGCAACCGGCCCTCGCCGTCACCGACCTCGCCAACATGTTCTGCATGGTGCGCTTCTACAAGGCGGCGCGCGGCAAGGGGATCAAGCCGATCGTCGGGGTCGATGCCTGGATCACCAACGACGACAACCGGGATAAACCCTCGCGCCTGCTGATCCTGGCGAAAAACCATACCGGCTACCTGCAGCTGTGCGAGCTGCTCTCGAAAGCCTGGCTCACCAACCAGTACAAGGGCCGCGCCGAGTTCCGCACCGAATGGCTCGAAGCACTGGCCACGTCCACCTCGACGCTGCACCCGGAGGCCGACCAGAGCAATGCCCTGATCGTGCTCTCGGGCGCCTGCTTCGGCGACGTCGGCCAGGCGATCGACAACGGCGATATCGAGCGCGCGGAACGCAATGCCGAGCGCTGGGCGCGCATCTTCCCCGGCCACTTCTATATCGAGATCCAGCGCGCGGGCGCGGCCAACCAGGAGCAGGCCGTGCGCCATTCGGTGGCGCTGGCCGGCCGCCTCGGGCTGCCGGTGGTGGCAACCCACCCGGTGCAGTTCATCAGCAAGGACGAATTCATCGCCCACGAGGCGCGCACCTGTATCGCCGAGGGCGAGATGCTGGCCAACGCCAAGCGCGTGCGCCGCTTCAACGAGGAGATGTGCTTCAAAACGCAGGCCGAGATGGCGCAACTGTTCGCCGACCTGCCGGGCGCGCTCGCCAATTCGGTGGAAATCGCCAAGCGCTGCAACGTCGTGCTCACGCTCGGCAAACCGCAGCTGCCGGACTTCCCGACGCCGCCGGGCATGACGATCGACGAGTTCCTGGTCGCCGAAACGAAGAAGGGCCTGGAGGAGCGCCTCGAGCAGCTGTTCCCGGACCCGGCCAAGCGCGAAGCGGAGCGTCCGCGCTACGAGGCGCGCCTGGAGTTCGAGAACAACACCATCATCAAGATGAAGTTCCCGGGCTACTTCCTGATCGTTGCGGAGTTCATCCAGTGGGGCAAGAATAACGGCGTGCCGATCGGCCCGGGCCGTGGTTCGGGCGCGGGCTCGCTGGTGGCCTACGCGCTGAAGATCACGGACCTGGACCCGCTGAAATACAACCTGCTGTTCGAGCGCTTCCTGAATCCGGAACGCGTCTCGATGCCCGACTTCGACATCGACTTCTGCCAGGAAAAGCGCGAGCTGGTGATCCAGCATGTGAAGGACCTGTACGGCCGCGATGCCGTGTCGCAGATCGCCACCTTCGGTACCATGGCGGCCAAGGGCGCGATCCGCGACGTCGGCCGCGTGCTCGACTACGGCTACAACTTCTGCGACGGCATCTCTAAGCTGATCCCGTTCAAGCCGGGCAAACCGGTCTCGATCGCCGAGGCGATCGAAGAGGAGCCGCTGCTGAAGGAACGCCTCGAGAACGAGGAAGAGGTCAAACAGGTGCTGGAGCTGGCGCAGCAGGTCGAGGGCATCACCCGTAACATCGGCATGCACGCCGGCGGCGTGCTGATCGCCCCCGGCAAGCTGACCGACTTCTGCCCCCTGTACACCCAGGGCGGCGATGCCGGCGTCGTCTCGCAGTACGACAAGGACGACGTCGAGGCCGTCGGCCTCGTCAAATTCGACTTTTTGGGCCTGACCACGCTGACCATTCTCGACCGCGCGGTGAACTACATCCGCGCGCTCGATCCGGTGGACGCCGAATTCAACCTCGAGTCGCTGCCGCTGAACGACCGGCCGTCCTACAAGCTGCTGTCGGATGCGAAAACCGTCGCAATCTTCCAGCTGGAGTCGCGCGGCATGCAGGGCATGTTGAAAGACGCGCGTCCCGACCGCTTCGAGGACATCATTGCGCTGGTCGCCTTGTACCGTCCGGGCCCGATGGACCTGATTCCGGACTTCTGCAAGCGCAAGCACGGCGAAAAATTCGATTATCCCGATCCGCGCACCGAGTCCATCCTGTCCGAGACCTACGGCATCATGGTCTACCAGGAGCAGGTCATGCAGATGGCGCAGATCGTCGGCGGCTATTCGCTGGGCGGCGCCGATATGCTGCGCCGCGCGATGGGCAAGAAGAAGGCCGAGGAGATGGCCGAGCACCGCGAGATCTTCCGCGCCGGCGCCGCCAAGGACGGCCTGTCGACGGAGAAGGCGGACGAGATCTTCGACTTGATGGAGAAGTTCGCGGGCTACGGTTTCAATAAATCGCACGCCGCCGCCTATGCGCTGCTGTCCTACCATACCGCCTATTTAAAAGTGCACCATACGGCCGCCTTCATGGCAGCCAACATGTCGCTGGCGATGGAAGACACGGACAAGATCAAGATCCTGGTCGAGGACGCGATCGACGTCTGCAAACTGACGCTGCTGCCGCCGGACGTGAACGAATCGCAGTTCCGTTTTACGCCGGAAGGCCAGCCGAAGTCCGTCACCGGCAAGCAGGTCAGCAATATCCGCTATGGCCTGGGCGGCGTGAAGGGCGCCGGCCAGGGCGCGATCGAGGCGATCGTCGCCGCGCGCAAGGAAGGCGGCAAGTTCAAGGACTTATTTGACTTCTGCAAGCGCGTCGACCGCAAGCAGATCAACCGCCGCACGATCGAGTCGCTGATCCGCGCCGGCGCCATGGACTGCTTCGGCGTCGACCGCGCGATCCTGCTGGCCTCGGTGACGTTCGCGATGGAAGTGGCCGGCCAGGAAGCGGCCGCCGCGAACCAGGTCAGCCTGTTCGGCGGTGATGATTCCGACCTGGTCGCGCCGCCCGAATACGTCAAGGCGCTGCCCTGGACCGACCGCCAGAAGCTGTCCGAGGAAAAGACCGCGCTCGGCTTCTACTTGTCGGGCCACATGTTCGACATCTACGCCCAGGAAGTGCGGCGCTTCGCCCGCACCCGCCTGCAGGACCTGGAGCCCTCGCGCGAGCCGCGCATGCTGTGCGGCGTGATCACCGGCGTGCGCACGCAAATGACCCAGCGCGGCAAGATCCTGATCGTCGCGCTCGACGACAAGACCGGCGTGGTCGAGGTCACGGTCTACAACGAGGTGTTCGAGGCGAACAAGAACGCCTTCCGCGAAGACGAATTCCTGCTGGTGGTGGGTAAAGTGTCGGAAGACCGCTTCAACGGCGGCCTGCGCATCACGGCGGAGAAGGTATTCGACCTGGCCAGCTCGCGCATCCAGTACGGCCACAAGCTGGAGATGGACCTCGAATGCACGGTCAGCCCGGCGAAGATCGCCGAGGTGATCGCGCCCTATAAACACCCGGACGGGCTGCCGGTCAGCCTGCGCATCAAGCCGAACAACGTCGACTGCATCCTGCAGCTGGGCGACGAGTGGAGAGTGGCGCCGTCGGACGCCCTGAAGCAGGCGCTCGAGCTGACGCTGGGGGCGAAGGCGGTGGCGGTCGAGTACTGATCGTCGCGTAGGGTGGGCTCCGCCCACGCGGTGATACGCGCGGGCTCCGTGTTCGTGCCCGATGATCTTGCGGTTACGTATCACCGCGTGGGCTCAAGAGCCCACGCTACGGTACTTGGCGGCCAACGAAACGTTACCGGCTTGCGCTTAAATCACGCGGCGGCCTTGCGCTGCCAGACCTTGATCTTGCGCGCCACCAGCTTGCCGAGCACGAAGCCGGGATTGCCGGCCAATAGCTTGCGCATCTGCGAGGCGGCGCGGCGGTCGGCACGGCGGTCGTGGCTGTCCAGCACTTCGCCCGCCATCGCGTCGAGTACCGTTTCCAGCGGATTGAACAGGTTCTGCAGCAGCAGGGCCCTGACGTCGGCGCGCGCGGCGCGTCCCTCGCGCCACGGCATTTCGTAGGTGCGCTTCAGGATCACGATGTAGTAATGGACGGTGGCGGCATCGATGTGCAGGCGCAGCGCAGCGCTCACCGGCAGCGTCTCGAAGTGGCGGCGGGTATGCAGCACGGCCTGGGCGAAGTCGGTGCACCATTTGTGCGACAGGCCGCGCTTCATGCTGCCCGGATGCTGGCGGTAGTCGAAGCAGGGGCGCGCCAGGCGGACCAGGCTGGCGCAGCCGGCGATCAGCTGCGGCGTCACCGTGATGTCCTCGAAGGTGCGGCCCGGCGGATACAGCGGCGCCGGCTGGCGCGCATAGATCTCGCGCCGCATCACGTTGGCCCAGGCATAGCATTGGCGGTCCATGAAGAAGGTGCGCAGGATCGCTTCGCGGTCGGTGAGCAGCGTGGCGGCCGGGTAGCCGCGCTCCATGCGGCGCGTGCGGCGCATGTTGTGCGGATGCCAGTCGTTGAAGTCGCAGGCGATCACGTCGGGCCGGTGCGCCGCGATGATGGCGTCGAGTTCGGCCAGGGTGCCGGGCAGGACCAGGTCGTCGGCATCGAGGAAGAGGATGTATTCGCCCGCGGCCGCGTCGAGCAGGCGGTTGCGGGTCGTCGCCAGGCCCGCGTTGTCCTGCCGGATCAGCCTTGTTTCCAGCGCCGGATACGTCGCCTGCAGGCGTCGGGCGACCTCGGACGTGGCGTCGGTCGAGCCGTCGTCGATGACGACCAGTTCATGGTCCGGGCCCATTTGTTCCAGCACCGAGCGCAGGGTCGCGTCGAGATGCTGCTGCGCGTTGTACGCGGGGACGAGGATGGAAAGCCTTGGTGCCGTGTTCATTCGTGATTCTCTTTCTCCGCTGCGCCGGCCCGGGCCGTGTGTTGGCAGTTGTGGCGGCATCAGCGATAATGCGGTGAAAATTCTTGTCGGCGCGGCGCAAACACGCCGCCGGCGCGCCTCGCCGCCGCCTGGTCCCCATGCGGCCTTCGCCGGGCCCGACAGAATATCTTATATGCAGAACAATGGACAATATGCTGACGAAGACGATGGCCCCGTTGCGGGTATGGACCGGCGCCCTGGTTTTCGCAGTTCCTTCCCTGATCCTGACGACCGGATTCGGCATCGGCCTGGCCAGCTTCCTGTTCATCCTGACCCTGCCGTTCGTGTGGACCGATGCCCGGGCCGCGCTGGCGCGCCACTGGCCGGACCTGCGCTGGGTGGTGCTGGCTTTCCTGTTCAATTTCGCGGTCGTGCTGCTGTACTTCCTGGTGCGTCCGGAAGAGCCGCTCCACAGCCTGGAAAAACCCCTGCGCATGTTCTGCGCGGTGAGCGCGCTGATGGTGGTGCTGGCGGCGCGCCCTTCGCGCCGGATGCTGTGGTGGGGCGCCGTGGCCGGCGGCGTCGGCGCCATGCTGCTGGTGGGCTACCAGCGCATCGTGCTGGGCATCGAACGGCCGGGAGGGCTGACCAACGCCATTACCTTCGGCGACATTTCCCTGTGCCTGGGCCTGGTCGCGCTGACGGCGACACTCGATGTTGTCAATAAGGTGCAGCCCGGCTCGCGGCAGCGCGTCCTGTGGCTGTCGCTCGGCGCCCTGGCCGGCCTGCTCGGTTCGGTGCTGACCGGCACCCGCGGCGGCTGGCTGGCGCTGGTGCTCGCCCTGCTGCTGCTCCTGCGCCAGAGCCACCTGGGGCATGGGCAGCTGAAAGTCCTGCTGGGCGGCGGCGTGGCGCTGGTCGCCTTGCTGTATTTCGTGCCGGCCAGCGGCATCCAGACGCGCATCAACGAAGGCATCAGCGACGTGCGCAGCTGGAACGCGGGCGGCAACAAGTTCACCAATCTCGGCATCCGGCTCGAACTCTGGAAGGGCGCCGGCATGCTGATCGGCGAGCACCCCCTGTTCGGCACCAGCGTCAAGGCCGGCCATGCGCGCTTCGAGCAGTGGGTGAAGGAGGGCCGCCTTGCCGATGTGGTACTGACACCGCTGCACATGCATAACGATGCCCTGCAGGCCCTGAGCACCGGCGGCGTGCCCGGCTTCATCGGCTGGCTGGGCATCCTGGGCGCGCCCTTCGCCTTTTTCGCGCGCGCCGCGCACCGCGGCGCCGCTGCCGGACACCCGAACGCCGCCGCGCTGGCGGGCATGCTCATCCCGCTCAGCTACTTCGCCTTCGGCCTGACCGAAATGATGTTCTGGTCGGGCAGGGCCTGCATGTTTTACGCACTCATGGTCTTCGTGCTCATGGGGCTCACCCTGAATTCGGAAGAAGAACATGGAAACTAGGACCATCGTCAAACGCCTGCTGGCCATCGTCAAACCCTACCAGGGACGCGCCTTCTTCTCGCTGCTGGCGATGGCCGGCACCGCCGCCACCCAGCCGGCGCTGGCCAAGGCCCTCGAACTCCTGCTCGACAAGGGCTTCGGCCCGAACAAGGTCGCGTTCAGCCTGTGGCTGGTGCCGGGCATCCTGATTTCGATCTTCGCGCTGCGCGGCGTGTTCACCTTTTCCACCGCCTACCTGAACAACTGGGTGATGAGCCGCGTGCTCAACGATTTGCGGCGCATGGTGTTCGAGCGCGTGCTGCGCCTGCCGGTGGCGCGCTTCCATGAAGAGTCGACCGGCAAGATCATCAACACCGTGATCGGCGACGTGCGGCAAGTGGTCGACATGATCAATTCGGTCTTCGTCGCTTTCGTGCGCGACGTGCTGGTCGTGCTCGGCCTGCTGGCCGGCCTGCTCTACCTGAACTGGGCGCTGACCCTGATCGCCATCGTCGTCGTGCCCCTGACCGCCGTCATCGTGCGCACCACGACCGGACGCCTGCGCCGCCTGAACCGCGAGAACCAGCGCGTGACGGCGGAGATGACGCAGGTGGTCGAGGAAGCCACGCGCGGCCACCAGGTGATCCGCGTGTTCGCCGGCGAACGCTACGAGCGCAAGCGCTTCGAGCAGCGCAGCGAAGCCCTGCGCGGCTTCTCGCAGCGCATGACGGTCGCCTTTGCCGCCACCACCCCGATCACGCAGGTCGCCACTGCGGTGGCGGTCTCGGTGGTGATCGTGATGGCGATCCGTTCCGACATGACGGTGGGCGAGTTCACCAACTTCACGACCATGATGCTGATGCTGCTCACGCCCCTGAAATCGCTGGCCGAAGTCAACGGCCCGATGCAGCGCGGGATCGCGGCGGCGGAAACCGTGTTCTCGATGGTCGATGCGCCGGTCGAACAGGACTCCGGCACCCGCGTGCTCGGGCGCGCCGCCGGGCGCCTGCAGTTCGAGGGCGTGACCTTTACCTATCCGGGCGCGCACGCGCCGGCGCTGTCGAACGTCTCGCTCGAGGTGGAGCCGGGCCAGACCGTCGCCCTGGTCGGCGTCTCGGGCGGCGGCAAGTCGACCTTCGTGAACCTGGTCACGCGTTTCTACGATCCGCAGGCTGGGCGCATCCTGCTCGACGGCGTGCCCTATGAGGAGCTGGCGCTGGCCAGCCTGCGCGCGCAGCTGGCGATGGTCAGCCAGAACGTGGTCCTGTTCGACGACACCCTGGCCGCCAACATCGCCTACGGCGCCGAGCGCATCGACTACGAGCGGCTGGCGGCGGCAGTCAAAGCTGCGCACCTGACCGACGTGGTAGCCAGGCTGCCCGAAGGCGTCGATTCGATGATCGGCGAGAACGGCATGCGCCTCTCCGGCGGCCAGCGCCAGCGCGTGGCGATCGCGCGCGCGATCTACAAGGATGCGCCGCTGCTGATCCTGGACGAGGCGACGTCCGCGCTCGACAACGAGTCCGAACGCGCCGTCCAGGCGGCGCTCGACACGCTGATGGCGGGCCGTACCACGCTGGTGATCGCGCACCGCCTGTCGACCATCGAGCGTGCCGACCGCATCGTCGTGCTGGAAGGTGGACGGATCGCCGAGCAGGGCACGCACGACGAGCTGCTGGCGGCCAACGGCATGTATGCGAGTCTCTATCGCCTGCAGTTCGCCGCGACCGTCAGCGCTTAAAACCGGCGCAGCCCGTTTGCAAGATTGGTAAACAGGTTGGCGAAGCGGTAGAAGGTTTTATAGGCGAAGCGCTTCAGACCCAGCAGCGTGCCCTTTTCGCGCTGGTTGCGCACGTCGATCCCGATCACGGAGTCCTCGTGCGTCGGGTACACCCCGTGCGGCACGATGGCGTGAATCAGCTCGCCATGGTCGAAGGTGTATTTCAGGAACAGGTCGATCGGCGCCCGGATCGTGGCCGCATGCTCCAGCAGCCGCTGCGCGCCACGCGGGGTGATCACATAGCCGGTCATGCACATGCCGACGTCGAGCTGTTTCACGAGGCTGAAACGCTCGCCCTTGTCCGAGGTGAGAACCGTGTGCTTTTCCAGCGGCTCGAGGCGCACGAACGAGACCCGGTCGGCGAAGCGCTCGAGATAGGCCAGGCCCGCTTCGAAATCCGGCGTCAGCTGGAAATCGTCTTCCAGCACCACGATCGGCTCGCCCAGCGCCACGCATTTTTCCCACGCCAGCAGGTGGCTCACGTAGCAACCCAGTTCGCCGGGAGCGGCCTTGCGCCGCCGGTGCACCAGGAAGCTTTTTTCGTCGTAGCGTTGCAGATAGGGGTGGTGGTCGACGCGGCCGTCGACGGCGTCGATGAAGGCGAAAGGCAGCTTGCGCTCGCCGAGCTTCTGCGCCACGAGGGCGCGCCGCTCGAGGCTGGACGGAAGACTGATAACGAATATTTTCAAGATAAGCCTGTAGGGATGCGACATGGAAGGGTCCGGAGCGCGCACGCGATCCGGACCATCCCGAATGTTACATCATCGGCCGCGCAGGGCGTTCGGCAGAACCGCCCTGTACCAGCCGGCGGGCCTCAGCGCGCGTAATGCGCCGCTTCCCCCACCATCGCGCCGTCGTCGACCGCGTGCTCCTCGAGCGCATGCAGATAGCGTCCCAGCGCGTCGTCGAGCGAAGGCAGCAGCATGCCGCGTTCGCTGCCCAGCGCAGAGTAGTGCGGACGCACCGCCACATAGCCCAGCTCCGTCGCCGGACGTTCCTGCAGGGTGCGCGGATCGACGCCGGCCACCGCGCAGGCCTTGCGCGCCAGCTCGGCCCAGGTCACGGCTTCGCCATTACTCAGGTGCCAGACGCCGCGCTCGCGGTCGATCAGCAGGTCGAGGCTGACGTTCACCAGGTCCGGCACATAGGTCGGCGTCACCACCAGGTCGTTCGAGGCCGTGAACGGCCGGCCGGCCTTCAGGGCGCCGAGGGCCTGGGTGACGAAGTTGTGCTTGTCCCAGGGGCCGAAGAAGGAACTGGTGCGGATGATCAAGGCCTGCGGATCCGCTTCCAGCACGCGCCGCTCGGACTCGGCCTTGCTGCGGCCGTAGACGCCCAGCGGCGCCACCGGATCGGATTCGACATAGGGCGTGTCCTTGGCGCCGTCGAACACCAGGTCGCTCGAGAAGGTCATGAAGCGCAGCGCGTGGCGGATGCAGGCCAGGGCCAGCACCGTCGGGCCGTGCGTGTTCCCGTTCATGCAGCCTTCGACATCGAGTTCGGCCTCGTCGACACGCACATAGCCGCCGGCGTTGATGATCGCCCAGGGTTTGAAACGCTGGATCGCCGCTTCGACCGAGGCCGGATCGGTGATGTCCATCTCCTGGCGCGTCAGCACGTGGTGCGCCAGGTTGCGCCGCTCGCAGATGCGCGCGAAGGCCGAACCGAGGGTGCCGGTGGCGCCCGTGATCAGGATCGGCTGCACGTGGTTCGATTTGAACTGGCTGCGCACCGCGATGTCGGCCACCGCCGTGCGCGTGGCGACCGGCTTGCAGAAGAAGCGGCCCGGCCGGCGCCACCAGCCCTGGCCCTGCAGCACCGGGTTCGACAGCGGACGGCCGCTGGCCAGTTCGCGCATCATGTTGGCGAGCGCCGTCGGCCGCGGTTGCGGGCCGCGCACGTCGAACGGACCCGGCTCGTAATAGCCGCGGCATTCGGTGACCAGGCAGTTCCAGTCGTAGGAGCCGAGCAGCGCCCAGACCGTGACGGCGCGGATGTCGGCGCCGGCCGCCCTGGCCTTGCCGGCGGCGTTCCAGATCTCGAGCAGCCAGCGCAGCTGGTCTTCGCGGTTGGCGTCGATGTGGGCTTCGGTGACCGCGACCGGCAGGCCGTAGCGCTCCCAGGTTTCCATCAGCAGCGGGCCGATGCCGGGCGTCGGCGTGGCCAGCGCGCGCGGGGTCTCGATGTCGGCGTGCAGGTGGCCGTCGTAGGTGTGGACGCGGTCCTGCGGATAGCGCTCGGTGCGGTGGTCGAGCCAGCGCTCGCTGGTGGCATAGTAGTTGGCGCCGATGATGTCGGGCGGGCAGGGGTTGTCGCGGAACCAGAGCAGTTCTTCCGGCGTGGCCTCGGCCTCGAGCAGGTAGGTCCACAGCTTGTGTTCGGGATCGACCTTCCCGCACAGGATGTCCCAGGCCAGCCAGCGCCGTTCGTTGAAGAAGTTCGCCAGCCAGGCCATCTCGGGCGTGCCGTAGGTTTTCGAGAGGTCGTCGGTCTGCACCAGTTTGGCGTCCGGGTTGACGGCGCGGATCGCGCGCATCGACAACACGGTGGCCTTGCATTGATGGAGAAGGGCGCGCACGAAAGTCGCGTGGCTCTTTCCGTGCGGGTACCAGACGCCGGCCAGACCGGAAAAGCGCGCCGTCGTCAGGATTTCGTTGACGGGGGTGTAGTACTCGACCCAGGGGTAGCGCTGGGCTACCGCGCCGGCGTACTCGGCGAGCTTTTCGGGGAAGGCCGGATCGACCAGACTCGTATGTTCGGGACCGCTGCCATGGTGGATCAGTCCGACGATGGGGGTGACGCCCAGGCGCTGCAGCGCGGGCAGGCGGGCGTCGGACCAGGACCAGTCGGCGCTGTCGATGCCGTCCGGAGCGGTGCGCTCCCACAGGACTGGATAACGGATCGCCTTGATGCCGAGCGAGGCGAAGCGTTCGATGTCTTCCACGCGGTCTGCGTGGCCATTGCGTTCCATTTGACTGAAGTAATTGTCGCGTACACGATTGACCGTGCATTCAAGGCCGCCCCAAAGCGCCAGCTCGGTTGCGGTCTCAGGCTGGATCTGCTTGTCGATGTTCATGAGAAATACCTACTATTTATGAAACAGGCCCTAGACTAACGGTCCTGCGCAGCCTGTTATGTGAAACGGCGAACATATAAGAGACATTTCGGACTAGTCCTACTTTTTGGCTTCGTATCCATTTCCTCTGCTAAATATCTGCTAACTGCTGCGAAACCGTGCGCTTCTGTTTCCGCGAGGCGCGCAAAATTGTTGGCAAGATTGTTTGTTCAGCAATTCCGTCAAAACGCCTTTCTGGAGCGCTTGTATGTACATGGTGTACTGGACCATTATTGAGGAAACCGACTGCCGTCCACACGCCCAGGGTTTCGGCACCGAGGAGATGGTCAAGGCGATGGGCTTCATGGAAGACTTGCGGCGGCGCCAGCGCGAAGGCGAGGGCGTGCGCTTCATTACGATGTGTTCGGAGCATCCGGATGTGGTGGGGCATCCGGGGGTGGATGTGACGGGGCCGGATTACGACTGGAAGAAGCGGCGGCGGTGAGGCGGGGTGAACCCATGTTCGGAATCGTTGAGTCGGATGATGACGGCTGACTCCGTGATCCAGGTCGCCCCAGCCGCTTGCGGAGTCTCATTTCACACTGCCGCTCATGGCGGCAGCTTGAGGTCCCTCCGCGTTGCCCGGCATCCAGCCAAGCACGTCGTCGCTGAGCCCGATATCGATGAGGAAGAGGTAGGGCGGTTCCCGCGTCCAGCAGCCTTCATTGCACTTCAGCCGGAAGGTCATGCCATACAGCTTGGGGATGCGCAGGGTTGCCTCCTGTGCGTAGCCCGGTTCGAACATTCTTGCATACAGCCGCTTCCTGCCCTCCGGGGACAAGTCGAACCAAACGCTGTCGTTTTTCTCCCAGGGTTCCCAGCCGCCTGCCTTGAACTGGTTCTGCAGGTTGTCGAGCACGGCCACGGCCTCGTCGAAAGGTAGCGCATCGAGCATCGGCGACGTTGCAAGCGTAGCGACAACATTCCGCTGGTAGCTCAGCGCAGCAAACTTAGTCGGGGGCAGGGTGAACCCATGTTTGGAATCGTTGAGGCGGATGATGACCGCCGGCTCGGTGACCCAGGTCGCACCCCAGCCGCTGTCGGCATCCGGGATATTGGATCGCGCCAGGACTGGGAAGGTGGAGTCTTTCACCACCCCTTCGAAGGATTGCCCGGGTCTGAAAGAGAGGAGGGTCGGTTCAGATGTGCCAGAACGCCACCAGAAGGCGGTGAGGATGAGGCACGATGACATGACGAGGAATCGATACCAGCCTTTCATGCGACGCCTCCGCCAGCGGCGATCGCCCGGATCGACGCCTCGACATAGGGACGCTCGGGACTGTTCAGGAGCTGGCCGAATCGCTTTGCTGCCTGCTTCACGAACTGCATGCGCTCCTCAGCGACCCACAGCTTTGCGTCTTTGTTCTGTGGAAACCAAGCAGTAAAGCCTGTCCTGGCCCGGCACTCGGCCGACAAAGTCAGCTTTATCTCCTCATGGTCGCCAGTCGGAAATCCGGTTGCCCAGGCATACTGGTTCGTGGCAAGCAATTTCTGCAGCACGAGATCGTTGTACATGATCTTTTGTGGGATGTTCACCTGCTCATGTCGCGCGATATGCTCGACGCTCTCGCGGATGCTTCCCGCTCCGGGGAAAAGCTGGCGGACATCGAGCGCTCGTTGGCAATGTCCGGTGCCGGCATGCTGACTCGGCGATAGCGCGACTTCATTGCACGCTGCTGCCCGTGAGTGCCTTTTCGGGCAGCGTCCAACGCAGCGGTTGACCTGGCTTCCAGCCATATACGTCATCGCCGAGGCCGATATCGATGAGAAAAAGGTACGGCGGTTCTCGCGTCCAGCAACCTTCAGTACATTTCAGCCGGAAAATCATTCCGTAAAGATTAGGAACACGCAAATCGGTCGATTCCATGTATCCCGGCCTGAACATCCGCGCATAAAGCCTCTTCTTTCCTTCCGGAGTCAGGTCGAACCAGGTGCTGTCGTTCCGCGCCCAGGGTTCCCAGCCCCCTGCCTTGAACTGGTTCTGCAGATTTTCCAGGATGGCAACGGCCTCGTCGAAAGGCAGTGGGTCGAGCATCGGCGAGGTGGCAAAGGTGATCGCCTGGTTTTCCGAAAAGCTGAGGGCGGCGAATTTAGTAGGCGGGAGCGTGAACCCATGTTTCGGATCGGTGAACCGGACAATCACGGATGGTTCCGTGACCCAGATCGCACCGAACTTGTTTCCGTCCCAGTCGTCTCTGGGGCGGTTTGAGCGCTTCAGCGCTGGATAGCTGGAATCTCTGACGACCTGCTCG
The DNA here is from genome assembly GCF_059801075.1 of Massilia sp. LXY-5. NCBI lineage: Bacteria > Pseudomonadati > Pseudomonadota > Betaproteobacteria > Burkholderiales > Oxalobacteraceae > Massilia > Massilia sp. LXY-5. The sequence goes on from NZ_JBNNEH010000001.1 coordinate 534,651, forward strand.
AAAGTCTGGCCAAGGCGAAAGGCCAGGACGGTCGGCTCAGGAGGGCGAGCATGCCAGCAGATGGCCGTAGCGATAAGGCCGGCGAGTATGGCAATGCGTTGATAGCTGCGCCTCATGCGACACCTCCGCCAGCGGAGATCGCACGGATAGATGCTTCGACGTAAGGGCGTTCGGCGCCGTGCAAGAGAGCATGAAATTGTCTGGCGGCGGTCAGCACGAACTGCATGCGCTGCTCGACCACCCACAGCTCCGCATTCTTGTTTCGGGAAAACCAGGAAGTGAAGCCCTGCTTGGCCCGGCACTCGGCCGACAGGGTCAGCTTGATCTCCTCGTAGTCACCAGTTGGAAATTCAATCGCCCAGGCATATTGGTTCATTGCGAGTAATCGCTGTAAGACGGGATCGTTGTACATAATCCTCTGCAAAATATTGACTTGCTCATGCTGGGCAAGCTGATCAACGCTTCGCTTCAGGTCGCCTGAATTGATGAGTCGGAATCCTTCCTTAATCTCGGCAAATGGCGTCCCAAACCGAAGCGTGTTCCTGTTGACCGCCCAATGCACCGGATACTTATCGTTCTGCCGCTTGGCAAGATAGGTATTGAACTCCTCCCATCCCCGCTCCATGAAAAACCTGTGCAGCGGATAAATATCCAAAAACAGGTGCGCATTCCCGAAGCCCAGCTTGCGGTACATGTACTGTGCCGCTGCCTCCGTGGTGGACTGCACCATGGTGGATGCCCCGGCGCCGGGATACGCGGCGAAGGCCCGCCCCACCTGCTCGCGCACGCGGCGGTTCTTTTCGCTGAGCTCGGCAGAATGCAGCAGCCCGCAACCGACCTGCTTCGAGGCGAACGCCGCTAGTCCGGCCCACTGGAAGCGATGATCGGCCAGCCATAATTTGGCGTAGGCCGCATTGATGCGCCGATTCCTCTCGCGGTCGTTGCCCTCGAAACTGCCGTTCACTTTCAGGATTTCCTCGGCCTCGGCCTGGAAGGTGCTCCATAGATGCTCGGGCGTGAGGATGGGCACGGCGATGGCCCGCTCCACGGTGGCCCCGGGCCCGACACAGTGATGCAGCTTGCATTCCCGGATCGGCTTGATGTTCCGGTAGACGGGAATGCCGTGGTAGGTGTGCCTGGCGAACCAGGGATTCGGCGCTCCGGGGACATAGCTGGCGGACACGGACGGTCCCGTCTCAGTCGGTGGCTGCATGCGGCTGCACGATGACGCCTGCATCCCGTTCGGTCTCGCTCAAGGGCTCGGTCCAGCCCTTGTGATCGAGCATGCCCTGCGCGCCTGGCAGGTCAAGCCGGTAAGGGAGCCCGGTGATGGCTTCCATGGTCCCCGGATCGATCAGGGCCAGCGGCAGGTCCTCCAGTTCGGGAACATCGAGATCTGCCGCGTTGGCTTGCGCCGCCGCCTGCGCGGCCGCGGCCTCCTGGCCGGCATACCAGTCGCTGTCGATCGATTGGCACATGAAGGCTTGCGAAGCGACCAAGCGCGGCGGCGGCTTGCACTTGCAGATGCACAGGTCGTCGTGCAGGGCGACCTGGCGGCCGTCGATCGATTCGGACAGGCGTGGCCCGTCGGGACGGATCACGCCTTCGGACAGACAGGCGGGGCACCAGCAGCTGTCACCTTCGACGGCCAGCGGCGCGCCGTTGATGGTCTCGAAGCGGCTGCTTGAAGTCACCTTGCCGCCGGCCGTGGTGGGCGCGCCGAGCGTGATGAAATATCTGTTGAGCATGGCGTCCCTGTCCGCACGGCGTGCGCGCAAAGACTCCAATCTATCGATGGACGAGACCGCTTAATTGAGGAAACTCAGGAGTGGTTTGTCGACCTTCGCAGAAGCGACGCCAGCACCTGTTTTGTCCTATGCCTGAAGCGAAAAAGCCTCGGCGATCGACACCAGTTCACCCGTGCCGCCGGCATCGTAGCCGGGCAGGGCGGCCACCAACTTGTGGTAGGAGGGATCGCGCATCAGCTCGAGCAGCTGGCGCATGATCGGTTCGTCGACGGCGTCGCGGCGCAGCGCAAAGTAATAATGCTCGCGCACCAGCGGCAGGAAATCGAGCTTGAACTGGGCGGCCGCGGCACGCATGCCGATGCCGGCGTCGGCCATGCCGCTGGCGATGTAGGCGGCCACCGCCGAATGCGTGAACTCGGCGCTGTTGTAGCCGTTGATGGATTCGAGCGGCGGGCCGTCGGCGGCCAGCATCATCTCCAGCAGCATGCGCGTGCCGGAGCCGGCCTGGCGGTTCACGAAGCGCACCTCGGGGCGCGCCAGGTCGGCCAGGCCGCGCAGGCCGAGCGGATTGCCGCGCGCCGTGATCAGGCCCTGCTCGCGGTCCGCCACGCGCACCAGGCAGTGCTGGTTCGGATCGAGCCAGCGCAGGTACCAGGCGATCGTCTGCGCCTCGAAGCGTCCGAGCGGGATGTGAAAGCCGGCCAGGTCGCATTCGCGCCGGGCCAGCGCGGCGACCGCGTCAGTGCTGGTGCGGTAGCGCAGGTCGAGCGGCAGGGCGTCGCGGTCGATGCAGCCGGTCAGCGCGGCCACCGCGAAGCCGTGACTGGCGTCCATGCGCAGGGTGCGCAGCTTGTTGGCGGTGATGCGCCCCAGTTCCGCTTCCAGCTCCGAGGCCAGGCTGTGCAGGGTGGGCGACAGGCGCGCCGCGATGCGGCGGTCGGCCCAGACCAGCTTCTGCGCCAGCGGCGTCAGGCTCGTGCCGCGTCCGCGCCCCGTCTGCAGCAATTGTTCGCCGAACAGGCTTTCGGCCGAGCGCAGCAAACCCCAGGCATAGCGGTAGGACAGGCCGACACTCTTTGCCGCCTGCGCGATCGACCCGGTGTCCTGGATCGACAGGAGCAAGCCCAGCAGGTCCTTGGTATCGAGCGGGCTCTCGCCCTTGACGCTGATTTCCCAATGTGGACGGATATGAACTTTGAGCATATGCTGAAAATAACCTATTTCGCTGCGAAAAACATCATGTTACCCTCCGCAGGCAATAAAAGATGCCTGATAGATATGCTTAAAAAAGCATATTCAGGAATGATAAAAACCGGAGGGGACAATGGGTTTATTCGATTTTCTAAGTAAAGAGCGCACCATCGCGGGACCGGGCTTCAACCGCTGGCTGGTGCCGCCGGCGGCGCTCGCGATCCACCTGTGCATCGGCATGGCCTACGGCTTCTCGGTGTTCTGGCTGCCGCTGTCGAAAGCGATCGGCATCACCGAGTCGCGCGCCTGCGCGGCCGACATGGGCTTCATGGCCGAGATCTTCTCGACCACCTGCGACTGGAAGATCTCGATGCTCGGCTGGATGTTCACGCTGTTCTTCGTCTTCCTGGGCCTGGCTGCCTGGCTGTTCGGCGGCTGGCTCGAGCACGCCGGCCCGCGCAAGGCCGGTATCGTGTCGGCCGTGTGCTGGTGCGGCGGCCTGGTGATTTCAAGCCTGGGCATCTACACCCACCAGATCTGGCTGATGTGGATCGGTTCCGGCGTGATCGGCGGGATCGGCCTCGGCCTCGGCTACATCTCGCCCGTGTCGACGCTCATCAAATGGTTCCCGGACCGCCGCGGCATGGCGACCGGCATGGCCATCATGGGCTTCGGCGGCGGCGCCATGATCGGCGCCCCGCTGGCCGACAAGCTGATGAAGCATTTTGCTACCGCCACCTCGGTCGGCGTCTGGGAAACCTTCCTGGCCCTGGCCGCGATTTATTTCGTGTTCATGGTAGCGGGCGCACTGACCTACCGCGTGCCTGCTTCGGGCTGGAAGCCTGCGGGCTGGACCCCGCCGGCGCAGACCGCCAACACGATGATCACCGCGCGCCACGTGCACGCCAGCCGCGTCTGGGGCATCCCCCAGTTCTGGCTGATCTGGGGCGTGCTGTTCCTGAACGTCTCGGCCGGCATCGGCATCCTGGGCATGGCCTCGCCGCTGCTGCAGGAAGTCTTCGGCGGCAAGCTGATCGGCGTCGACCTCGGCTTCAACGACCTCGACGCGGCGCAAAAGAGCCAGATCGCGGCCATCGCCGCCGGCTTCACGGGCCTGCTGTCGTTGTTCAACATCGGCGGCCGCTTCGCCTGGGCCTCGTGCTCGGACTACATCGGCCGCAAGGCGACCTATTTCGTGTTCCTGATCCTCGGTTTCTTCCTGTACGTGTCGATTCCGTCGATGGCGCACGCCGGCCAGCTGGCCTTGTTCGTCGGCTTCATTTGTATCATCCTGTCGATGTACGGCGGCGGTTTTTCGACCGTGCCTGCCTACCTGGCCGACCTGTTCGGCACGCAGATGGTGGGCGCGATCCACGGCCGCCTGCTGACGGCCTGGGCGGCAGCTGGCGTGCTCGGTCCGATCCTGATCAACTACATCCGCGAGTACCAGATCGCCCATGGCGTACCGAAGGCGCAAGCCTATGACATCACGATGTACGTGCTGGCCGGCCTGATCGTCGTCGGCATCGTGCTCAACACGATGATCCGCCCGCTGGCCGACAAGCACTTCATGACGGACGCCGAACTGGCGGCCGAGAAGAAGCTGGCGCATGAGCGCGACGTTTCCGCCGCGAGCGGCACCCGCGTCGGCGGCGGCAGCGGCAGCAGTGCTGCCAGCAGCCCGCTGGTCACGGCCTTTGCCTGGCTGGCGGTCGGCATTCCGCTGATGTTCGGCGTGTGGGTGACGCTGCAGAAGGCGGCGGTGCTGTTCAAGTAATCGCTGTTCTGGCGGTGAACGCGTGGGCTCGAGACCCCACCCTACGGTGCACAACAGTTCGTAGGGTGGAGTCCTGACTCCACGCGGTGCACCGTTCGCAACACCGCGGCATCAACGACCAACCAACGTAATATCGAACAACTGGGACGAATCATGAACCACCCCATCATCCCGATCGCCGTCGCCAACGCCGGCGCCAGCCGCCAGCGCAAACGCGAAGCCCCGAAAGGCCGCCGCGTCGACCCGCAGGCCCTCGCCGAAGTCCAGGCCCTGCTCGGCGGCGCGTCAACCCAGCGCGACCTCCTGATCGAGCACCTGCACAAGATCCAGGACCATTTCGGCTGCCTGTCGAGCGCCCACATGGCCGCGCTCGCGCAAGAAATGCGCCTGGCGCAGACCGAGGTCTACGAGGTCGCCACCTTCTACCACCACTTCGACGTGGTCAAGGAAGGCGAAGCCGCCCCGGCGGCACTGACGGTGCGCGTCTGCGCCGGCCTCTCGTGCGAGATGGCGGGCGCCCGCGAACTGCTGGACAAACTCCCGGCGCTGCTCGGCCGCGAGGTGCGCCTGCTCGAAGCGCCCTGCATCGGCCGCTGCGAACAGGCGCCGGCGGCGGTGGTGGGGCAGCATGCGGTCCCGCATGCGACGGCCGAGAAGGTGGCCGCGAAAGCAGCCGCCGGAGTGACGCCTGACGAGATCCCGGGCCATGCCGACTATGCGACTTACCGCCGCGCCGGCGGCTACCAGCTGCTGCGCGACTGCGTCGCAGGCCTGCGCGACGTCGAACAGGTGATCGGCACGCTGGAAGCCTCCGGCCTGCGCGGCCTGGGCGGCGCCGGTTTCCCACTGGGCCGCAAATGGCGCATCGTGCGTGCCGAGGCCGGCCCGCGCCTGATGGCGATTAACATCGACGAAGGCGAGCCGGGCACCTTCAAAGACCGCGTCTACCTCGAGCGTGACCCGCACCGCTTCCTGGAAGGCGCCCTGATCGCCGCCTGGGCGGTCGGCATCGAGGCCATCTACATTTATTTGCGCGACGAATACCACGGCTGCCGCGCCATGCTGGAAGCCGAGCTCGAAAAACTGCGTCTTGACCCGCCGGTGCAGGGCATGCCGCCGATTCACCTGCGGCGCGGCGCGGGAGCGTACATCTGCGGCGAAGAGTCGGCCATGATCGAATCGATCGAGGGCAAGCGCGGCATGCCGAGATTGCGTCCGCCCTATGTGGCGCAGGTCGGCCTGTTCGGCCGTCCTACGCTGGAACACAATTTCGAGTCCCTGCACTGGGTGCGCGAGATCCTGGAACGCGGCGGCGACTGGTTCGCCAGTTTCGGCCGCAACGGCCGGCGCGGGCTGCGTTCGTTCTCGGTCTCGGGCCGCGTCAAGGAGCCGGGCGTCAAACTCGCCCCGGCCGGCATCACGATCACGGAACTGATCAATGAATACTGCGGCGGCATGCAGGACGGGCACAGTTTCTATGCCTACCTGCCGGGTGGCGCCTCGGGCGGCATCCTGCCGGCCAGCATGGGCGACATCCCGCTCGACTTCGATACGCTGCAGCCCTACGGCTGCTTCATCGGCTCGGCCGCCGTCGTGGTGCTGTCGGATCGCGACAGCGCCAGCGCCGCCGCCCGCAACACGCTCGCCTTCTTCAAGGACGAGTCCTGCGGCCAGTGCACGCCCTGCCGCAACGGCACCGCCAAGGCGCTCGACATCATCAACAAGCCGGTCTGGGACGTGCCGCTGCTGGGCGAACTGTCGCAGGTGATGCGCGACGCGTCGATCTGCGGCCTCGGCCAGGCCGCGCCGAATCCCTTCGACTGCGTCATCAAGTACTTCCCGCACGAGCTGGAGGCAGTGAAATCATGAATGCGATTATCCGTACCGTTTCGTTCGAACTCAATGGCCGTGTCGTCGAGGCGCTGCCGCACGAGACCCTGATCGAGGTCGCAGGCCGCGAGGGCATCGAGATCCCGCGCCTGTGCTACAAGGAAGGCCTGGAGGCCGTCGGCAACTGCCGCTCCTGCATGGTCGAGATCGACGGCGAGCGCGTTCTCGCGCCATCCTGCTGCCGCCACCCGAGCCAGGGCATGAAGGTCAGCACCGACAGCACGCGTGCCGTGTCCGCGCAAAAGATGGTGCTCGAGCTGCTGCTGGCCGACATGCCGGAAGCCGAGTACACGCGCAAGAACGAAGTCGACCTCTGGGCCGAAAAACTCGGCGTCGGCAAGCCGCGCTTCGTTTCCACCCGCCGCCAGCCCCAGATCGATGCGACCCACGCCGCGATCACGGTCAACCTCGATGCCTGCATCCAGTGCACCCGCTGCGTGCGCGCCTGCCGCGACGAGCAGGTCAATGACGTCATCGGCCTGGCATTCCGCGGCGAGAACGCGAAGATCGTGTTCGACCAGGACGACCCGATGGGCGCCTCCACCTGCGTGGCCTGCGGCGAATGCGTGCAGGCCTGCCCGACCGGCGCCCTGATGCCGGCGCGCGAGGTGGCGCTGAACATCCCGGACAAACAGGTCGACTCGGTCTGCCCGTATTGCGGCGTCGGCTGCCAGCTGACCTATAACATCAAGGACAACAAGATCCTGTACGTGGAAGGCCGCAACGGCCCGGCCAACCTGGGACGCCTGTGCGTCAAGGGCCGCTACGGCTTCGACTACGCGCACCATCCGCACCGCCTGACGAAACCGCTGATCCGCCGTGAAGGCATGCCGAAGAACGGCGAGTTCACGATGGACCCGGACCGCGTACTGGACGTCTTCCGCGAAGCGACCTGGGAAGAAGCGCTGGCGCTGGCCGGCGGCAAGCTGGCCGCCATCCGCGACACGCATGGCGGCAATGCGCTGGCCGGCTTCGGCTCGGCCAAGGGCAGCAACGAAGAGGCCTACCTGTTCCAGAAGCTGGTGCGCACCGGCTTCGGCACCAACAACGTCGACCACTGCACGCGCCTGTGCCACGCTTCCTCGGTCTCGGCCCTGCTGGAAGGGATCGGCTCGGGCGCCGTCTCGAACCCGGTGATGGACGTGACACGCGCCGAGGTCATCCTCATCATCGGCGCCAACCCGACCGTGAATCACCCGGTGGCCGCCACCTGGATCAAGAATGCCGTGCGTACGGGCGCGAAACTCATCGTGCTCGATCCGCGCCGCTCGGAACTGGCGCGCCACGCGCACCGCTACCTGCAGTTCAAGCCCGACATGGATGTGGCGCTGCTGAACGCCATGATGCACGTGATCGTGACCGAAAAACTAGTCGACGCCGACTTCATCGCCAGCCGCACGGTCGGCTACGCCGACCTCGAAGCGAACGTTGCCGACTACAGCCCGGAAGCGATGGCCCCGATCTGCGGCATCGACGCCGAGACCATCCGCTACGTGGCGCGCCTGTACGCCACCTCGAAGGGATCGATGATCCTGTGGGGCATGGGCGTCTCGCAGCACGTGCACGGCACGGACAATGCGCGCTGCCTGATTGCCCTTGCCCTGATGACCGGCCAGATCGGCCGTCCCGGCACCGGCCTGCACCCATTGCGCGGCCAGAACAACGTGCAGGGTGCGTCGGATGCCGGCCTGATCCCGATGATGCTGCCGGACTACCAGCGCGTCGACAACCCGGCCGCGCGCGAGAAGTTCGAGAAGGCCTGGGGCGCAACCCTCGATCCGAAGCCCGGTCTCACCGTGGTCGAGATCATGGATGCGATCGACCATGGCCAGATCCGCGGCATGTACATCATGGGCGAAAATCCGGCGATGTCCGACCCGGACGCGAACCACGCGCGCGCCGCGCTGGCCGCCCTGGAACACCTGGTGGTGCAGGACATCTTCCTGACCGAGACCGCCTACCTCGCCGACGTGATCCTGCCGGCCTCCGCCTTCCCGGAAAAAACCGGCACGTTCACCAATACCGACCGCCTGGTCCAGCTGGGCCGGCAGGCGATCGACCCGCCCGGTGACGCGAAGCAGGACCTGTGGATCATCCAGCAGATCGCGAACCGCCTCGGCCTGCCGTGGAACTACGGCCATGTGTCGGAAGTCTTCGACGAGATGCGCCACACGATGGCCAGCATCGGCGGCATCACCTGGGAGCGCCTGGAGAAGAATGGCGCCGTCGTCTACCCGTGCATGAACGAGGGCGACGTCGGTCAGCCGGTGGTGTTCACCGACCAGTTCCCGCGCGAGGGAGGCAAGGCGCGCTTCGTGCCGGCCGATATCATCCCGGCCGACGAGCGTCCCGATCTTGAATACCCGATGGTGCTGATCACGGGCCGCCAGCTCGAGCACTGGCATACCGGCAGCATGACCCGCCGCGCCACCGTGCTCGACGCGATCGAGCCCGATCCGGTGGCCCTGGTGCACCCGCTCGACCTGGAACGCCTTGGCATCGCACCGGGCGCGCCGATCACGATCGCCTCGCGCCGTGGCGAAGTGGTGCTGTATGCGCGCGCCGACGACAGCTCGCCGGTAGGTGCGATCTTCGTCCCGTTCTGCTACTACGAGGCGGCGATCAACCGGCTGACGAATGCCGCGCTCGACCCCTACGGGAAGATCCCGGAGTTCAAGTATTGCGCAATTAAAGTCACGCCGGGCGGGGAGGTCGCACACCAGAGCAGCTACGGTGGCGGCCAAATTCTGGCCGGCATGGCACAATTGGCAACATGAACTGTCCCGACCTGCCACCGTCTTTACCAAATGCGCGCCCGATCCTCTCCGATGCACGCGCCCACCTTACCCACGAGGTAAGCGTGCTCGACGAGCGAGGCCGCGCATCGACGATCTCGATTCCGGCCGAGCGCCCGCTGACGGTGTACGTCGACAAGCGCGAGCTGGTCACCCTGATGACCCTCGGCGGCGCGCCCGAAGCCCTGACCCTGGGCTACCTGCGCAACCAGCGCCTGGTGCGCTCGATCGAGGACGTGGTGTCAGTGCAGGTCGACTGGTCGGTCGATGCGGTGGCGGTCGTTACCCGCAACGGCATCGCCGACGTCGAAGAGCGCACGGCGAAGAAGGTCGTCACCACCGGCTGCGGCCAGGGGTCGGTCTTCGGCGGGCTGATGGATGAAGTCGACAAGATCGCGCTGCCTGTTGAGGCGAGATTGAAACAGTCGGTGGTCTACCGCATCGTCGACACCATCCGCACCCAGCAATCGATCTATAAACAGGCGGGCTCGGTGCACGGCTGCGCGCTGTTCTCGAACACGGGCGAGCTGCTGTATTTCGTCGAGGACGTGGGCCGCCACAACGCCGTCGATGCGATCGCCGGCCTGATGTGGCTGGAAGGGATGCGCGGCGAAGATAAAGTGTTTTATACGACGGGCCGCCTGACCTCGGAGATGGTGATCAAGGGTGCCCAGATGGGCATTCCCTTCCTGCTGTCGCGCTCGGGCACCACGCAGATGGGGCATATGGTGGCGGAGAAGGTCGGCATGTCGCTGCTGGCGCGCTGCACCGGCAAGCATTTCCTGCTGCTGGCCGGGCAGGAGCGGCTCGTATTCGAGCCCGAACTGCTCGAGCTTCCCCCCGCCGCACGGCCGGCCGCAGTGTAGCCCATCCATGCCGTTGTTCGACGCCACGGCGCACGCCTTCGCGCTGCTGTTTTCCGGCGACGCGGCCCTGTGGCGCATCATCTGGGTCTCCCTCAAAACCAGCGTCATCGGCCTGCTGCTGGCCACGCCGCCCGCCGTGCTGCTCGGTTACGCGATCGCGATGCACCGCTTCCCGGGCCGCCGCATCGCGATCTGGCTGGCGCAATGCGCCTTGTCCCTGCCGACGGTCCTGATTGGCCTGCTGCTGTATTTGCTGCTGTCGCGCCGCGGTCCGCTCGGGCCGCTGGAATGGCTGTTCTCGCAGTCGGGCATCATTCTCGGCCAGTTCGTGGTCGGCCTGCCGGTGCTGCTGGCCTTTACGCTGGCGGCGGTGCAAGCGCTCGACGCCCGCTATGCCGAGACCGCACGGGCGCTGGGCGCCTCGCGCTGGCGGGTCATGGCCACCGTGCTGCACGAAGCGCGCTACGGCGTGATGGCGGCCGTGATCAGCGGCTTCGGACGCGTCCTCTCGGAAGTCGGCTGCGCCCTCATGGTGGGCGGGAACATCGAAGGCGAGACGCGCACCATCACGACCGCGATCGCGCTCGAGACCAGCAAGGGCGACTTCGCGCAGGGCATCGCGCTGGGCATCGTGCTGGTCGCGCTGGCGCTGCTGATGAACGGGGCCCTGATGCTGCTGCAGGGCGAAGCGCATACGGCGGGAGGAAGAACATGAGTGCGCTCATGACCGTGCGCGGCCTGAAAAAGCGCCATGGCGAACGCCTGCTGTTCGACATCGACGAGCTGACCCTGGAGACGGCCAGCGCCTATGTGCTGACCGGCGCCAACGGCGTCGGCAAAAGCACGCTGCTGCGCGTGCTGGCCGGGCTCGACACCGCGCAAGTCGCGAGTGCCGCCTTCGAGGGCAAACCCGTCGCGCTGCATCCCTACCCGGCGGCGCTGCGCCGGGCCATCGTCTACGTGCACCAGCACCCGATCATGTTCTCAACCAGCGTCGCCGACAACATCGGCTACGGCCTGGCGGCGCGCGGCGAACCGAAGGCGCGCATTGCGCAGCGCGTGGAAGAAGCGATGGCCTGGGCGGGCGTAAGCTACCTGCAGGGCACCGACCCGGCGCGCCTGTCCGGCGGCGAGAAGCAGCGCGTGGCGCTGGCGCGGGCGCGCGTGCTGCAACCGCGCCTGCTGCTGCTCGACGAGCCCACCGCGAACCTCGACGGCGCGGCGCGCGAACAGGTGATCGCGCTGATCCCGACCCTGATGGAACAGGGCACGACCGTGGTCATGGCCTGCCATGACCGCGACCTGATCGGACTGCCCGGCGTACGCCGCCTGAAACTGCGCGACGGGCATCTCGAATACCGCACCAACAAAGGAGAAACCGATGAAACGCCGTAACCTGCTCGCCGTCCTGCTGTGCGCCGGCCTTGCTTCGCCCTTCGCCATGGCGCAGAACGTGCTGCGCCTGTCGACCACCACCAGCACCGAGAACTCGGGCCTGCTGGCGTATTTGCTGCCGGCCTTCGAAGCGAAGACCGGCATCAAGGTCAACGTGATCTCGGTCGGCACCGGCAAGGCGCTCGAGCTGGGCAAGAACGGCGACGTCGACGTGACCCTGGTGCACGCGCGGGCGCTGGAAGACAAGTTCGTGCTCGATGGCTGGGGCGTCGACCGCCGCGACGTGATGTACAACGATTTTATCGTCGTCGGTCCCGAGTCCGATCCGGCCGGGGTGAAGGGCAACAAGGACGTGATCGCCGCCTTCAACAAGATCGCGGCCAGCGGGGTGAAGTTCATCTCGCGCGGCGACAATTCCGGCACCGACGTGATGGAGAAGGGCTACTGGCAGGCGGCCGGCACCAGGCCGGCGGGCGCGCGCTATGTGTCGGCCGGCCTGGGCATGGGCGAGGTGCTCAACATGGCCGCCGAAATGCGCGCCTACACGCTGACCGACCGCGCCACTTATGGCGCCTACAAAGCCAGGACCGGCCTCGCCATCCTGGTCGAAGGCGACAAGCGCATGTTCAATCCCTACGGCATCATCGCCGTCAATCCGGCGAAGCACCCGGGGGTGAACTACAAGGGCGCGAAGCAGCTGATCGAGTGGATCACCTCGAACGAAGGGCAGGCGCGCATCGCCGCGTTCAAGCCGGCCGGCGAGCAGCTGTTTTTTCCGACCGCGATCCGCTGAGCGGTAGCTGCGGGAACGAAAAAAGCGGCCGAGGCCGCTTTTTTTATGTGCGCTTCGCCGCTTACTTCTGCAGGGTCTTGCGCTTGCGTGCCGTCGCGCCGGCGGCCAGCAGGGCGATGCCGAACAGGGCGATGGAGCCCGGTTCCGGCACTTCGTTCAGCTCGGCCAGCTTGAACTGGCCATTCGAGCTGATGAAGAAATACTCGCCCGGACGGTTGCGGTAGGTGGTACCGGTCGTGCAGCCCGGGCCGGTGAAGCCGGCGAACTGGCAGCCCACTTCGCTCACCAGGCGGCGGGTCGGCGAGCCGACCGTATTCGCATTGGTGAAGGCGAACGACAGGATCGACTCGGTCGACAGGTCGCGGCCGTTCTTGTTGAAGAAGTAGCCGGCGTCGAGCATGCCCGGTGCCGCCTGCGCGAACACGCTGACCTGGCCGTTCGTCGTCGGGCTGCCATTGGAATCAACCAGGCCGCCGCCGCCGGCCAGCACGTTGAACTCGGCGATCATCTCGCCCAGGTTCGCGCCATAGTAACCGCTGGTGCCGGCGTACTGGTTGTTGACGGGGTTCTGGTACATGCGGATGGTGCCGCCGCCGAAGCTGAAGGCGCCGCCGAACACGCCGTTGCCGGTCGCTTCGAAGGTGGCCGTGATATTGCCGCCGGGGTAATTCAGCGGGAACAGCCGGCCGTTGCTGTCCGCCTGAATGCTGTTGAAGACGGCCGTTTCCTTGAACGAGAAGGAATTGCCGCCAGTACGGGTCAACTGGATGAAAGCGTTGCCGTTGATGTCCAGGTATTCATTGATTACCTGGCCACCAGCAAAGCCGCCACCTGTCGGATTGAAGACCCAATTGTTCAGGACCGGACTCGCGATTGCGGCACCGGTCGTACCGAGCGCGAAGGCTGCGGCACAAATAAATGTTTTAACAAAGGGCATGTTACTCTTTCGACAAAATGTCATGAGACGGATGGACTTGAAGTAAAGCAATCCTCATGCCTAAAAAAATTTTTCTTTAGAATCAATTTACTAGCGGTATGAAATTTCACTTTCGTACATACGTGTAAAGTATTCCGACAAAGCGCATTTCTATTGGGAATTCATTATTATCAATATGCCTTGCCGGACCATCATTGCCTCGTTACGAGATGAAACTTTCGGTTGTGATTTAACAAAAAAACGCCAGCACAAGGCTGGCGTCGTCGTTTGTCGGGCGGCCTGTGCAGGCACGCGCTTGTTGCCTATGAATGCCTGGCGTGCGGACTACCCAGCAATACCCCGTCGAACGGTGCCGGTCCCTGGCCGATCCGGACTTCTCCGTCGTCGGTGATCTCGAAGGTACGGATCTGCCGGCTGTGCTTGCGACCGCGTACCTTGATGACCGAAATCACTGTGGACAGTTCGGACTGCGATTCGACATAGCGTTGCATGATCACCGCGTCGACCAGCACCGCGTTACCGTAAGGGCTGAAGCGCAGTTCCTGGTAGCGGTCTTCCATTTCGCTCGTCATCAGGACGGTGACGCCTTTCGCGCCCAGCACGGTGGCCATGCGGTACAGCGATTCGCGGAAGTCCTCGCGGTATTCCGGTGCCATCGCCAGCTCGAAGCCGGAGAGGGAATCGAGCACTACGCGGGTGGCGCCCGTGGCATCGATCATGCCGCTGAGTTCGTGCAGCATCTCGTCGACCGACAGGTCGAGCGCGCGCACGCTCATCATGGCTACCTGGCCGGAACGCACGATGGCGTCGAGCTTCTCGTTCATGATCTGGCTCGGACTGCGCTCGAACAGGGCGATCACGCCCTTTTCGCCCGCGGCTGCGCCGGCGGCCAGGAATTCGGTGGACAGCAGGGTCTTGCCCGAACCGGTAGGGCCGACGAGCAGGACCGAATAGCCGGCCGGGATGCCGCCGCCGAACATCTCGTCAAGCGCCGGCACACCGCTCGAGAGCAGGCCCACCGGTTCCTTCAGGGGCGGGACGGCGCCGATCGGCTCCGGTGCCGGCAGGATCCGCGGGAAGATCTCGATGCCGGCGTCCCCGATGCGAAACGCGTGCAGGCCGGGGCGCTGCTGTTGCCCGCGCATCTTGATGACCTGAAGCTTGCGCGACATGGCGTTGCGGTGCACGTACTGGTTCAGCCAGATCAGGCCGTCGGCCACCGTGAAGATCGGGTTCTGGTCGGCCTCGTTGGTCGTGTATTCGCCGATCAGGAAGCTGGTCGCGTTCCAGGTCGTCATGTGGGCGACGAGGCGCTGCACGAAGGTCTGCAGCGCGGCCACTTCCTGCTGGTCGCCGCGCGCGCCCTGCATGAAGGAGCGGAAGGAATCGATGAATACCAGGCTGGGGGAGTGCATCCGCACTTCCTCCAGGATCTGCGCCAGCACGGCATCGTAATTGCCTTCCTCGACCTGGGCCGCGAGGCTGATGAAGTTGACCGCGTCGCCGACCTTGTCGAAGTCGAAGAAGGAAAACTGCTGCTGGTAGCGCAGCATTTTGACGGGCGGCTCGCCCATGGCGGTGAAGAACAGGGCCCGACGCTGGGGTGTGGCCAGGCCGAACATGATTTGCTGGGCAAAGGTGGTCTTGCCGCTGCCGGGGGCGCCGCCGATGATATTGAACGACAATTCGGGCAGGCCACCGCCGAGGATGGTATCGAGTCCGGGAACGCCCGTCGCCAGCGGGCGCAGGTCAAGTTTGTCGGTCATGCCGCATACTCCTAAGTATTCTTGTTGGATTCATCATGTGGGAATGTCGCCTGCAGGAAGCGTGTGACCAGCCCCGCGCCGATCAGCTCGTTCAAGCCGGTCGTATAGGTCGCCAGCAAGGCAGTGTTCGCAGCGACGATCTCTTCAGGCGTGCGGTTGTCGAGGCAGCGTTCGAACTCTTCGAACAGCGGCCGCAGTGCGCCCGAGACGGCTTGGGGCAGCCATGGGAAAGTGTTTTCGTGCGCGGCCAGGCTGCGCGCGAACAGCAGCTCCGTGCTGAGT
Source organism: Massilia sp. LXY-5 (assembly GCF_059801075.1). NCBI lineage: Bacteria > Pseudomonadati > Pseudomonadota > Betaproteobacteria > Burkholderiales > Oxalobacteraceae > Massilia > Massilia sp. LXY-5. Next base: position 550,091 of record NZ_JBNNEH010000001.1, read on the forward strand.
GGCCCGATCAAGGGGCCGAACTTCTTGAACAACGCACGCCATACCACGATTGCATCCATGGCCGTACCCGGACCGCCCCCTGGCGCCAGGCGGCCTGTCATTGTTGCGAACAGCTCGGTCGGTATGGGCATGACGTTCAGTCAACAGCAACATGGCCCGTCGACGATGAATTCGCCACGTCCCGGCCGGGTGAATGGATGTGTTTAGGACATCATTCTATCCGATTGCAGGAGGGCCGGAAGAATCTGCGGAGGCGGTCGCGATCGGAATGTCCAGCACCACCTCGGTACCGTGCGCGCGCGCTCCCTTCACGATGAGTTTGCCACCATGGCGGGCCACGCGCTCATGCAGGTCGAGCAGGCCGAAGCTGTTTGCCTTGCGCGGCGCGGCGGGATCGAAGCCGATGCCGTTGTCGACGATGCTCATCTCCAGCCTGTCGTCGTGCGCCTCCAGGCGCACATTCACCCGGCTCGCCAGCGAATGGCGAAACACGTTGTTCAGGCACTCCTGCAGCGCCCGGTAAAGGGTCACGATTTCTTCTTCGCCGATGGAGAGGTCGTCGATGCCGGGATTGCCGCTCAGCTCGCAGGCAATACCGCTGGCGCGGGTAAACTTGCGCAATTCCATCTCGACCGTGGCCAGCAGCCCCAGTTCCAGGCCCGAGGGACGCAGTTCGCCCAGCAACTGCTTGACCGAGCGCAGCGTGACGTCGACGTTGTCGAGTGCGGCGCCGATGCGGTCGCGCAGGCGGTAGTGCCGCTTGGTGGTTTCCTGGTGCATCATGACGATATCCATGCGTAGCGCCAGCAGGTTCTGGCCCAGCGTATCGTGCAGCTCGCGCGAAATGCGTTTGCGTTCGTCTTCGCGCGTGGCGAGCTGGTGTGCAAGCAGGTCGTGCAGTTTCTTTTCGGACGCGCGCAAGGCCGCTTCGGCCCGTTCGCAGGCGAAGATTTTTTCCACCAGCGCCTGATTGACCAGCATCTGGTCCTGCGTCAGGCGCAGCATCGCGGCCTCGTGTTCGGCGCCAATGTCCTCGCCTTCTTCACGCTGGTTTGTATGAGGCTGGCCACGCGCCTCGCTCTTGCGGCCGGATGGTTGTGTAAGCATATTACGCCAGTCAATTTGCCACAAAGAACGCTGTGACCCACACAGCTACCTTTTTCAACGCTAGGGAATTTCAGGCGGCGAGTCAAGTTAACAAGATGTAAAGCTAACGAAAAAAGCAGAACAAACACGGGACGCCAGTTGCACTGCAACTGTGACAAACATTTTGGGCCCTCGGCCGCCGAATGGTTCGTCATCGATCGCATCGAAGCGGCGCATTTTGCGGCGACCGCTACATCAGGATAACGTCATATTGTTCCTGGTGATAGCCTTTCTCGACCTGCAACGAAATCTTCTTGCCGATGAAGTCGCCCAGCATGGCCAGGTGCTGCGATTCCTCCTCGAGGAACAAATCGACCACTTCCTGCGAAGCGAGGATACGGAATTCGCGCGGGTTGAACTGCTTGGCTTCGCGCAGCAGTTCACGCAGGATCTCATAGCAGATCGTGCGCGAGGTCTTGACCTGACCCTTGCCGGCGCAGGCGGGACAGGGCTCGCACAGGATGTGGGCCAGCGACTCGCGGGTACGTTTCCTCGTCATCTCGACCAGGCCGAGGGCCGAGAAGCCGCTCACCGAGACCTTGGTCCGGTCGCGCGCCAGCGTTTTCTTCAGCTCGGCGAGCACCTGGTTGCGGTGCTCGGTGTTCTCCATGTCGATGAAGTCGAGGATGATGATGCCGCCCAGGTTGCGCAGGCGCAGCTGGCGCGCGATGGCATGCGCCGCTTCCAGGTTGGTTTTGAAAATGGTATCCGCGAAATTGCGGCCGCCGACATAGCCGCCGGTGTTGACGTCGATCGTCGTCATCGCCTCGGTCTGGTCGACGATCAGGTAGCCGCCGGACTTCAGGTCGACACGGCGCCCCAGCGCGCGCAGGATCTCTTCCTCGACCCCGTACAGGTCGAACAGCGGGCGCTCGCCCGTGTAGTGCTGCAGTCTCGCCAGCACGCTCGGCGTATAGACCTTGGCGAACTCGACCAGCATGGCGTGGTTTTCGCGCGAATCGACCTGGATCGTCGCCGTCTCGTCGTGCACGAAGTCGCGCAGCACGCGCTGGGCCAGGTTCAAATCCTGGTACAGCAGGCTCGTCGCGGGACGGGTACGGGCGCCGTTCTGGATCGCGGCCCAGGTTTTGCGCAGGTAGTCGATGTCGGCGGCCAGGTCCGTATCGGACGCTTCCTCGGCCTGGGTGCGCACGATGTAGCCGCCTTTTTCCTCGGCCGGCAGCAGGCCCGCCATGCGCGTGCGCAGCAGTTCGCGGTCCGCTTCCTTCTCGATCTTCTGCGAGATGCCGATGTGGTTGTCCTGCGGCAGGTAGACCAGCATGCGCCCGGCGATCGAGATCTGGGTCGACAGGCGCGCGCCCTTGGTGCCGATCGGGTCCTTGATCACCTGCACGGTCAGCACCTGGCCGTCGAACAGCAGCTTTTCGATGGGGGTGGGAGGTGTGCTCGAATTATCGTGCGGGCGCGCTTCCCAGATGTCGGCGACGTGCAGGAAAGCGGCGCGTTCCAAGCCGATGTCGATGAAGGCGGATTGCATCCCCGGCAGCACGCGCACCACCTTGCCCGAATAGACGTTGCCGGCCAGGCCGCGCGTGAGCGTGCGTTCGATGTGCAACTCCTGCACCGCGCCCTGCAGGACCAGCGCCACGCGCGTTTCCTGCGGAGTGATATTGATGAGGATGTCTTCGTTCATGGCACGCTGCGCACAGGGATATTGTTCAGAGTGTCATGATACACGCTGGGCAAGGGCGGCGGCGGGGAAGTGGGGACGTTAACGCCGGCTTAAGCCGGGGTGTGCGTGGACTCTCCGAACCCACGCGCTACGGAGCGTGATCGTGCGCATCGTGTCCACCGTCGACACGTCTGCAAACAATTTAGTTAAACGCTTAAATCAGCACGCCGGCCTTGCGCAGCAGTGCCGCCGTCTCGAACAGGGGCAGGCCCATGATGCCCGAATGGCTGCCCTCGATATGCTCGACGAACAGCGCGGCCAGGCCCTGGATGCCGTAGGCGCCGGCCTTGTCGTAGGGCTCCGGCGTGGCGCAGTAGGCGCGGATGGCCTGGGGCGTCAGTCTGGCGAAGCGCACGTTCGACACCTGCGTCACATGCTCGGCCATGTCGGTGAAGTGCACGGCGACCGTCGTCAATACCTGGTGCGTGCGGCCCGACAGGCGCTCGAGCATGGCCGTCGCTTCCGCCGGATCGGCAGGCTTGCCGAGGATCTCGTCGTCCAGCGTCACCGTCGTGTCGGCCGTGAGCACCGGACGCAGCGGCTGGCGGCGCTGCTGCAGCACGCGCCAGGCAAAGGCGCCTTTCTCGAGCGCGACCCGCACCACGTACTCGTGCGCCGGCTCGCCAGGACGCACGTCTTCGGTGACGTCGGCGCCGCGTGCAGGATCGCTGCGCAGCATCAGCAGGTCGAAGTCCACGCCGACCTGGCGCAGCAATTCGCGCCGCCGCGGGCTTTTCGAGGCGAGGTAGATTTTCTTGTCTAGCACTTTCATGGGATGGATGCCGTCAGACGCGGTGGTACGGATGGTTTTGCGTGATGGACCACGCGCGGTAGAGCTGTTCGGCCAGCATCACCCGCACCACACCGTGCGGCAAGGTCATGCTGGAAATGCGGATCAAACCTTCGGCGCGCGCCTTGAGCTCGGGATCGAGCCCGTCGGCACCGCCGATCAGGAAGGCGGTATCGCGGCCGTCCTGCTGCCAGCCCATCAACTGCTGGGACAGGCCGACGCTCGTCAGGTCCTTGCCGCGCTCGTCGAGCGCAATGATGCGCACGCCTTTCGGCAATGCCGCTTCGATGCGTTCGCGTTCGAGCGCCATCGCGGTGGCGGCCGTCTTGCTGCCGGACCGTTCGACCGGCTTGATTTCCTTGAGCACGATGCGCAGCTCGGGCGGCATGCGCTTCGTGTACTCGGCGAAACCGGTTTCAATCCAGGCCGGCATTTTATGGCCGACCGCGGCGATGATCAGTTGCATGAAGCTGACTGGTTAATTACTCGGCGGCCTTCTTGACGACGCGCTTGATAACTTTCTTCACCGGTTCGCCGCTTTCGCTTGCCGGGGCTGCGACCTTGCGTTTCGGCGGCTTGGCCTTGGTCGCTTCGACGGCGGCGATTTCGCTCTTGCTCGGCGCGACCTTGATGGTCTTGCCGATGGCTTTCGACGCAGGCTTGGCGGCAGGCTTCTTCGCCGCCGGTTTCGCAGCGGTGGCGCTGGCCTTGACGGCTGTTGCGCGCTTGGCCGCAGGCTTACGCTCGTTGACAGGCTTGACTTCCGGTGCGTCCTGGTTCGCGGCCAGGTGCTTCGATTTTACTTTCGGCTCGGCGGCGTCAAGCGCTTCGGCGGTCGACTTGCGCTTGGCGGCGCCCAGCTTGACCGGCTTTTCGCCCCAGATTTCCTCGAGGCGGTAGTACTGGCGAATCGCCGGCTGCATGATGTGGACGATCATGTCGCCCAGGTCGACCAGCACCCATTCACCGGTGTCCTCGCCTTCCATGCCGACCACGTCGCCACCTGCCGACTTGACCTTGTCGCGCACCGAAGCGGCCAGCGCCTTCGTCTGGCGGTTCGACGTACCCGAGACGACCGCAATCCGGTCGAACAGGCTGGTCAGCCCGGTCGTATCGAACAGCATGATCTCCTGGCCCTTGACGTCTTCGAGGGCGTCGACGACGACCGTTTGCAGTTTTTTGATATCCATTAGTTCTTGTATAAATGATGTTGTTGAATATAGTCTAGCACTACCGGCGGGACGAACGAGTTTGCGTCAGTACACGAATCGCCCTCCGCGCGCAGCAGGGCGCGCACCTGGGTGGCCGAGATATCGACCGCCAGGGTATGCGCCAGGCACACCAGGCCGGCTGGCGTGGTGCGCACTTGTTCCGGTGACGCCAAACGCGGCGCCATTTCTTTCGCTACCGCGGGCGGCAGCGCTTCCTGTTCCAGGGTATAGCCCGGCCGCGCGGCCACCCCGATGTTCGCCAGTGCGAACAGCTGTTGCCAGTCGCGCCAGCTGTCCAGGTTTTGCAACTGGTCGGCGCCCATCAGGAACACGATCGATGCATCCGGCCCGAGTTCGTCGCGCAGGCCGCGCAGCGTCTCGACCGTGTAGGTCGGGGTGCCGCGCATGATTTCGCGTTGATCGATGACGACCGGCAGGCCGCTATCGCGAAAGGCCAGTTCCAGCATCGCCACGCGCGCTTCGTCGCTCGCCCGCAGGGACGATTTCTGCCACGGTTTCGCCGGCAGCACGTGCAGCGCATCGGGATGCAGCAACGCGCAGAACAGCCGCGCCAGCGCAACATGGCCGTGGTGGACCGGGTCGAAACTGCCCCCGAGCAGGGCGATGCAGGCGGTCACTGAGATAGCCAGTCGCGATGCGGCAGGAAGTCGGTGTACAGCGCGGCTTCAGGGCTGCCCGGTTCCGGGTGCCAGTCGTAGCGCCATTTCACGATCGGCGGCAGCGACATCAGGATCGCCTCGGTGCGTCCGCCCGACTGCAAACCAAAATGGGTGCCGCGGTCCCACACCAGGTTGAACTCGACATAGCGCCCGCGCCGGTAAGCCTGGAAGTCGCGCTCGCGTTCCCCATACGGCGTGTCCTTGCGGCGTTGCAGGATCGGCAGGTAGGCGTCGATGAAACCGTCGCCGACGCTGCGCACCATGGCGAAGGCTTCGTCGAAGGGCAGTTCATTGAAATCGTCGAAAAAGATGCCGCCGACGCCGCGTGCTTCCTTGCGGTGCTTGATATAAAAATACTCGTCGCACCACTTTTTGAAACGGCCGTGCAGCGCTGCGCCGTACGGCGTCAGCGCGTCGTGGCAGACCTGGTGGAAGTGGCGCGCGTCGTCGACGTTGCCGTAATACGGCGTCAGGTCCATACCGCCGCCGAACCACCAGACCGGCTCCTTGCCCTCGGCCGTCGCTTCGAAAAAGCGCACGTTCATGTGGACCGTCGGCGCGTACGGGTTACGCGGGTGCAGCACCAGCGAGACACCCATCGCTTCCCAGGCGCGCCCGGCCAGTTCCGGACGGGCCGCCGCCGCCGACGGCGGTAAATTCGTGCCGGTCACGTGCGAGAAATTCACCCCGCCGCGCTCCAGCACATTGCCTTCCTCGATCAGCCGAGACAGGCCGCCGCCGCCTTCCGGACGTTCCCAGCTGTCGCTCAAAAACGGCTTGCCGTCCACTTCTTCCAGGCCCGCGACGATGCGTTGCTGCAGGTCGAGCAGCCAGGCTTTGATGGCGGAAGGGGAGGGCGTGGACATGTCGGACGAGATCGGCGGCGGAAAAATAAGAGGGGGATTGTACACTGCGGCGGGGGGCAGTGGCGAAAGCCGGTGGCTGTTCACATGGGCGACCGCGTGGGCACAAGTGCCCACCCTACGGTGCACTGCCGTCGTAGGGTGGGCTCTTGAGCCCACGCGGTACACCGGTTCCGAAATCGAGATGCGCTTATTTAATCCCGCGCCACCCGATATCGCGCCGGAACTGGGCGCCATCGAAGTGGATCTTTTCGACGCCCTCATACGCCTGCTTCTGCGCCATCTTGACGCTGTCGCCCAGGCCGACGACGCACAGCACGCGCCCGCCATTGGTCTGCAGGGTGCCGCCGACGATCTGGGTGCCGGCGTGGAAGGTCACGCATTCCGGCGTCTCCGCAGGGATGCCCTCGATGACGTCGCCCTTGCGCGGGCTGTCCGGATAGCCCGCGGCGGCCATCACCACGCCGACTGCCGTGCGGCGGTCCCATTCGAGTTCGACGGCGTCGAGGGTGCCGTTGCAGGCGTGTTCCAGCACAGTCAGGTAGTCGCTTTTCAGGCGCGCCATGATCGGCTGGGTTTCCGGGTCGCCCATGCGGCAGTTGAATTCCAGCGTACGCGGATTGCCCTCGGCATCGATCATCAGGCCGGCGTACAGGAAGCCGGTGAACACGATGCCGTCCTTGGCCATGCCCTGGATGGTCGGGTTGATGATCTCGCGCATCACGCGCGCATGCATCGCCGGAGTCACGATCGGTGCCGGGGAATAGGCGCCCATGCCGCCCGTGTTCGGGCCTTCGTCGTGGTCCTTGAGGCGCTTGTGGTCTTGCGAGGTCGCCATCGGCAGGATGTGCTTGCCGTCGCACATGACGATGAAGCTCGCCTCCTCGCCGGCCAGGAATTCCTCGATCACGATGCGCGCGCCGGCGTCGCCGAAGGCGTTATCGGACAGCATGTGGTCGACCGCAGCGTGTGCTTCCTCGAGCGACATCGCGACCACCACACCCTTGCCGGCCGCCAGGCCGTCGGCCTTGATGACGATCGGCGCGCCGTTGGCGTCGATGTAGGCATGGGCCTGCGCCGCATCCGTAAAAGTCTGGTACTTCGCGGTCGGGATGCCGTGGCGCTGCATGAAGGCCTTGGCGAAGTCCTTCGAGCTTTCCAGTTGCGCCGCTTCGCGCGTCGGCCCGAAAATCTTCAGGCCGCGGGCGCGGAACAGGTTGACGATGCCGGCCGCCAGCGGCCCTTCCGGACCGACCAGGGTGAAGGCAATGTGTTCGGCGACGACGAAATCGGCCAGCGCGGCCGGGTCCGTGATCTCGACGTTCACCAGGCGTGGATCGACCGCGGTGCCGCCATTGCCCGGTGCGACATACACCATCTGGACGCGTTCGGATTGGGCCAGTTTCCAGGCCAGGGCATGTTCACGGCCACCAGAGCCGACTACCAGGATCTTCATAGGGTGCTCGCGCTTAATATTACTGATTCGTCAGCTTATTGCTCGTCGATGACGGCATTGGTATAGATTTCCTGCACGTCGTCCAGGTTTTCCAGCGCGTCGAGCAGCTTTTGCATCTTGATCGCGTCCTCGCCGGTGAACTCCGTTTCGGTGGCGGGCTTCATGATGACTTCGGCCACTTCGGCCTTGAAACCGGCCTTTTCCAGCGCATCCTTGACGTTCGAGAAGGCGAACGGATCGCACAGCACTTCGAAGCCGCCTTCCTCGTCCTGCACCACGTCTTCGGCGCCGGCTTCCAGCGCCGCTTCCATCAGCTTGTCCTCGTCCACGCCCGGCGCGAACAGGAACTGGCCGGTGTGCTTGAACATGAAGGCCACCGAACCCTCGGTGCCCATATTGCCGCCAAATTTGCTGAAGGCATGGCGCACTTCGGCCACGGTCCGCACGCGGTTGTCGGTCATGCAGTCGACGATGATCGCCGCGCCGCCGATGCCGTAGCCCTCGTAGCGGATTTCTTCGTAGTTCACGCCTTCCAGGCTGCCCGAGCCGCGCTGGATCGCGCGCGTGACGTTATCCTTCGGCATGTTGGCGTCGGCCGCCTTGTCGACCGCCAGGCGCAGGCGCGGGTTGGCGTCGATGTCGCCGCCGCCCATGCGTGCGGCGACCGTGATTTCCTTGATCAGTCGGGTCCAGATCTTGCCGCGCTTGGCGTCAGTCGCGGCTTTCTTGTGCTTGATATTGGCCCATTTGCTGTGTCCAGCCATGTCGAGAATTCCTTAGACGGTATGCAAGAATGGCCGACATTCTAGCATGCGCCCCGTCCGCCAAAGCCCCTGGAGCGCCTGACAAAATGCCCATGGCTGCGTTGCACCGTCTTGCCGGACAGTTGTACTGTCTTCGATGGTGCGCCTTGCCCTGAGCACGCTCGCCTAGCGGGCGTCGGTTTGGTTTGTCAGGCGCTCTCGCATTATGGAAACAACAACAGCGTTCCCCACGCAACAAGCGCCAGGCCGCTGACACAGGCAGCCACCGGACCTCCCGGCAACAGCTTTTCGCTCAGGACCAGCCCGGCGAGGGCGAGCAGGGCTCCGAGGTGGGTGACGCCGGCCGCGAACAGCAGCAGCACCAGCAGCCAGCAGCAGCCGACGCAGTGCAGGCCGTGGATGGCGCCCATGCGCAGGGCGCCGGGCCAGCCCGGCCGCCAGCCCGTCACCACAAAGGAGAGCGGCGCCCGGCAGTGCTGCAGGCAGGCGTGCTTGGCGGGCGTCCACTGATAGACCCCGGCCGCGACCAGGACCAGGCCGCCGGCGCTCGGGTTGGCGAAGGCCATGCCGGTATCGAGGGCGCCGGCGTCGTGCAGCACCCATTGCGCGAGCGTGGCAAGGGCGCCGAAGCAGCTCCACACGGCCAGGTAGCCAAGGACGAAGAAGAAGGTCCCGACATGCGGGAAGCGAGCCAACTGCGGCACCGGCTGTGCCACCGAGTGCGCCACCCGGGTGATGTGGGCGAACAGCAGGATGACCGGGGTGGCCGCCGGCAAGGTGATCGCCGAGAGCATCGCGCCCCAGGTCGCCAGCACCAGTACCAGTTCGGGCGCACGGTAGGGCGGCGGCAGGGCGCTCAGTGCCCTGCCCGGCAGGGACGGGTTGAGCAGGGTGTCCGCCAGCGCTGCATCGAAGGCCGCGATGCGCAGGGCACGAAACACCAGGCAGGCCCAGCAGATAGCCACCAGCATCGCCAGGCAGGCGATGACGAGCGGCCGCTCGCGGCCGGGCTGGGAATCGATGCGGATCAGGGCGCTCATCGGGATGCTCCCGGGCCGGCCTGCCCGCTCGGTGGCCGCGTTGGCGGCCATGGATGGCCTGGCGGCCCTTGCCTGCTCCGGTACGGCATTGTCCCTCCTCATCGATCATGACTGTCGAGGTTGGACTACGAACGAGCCCTTGCGTTCCGGGGTGCTGCCGAGCTCGATTCTGTGCTTGGTCGTACAATCGTCGGATGACCCAGCCTGAACCCGTCACGACTGCAACCTCCATACCACGCCCTGCCTTTGTCGCAGGCCTGGCGATCGCCATCGGTGGCGCTGTTTTGTTTTCCACGAAAGCCGTGGTCGCCAAACTGCTGTACCGATACCACATCGATGCGGTGACATTGATCGCCTTCAGAATGCTGTTCTCGCTTCCGGTGTTTGCCGGCGTCGCGCTGTGGAAGATGCGCACCGAAGCGCCGCTCAGCCCGGCGGACCGCTGGCGCCTCGTCGGGCTCGGCCTGGTCGGCTACTACCTGTCGAGCTACCTCGATTTCCTCGGCCTGCAATTCATTTCGGTCGGACTCGAACGGCTGATCCTGTTCCTGACGCCGACCTTCGTGCTGGTGATCACCGCCACTTTTTTCAAACGCCGGATCGGCGCGGCCGAGTGGGGCGCGCTCGGGCTCTCGTATTGCGGCATCGTGCTGGTCTTCCTGCACGATCTCTCCGGCGGGCAGGCCGGGAATACGGCCCTGGGTGCGCTGTTCGTGCTCGGCTCGGCCGTGTGCTACGCGCTCTACCTGCTGGGAACGGGCGAGATGGTGCGCCGCATCGGTTCGCTGCGCCTGGTGGCGTATGCGATGTGCGTCTCGAGCGTCGCCTGCCTGGCGCAATTTTTTATCCTGCGCCCGGTCGAACTGCTGGTGCAGCCGCTGCCGGTGTATGGCCTCTCGCTCGTGAACGGGGTTTTCTGTACTATCCTCCCGGTGTTCATGACCATGGCCGCGGTCGGGCGCATCGGTGCCGCCACCGCTTCCCAGGCCGGCATGATCGGCCCGGTGTCGACCCTGTTCCTGGGCTTTCTCGTGCTGGGCGAGCCCGTCACCACGGTGCAGCTGGCCGGCACCGGGCTGGTGCTTGCAGGCATCGCGCTGCTCTCGCTGAAAAAATAGGAAAGAGACGGACAACAAATGAAACCACGCATCGCGCTCATCGCCCACGACAAGAAGAAGGACGACATGATCACGCTCGCCGGGCAATACCGGGACTTCCTGTCCGGCTGCACGCTGACCGCCACCGGCACCACCGGCTCGCGCCTGATCAACGAACTCGGCCTCGTGGTCGACTGCAAGCATTCCGGTCCGTTCGGGGGCGACCTGCAGATCGGCGCCCAGCTCGTCACCGGCGACATCGATTGCGTGATTTTCCTGCGCGACCCGATGACCCCGCAACCGCACGAACCCGATATCAACGCCCTGGTGCGCGCCTGCGACGTCCACAACATCGCCTGCGCGACCAACGTATCCACGGCCCATCTGGTGCTGGACGGGCTGATCCTCACTACCAACAAGGAGAAACAGGCATGATGGCCAAGGCAATCCGCATGACCCGCACCGGCGGGCCGGAAGTACTGGAATACGTCGACGTCGAGGTAGGGGAGCCCGGGCCGGGCGAGGCGCGCGTGCGCCAGCATGCGATCGGCCTGAATTTTATCGACGTCTATTTCCGCACCGGCCTGTACCCGATGCCGCTGCCCTCGGGGCTGGGCCAGGAAGGCGCCGGCGTGGTCGAGGCCGTCGGGGAGGGCGTCACCCACGTGCAGCCGGGCGACCGCGTCGCCTATGCCGGCCGGCCGAACGGCGCCTACAGCGAGCTGCGCATCATGCAGGCCGACATCCTCGTCAAACTGCCGGACGCGATCGATTTCGAGACCGGGGCGGCCATGATGCTGCAGGGCCTGACGGTCCAGTACCTGTTCAACGGCACGTGGCAGTTGAAACCCGGCCAGACCATCCTGTTCCATGCGGCGGCCGGCGGCGTCGGCCTGATCGCCTGCCAGTGGGCGCGTGCGCTCGGCGTGAACCTGATCGGCACGGTCGGGTCCAGGGAAAAGGCGGAGCTGGCGAAGGCGGCGGGCGCGGCCCACGTCATCAATTACAACGACGAGGACATCGTGGCGCGCGTGCTGGACATCACGAACGGGGAGAAAGTGCCGGTCGTCTACGATTCCGTCGGCAAGGACACGTTTACCCGTTCGCTCGACTGCCTGCAGCCGCGCGGGCTGATGGTCAGCTTCGGTAATTCGTCGGGCGCGGTGCCGCCGTTCTCGCTGGGCGAGTTGGCCTCGCGTGGTTCGCTCTACATCACGCGGCCTTCGCTGGCGGCCTATGTGGCCACCCGTCCCGAGCTCGAGGCACGCGCGGCCGACCTGTTCGGCATGGTCCAAAGCGGCAAAGTGAAAATCGACATCCGCCAGCGCTTTCCGCTGGCCGACGCCGCCCAGGCCCACATCGCGCTCGAAGCACGCCGCACGACCGGCTCGACCATCCTGCTGCCATGAGGGAGTTCAGCGACGATAACGAGCCGCAGGAGCCGGACACGGTCGGCGCGCCGAAGTTCGGGCGCTTGCTGATCGTGCTGGTGCTGGCAGTCCTGCTGATCGTGGCGATCACGTTTGCTTCCGAGGCGTATTTTTCGTAAGGACAATAAAAAACCGGGGCGCTGGCCCCGGGTTTTTATTGATGCCGGCTTCACTGCCGGCTGCGCATCACCCCTCCTTGCGCTGCACTTCCACCAACCGCGACGCGCCGTTCGGCCCCGGGAAACCCGTGAACGCGCTTTGCACCAGGGCCGGCATCACGACCGGGGTCGACAGCTCGCGGCTCACGTTGTGCACGGTGACGTCGAACAGGCGCTTGTCGCCCTTGTCCTTGATCGACACCTGCAGTTCGCGCCGGTACTGGTGCTCGATCGACACCTCATAGGCCGGGAATGGGCTCCAGAACGGATCGTAGAACGGGTGGTACCAGCCGGCAAAGCGGCCGCGCGGGCCGAAGCGCGGGCTATAGCGCGGACCGAAGCGGTAGTACGAGTAGTCGTAAAACATCGGCATCGCCGGCTGGACCACACGCACCGGTACGTCAGTGGTCGTAAACCGCATCGCCACTTTCAGCGCTGCCGCGCCGGCATTCGCCTCGCGGAAACCAAGCTGGGCCAATTGCCCGCGCACCAGGTTCTGGTAGCTCTGGTATTCGAGCGTATTGTCGAAGCTCGGCGGTGCGTCGAAGACATAGCTCTTGTCCTCGATCTGGGCCGGCCACTGGTGGAAGGTCGTGACGTCGGAGCGGATGGTGGTGGCACACCCGCCAAGCAGCAGCGCCGTGAGCGCGACTGTGACTGCGAACAAGCGTTTCATGCGATTCATCTCCAAATATTTGTACGGACTTTGCCCAGCGTCAGATTGCGCCTTTTCCGTAATTCTCTCAGATAAATTTACACACGGTTACGAACGCCACATGAGGACACATTTGAAGACACATTTCGCTCCCGGGAAATCGCGCGAACCCGGTGGACCCTTGTTGGTAAAATAAGAGCTTCTTCGACTGTATTTTTCGGACATCCCATGCGCACCGACACGCCCCAGACGATTTACCGGAAAGACTACACCCCGCCCAGCTACCTCGTGGACACCGTCGAACTCGGCTTCGACCTCGAACCCGCGCGCACCATCGTCGCCAACCGGATGACGATGCGGCGCAACCCCGACAGTGCCCAGCGCGAAATCGAGCTCTACGGCGAGAACCTGGAGCTGGTGGCGCTGCGCATGAACGGCAACACCCTGAGCGACAAGGATTACCGCATCGAAGGCAGCCTGCTGACGATTCCGGATACCCCCGAGGAAGTCACGCTCGAGATCGAGACGATCTGCGTGCCGGAACAGAACACGACCCTGAGCGGCCTGTACACCTCGAACGGCAGTTTCTATACGCAATGCGAGGCCGAGGGCTTCCGCGCGATCACTTATTTCCCGGACCGCCCGGACGTGATGGCCGTGTTCACCGTGATGCTGCGCGCCGACAAGGAAAAATACCCGGTGCTGCTGTCGAACGGTAACCTGGTCGAAGAAGGAGAACTGGGCGACGGCCGCCACTATGCCAAGTGGGAAGACCCCTTCAGGAAACCGTCTTACCTGTTCGCGCTCGTTGCCGCGCGCCTAGTCTGCCAGGAAGAAACCTTCCGCCTGAAAGACGGCCGCGACGCCCTGCTGCAGGTCTGGGTGGAGGAGGGCAACCTCGACAAGACCGATTACGCGATGCAGTCGCTCAAGAACAGCATCCGCTGGGACGAGGAACGCTGGAACTTGGAACTCGACCTGGACCGCTTCATGATCGTTGCCGTCGGCGACTTCAACATGGGCGCGATGGAAAACAAGGGTTTAAATATCTTCAACACGAAATTCGTGCTGGCCAATCCGCGCGTTGCCACCGATATCGATTTTCAGGGCATCGAAGCGGTCGTCGGCCACGAATACTTCCACAACTGGACCGGCAACCGCGTCACCTGCCGCGACTGGTTCCAGCTGTCGCTGAAGGAAGGCCTGACGGTGTTCCGCGACCAGGAATTCTCGGCCGACATGATCGGCACCGAGAGCGGCCGGGCAGTAGGACGCATCGACCAGGTCCGCACCTTGCGCCAGGCCCAGTTCCCGGAAGATGCCGGCCCGATGGCCCACCCGGTGCGTCCCGACTCCTTCGTCGAGATCAACAATTTCTATACGGTGACCGTGTATGAGAAGGGCGCCGAAGTCGTGCGCATGTACCAGACCCTGCTGGGCCGCGAAGGTTTCAGGAAGGGCATGGACCTGTATTTCGAGCGCCATGACGGCCAGGCCGTCACCTGCGACGATTTCCGCCGCGCCATGGCCGATGCGAGCGGCCGCGATTTGAGCCTGTTCGAGCGCTGGTACAGCCAGGCCGGCACGCCCGTCGTACGCGCCGAGACCCGCTACGACGAGGTCGACAAGACCTACACGATCACCATGTTCCAGTCCTGCCCGCCAACCCCGGGCCAGACCAGCAAATTCCCCTTCCACATCCCGATCGCCGTCGGCTTGCTGGGTGCGGACGGGCGCGACATGCCTTTGATCATCGGCGGCAAGGATGCCGGCACCACGACGGTCCTGGAATTGACCGAAGCCGAGCAGAGCTTCGTCTTCGAAAACGTGCAGGAACAGCCGACGCCATCGATCCTGCGCGATTTTTCGGCGCCGATCATTCTCGACTTTAATTATGGCGACGCCGACTTGCTGCACCTGTTCAGCCACGACAGCGATGCCGTGAACCGCTGGGAAGCCGGCCAGCGCCTGGCGATGGGCCGTCTATTGAAACTGACGGGCGAAGCCGGCGTCGGCGCGCCCCTGATGCTGGACGACACCTTCCTGCTGGCGCTGGGCAAGATGCTGAGCGACGAGGCGCTCGATCCCGCCTTCCGCGAACAGGCCTTGCTGCTGCCGTCGGAAGGCATGGTGGCCGAGCAGATCGAGGTCGTCAATCCGATGTCGATCCACCTGGCGCGCCAGTTCATGCGCGCGAATATCGGCGCCCGCCTGCGCACGGAGTTGCTGGCGCAATACCAGGCCAACCAGACGCCGGGCGAATACAGCCCGGATGCCCTGTCCGCCGGCAAACGCGCCCTGAAAAACCTGTGCCTGGCGTATTTGACCGCGGCCCAGGACGAGGAGGGTCTGCAACTGGCCCAGCAGCAATTCGACGAGGCCGGCAACATGACCGACCGCGTCGCCGCCCTGAGCGCGCTGATCCATGCACGGGCACCAGGCGCGGAAGCGGCCTTGCAGCGTTTCTACGACGAATTCGAGGACGAAGCACTCGTCATCGACAAATGGTTCATGCTGCAAGCGTCGGCGGCGACCACCGACGTGGGCGCTGTCCGCAGCCTGATGCGCCACCCGGCCTTCAACCTGCGCAACCCGAACCGCGCGCGCAGCCTGATTTCCAGCTTCTGCGCCGGCAACCCGGTCCAGTTCCACGCACCGGACGGCAGCGGCTACGCCTTCTGGGCCGAGCAGGTGATCACGCTCGACGCCCTGAACCCGCAAGTGGCGAGCCGCCTGGCACGCGCCATGGACCGCTGGCGCCGCTACACGCCGGAGTTGCAGGAACACATGAAGAAGGCGCTGCAGCAGGTCGCCGGACAGCAGCGTCTTTCCAATGACGTGCGCGAAGTCGTCGGCAAAGCGCTCGCCAACTAAAACGATTCAATCCAAGCAAAGGAAGTTCATGAAACGCGTCAGTCTCACGCAACACCTGGTGGAGCAGCAACGCCTCCACAATTCCATCCCGGCCGAGCTGCGCCTCCTGATCGAGGTCGTGGCCCGCGCCTGCAAGCGCATCAGCTATGAAGTCAGCAAGGGCGCGCTGGGCGACATCCTCGGCAGCGCCGACACCGAGAACATCCAGGGCGAAGTGCAGAAAAAACTCGACGTGATCTCGAACGAGATCCTGCTCGAGGCCAACGAGTGGGGCGGCCACCTCGCGGCGATGGCATCGGAAGAGATGGAAAGCATCCACCCGATCCCGAACCGCTACCCGAAGGGCGAGTACATGCTCCTCTTCGATCCGCTCGACGGCTCGTCGAACATCGACGTCAACGTCTCGATCGGCACCATCTTCTCGGTGCTGAAAGCCCCGGAAGGCATGGGCGAACCGACCGAAGAAGCCTTCCTGCAGCCCGGCTCGGCACAGGTTGCCGCCGGCTACGCGGTCTACGGTCCGCAAACGATGCTGGTGTTGACCACGGGGCAGGGCGTGCACTGCTTCACGCTCGACCGCGAACAAGGCTCCTGGGTGCTCACCCAGAGCAACATCCAGATCCCCGCGGCGACCAAAGAGTTCGCCATCAACATGTCGAACAAGCGCCACTGGCAGCCGCCGGTCCAGCGCTACATCGACGAAATGCTGGCGGGTAAAACCGGTCCACGCGGCAAGGATTTCAACATGCGCTGGATCGCTTCGATGGTGGCCGACGTGCACCGCATCCTGAACCGCGGCGGCGTCTTCATGTATCCGGCCGACATGCGCGATCCGTCCCAGCCGGGCAAGCTGCGCCTGATGTACGAAGCCAACCCGATGGCGATGATCGTCGAGCAGGCCGGCGGCGCCGCCACGGACGGCAGCGGGCGCATCATGGACATTCAGCCGCACAAGCTGCACCAGCGCGTTCCGGTCTTCCTGGGTTCGAAGGAAGAAGTCGAGCTGGTGACCCGCTACCACGCCGAGTAAGTGAATTATTGGCAAATCCGGCGAGAAATTGCAGAGTCGGACTAGCAAGTTTGACGTGTTGTTTGCTAGAATACGGCTCTTCGTCGGGTTTGCCCGCGTAGAGCCGCTGTAGCTCAGTCGGTAGAGCAGCGCATTCGTAATGCGAAGGTCACCAGTTCGATTCCGGTCAGCGGCACCAAGAATAAGTTAGTCAGATCAAGGGGTTACATGCTTTTGCGTGTAACCCTTTTTTCTTTGATTTAGCCATTTCTTCTTCGTGTAACCGCTGTGTAACCCGGCCGGCTATATACCGTTGTTTGCTGAGCAGGAACTTCGCGGCCTGTATCTGACCTGACATTGCGGCGTTATCATAGCCGCCATGACTAGTTACACATCTCCTTCCGTCCACGTTTGCCCAGGGTGCGACGCTTTCTATTTGCGACAACGCCTGCGCAGCGCCAACTTTTTCGGCGCGCGGGATTGGTCCGATGGGGTGCCGACCATGGGGTGGCAACAGGAACCGCTTGTCCGCTGTGGCGCCTGTGCGGCGCTGTTCTGGCTGGATGATGTCGAGGCTGTCGGCATCATGCCGGAGCCACCAATGCCCATCGGTCGAATGACGCGAGCGTGGTTACGTTGGTTTGGTGACCCGGAAGGAAGACTTCAGGAGCACGAGGACTGGGCAGGGACGATGAAGTCGTGGGGGCGTGCGCAGTATATCGGCAGCGTCAATTTCGACGACGTGGTCCACGTGCTGTCGCGATCGAAGGGAGTCAGCAGCAGCCGAATCCTGTGGCTGAGAAAGCGTATCTGGTGGGATCTAAACGACCGCTACCGCGTGCGTGTCGACGGCTCGCCTTATCCCGACGTACCCGTTTGGCCAGCGGCAGCAGAGCGCAACAACATGGAAGCGATCCTAGGTATGCTGCAGGATGGCGAGACACATCCAAGGAACATGATTCAGCAAGGGGAGCTGCTGCGCCTGCTGGGTCGTTTTGACGAAGCTATAGCCATTCTCAAAGCCGTGCCGCCAGACGGCCACAGCGAGGTAAGGGCGGCGAAGATCGAACGGCTGGCGCTCAGCGGCGACAGGCAAGTGCGGATGTTGAGTCCCCCGACATGGTGAGTTTTATTCCTGCTGGCGAAAATCGGCCGAGGCCGAAGCTGAAGAGGGGGCGTGGTATCGAGGTGCGACTGCATCATACGAGCAGGACTTAATGTTCGGCCAACTCGACTGCTTTCGTGTGAAGCGCCTGCCGATGGGCTTCCGACATATCTGCATAGGCGAGGATGATTTCCGCCAGCCTGTCATCGCTGCAAAAGAAATACGCCGCAGGTACACCCAATACCTTGGCCAATGACTCCGTGAAGCTCAGGGGCGGCTCATGCACGCCGCTCTCGTAGCGGCTGATGCGGGCACTACTCGATGATTCTTCCAAGCCAGCCAAAACACCAAGGCGGTCCTGCGGCAAGCCCGCACGTTCCCGTGCTAGACGAAGTCGTCGTCCAACGGTTGAGCTGCTAGAGGAGGTGCGGCTGCCATGCATCCTCCGATAATCGTAGATCGCCTTGGAATATTCTCTACGAAAAACGTAGAATGGCCGCTTTCTCGTTTTTCGACGGACGAAAGGACACGCCGTGCGTACATACTTTGAAACTCTTCTGCATCGCAAACAGGGTGCATACGGCCCGCTGTGGCTTTTCGAGTTGGATTCGGGCGCTTGGGCGATCGTCTGGGAGGAGTGCCTTGATGACGAAGAGACCTGTCGTTTGGTCTTGTCAGAGGATCAGAACTGGTTCAATCGAGAGTGGCACAAGGACGGCCGGCGCCCAAACCCAACGTACGAGACGCCTTGCCAAGCGCTGGCGGAAATCATCAGGTCGCTGCAAGCCATGAAAGAGGTCTTTGACAAAAATGATGTGAAGCGAAGTCATTATTCGGCTTACGTTGCGCTGGCTGAGTATCATTTGCACACGCTGCAAGTCGAAGAACGTTCGCCTCCGCTTCGTGCGGACGAGCTGCCGATCCCTGACTTAGAAACCCCATTCCAGCCCCTAGAAGCCCCACGGTTGGGCGAGGGAGCTGAGCCCTCGCCTGAACCGGAGAAAACGTCTTTTGCGCCCGCTCAGCAGGCCGCAGAGGCCAAGAAGCCTTGGGAGCTGTTCACGTCCGCGCCGACCGCGATTCTGTTCAAGCCCGACGCCAGCCTGCACGCGAAGATGGCGTGGATCTGCGATAACGTTCCTAAAATGTCCCGCTTGCGCATCCTGCGGGAGGGGGGCGAATTGCTGTGCAGCCAGCTCATCGAGAAGCACTATCGGTTGTGAAGGCACCTATGCTGCAGGCTCGGAACGGACTCCATTCCAAGAATAACGTCACGACTTGTTCTTCTTGGCGCAGTCGAACTTGCCGAGTATCTTTCGAATCCAGTAGAAGCTGTCCAGACGCGGCCAGAGTAGCTACCGATGCCTGACCTCCCACCTGTTGGCCATCCAGTGTACGAAAGAAACCGCAACGTGGCCGGTAGAGGCCATATTACATCCAGGCATTGATATAATCGCCGAGCGCGGCGGTCGAAATTTGCTCATCAGACGGCGCATGACCATTTAGGAGGAACATTGGCAGTCGATCTTCAAGACCTTTCTCGACGCCTGTTTGCCACGGCGAATCAACTCTGGACCAATACCGAACTAAGGCCGGATCAGTATGCCCAGCCGGTATTGGCGCTGATTGCTCTGCGGCAGATGGAGGCAAGGTTTGATGTCGTCGATGCCGAGCTTCCCCGCGGCGGGCGGCTCGGTAACCCTACACCACCTGATTACCACGCAAAGGGCGCAATCTTCCTGCCGCCACATGCACGCTTCTCCTATCTGCTCGCTCTGCCGGAAACAGAGAACTTGGCCGAGGCGCTAAACGAGGCGATGAAGGCTATTGCCGAGCACAATTCCGATCTCGCCGGTGTGCTGCCGCAGGGCTACGGCTCTCTGCCTAATTCGGTGCTGCGCGAACTGCTGCGGCTGCTGCAACCGCTCTCGATTTCAGGCGACGCCTATGGCCTAATCTTTGAATATTTCATGGGCGAGTTCGCCTCCGCGTTCATGCAGAAGGGTGGGGAGTATTTCACACCTTCCAGCATAGTGAAGCTGATCGTCGAGGTCATTGAGCCATTCCATGGCCGCATCCTCGATCCAGCCTGCGGCTCCGGCGGCATGTTCGTCCATTCTGCCGAATTCGTGAAGCGACACAATGAGAATCCGGCGCGTGCCATCAGTGTGTACGGCGTTGAAAAGATGGCCGATACGCAAAAGCTGTGCCGGCTCAACCTCGCAGTTCACGGGCTTTCCGGTGATATCCGCGTCGCCAGTAGCTATTACGAAGACCCGCACCGGATGGTTGGCAAGTTCGATTTCGTGATGGCCAACCCGCCGTTTAACCAGAAAGAGGTGGATATCGCCCGCTTGCTAAACGAGGCCGGGGATGTGGACGCGCGCTTTTCACTTGGTATGCCCAGTGTCAACAACGCTAACTACCTGTGGATCGGTCTATTCAATGCTGCGCTTAACGATCAAGGTCGCGCCGGCTTTGTCATGGCCAATTCTGCCTCGGACGCGAGCGGCTCCGAGCGGGAGATGCGGCGCAAGTTGATTGAGAGCGGGGCAGTCGATGTGATCGTCTCCACTTCGCCCAACATGTTCTTCACCGTTACGTTACCAGTTACGTTGTGGTTCCTCGACAAGGGCAAGAGGGAAAGTGCTCGCGAGGATCAAGTGCTGTTTATCGATGCGCGCCATATTTTTCGGCAGATTGCCCGCGCGCATCGTGATTTCACCTCAGACCAGATAGAGTTCCTGGGCAATATTGTTCGCCTGTGGCGCGGCGAAGCTGTGGAACTGGCGGCGGGCAGCAGCACGGCAATGGTCGCGCATTTCGGCGATGAAGGCTACAAAGACATTCCCGGTCTGTGCAAAGTCGCCTCCCGCGCCGAGATTGCCGCGCAGGGTTGGAGCCTGAGCCCAGGGCGTTACGTGGGCGTTGCGCCGGGCGAGCAGCCTGACGACGAGGATTTCCGCGAGCGGCTCGAGACTTTACAAGAGGAATTGGAAGGGTTGAACGCGGAGGCGGCGCGCTTGCAGGAGGTGATCGCGGTAAATGTCGCGGAGGTGCTGACGTGAGTGAATGGTCGACGGTGCGCTTTGGCGACCTGTTCCAAATCAAACATGGCTTTGCGTTTAAAAGCGAGCACTTCTCCGATGAGCACGGTCCTGTCGTCCTAACACCAGGAAATTTTGAAGCAAGAGGCGGACTTAAGCTGCGGCCGGGGAAAGACCGCTCCTATGTTGGTCAGTTCCCAGAGGCTTTTAAGCTCAACGCCGGTGAATTGCTCGTCGTAATGACTGACCTCACCCAGGAGGCAGCAATCCTAGGTGCACCGGCATTCGTTTCATCCGATATCGCATGCCTTCATAATCAACGTCTTGGCAAGATCGTTGATTTGAAAGCTGATCGCCTCGACCTACGGTTTCTTTACTATCTCTGCAACACGCATGAATACCGTGAATACCTCAGGTCCACCGCGACAGGGTCGACAGTCAGACACACATCGCCGGGACGCATTTGCGATTTCGCCGTCGGCCTACCTCCCATTGAAACGCAGCGTCGAATAGCAGGGATTTTGGGAGCGTATGACGATCTAATCGAAGTTAACCAGCGACGGATCGCGGTGCTAAAACAGATGGCGCAGGCGCTGTTTACCGAATGGTTTACCTACCTCCGCTTCCCCGGCTATGAGGACGCGGTTATCGAAGACACGCCTAAAGGCCGCCTACCTGCGGGGTGGGTGATTGCAACGTTGGGTGAACTATGCGCCGGTAAGTCTGGTATCCAAACGGGCCCCTTTGGAAGCCAACTCCATCAAGAGGATTATGCGGATGAAGGTGTGCCTGTTGTGATGCCCAAGAATATCATTGATCTACGGGTTGAAACTGATGGGATCGCCCGCATCCCTCCAGCAATTGCAAATAGCCTTGGACGTCATCTTATGGTTGAAGGAGATGTGGTGTATGGTCGGCGCGGCGACATCGGGCGGCGCGCGCTTATTTCCAAGGCGGAAGCCGGATTTTTTTGCGGTACGGGCTGTTTGCGGCTCCGTCCAGACAAGAACAAAGCTTTGCCACATTACCTGTTCATGGCACTTGGAGCGCCAGAAACGGAGGGGGCAATTAAAGCGCGAGCGACAGGGGCCACAATGCCTAATTTAAACGTAGGCGTGATGAAGGATGTGCCTGTACTCACCCCGCCCATCTTAATGCAGCGGAAATTTGACGCGATCATCGGACCGATTCAAGAAAAAGTCACCAACTTGGTTAGCGCAAGTGCGAGGCTCGCTGCTGCTCGCGACCTACTTCTCCCGCGCCTAGTTTCCGGCAAGCTTTCTGTCAGCCAAGCCGAGCGGGAACTGGAGGCAGCTTAAGATGGCACTGCCTCCGCTCTCCAATGAGTTTTCTGAAGACGGCGCTGTAGAGCAGCCGGCGCTCGCACTACTGCAGCAGTTGGGCTGGCAGCATTTCAACTTGATGGAGGAAAAGCCGGGGCCGGGTAATCCTACTGGTCGCACCGGCTTTCATCAGGCCTGGCTTCCCACGCGGCTGCGTGCGGCGCTAGCCAAGCTCAACCCCGGCCTGCCTGCGGAGGCTCTCAAGCAGGCCGAGGAAGTATTGACACAGGATCGCTCCGCGCTGTCGCCCATTGCCGCCAATCGCGAGCTGTACCACCTATTGCGCGCTGGCGTTCCTATCGAGGTCAAGCATCTGGAGGACGGCAAAAGCGAAACCGTCACCATCCGTGTGATCGACTGGTGCGATGTGGCGGCGAATGATTTCCTCATCGCAAGCCAAGTCTGGATCGCGGGCCTACTGCACAAGCGCCGCCCGGACACCATCGGATTCGTTAATGGCTTGCCGCTGCTGCTGGCTGAGTGGAAGGCCATCTCTAAGCCGGTGTTCAACGCTTATGACGAAAACCTTCGCGACTATCGCGACACTATCCCGCAATTATTTCCCTTTAACGGTTTCGTGATCCTCTCGAACGGCCATGAATCGTTGATGGGCGGCTCACATACCGATTTCGACTTCTTCGCGCCATGGAAACGCCTTGATGAGGACGGCCCGGAAGACCCGAGTCTTGAGACGATGCTGCGAGCCACCTGCGAGCCGAGGCGCTTTCTCGACCTGCTCGAAAACTTCCTGCTATTTGATGAAGCCAAAGGCGGGTTGCGCAAGGTGGTAGGCAAATACCATCAGGTGTTGGGCGTAAACCGCGCGATGGCGGCGGTAAAGCATGTCGACCAGAACAAAGGCCGCTTAGGCGTATTTTGGCACACGCAGGGATCGGGTAAGTCTCTCTCCATGGTGATGTTTGCCGAAAAGGTGTTACGGCGCCTGGGGGGTAATTACACGTTCGTGATCGTAACCGACCGCACCGAGCTGGACGACCAGATCTCCAAGCAATTTGCCTCAGTCGGAGCGCTCACCAAAGATACGCAGCAGGTGCAAGCGAACAGCCGGGTGCACCTGCGCCAATTACTGGCAGGCAATGAGCGCTACGTCTTCACGTTGATTCAGAAATTCTCGACCGCTGATCGGGAGCTGATGCCGGCGCTCTCCGAACGTTCAGACATTATCGTTATTACGGATGAGGCGCACCGCAGCCAGTATGACCAACTCGCCGCCAATATGCGTGCAGCGCTGCCCAACGCCGCGTTCATTGGCTTTACTGGTACGCCGCTGATTCAGGGCGAGGAAAGCCGCACGCGTGAGGTATTCGGCGATTATGTCTCGGTCTACGATTTCGCTCAGTCCGTCCGTGATGGTGCAACGGTACCGCTCTACTATGAATCGCGCAAACCGGAGCTTCAGCTCAACGCTGACGAGCTGAAAGAAGAACTCGACGAACTGCTCGATGAGGTGGAGTTGACCGAGGAGCAGGAGACCAAGCTCCAACGGGAGTTCGGCCGGCAATATACACTTGTTACCAACCCCGACCGGCTTGATAAGGTGGCCGATGACGTAGCGCTGCACTTTGCCATGCGTGGATATCGGGGCAAGGCAATGTTTGTTGCCATCGACAAGGCGACAGCGGTTTCCATGCATGACCGCGTCAAGGCGTCGGTCGCCCGGCTGATCGCGGACGACGAGAAGGCGCTCAAGATTGCGCATGAGGCGGAAGGCGCGGCTATTGCCGAGCGACTCTTATGGTTGCGTGAGCTTGATATGGGGGTGGTTGTCAGCCAGAGCCAGAACGAGATCGGCGACCTCAAGAAAAAGGGTCTCGATATCCTCCCTCACCGCGAGCGGATGCAGAAAGAAAACCTGGAGGAGAAGTTCAAGGATAAGAATGACCCGCTGCGGCTCGTCTTCGTCTGCGCGATGTGGATCACTGGCTTCGACGTGCCCAGCATCGGTACCGTCTATCTTGATAAGCCGATGAAGAACCACACGCTGATGCAAACCATCGCGCGCGCCAACCGCAACGCGCCGGGCAAGACCAGCGGTGTCATCGTCGATTACGTAGGCGTGTTCAACAATCTGCAAAAGGCGCTTGCGATTTACGCGGGAAGCGCAGGCGGCGCGAACAAAGACGAAACGCCAATTAAGGATAAGCAAGCCTTGGTGGCAGCGTTGGAGGAGGCACTGAGGCGGGCGCATAGCTTCACGCAGCCGCTAGGGGTCAACACCGATTCAATCATGGCGGCCGATGCGCTCAAGCGATTGGGCCTTATCGCCAAGGCCGTAGACGTGCTAATCGCGCCGGATGAGCGGCGAAGAGAGTTTGGCCAACTTGCCGGAATGGTGACCAAGGCATACAAGGCTTTGTTGCCCGATGAGCGGGCTGCACCCTACCTCAAACCGGTGGCTGTGTTCCATATGCTGGCGGATGCGGTGAGGGCTAAGCTGGGGCCGACAGACATATCGGCTATCCAAGCGAAAATAGCCGAACTCTTGGACGAGAAATTGGAAGGCGTCGCGATCCTGACGCCTATCGTTGAAGGTGCAGGCGCTGACGGGCGCGTCGATCTCTCGGGCATCGACTTCGACAAGCTGGCTGAGCTGTTCGAGACAAGTCCCAAGGTTGCTGCCGAACGCGCCCGGGAACACGCTGAGGGCAAGGCAAAGAAGATGGCTGAGGCTAATCCCACGCGTATCGATTTGGTCGGCAAGCTAGAAAAGCTTGTTGCCGAATACAACGCCGGATCTATCGACGCGAAAAAATTCTTCGAAGCGCTGAAGGAGTTCGTCGCCGGTCTCTCTGAGGAGGAGGAGCGCGCTTCCCGCGAAGGGCTAACGGAAGAGGAACTGGCGATCTTCGACCTGCTTACCACACCAGAGCCGACGCTGACAACGGCCGAGGAGACGGACGTAAAACGCGTAGCGCGGGCACTGTTAGGGAAGCTCCACGAGCTAGTGGACAACGTGGACTGGTTGCGCGGCCAGGAAATGCGAGGTGCGGTGTGGTCGGAAATTCGCCAGCGGCTAAACGAATTGCCGCAAGAACCCTATCCGGACGCCCTGTGGAACTCAAAAGTCAGTCAGATGTGGGATTTTGTAACGCGGCGCTATGCCGGCGGTGACCCGCGTACTCATTAAGGCAGACCGACGGAACGACCACTTCGCACGCGTGGCAGCAAAAAGGGCCCGTGGATCGTTGCCATCAGTCCGCCAGTTTCCGGAAGTGCTCCATGCTGGCATTGTCAGTGCTGATAATGCTTGGCACACGGGATGACATGCTGCTCGCTAGACCTCCGGCCTGTCTGAATATAGTCACGGCCTCCCGATCTGTCGGCGCTGGAGCCATGCATCGATGAGGAGAGGCGGATAACGCTGGGCTTTGATCGCTCTACTGGCTGACGACGAAAAAAATCGAAGGATGCAAGTTGAAAAATTATTACTTTGTTCTGGGAGTAATGCCGACCGCGGCGCAAGTGGTTATCCGCGCCGCTTACCGGGCGCTGTGCCAGATATATCACCCGGACAAGTACGAGGGTGACAAGCAGTATGGCGAAGTGTTGCTCATGGAATTCAACGAAGCTTGGTCCGTCTTGTCTGACCCAGAGCAGCGTCGTGAATACGACAAGCGCCTCGCAGAGGGGACGAACTCTCTTGACGAATCGTCAGGCGCAACGGACTCGACTCCATTTAAAGCTGTCCTGCTCGACGTTTTCCCCGACCTGGAAACGGTTGCTGACTATTATCCCGACATTTGGGAGATCGTCGCCGCGTTGCAGGCGGTCTCCAGGCAGCTGGCGGGAGGCTATGTCGCCGCTTTGTTAGAGACGAAAGCGTTCAAAGACAGGCTCGCCTTGGCGGACGTTCTCAGAGATCAATTCTTCCAATCCTATTTCGGCAAAAATGCCGAGATCCTGCGGTTTGCCGAACTACTCGTGCAGCACAGGGAGAAGGATGCCCTGAAAGAATTAAACCGGGCCGTCAATCTTTTTGGGACGGGCATCGAACCGGAAAACGTCATCAACCGAATCGACCAGAAATACAAAATACGGATGAAAATCGGCGAGCGCAACGCTGAGGAAATGAAGAAAAAGAAAGAACAATTAGCGGCCGATCTCGCCCGCCAGGCTGAACAGAAGGACGTCGCACGAAAACGCGCCCTGTGTGAGGCTACGACAGCGGCCCTGCAGCGCCTCGATAGGGCGGGCGGGCAAGCCGCACCATACTCGCCTGGCGAATGGATTGAACTGACCAAGCCGCTGCGTGAGCTACTAAACATGTCGCTGCGCTTCGATAAGTCTGGCGGCGGCTTCCTCAGTTCATTCAGCGACGTGGCAGTGTTCGCAAACGACGCCGCCCATTGGCGTGTGCCATACAAAAGCGGTCCACTGTCTGAATGGATTGCCCAAACTCTGGTGCCAATGGCAAAGCGTGCTCTTGCTTGCGAATAACCATCCTCCTAGTTGGGACGAGCTGCGTCGAGGCGGCCACCCGCGGTATCAGGCACTAAGGCTCGCGCGCCGCTCCACTTTTTCTTGGACCCATTTGACGCGGCTGCCGACAGTGTAAACTCTGCGCACCGGGGCCAGGTATTTATTCGCCATGCCCGCGCCGCTCGCCAGCGTGTTCGCCCGGCCCGGATGACGTTGTCTGCGGCGGTCGTTTTCGGCAAGCCAGCAGGGGCACGCCGAGTACCTCGCAGAGTACCCACCTACGAGCCGCGCAAAAAAATTTTTGAAGTTTCTATACGCTGAAAATTTTTGAGGGCCGCACCTATGAAGACACGGAAGCCCAGGGGTGACTTCGGCCTCCCCCCGGGGGGACCTCGCATGAAAGCGAGTCAAGCGCGCCCGGAAACGCTACCATATCTTCATGACTAGGCTATCCCCACCTTCACTATACCGCTGTCCCGCATGCGCTGGATTCTTTACTCTCTCGGTTCTCACCTCTCTGCACTACTATGGTGACGTGCCGCACTGGTCTGATGGTAAGAATGAACAGTGGTGGGCCGGACTTGGTGGCCGGGCTGGGCGGTGCCCGACGTGTCTTACCGTCGTTTGGGTTGATAGCGATATTAGGTTGATGGAGGAGCGCCTGGAGCCTTACGCGATAAGCCGGTTGTCAAGACTATGGCACCTAATGACGGGGGATCGGAGCGGCCAGGCTTCGGATGGAGCGGGAATGGGCTTCGTTGCCGCGCGAGATGCGAGAGGCCGAATGTCTCGACAGCCTCAACACCGCCCAGGACTACGTCGATGCTCTGGCGCAGCTCGTTCCTTTGCTGCCTGATCGAGAAAAATACTTGCGCAGGAAGTTATGGTGGGCCTCCAATAACCACCTTCGTAGGGAAAGCGGTGGTCCGGCCTTGGAGGAATACGCTGCACGAGCCAACATGGAACGTTTGCTCGGCCTATTGCCATCGACTGCACAGGTTTTAGAACGAGTGGAACTGTGTCGTCAGCTAGGTCGATTTCAAGAGGCGCTTGACTTGATTCCCTTAGTACCGCCTGATCAGCAGTAAAAAGCGCGCTTGCAGTAGCAATGGGCCGAGGTCGGAGATTCAGTCATGAAAGTTATTCCACGGCAACAAGCAACGCCCCTTCGCAGGCCGCGAAGGGAGATGTCGACTGATAGCTAGGCACTGGAGATCACCTACTGGCCGGCGGTCAGAAGATCGTCAAGCAGGTGCTTTCACGATCGCCAAGACTGTGGACCTGGAAACGGCGTATAGCCTCGCCAAGGCGCTAACGCTCTGCTTGGCCGCATACCCTTGGACGATCGCCTGCCGTTGCGCTGGCGTCGTTTTAGTGGGTCGGCCAAGCGTCTTACCGTCTGCCTTCGCGCGAGCAAGTCCTGCTTGGGTGCGCTCAACGATTAAGTCACGCTCCATCTCTGCCACAGCGGCCAGCATTGTCACCAACAGCTTGCCGGCCGTGGATGTCAGATCCACCTTGCCAAGCTGCAGAACGACGACCTCGACCTCAAGTAGCGCCAGGGACTTGATTGTAGCAAGCACGTCCACCGCATCCCGGCCGAGCCGATCCAGCTTGGCCACAACCAGCGTGTCTTTCTTCCGCAGCTTCCCTAACATTTCACCGAACTGGCTCCGCTGAGCGGCATGCGCCTTGCCACTGATTGTGTCGGCGTACCAGTAATCCACTTGATACCCGGCCCGCTCGATCTCCAAGCGTTGGTTTTCTGCAGTCTGTCCCATTGTCGACACCCGTCCATAACCGAACACGGCCATCATTTGCTCCTTCGCATGTTGGTAAACGGTATGAATATATATCAACATGTTGAAAAAGAGAAAACCTATTTTATTAACAGGTCAAATTGGGCTACTGATGGGTGTTGGAAAACGGTCGGTTTCCACCACGTACAAAGAACATTTCAAGGTTGCCAGAAGAGGAAAATTGCCCGACAGACTGTCGGCAAAATTTACACGTCGCCCTAGGGAAAACACTTAGATGAGCACAAGCTGTTGATTTTAATAAACATTTTCTAATGGCACAAATATTGCTTATAGAAAATATTTTCACGCAATGACTAAACCAATGAAAAACATAAACCGGCTTCGTAGTGGTTTTTTGGTACTGCTAGGCGTATTTTCAGCTCATGCCGCCGCCGAAATAATTACCTTTCAAGACGTTCCTCTGTCGAATGGATTATATAAAGAATTTTCGTCTCGCGATGATGTTCTCATCTCTGGAAACTTCCAATTTCGCTTTAGTACGGATATAACGGCCTATATCACCAATGGACAGATCTGCTCCCCTTCTTGTCCCGTCAATGGGACAAAATTAGCACTTCTGCCACACGGAACTAACTCATTAGCTATGACTAGGGTCGGCGGCGGTACTTTTAGCTTGTTTGGTTTTGACGGGGCAGGCGCTTTTAATTTTAACGAATGGGGCATGCCGGAATACATTTCAAATCAGATTGATGTAAGAGGATACACTTATAACGGGTCCGAGGTGACTCAATCCTTTCTAATTGACAAATCGGTTCAATCTGGTTCGCTTGCATTTAGTTCGCATTCATTTAATCAGTCTTTTGAAAAATTAACATCGGCTATCTTCACAAGCAGCGGCTCAGTATTGTGGGATGGCGCCTTTAATGGCTTAGCCGTCGATAACATTTATGCTTCGTCGTCCGAGGTGCCAGAGCCAGCAACAACTGTTTTGCTTGGTTTGGGTTTATTCAGCTATATCGTGTCGCGTCGCAGACCATCGAATCCTGAAAAGGGAGCGTGATAGCAGCCTGTGAGACAGATAGGTCTTTAATGCTGATCTGTCCGTCGACATGGGTTGGGCAGCCTATTCACTTGGGCGAGCCTATCCTTTACCAACCAACACGGTTGTTGAAAACAATGCCGCAAACATTCGCTACGTTCGCCTTTTCGATCTGCGGCCTACACACCAGTGAAGTCCAACGGGAGCAAAATAGGGGAATGGGCGGCTCTGGCAACTCTCGCGGCTCCTATATTCATGAACGCATTCACATCTCCGATATTGATCGACCCGAGCGGCGTTGGCCAAACGCTGCAACGTATTTCTCTAGCCGGGGGCAGCGGCCAATACAGCGAACAATGGTTGCAGGAGCTGCTATTTAGCCATCCAAGCGCACTGCCGATTCGGGAGATTGACCCGCACGCCCGCGACCTGATTCCAGTGTGCACCGAGCTGAACACTAATGCAGGCCCTGCCGACATCCTGTACGTGACCTACACTGGTCAGATCGTGCTAGTCGAGACTAAACTGTGGCGCAATGCTGAGGCAAGGCGCACAGTCGTGGCACAGATTCTTGACTACGCGAAGGAGCTGGCGGACTGGACCTACGAGGACCTAAGCCGCGAAGCAGCGGCAGCAAGTGGACGTGGCCCTGGTTACCTTCTTGAGACTGTGCGAGCAGCCCATCCCGACCTGGACGAAGCTGCGTTTGTCGACGGCATCAACCGCAGCTTACACAGTGGCGACTTCCTCCTGATCATCGCCGGGGACGGGATTCGTTCTCGGGCTGAGGCGCTGGTAGGCTTCATTGATCGCTTCGCCCATCTGCGCTTCGGCCTCGCGCTGGTCGAGGTGGCGACTTACCTCTGCCCTGGAGGGGCTATCCTCCTGCAACCACGGATCTTGGCGAAAACCGAACTGCTGGTGAGGCACGTTGTCGTCGGGGCCGAACGAATCGCCATACGCGCTGATGTGGAAGCTGAAATCACCGCCCAGCCGCAGGACGCCACCCAGAAAGCACGTGCTGCAGCTGAAGCACAATGGTGCGAATTGTTCTGGACTGACTTTTTGAAAACCCTGCGGCTCGACGACATCAAGCAACCGCCACCATCGAAGCCAGCCCGTACTACTGGCACTGCGTTCTACATGCCGCCCGGAGGTAATACCGTATGGATCAGTCCGTATATCGCACGAGCGTCCGGCGGGGCCGGAGTTTTTCTAACCTTCGGTAGAAACTTTGTGTCTGCAGCTGATTGGTACGATCAACTCCTCCTGCAGCGGGACCAGATCGACGCCGAGCTGCCGGGTCTGTCATGGCGCGTCGAGGCGAGCGGCAAGATCTGGATTGAAACGCCGCCAGTGCGCTACCAAAATCTTGATGCGCCAGCCGACCGCGCGCGCGTGATTGCCTATCTCGCCCAAAATACGAACGCCATGGTGAACGTTTTCAGGCATCGCCTTGAATCGTTGCAGCGCCAGCAGGAGACTGGCGGCCTCAGCGCTGCTTGAGTAGCGAAGAGGTTACGCGTGACGGTCGAGCCAAGCACGAAGATCGTCGAAGTGCACAGTTGTAAGGTGAGCTACCTGCGTTGCCTTGCGCAGATGGCGCTTGCGCCATTTGTATGGCTGGCGTTCCGGCAGGGCTTCATCGGGTTTTGCGCCCATCTCGCGCAGCAGCTTCGATCGCGCGATCCGTGCTCGGTCGGTCGCTGACGAAGCAACGTTCGATCGATACCGCAGCCGATGGCACAGGCGGCAGGCCAGCTCGCCGACACGAAAGTAAAGGGACTGGAAATTCCCCTCGTGCGCGCGAGGGCACTTTAGGAGGGGCCGTACATGGCCTTTGAGGCACTGAACGGGCACGATGTCTACCACCCACTGCCGGCCGGCCAGGAAGACCGCCAGGCGGCTCTCAGCAAGTACAGCGACGGTCCTCAGATCGCCATCGTCAAGGACGAGCCTAGACGACCCTGTGGCCGTCGCGGCCTTCATTAGCTTGGGCAGGTTCACCTCGAATGCATTCTCGAGGATCGGAACTCGGGCTGCTTTGGCTTTTTTCATCGACGGTACCTAAAAGAAAAGCGAACCTGGCAAATACATGCCGGGTTCGCGTGTACTGCAGTCTGTGCGTGTTAATGCTTTGGTTTTTCGGCCGCGATCACGAAGCAACGGCCCTGCATGCGGATGGCGATATGTCCGGTCAACGGCCCGAACACATCCTCCAGACTCGCCTTGAAATCCATCGCCTCGGCATCGCTCCAATTGAGCTTGTTGACGGTCGCAAACACCGCCTTAAGCGCTTCATATAGGTCAAACACATCGAGTCGATTAACAAGGATAGGAGACATGAAGCGGAATGCGCCGCGCTCGCGCAAGTAGCCGAAACCGAAGTGGGAGACGAACTTCTCGACAATCGCCACCGCTTTTTCACGCGGCAAGTCCAGGTAGTCCGCCTTGAGCGGCCAGAGGTGACGTGGCTCCTGCAAGAGCGCCATATTGTGGACGGGAGATTTGATAGTTTTCATGTTGATAGAATTGTGTGAGTTGTTATAGTTTTATTGTGGCGCTAGGGAATTTATTCGAGTCGCGATTTTTTTGCAGAGGTTGCAGGTGTTGCAGGGAGCGCTTGCGCAACCCGCCACGCTGGGCGTAAATTTATCCAACTCAACCTGATTTCACTTCAGGTCAAAACAACCCTGCAACACCCTGCACTCCCTGCGCCCCTAACTGTTTAGGCTTCGCTGATCCCCCACAGCACTGAGTTCGTGCGGCTCATTCCCTTACGCTTGAGACTGGCGCCGTTTACGATGCGGCCTTCACGTTTCTGCATCCACTTACCGAGGCGACGTGCGTCAATGCCACCATGGTCGCCGGCGATCTCCTTCAGCAAGTCGGCCCACCCTTCAGTCGAGAGCGAGCGCTTGATCAGTTCGGCGACGGTAAACTTTCCATTGGCTCCGAACATCGTTTTCGCCATTTCGAGCACGCCGGCCAACGCAGCAGCCTCAGGGTCGTTGGCGCTGTCACGCAGCAACGCGACCTTTGGGTCAACGAAGCCTGGAGCGACGCCTTGCTCGCACAGCCAAACAATGGTGGAGCGGACCAACTTGTTCCAGTCGTCCATCGAGGCCAGTCCGTCGCACACCTTCGGGAAGCCGGCGCTGACGTAGCCCTGAATCAGCGTCAACGCAGCCGTGATCATTAGCAAGCGGTGCTGCAGGCAATAGCCGAGTGGCTCAACGTCAAACTGACGGCCCGCGACCTTCGACGACTCGACTTGCGCATCCAGGCGGCAGGTCAGAAAGCGGCGATTCAAGTCGCCCACCAGTTGCAGACCGTTGCCCGTGGCCAGCACCAACAAGCGGTGTTCAGCCTCGGCTTCGCGCGACTCCCCAAGAACGCGGCCTTTAATTGCTGGTGCCGTGGTCACGGCGCACAGGCTGGCCGATTCAATAGCATGTTCGGCGTTGTCGAACAGGAGGGTGCCAGCACCGGCGAGCGCGGAGCTGAACAGGCTCTTGGCCCATTCTTCCTCATGCGTGATTGGTGCGCTTACCGCAGGAGTCATGCCGTCGTACAGTGCGCCGATGCACTGGGCCAGCAACGTCTTGCCAGTGCCTGGTGCCGTCGCGCTGAACCCGAAGCCCGGCGCGGTGCGCAAGCAGCAGCGAACTGCAGCGGTCAGCGTGGCCGCCAAGGCGACGGATTTGTCCCCAGCCGAGACATAGGGGAATTGCTCGAACGGCTTCCACAAGGTCTGCAGCGCAACGTCCAAGTCACGTTTCGACGGCGCCTGGCGGATGGCCGGCCAGTTAGCGTACTGCTCGCTCATGAGCAGCAGACCGGATTGTTCGTCGTAGCCGGGCGTTGCGATCAGACGGCCATTCGCGTCCATGGTCGGGACATCGCGCACAGCTGTGAGACGCGGCATGCGGGTGTGCGCTGCGTTTGCCAGCAGGCCATTAACGACGCCTTGCGGGCAATCAACAACTACCATCTCCTGCTTTTTGACGTTGAACTGCTCAAACCGACACAGGCGGTGAACGAACACCTTCATCCAGGTTGCCATTGCTTGCACGATCTTGCCTTCGTCGCTGACGTACACCATGACGCCTGCGCGTTCGTACATCTGGCCGGATTTTTTCAAAAGCAGCGCCATCGAGTCCACCATGCGCGGCAACTCGCCGACATTCACTTCGATCAAGGCCGGTGCTCGGTCCAGGCGGTAGTGGGTTCCATGATGGAGATGCGAGTACAGGTAAGGTTTGCCACCGCTGCGCAGATTGAGCCACGCAACACGGCCGTCGACCTCGGGTTCCAGCGGGTCCGCAAATCGCGCACCATGCCACTTTTCCGGGTTGTCCATGACGGTGCCTACGGTGACCGACTTGCCGTCGGCCGTGATCAACGGGAAGTCACCCATCAAGGTGCGTTGCATCGTCGCACGTTCGAGCATGAGGCTGATGACAGCCAGGTCAGTATCCAAGCTCAGCTTCTTCAGTCGCTCCGCAATGACTGGCGCGACCTCCGTGATGTATTGCGCTTTTGCGGCCTGTACCTGAGGCGCCATCGCAGCGCGAGCCGCCGATTTGATTTCCTTCAGCTCGTTGGTTTCGGCCTCAGTCAGCTCGTGTACCTCAGCCACATCCAGGATGCCAGCACCCGTGATCTCCCCCTCGTAGCAGGTACGCACGATGTCATTGTTGAGCACCGGCTGTGCTGCGAAGTCGAGACCTTCTGGCTTCCACACGGATGCGTCAACGGGTCCGCGCTCCAACAGCTGGCCCGATTTGCTGATTGCGTAGTAGCCGAAACCGGCGAGCCAGAGGCGCTCGAAGATCAGCTTGCCAATACGTGGGATTTCGCTGGCCTTGCTAACGATCAGGTAGATACGTTGCCCGGTGACGCCCGAGCCATTGATGCCCGACGACGCACTTGCGCGCCAGAGCATTTCCACACCCGAGAGGGCTGGGCAGCAATTGCGGACGATTTGCATCAGTTCCCTTGGCGAGAGCGCCGGCGCACCTTTCGGCGGGTCGTAGTCCAGCATGAGAATGCCAGCGTTGTCTCCGAACTGGAAGTTTTGACGAGTGCGCGTGATTGCCCCCGTTGCCGGATTCGTCACGCCTTGGGCAACGACGTCGCCTTGGTCAAGCATCGGGCGACCGTACGTCGCGGCCTGGGTAGGCGCCAACGTGTTGAGGATGGCGTCCAGCTCTGCCAGATTGGTTACGTCGCGAACCTGGTAGCTGCCGTAGACGAGCTTGGCGGCGGCCTGTTTGCGAACCATTCCGTTTTCATCGAGGAAAAACGTTTTCGTCAGGTTGCCGTTGGCATTGGTGAGCACAGTGAGCGCTGCGTCGCACGTAACTGCGGCCTTTACTTCATCCGGCGCGCTTGACATGCCGTACACCGCCGCAGAGGTTTCATTGTTAGTCAACATGTCGCCTCACTTCGCCGCTTCGTCTTGCATCACACGCTTCGGTTCCGTGTGGGCGACGTTGTGGTCGAGGTCGACTTCCAACACGTTCGACAGTTTGATACCGTTGAAGTGGTATTGGCCAATGACGGTCACGAACACCACATGGCCAATGAAATTTTCGATTGCTGCAGTCGACGCAACTGGGATTCCATCGATTTTGAACACATGGAGCGGCAGCTCGAACATACCCTTGTAGGTCTTCGTCGCACCCGTGAAGAAGCGGATTTCAATAGCGACAATGCTGCCGTGTGCGCTGGCAGAGAGGACTACCCCGTACTCGTCGCCTTCGGGCTGGAAGCCGTACACGGTTCGCAGATATGCCTTGTGCGCGTTCCCGCAGGCAGCGGCGTGTTTAGCAGCGGTACGTGGATTTTTTTCGCACAGGACGACTGGCGCTCCCGCACGCTGACCGATCATATAGTCCAGTGCCATCATACGCGGCCACCCTTGAGCAGTTGCTTGATCTGCGCGACGGGCCACGCGAGGCGACCATGGATGCGGATTGGACGGATCGGGCCGTCTTCGTAGCATGCCCACTGGCGGAGGGTCTGTGGGCTACGGCCGAGATGGAAAGCCGCTTCGTTGGTGTTAATTGCGCTACGCGTCTCTTCGACGAGTGCGATGTATTTTGCTTGGGCGTTCATTGTCGTTCCTAAATGTTGATCGGATACTGCGACAACGAAAGCTACGCATGGCAACCAGTCAAACTGGTTGCGGCAACCAAAGAACCCAGCAACCATGCGGGTTCCAAGTTGTTTTGTGCAACTTGCTAATGCAACCTATTTTTTTCGGCTCCTCGAGCCAAGGGCGTCAAATGGCGATGGTTTGCGCGCGTTGAAGAGGCCTTTCGCCGTGGCGAGCTGCTTGCCGATGAACTGGCGCGAAACGCCATATTTTTCTGCTAGGGCCGCATGGGTATTCCCTTGAATCAGGCTCTCTTCCAGCAAGCGGCGAAGATCATGGAGATCCCAGGTGTTCGTTTTCTTTGCCTGCGGTGTCAAGATGGCTCCGCCCCGCGGTGACGCGGTAACTGACGACGTGGCTTCAGCGACGGTCGCCGAGACGATGACCGAGGGCTCTGGATTCTTCGCTAGAGTCCCTTGCACCGCTCCTTGTCCGTCTTCCACCAGTACAGGCGAAGTCAGCGGGTCGGCCCTGTGCATGAGAGCTGTTTGCGAGTCAGCGACCGCTTCGTTCAGCACCAACTCGGCAATAGTATGACGTGGCACGACCAACGTAGACTGCGCGGTGACCTGGACGGGCTCGGAGAAGAAATATTCGTCCGACTGCCCCATCCATTCGCCCTGATCGGTTTCCCAATGGCCGAGCACGCGATGGTCACCCTTGCGGAACGTGACGATTTCATCCCAAGACTGGTACGGCTGGTCTCCCCAGAGCCAAGCTGGTCGGTCCGTGACAACCTGAGGTCCAAGGCTGTAGGCCAGTTCCTCAATCTCAGCTTGTAGCAGAGTCACGTATCGGGCAGTCATCGAAGGCTCGGCAGTAATGGCCAAACGACCGTCAACATATCGCTTGGACACGATCGCCGCGTGGTATGGTGCGGCCGCGTAGATCGGAAGGCGAAGACGAATTACGGCACGGGTAAATTCGGCCTCGGTCCAGGCACGCTTGGTCAGGGCACTCAGGACTAGGACGGCTTCACCGATTGAACAAACTTCACCAATATGCATCTCGACCTCGCTCGTTTTGGCCCCGCACCCTAGCAGCGGTGGCACGAGTCGTCAATGTCACTATGCGGAACCCGTCAAGCATGCGGTAGGAGCACAGTAGCAGGCGCTATTCGCCGAGCGCTATACAGCAGCCCATTGTTTATCGTTCTGGAATTCGACGCCGGCTTGCTCAAGCATCCACGCTTCAATCTTCGTGTGCCACATCCGCAGTAGGTCGATCGGTCGGCGAATGTAGTGCTTTTCTGCGATGGCGCTGGGCTTGTGACCCATGATCTGCGCCACGACGCCAGCCGGGCACTCCACCCACTCGCTTAGCGTGCCAAACGAACGGCGCAGACCGTGAATTGATACGTGGGGCAGACCAGCCGCCTCCAGAACGTTGTTATGGGCCTTACGGGGCTCCTGGATGCGACCGCTCGCAGCAGTCCGGCTGCTGAACACCCATTCATTAGTGCGGGGGAGGGCATTCAACAGGGCAGACACGTATGTGGTCAATGGAATCGTTCGGTTGGCTTCCACCTTGTCCTGTAGCACCATCGTGCCCCACTTGAAGTCTACGTCAGCCCAGCGAAGGCCAGCCATCTCCTCCCGGCGGGCGCCAGTCACGAGAAGCGCTTGCAGATAGGCGCTGGCGACCGGATTTTGAATTGTCCGGACGTGCTTGAACCAGGTAGCCAATTGCTCGCGCTGGAGGCAATCGGACTTCGCTGCCGGCTTGGGGAGTTCGTCCTTGGCGACACATGATGCGCATGCGTTGGAGCTGACCTCGGTCTTATAGTCCGCCCGCGTGGCGCACCAGTTCAGGAACGCACGCAGGCGCACGAAGGCATTCATCGCAACGGTTGTCCTGTGCGCTTCACCAGTCAGCCACTTCCGCACGAATTCCGCGTCGATTTCGCGGAGCGGACGGGCAAGCACCGGCACCAGCACGCCGGGAAGGGTGGTTTCTCCTTCGCCTTTCTTGCGCCCCCGGGTCTTTTCCCGTCCGCCGGGATCAACCAAGCGCTGGTGGTCCAGCAGGCTGCGCGCACTCCAGCGGCTTTTTCGGGCGGTCATGTAGGCGTCCCATGCGTCACGAGCGGGCGTTTCAGCGCGGCGGCTGGCGTCTCGCTTCGCTGCCTGCTCAGCAACAAGCTCGGCCTTCTGAACCCGTGGATCATGCCCGCCATCCACCAGCACCTTGAGACGTCTTGCTTCGGCTTGGGCGGCTGCGATGTCCCAAGTCGCCGGCGAGCCAATCGTCATCCGTATGGTTTGATTGTTGAGCTTCGCCTGGAAGACGTACGCCTTCACGCCGCTAGAGACTACACGAAGGCCGAGGCATGGGGCCGTAGCATCCCACATGAACGCCTGTTTGCTGTCGGACGGGCAAGTGAAGCCTTCAACTCGTGACGCAGTAAATTTTATTTTTGCCATATAGCTCAGTGTCGTGTAACCGCTGTGTAACCCGGCTGCGAGTATATTGCCAGAAGTTGATCAACACAAGCTCTGCTGCAAAATACTGTAAGCTACTGATAAATAAGGATATGTCTTGGTTGTCAATATGACCCAAGACACTTCCATATACTGTGGACTTCACATTCGTAATGCGAAGGTCACCAGTTCGATTCCGGTCAGCGGCACCAAGGATACAAAGAAAAAGCCCAGCTTCTGCTGGGCTTTTTCTTTTTCTGCCGGGTAGTTCAGTCCAGGCTTTCCAGTAATACCCATTAATTTCCCCTACTCATCGAAACGCCGGCGAACACGCCGGCTTTCGCTTCTATTTCCCTCCGGACCTCACCGATCCGGTAGCTCTGTTAGTCAACGCACGGTCCTGCTACCCCATTCGTTATATTTTTTGTATCGCACGTGGTAACCCGACAGCTGCAATCGTGCGGTATGCCGCTTGGGCGTACTCTTGCAAAACGGGATGCGAAAGTGACGTGGCTTGTTGACGGAACTTTTCATGTTGTTTGAGGTCATCGATGCAAATCCTTGACCGAAGGCATGATCCGAATGATCCATTGATATAGCGCAGTTCATTTTCGCGCCTCCGTTTTGTTTCGAGCGGAATCGAGGAAGAATGTGGTGATGGTCGGGTACCGGTCTACTCCGCGTTGGTCTACATTTTACAAGGACAAAAGTCATGGATAATCAGAAGTCGAGCGAGGGAAAAGGCGTTGACGCGAGCAAGCAAAACAGCGGCAACAGCATGGGTAAAGACCAGTCGAGCCAGAGCAAGGACAGCTCGAGCAGCCTGAACAAGAGCAGCACCGGTTCGTCGGCCAGCGCCGGTTCGTCGGGCAGCATGAGCGGCAGCTCATCGTCGAGCGCCAGCCCGTCCACGGGTTCGGGCGCCATGGGCGGTGCAAGCAGCTCGGGCAACGCCGGCGCCACCGGCGGTTCGAGCGCAGCAGGCAGCAGCGGCGGCCTGGGCGGTTCGTCGGGTTCGTCGCTGTCGGGTACCTCGGGATCGTCGAGCACCGGTTCGTCGAGCACCGGCTCGAGCACCACGTCCTCGGGCGCCATGGGCAGCTCGTCGTCGGGCACCGGCACCATGGGCGGCTCCTCGTCGGGCACCGGCGCACTGGGCAGCTCGTCCGTGACCGGCGGTTCGGGTTCGACGGGCGGTTCGTCGTCCTCGGGGGCACAGGGCGGCTCGACCGGCGCCAGCTCGGGCACCGGCAGCGATTCGTCCTCGAAAGAGGGCATGATGGCTGCGATGAAGCCGGAAGAGATGCACAAGACGATCGACAAGGCCGCCGAGGCAGCCCAGCCGATGGTCGACCGTGTCGTTTCCTCGGCCCACGCCGGCGTCGACAAGCTGAGCGGCCTGCTCAGCGGCGCATCGGAGCAGTTGAGCAACCGTTCCGCACAAATGAACGACACCTACCAGCAACTGGCTGATTCGGGCCGCGAATACGTGCGCAACAAGCCGGGTACCGCCGTGGCAATCGCCCTCGGCGCCGGTTACATCCTGGCCAAGCTGCTGGGCGGCAGCCGCCGCCGCGACTACTAATCAGTAGCGCTTCACCGGACGTATCCCGGCCGACACGACGTTCGGCCGGGGTCCGGTTCCACGAATAAAAACAACGAGGGAACTTATGCAAGCTCAATCATCGAGTTCGACGACGCACGTCCCTACCCAAGGGATCGAGGCGGTCGAAACTGCGCGCTCAGGCGTTTCCTGGGGCGCGATCCTGGCCGGCGCGGCCGCCGCCACGGCGCTGTCGCTCGTGCTGTACCTGCTGGGCTCCGGCCTCGGCCTCTCCGCCGCCTCGCCCTGGTCCGACAATAGCGGCGTTGCCTTCGGCATCGGTGCCATCCTCTGGCTCACGCTGACCCAGCTGGCGGCCTCGGCCATCGGCGGCTATATGGCCGGCCGCCTGCGTACCAAGTGGGCCAGCATCCATACCGATGAAGTGTATTTCCGCGATACCGCGCACGGCCTGCTGACCTGGGCCGTGTCGACCATGCTGGCCGCGGCCCTGTTTTCTAGCGTGATCAGCAAGATGACCGGCACGGCAGTGGACGCCGGCGCCGGCGTGGCGAAGGCGACGCTGGCCAGCGGCGCGGCGGCAACGGCTGCCGCGGCGAAAGACGGCGGCGACAGCGCCGGCGTCAACCCGCTCGACTACTTCTCGGACATGATGCTGCGTACCGACAAGCCTGATGCGGCCGGCGGCAGCGGCGAGCTGCGCCAGGAAACCATGCGCATCCTCGCCAACAGCATCAAGAACGGCAGCCTGGCCGCCGACGACCGCGCCTATCTCGCCAAGCGCATCGCTGCCCGTACCGGCCTCGACCAGGCCGCGGCCGAGAAGCGTGTCGATGACGTCTATGCCCGTGGCGCCGCCGCCGCTGCCAAAGCCAAGGCCACCGCCAGGGAAGCCGCCGACACCGCGCGCAAGGCAGCAGCCGGCACGGCACT
Source organism: Massilia sp. LXY-5 (assembly GCF_059801075.1). Classification (NCBI taxonomy): domain Bacteria; kingdom Pseudomonadati; phylum Pseudomonadota; class Betaproteobacteria; order Burkholderiales; family Oxalobacteraceae; genus Massilia; species Massilia sp. LXY-5. The sequence continues at coordinate 590,771 of NZ_JBNNEH010000001.1, forward strand.
CTGGCTGACGGCCGCCCTGCTGATCGGCGCCTTCGTCGCCAGCTGGTGCGCCACCCTCGGCGGCAAACTGCGCGACGGCCTTGCCGGCGTGTCCCATCGTTAAATCAAGGAGGACGGCATGCGTTCGATTCTGTTGTGGCTCGTGGGGATTCCGATTCCGATCATTATTTTGATCGCGATTTTGACCTAAGCATTCAGGCAGTAAGGACAACGCCGGCATTCGTGCCGGCGTTTTTGTTTGGCGCACGTAACGCGAGGACACGAGTGCCCACCCTAGGGTGCACTACCGTTTCAGGCAAGCATTGCGGCCGTCGCATAACGTAGGGTGGGCATGCCCACGCGTGCACCATCAATGATGTGGCACGCCGGACGACGGCCGATAACGCCGGCGATTCACTTCATCGCCGACGGCTCGCTCACCCGCACCGGCTCCTTCGGATGCTTCCTCAACCTGCGCACCCCGCGATCGAGCCAGCCCTTGAAATCGTCGACATAGGTAAACACCGCCGGCACCACCAGCAGGCTCAATAAGGTGGACGTGATCAGCCCCCCGATCACGGCAATCGCCATCGGCGACCTGAAGCTCGGGTCGCCCGAGAAGCCCAGTGCCAGCGGCATCATGCCGGCGCCCATGGCGATGGTCGTCATGATGATCGGCCGGCTGCGCTTGTGGCAGGCGTCGACCAGGGCCTCGAAGCGGCGCATGCCCGCCTCGCGCGCAAGGATCGCATAATCGACCAGCAGGATCGAATTCTTCGTCACGATCCCCATCAGCATGATCAGGCCGATCATGCTCGGCATCGAGAGCGCGCTCCTGGTGAGCAGCAGGGCGATGAAGGCGCCGCCGATCGACAGCGGCAGGGCCGCGAGAATCGTGATCGGCTGCATGAAGTCGTGGAACAGCAGCACCAGCACGCCGTAGATGCACAGCACGCCGATCGCCATCGCGACGCCGAAGCTGGCGAACAGGGCCTGCATCTCCTGGGCGTCGCCCAGTTCCGCGATCTGGACCGAGGCCGGCAGCGCCGTGAAAGCGGGCAGGGCGCGCGCTTCGGCGTTGACCTCGCCCAGCGTGCGTCCGCCCAGTTCGACGTTGAGCGTGACATTCCGGCTGCGGTTCAGGCGGCTGATCTCGGCCGGGCCGCTTTCCATCGTGATGTCGGCCACGGTCGACAGCAGCACCGGGCCGTTCTTGCCCGGCACCGTCAGGCGTCCGATCGCATCGAGGTCGGCGCGCACGGCGTCGGGCAGTTTTACCCGGATCGGCACCTGGCGCTCCGGCAAATTCATCTTCGCCAGCACCTGCTCGTAGTCTCCGGCCGTGGCCACGCGCACCGTTTCGCCGATGGCGGCGGCGGTGACGCCGAGATCGGCCGCGCGCGCGAAGTCCGGGCGCACGATGATTTCGGGACGCACCAGCGAGGCGCTCGAGCTGACGTTGCCGATGCCTTGCAGTCCGCGCAGTTCGCGCTCGGCGCGCTGGGCGGCGGCGGCCAGGGCAAGCGGGTCTTCGCTGCGCAGGACCAGCTGCAGCTTGCCGCCAGTGTCGGCCTGGCCGACCGAGAAACGGGCACCCGGAATGGCGGACAAGCGTGTCCGGATCTGGCGCTCGAGTTCCGGCAGCGATTCGTCGCGCTCGCGGCGGTGCGATGTCGTCACCGTCAGCACCGCGCGCCGCGCTTCGGCAGCTGCGCCGGGCGCAAACGCGTCGCCGCTCGACCCGCCGCCGATCGAACTGAAGACACTCTTCACACCGGGCACCTGCATCGCCACCAGGCGCGCCTGTTCGGCCACGCCATGGGTTTGCGCCAGCGTCGAACCGGGCGGCAGCTCGACGTTGACGATGGTCTGGCCGCGGTCGGCCGGCGGCACGAAGCCCGTCGGCAGCAGCCCCACCAGCGAGATCGAGCCGGCGAAGAACAGCAGCGAGGCGATGACCGTGATGCCGCGGTGGCGCAGGCACCACTGCATGGTCGCCATGTAGCGCCGCATGATGGCGCCATCCTGTTCGGCGTGCGCCTTGGCCGGCTTCATGATGTAGGCCGCCATCATCGGTGTCAGCAGGCGCGCCACCAGCAGCGAGGCCAGGATCGCCAGCACCGCGGTCCAGCCGAACTGCTTGAAGAAGCGCCCCGGGATGCCGCCCATGAAGGCGGTCGGCAGGAACACCGCCACCAGCGAGAAGGTGGTCGCAATCACCGCCATGCCGATTTCGTCGGCCGCTTCCAATGCCGCCTGCATCGGCGTTTTCCCCAGCTGCAGGTGGCGCGCGATGTTCTCGATCTCGACGATGGCATCGTCGACCAGCACCCCGACCACCAGGGCCAGCGACAACAAGGTCACCATGTTCAGCGTGTAGCCGAACAGGTACTGGCCAAGGAAGGCCGGAATCACCGACAGCGGCAGCGCGGCCGCGGCGACCAGCGTCGCGCGCCAGTCGCGCAGGAACCACCACACCACCAGCACGGCCAGCACCGCGCCTTCGTAGAGCATCTCCATCGACGCGTCGAAGTTTTCCTGCACCGGCTCGGCGTTGTCGACGACTTCCTTGAGCACCACGTTCGGATGCGCCTTCTGCAGCTCGGCGACGGCGGCGCGCGCGCCCGCGGCGACTTCGGTCTCGCTGGCGCCGCGCGTGCGGAAGACTTCGAAGCCGACGACTTTCCTGCCGTCCTGCTCGGCCAGTGCGCGCTGCTCGGAGACCGTGTCGCTGACGGTGGCGATTTCGTCCAGGCGCACGCGGCGCCCGTCCGGCAGCGGAATGTTCATGCGCCCCAGCTCCTGCGCGCTGGACACCGTCGCCAGGGTACGCACGGACTGCTCGGCGCCGCTGACGTCGCCGCGTCCGCCCGGGGCCTCGCGCTGCACGTTGCGCAGCTGGCGCGACACGTCCAGCGCCGACACCCGCAGCGCGGCCATGCGCGCATCGTTGAGTTCGACCCGCACTTCGCGGTCGACGCCGCCGACCCGTTTGACGGCGCCCAGGCCCGGTACGCTGAGCAGGCGCTTGGCAGCCGTGTTGTCGACGAACCAGGACAGTTCCTGGTCATCGAGGCCGTTGGTGCCCGGTTTGGCGGAGGCGGTGAAGGTGAGGATCGAGCGGCCGGCGGTGGCGGCCTTGGTCACGCTCGGCTCGCGCATCTCGCCCGGCAAGTCGGCGCGCACCTGCGAGACGGCGCCGCGCACGTCGTTCTCCGCGTCCGACAGGTTCTTGTCGAGGATGAATTCGACGGTGACCGTGGCCACGCCGTCGAGCACCTTGGTGTGGATATTCTTGACGCCCTGCAGGGTCGCGACCGAATCCTCGATCTTGCGCGCGACCTCGGTTTCCAGCTGGGCCGGGGCGGCGCCGTCGAGCGTGGCGGTGACGGTCACGATCGGCAGTTCGATATCGGGGAAGAACTGGACCTTGTTGGCCTTGAAGGCGAGCAGGCCGGCCAGCGTCAGCAGGGCGAACAGCAGGATCGCGGGAACCGGATTGCGGATCGAGAGGGCGGAAAAATTCATGATCCTGTCCTCAGCGGGTCGCGACCTTGGCGGGGGCGGCGGCCGGCGCGGGTACATTCCGTACCAGGTCGCCGTCGTTCAGGAAGCCGGCGCCCTGGATCACGATCGGCGTATCGGCCGCCAGCCCGGAGACGACCTCGATCCGCTCGCCCAGCCGGCGGCCGGTGTCGATCTTGACCCGGCTGACGCGGCTGTCGGGATTCAGGCGGAAGACATAACTGAACCCGTCGCGCACGGCGATCGCCTGCTGCGGCACGGTCAGCGCGTTCGAGGCGCCGAGTTCGAATTCGCCGCCGGCGAACATCCCGGCCTTCAACGGCGCGTTCGAAGACAGTGCAGGCGGCAGGTCGACATAAACCAGCGTCGTGCGCGTCTGCGCATCGACCGTCGGCGCCACGGTCCGCACCTTGCCCAGCACTTCGCTGCCGTTCGCCCCTTTGACGCGCACGCGTGCGCCCGGTTGCACGCGGCCGATATCGGATGCCGGCAGTTCGGCACGCCACTCGAGGCGGCCCTGGCGGATCAGGCGAAACAGCTCGGTACCGACGCCGACCACGGCGCCGACGGTGGCGTTGCGCGCCGAGATGATGCCGCTGTCGGGCGCAAGCACCTGCGTGTGCTGCAGGCGCAGCTGCTGCTGGGTGAGTGTGGCCTTTGCCGCCGCGACGCGCGCCGCGGCCGTGCGCTCCGCGGTGAGGTATTGCGTGACTTGCTGCTCGCTGAGCGCGCCGGAACTCTTCAGCGCCAGGCCGCGCCTGGCGTTGGCGGCCGCCTCGGCGGCATTCGCCTGCGCTTCCTGCAGCGCCGCCTTCGCCTGGCCGACGTCGGCGTTGACCGTATCGGCCGAGAACACGGCCAGGGTCTCGCCCTTCCTGACGACGTCGCCCACGTTGACACGCACTTCCAGCAGGCGCAGCCCGCCCGACTCGCTGCCGACGATCGCTTCCTGCCAGGCCGCGACGTTGCCGTTGGCGCCGAGTTTGACGGGCAGGCTCGCCGTGGATGGGCGCGCGGTGGTGACGGTCAACGCCGGCGTCGCCGGTGCGTTCTTCTTCTTGTCGTCATCCTTGCCGCAAGCGCTGAGCAGAAGGGAGAGGAGGGCGGCCGAGCCGATGAAAACGATGCGTGATGTCGATGAGGGCATGTGCGTGGTTCCGGTTCCGTAAGCAAGCGGGACGCCGTGACGTGGACGGCAATGGAGCAGTTTATCAAACAGCATCATGCGTTGACGCGAATTCAATAGTGGCATTGTTCTACCCGGGCATGGGTGGAATCGACTTGTGAAGGAGACCGCGATGAACAAACCTGTACTGCTGGCGGCCATGGCGGCCATGGCGACCGTGACTGCCGGGCTGCCGCTCGGCGCATTCGCGCAGGAGGGCGGGCCGGGCACCACGCCGCCGCAGCCCGGCTGCGCCGCCCGCGCCGAAGCGCCCCGTGCCGACAGCGCCCTGCCGGCACGCGCCAGCGACAAACCCGAACCGCAACTGGGCACTGTGACGCCAACTACACGGGTGCCCTCGCACACCGACACGCCGTCGAGCCGCGCAATGGCGGCGGCGTCGGCACGCGCGGAAAAAACAACAGACGCGGAAAAAAACGCACAAGGCCATTGCGCCGGCGGCGCCGTGCCCCCTGCACCCGGAAACAGCAGGGCGAAGCCGGAGGGCGCCTGAACGTTGACATTTAGGGCAGCATGGCTTGGATTCGCACTGCGATGGTGCACTGCGTCATAAATCGCCGCAGCCAAGACAAAGCGTCAGAAAACGCCTACGAATTGAGGAGGAGTTGTCCCAGGAGGCCGGTAGTTTTACCGTATTGCGGCGCACAATAAATCGCGCTATATTGGAACTGTCTCCTCCAGTTTTTCTCCGAAATTCTGGATTGCCGCCCGCTACCGCAAGGTACGCGGGCGTTTTTTTTTGCCGCTGTTACGAGTAGGGCATTCAGGCGTCTTCGCCCTGGAAGGCCCCCGCGCGCCAGGTCAGCACCAGCGTATCGCGGTAGCCGTGCTCGCCCAGCGGCTGGATCGGGGTCGACTCGTGGATCACGGCGGCGTCGTCGAGGAGCAGCAGGGTCCATGGTTCGGTCATGGTAAAGCGCTGGCCGCGCGGGCCGTCCGCTTCGAAGACGCGCGTCTCGCCGCCCTTGATGCCGGCACGCTTGACCAGGATCACGGCGACGAAATCGACTCCGTCGCGGTGCGCGCCTTCGGGCGTCGGGCGGCCGATGCCGTCGGCGGTATCGATGCGGAACTGATGCGCTTCCACATACCAGGGCTGCGCCGGCTTCGCTTGCGAGCAGACCGCGCCGAGCGAACGCAGCAGCTGGCGCCAGGCCGGCTGGGCGACGGTGCCTGGCGCGATCGGCGCGAACAGGCGGTGCATGCCGCCGTGCAGGGCGTTGTACTCGACCGGCTGCCAGTGCGCGCGGTGCGGCACCTGGGTCAGGTCGCGGCCGTCGTCGACGAAGCAGGAATGGCGCCGGCGCCGGTAGCGGCCGCCGTCCTTCAGGTAGTTGTCGAGTTCCAGGTGGTCCCAACTCGGCACGAGCGCATCGAGGTCGGCCAGGGTGCAGCCGGCAAGGCGCGCGACGTCCTGGGGACGCAGCAGGGCATAGCCGTCGCCGAGCAGGGCTTCGGCAAGGCGGGAAGGATCGCTGTAGGGCAGTTCGGATGGTGTCATGCCCGGTAGCGTAGCATTTTTCGCAGGGGCCGGTGGAGGAAGGCCCGCATCGCTCACCAGGTCTTGGTGAGGGTCAGACGCAGCGAGCGCGGTTCGATCGGGTGGAAGTGGATATCGTTGCGCGGCGCCGCTTCTGCTGCCAGCTGCGAGGCATAGTAGTAATCGATGGCCGAGGCGCGGCGGTTGGCGAGGTTGAAGGCTTCGAGCTCGAGCTGCAGGCCCTTGTTCACTTTGTAGCCGATGCGGCCGTTGAGCGTGGTGCTGGCCTGCGAGCGCACGCTGTCGTCCTCGATGAGCGGACGCGGACCGAAGTAGCGCAGGCGCAGCGCGCCGGACCAGGGACCGAGCTTGTCGACCGTGAGCGCCAGCTGGCCCACGCCTTCGACGGCGCCGGGGATCCGATCGCCATTGCGCGCGCGCGCCCGCGCAAACGCGGCGTCGAAGTCGACCGACAGCCATTTCAGGGGCCGCCAGTAGTTCGAGAACTCGATCCCGACGCGGCGGCTGGCCTCGCCCGCTTCCGTCATGCCGGCGTCGCCGACATAGGTCAGTTCGGAATCGAAGTCGAGCCGGTAGAGCGAGACCGCCGTCTGCATTTGGGGAAGCGCTTCGGTCCGCAGGCCCAGCTCCATCCCGCGCGAACGCACCAGGCCCGGCGCGCGTTCCAGGGCTTCCATGGTTTTCGGATCGAAGGCCGCCACCGTGCCGCGCGCATCGTTGCTGTGGAAGCCGTGGCCATAGTTCAGGTAAAACTCGGTCGATGCCAGCGGCGCGTAGACCAGGCTGAACGACGGGCTCAGTTGCGTATCGTTCGCCCGTCCCGAATTGGCTGCCAGGTCGCTCGCTACATCGAAGCGGTAGCGGTCGGCGCGTACGCCGGCCTTGGTGCGCAGCGACTCGCTCCAGCGCGTCGTGCCTTCGACGAACACGCCGCCGCTGGTCTCGATGATGTGGTCTTCGCGCGTGGTTGCCAGGCGCCGGCGTGCCCGCGTGTCGTATAAACCGTTGAAGATATTGTCGTTCTGGAGGCGCGCGCCGACAGTCAGGTCGGACGCCATTGCCTCGCCGCGGTGCAGGTGCCAGGTGTGGGTCGCATCCAGGCCGCTGGTCACGCGCCGGTCAGGCTGGGCGAACTGGTCGCCGTTGACCGGGTCGTTCATGAAATACGTAAAATTCGAGTACAGGTCGAGCTGGTTGCGGATCACGTAGGCACTGAGCTTCGAACTGGTGTCGGTGCCGGTCTGGCGCCAGATACCCGATACGCTGTAACGGCGCGCATTGCCGCCATCGGTATCGTCGATGCCGTCGAAGCGGCCGAGCGAGCCGTCTTCGACTGCGCGCAGCGGTATCTGGTCGGTCGCGTTCCAGCTGCCGCGGTAGGCCATGGCGGTGACGCTCCAGCCGTTGTTGGCGTAGCCGCGGCTGTAGCGCAGCATGCCGTTGCGCTTGCGGTAGTCGTCGGGGCGCGTCCACGGCCCGGCGTTGTTCAAGGATTCAATCGCATACAGCAGGGTACCGCCGAGCAGCTCGGGCGAACCCGCCAGCAGCGCGCGCCGGAAACCGTCCTCGCCCAGCGTGACGCTGGCGATCTCCTTAGCCAGCCGGTTGGCGTAGCTGATCTCGGCGCTGCCGGCCGAGGCGAAGTCGGCGTCGCGCGCCGAATACGGCCCCTTGCGGTAGTCGAGACGGCCGACCAGTTCCGGGATCAGGAAGTTCACGTCGGTCCAGCCCTGGCCATGCGCATGGCTGCGCTGGTTGACCGGCATGCCGTCGACCCAGGTGGCGAGATCGGTGCCGTGGTCCAGGTTGAAACCGCGCAGGTAGAACTGGTTGGCCTTGCCTTCGCCGCTGTGCTGGCTGGCGATCAGGCCCGGCATGGCTTCCAGCATCTCGCCCGGCCGGTAGGTGGTGCGTGCCGCCAGTTCCTTCTGCCCGACGCTGCCGGCATTGGCCGAGTCGGCGATGCCGAGTTGGGAGAGGCGCGAGCCTTCGACCAGCACGCGCTGCAGCACGAGGTCGTCGGCCAGGACCGGGGAGGCGGCAAACAGGGCGAGGAGGGCACAGGGCAGGGGGCGAAGCTTGGGCATGAGTTTGGTCAGCGCGCCGGCTGCTCGTTGTGATTGCGATCGAAGGTCAAGGTGCGTACCGCATTGCCTTCGTTCAGATTGACGGTATTGACCTGCTCGGGAATGAAATCGACCAGCACGCTGTCGCGGATGGCCGCGGCCTTCCACAGCGGGGTCTGTTCGATTTCCTGGAACACGGTGACGCGCTCGGCGTCGGCATTCACGCCAACCCAGCGCAGGGGCAGGCGCGCCTGGTCCTGTCCCAGGATGGAAAAGCGGCCCTCGACATACTTGCGCAGCACGTCCTGGTCGTCCGGATCGGTGAGATCGAACTGGCGTCCGTACAGGTTCGCCAGCAAGGCCTCGACATCGTGCGCCATATAGGTGTGCACGACCTCGGTGTTGCCGGTGCGGGCGTTGAAGGCGATGTCCGTGATCCCCGCGTGGAAGCGGTGGGCGGACACCGCCGCGCTGCACAGCAGCAGCGCGGCGGCAATGGCGGTCCTCAAGCCCCGCATCATTGCGCCGCCTTCGTTTCGGCTTCGGGCTTCTTCAGCGTCGCATTGAAGTCCTTCATCATGTCGCCTTGTTCGCGCTGCGACTTGAACAGCTCCAGGCGCGACGGCGTCAGCTTGCGCGGCCAGGCGTTGTTGTCGACGTTGATATCGGCCGTCTCCCAGTACGGGTCTTGCGTGAGGCCGACCATCGGCTCGTCGGTGACGATCAGTTTCGTGATCTTCGATGGCGAATGGCGCCAGACTTCGGCCGGAATACGCTCGATGTATTTTTTACCGCTCGCGAGCTGGATCTCCAGGACCAGTGGCGTCACCAGGCCGCCGACATTCGTGAAATCGACCAGGTACAGGTGCTTGTTCGAGGCGAGCAGCGCCTTTTCCCAGTCTTCCAGCTTGTCCTGCGACTCGTTGAACTTGTTGCGGTCGGCATTCGTGACCGTGAAGTCGTCGTGCTCGTTGTAGAAATCCTTCAGTTCAGGATGCGCGTCGACGCGGCGCGGCGTGCCCTTGTTGCGCTGGTCGGTCAGCGATATCGGCTCCGCTTCCTTCAGCTTGCGGCGCCATGCCTTCTCAAGCTCCGGATTCTGCGAGCTGATCGTGTATTCGCTGATGCCGTCCACGCTCACGTCCACGGCGTCCGTCGTGTAGAACCAGCCGCGCCAGAACCAGTCGAGGTCCGTGCCCGAGGCGTCTTCCATCGTGCGGAACAGGTCGGCCGGCGTCGGCCGCCTGAACTTCCAGCGGCGGCCGTATTCCTTGAAGGCGAAGTCGAACAGCTCGCGCCCGAGCACGGTCTCGCGCAGGATGTTCAGGGCCGTGGCCGGCTTGCCGTAGGCGTTCGGGCCGCGCTGCAGGACCGATTCCGAATTCGTCATGATCGGCGTCTGGTTTTTACTCCGCATGTAGTCGGTGATGTCGCGTGGCTCGCCGCGGCGCGCCGGGTAGTTCTCTTCCCATGCCTCTTCGGCGAGGAATTGCAGGAAGGAGTTCAGGCCTTCGTCCATCCAGGTCCACTGGCGCTCGTCGGAGTTGACGATCATCGGATAGTAGTTGTGGCCGACCTCGTGGATGATCACGCTGATCAGGCCATATTTGGTCGCCTTCGAATACGTGCGCTCGCCGGTCTTTTTATCCCTGGTCGGACGCCCGCCGTTGAACGAGATCATCGGGTATTCCATGCCGCCGATCGGGCCGTTCACGGAAATCGCGGTCGGGTAGGGATAGTCGAAGGAGTATTTGCTGTACTGCTCGATCGTGTGGACGACCGCCTGGGTCGAATACTTTTCCCACAGCGGATTGCCTTCCTTCGGATAGTAGGACATCGCCATCACGGGATTGGCGCCGCTCCTGATGCCCTGCGCGTCCCAGATGAACTTGCGGCTCGAGGCAAAGGCGAAATCGCGCACGTTGTTCGCCTTGAAGCGCCAGGTTTTAGTGGCGCCGTTGCTGATGCCTGCGCGTGCCTTTTCGGCCGCTTCGGCCTCAAGCTGGGTGACGATGATCACCGGCGTCTTCGCCGTGCGGGCTTTCGCCAGGCGCTCGCGCTGGGCGGCCGTCAGGACCTCGCCCGGGTTCTGCAGTTCGCCGGTCGCGGCGACGATGTGGTCGGCCGGGACCGTGAGCGCGACATCGTAGTCGCCGAATTCGAGCGTGAATTCGCCGTCGCCCAGGTACTGCTTGTTTTGCCAGCCGGCGGCGTCGTAATAGGCGGCCATGCGCGGGAACCACTGGGCGACTTCGAACAAGTCGTTCTTGTCCTCCTTGTCGAAACGCTCGTAGCCGGTGCGGCGGCCGACGATGTTCGCCTCGGGAATGTTGAAGCGCCAGTCGAGCGCGAACGAGAAACGCTGGCCGGGCCGCAATGGCTGCGGGAGGTCGATGCGCATCATCGTCTTGTTGACGACGTGGCGCAGGGGAGCGCCGCCCGCCGTCCTCACGTTGCCGACCTGGATGCCGCCATCGAAGGCGCGGCTGTCGAAAGTGGCGCGCAGCGCATCGAACTTCACGCCGTCCGCGCCCGTCTTCTGCCAGGCCTCGCGCGAGGGAATGGTCGCGATGTTGCGGTTGTCGGAATCCGCGCGGAACATGTTCTGGTCCAGCTGCAGCCACAGGTATGTCAGGGTGTCGGGCGAATTGTTGTGGTAGGTGATGGTGCCGGAGCCGGTAATCGAACGCTTGTTCTCGTCGAGCGCCGCGCGCAGGGTGTAGTCGGCGCGCTGCTGCCAGTAGGCGTGGCCCGGCGCGCCGGAGGCGGTGCGGGTGCTCGATGGCGTCGGCAGCAGCTCGTCGAGCTGGCGGAACTTGTCGTCGAATTTGTCGGCGGCGTGGGCGCCGGCGGACAGGGCCAGGCTCAACGCGGCGAGGCGGGCAAGATGCTTCATGCTTGTCTTATCGTGTACTAAAAAATGGAAACCGGCGGCTGCGCTTCGCACGCAGCCACCGGCTCGAACCCTACAGAGTACAAAGGCCGATCACTGCACCTTCGGCACCGTGTCCTTTTCCTTCTTGGCGTCCTCGGCCGCTTTTTCTTCCCTGGTCTTCAGCTTGGTATTGAAGTCCTTCATCATGTCGTTGCCCTGGCCACGTTCCGACTTGAACAGCTCCAGGCGCGACGGCGTCAGTTTGCGCGGCCAGGCGTTGTTGTTCTGGTCGATGTCGGCCGTTTCCCAGAACGGATCCTGGGTCAGGCTCGTCATCGGCTCGTCGGTGACGATCAGCTTCGTGATCTTCTTCGGCGAGTAGCGCCAGACTTCGGCCGGAATGCGCTCGATGTATTTCTTGCCGCTGGCGAGCTGGATCTCGAGGACCAGCGGCGTGACCAGCCCGCCAAGGTTCGAGAAGTCGACCAGGTACAGGTGCTTGCCCGAGGAGAGCAGGGCCTTTTCCCAGTCCTCCAGCTTTTCCTGCGCCTCGTTGTACTTGTTACGGTCGGCATTCGTGACCGTAAAATCGTCGTGCTCGTTGTAGAAGTCCTTCAGTTCAGGGTGCGCATCGACGCGGCGCGGCGTGCCCTTGTTGCGCTGGTCGGTCAGCGACATCGGCTCGGCGTCCTTGAGCTTCTTGCGCCAGGCCTTCTCGATTTCCGGATTCTGGCTGCTGACGGTGTACTCGCTGATGCCGTCCACGCTCACGTCCACCGCGTCGGTCGTGTAGAACCAGCCGCGCCAGAACCAGTCGAGGTCCGTACCCGACGCGTTTTCCATGGTGCGGAAGAAGTCCGACGGGGTCGGGCGCTTGAATTTCCAGCGCTGTGCGTATTCTTTAAAAGCGAAATCGAACAGGTCGCGGCCCAGCACCGTTTCGCGCAGCACGGTCAGTGCGGCGGCTGGCTTGGCGTAGGCGTTATTGCCGAACTGGAGGAGCGACTCCGAGTTGGTCATGATCGGCACCTGGTTGCGGCTCTTCATGTAGTCGGTAATCAGGCGCGGCTCGCCGCGCATTTCCGGCCAGTTCTCTTCCCAGGCTTCCTGGGCCAGGGTCTGGACGAAGGAGTTGATGCCCTCGTCCATCCAGGTCCACTGGCGCTCGTCCGAATTCACGATCATCGGGAAGTAGTTGTGGCCGACTTCGTGGATGATCACGCCGATCAGGCCATATTTCGTGCGCTTCCCGTAGGTCAGCTCGCCCGTCTTCTTGTCCTTGGTCGGACGCGGACCGTTGAACGAGATCATCGGGTATTCCATGCCGCCCACCGGACCGTTCACGGAAATCGCGGTCGGATACGGATAGTCGAAGGAGTACTTGCTGTACTGTTCGATGGTGTGGACCACCGCCTGCGTGGAATACTTCTCCCACAGCGGATTGCCTTCCTTCGGATAGTAGGACATCGCCATGACGTCGTTGTCGCCGCTCCTGATGCCCTGCGCGTCCCAGATGAACTTGCGGCTCGAGGCGAACGCGAAGTCGCGCACGTTCTTCGCCTTGAAGTGCCAGGTCTTGGTGGCGCCGTTGCTGATGCCTGCGCGCGCCTTTTCGGCCGCTTCCGCCTCGGCCTGGGTGACGATGATCACCGGGGTCTTCGAGGTGCGTGCCCTGGCCAGGCGGTCGCGCTGGGCAGCCGTCAGGACCGAACCCGGATTCTGCAGCACGCCGGTCGAGGCGACGACGTGGTCCGAAGGGACCGTGATCTCGACATCGTAGTCGCCGAATTCGAGCGTGAATTCACCGGCACCCAAGAACTGCTTGTGCTGCCAGCCGTAGACGTCGTAGTAGGCCGCCATGCGCGGGAACCACTGGGCGATCTCGAACAGGTCGTTCTTGTCTTCGTCGAACTTCTCGTAGCCCGAACGGCCGCCGAGCACCTTCTGCTCGTTGATCCTGTAGTTCCACTCAACCTCAAAACTGAAGCGCTGGCCCGGTTTCAGCGGCTGCGGCAGGTCGATGCGCATCATGGTGCGGTTGATGACGTAGGCCAGCTTGCGGCTCCCCGCCTTCACGCCCGTGATGTTGAAGCCGCCGTCGAAAGTGAGGCCTTCGAGCGTGCTGCGCATCGAGTCGAACTTCATCCCTTCTTCCGGGCTGCGCGGCTTGGCCCAGGCTTCGCGCGACACCGCGGTGGCCGACATGCGCGCGTCCGAGTTCGGCTTGTAGATGTTCTGGTCGAGCTGCACCCACAGATAATTGAGGGTATCAGGGGAGTTGTTGTGATACGTGATCGTCTCGGCAGCGCGGATCGAACGGTTCGCTTCGTCGAGCGTCGCGCGGATCACATAGTCCGCGCGCTGCTGCCAGTAGGCGTGGCCGGGCGCACCCGAGGCGGTGCGGATGGTCGACGGCGTCGGCAGCAATTCGTCGAGCTGACGGAATTTGTCGTCGAATGGATCGGCCGCAAAAGCGGACACGCTGAAGCACAGCGCGACCACGGCGATTGGCAAACGGATCATGTTTCCCCTGTTGTTATAGATAATTGGAGAAAGTATTCTAAGGGTATCTTTCAGGCAAGCCTTCGCCGGATTTGTAAAAAAGCTGATACATAATGCATATGCAACACGCATCACTCCGCCCGCCTGAAGGGCAGGTCGAAGGATCCCGACACGAGGCGCCCACCATCGCCCGCCATCTGCAGTTCGAGCTTGCGCGACAGGACGAACAGCACGTCCGGCGCGGCCGCGTACAGCGGCTCCCAGGCAGCGCCACGCAAGGCGACCATCAGCTGGCCGTCGCGGCGCGCGATGGTGAAGTCGCCCTGGCCGGGCACGAGGTAGCGGCCCGCGAGCTTCTCCTGCGCGGCCAGCTCCAGCGCCACCGCCTTGCGCTCTGTCGGCTGCTGGCTCGGCCACTTGTATTCCGCGGCCAGCGCGCGCAGTACGCTGTTGGCCAGTTCCCCGCCGTTGGCGCCATTCGTCATCACCACCGCGCCGTCTCCGTGCCTGGCATACGCGAACAGGGTGTTCTGGTAGCCCATGTTGCTGCCGCCGTGGGCAAAGCTCAGGGCCTGTCCCTCACCCTCGATTTGCAGGCCAAGGCCGTAGCGGTTGTCCACCGGTGCGATCATGGTGCGCGCCATCCGGGGCGACAGCACGCCTTTGCCGCCTTGTAGACTGCGCTGCAGGTCGAGCGCGAAGCGCGCCAGGTCGGCCGGCGTGGTCCACAGGCCGGCCGCGGCCAGTTCCGGATAGGTATGAGGTCCACCGGCGTAGGGCTGGCCCGCCTCGTCGTGAGGCAGCGCGGCGCGCCCCAGCAGGCTGGCCGGCAGCGGCTGGGCAAAGCGGCTGTCGGCCATGCCTGCCGGCTTGAGGACGGTCTCGAGCAGCAGGGCGTCGAAAGGCTTGCCGCTGCGGTCGATCAGCGCCTGCTGGACGATGGTGTAGCCGCCGCCCGAATAGCGCCAGGCGCTGCCCGGCACCGTGACGATGCGCACCGGTTTCGTGTTCGCCGGCGGCGCCCCGTCGAGTACTTGCACCAGGGTCGGCACCGGCTTGTCGGCCGCATAGCCGGGAAAGCCCGAGACGCTCGTCCCCGCCGTGTGCGACAGCAGCTGGCGTACCGTGGCGCTTGTGTTGCCGGCGCCGGGGCCGGGCGGCAGATGCCAGGTGGTGAGCACCGTATTGATGTCGGCATCGAGATCGAGCTCGCCGCGTTCGGCCAGGCGCAGCGCCGCCATCGCCGTCACCGGCTTGCTGATCGAGGCTGCCTGGAACAGGGTGTCGGGCGTGACCGCCGGTCCGCCCTCATAAACGACGCCGTAGCCGCGTGTCCAGGCGATTTTTCCGTTGCGGATCAGGGCGATGCTCACGCCGGGCACGTGCAGGCGCCGCATTTCTTCAAGCAGCGCGCGCGGCGCCGCCGGCTCTCCGGCAACGACCACCGGCGTGCGCAGCCCACGCTCGACGCGGGCGATCTCGTCATCGTGAGCGCTGGTGGAGGCGGCGAAGACGGGCAGGGCGGCAAATGCAAGGACAGGCAAGGCGTATGCGGCGGCGCGGATGGTTGCGATGGACATGGTCGGCAGGCTGTAGTTGAAAGAACCCATCCTGGCACGATCGCGTCCCCATTTTCCCGGACTTGCGACGAACTGCAGGATGGCGCGACAGGCGGCTGCCTGCTTCTCCCTCACGCCAGCAGCTTCAGGTCGAGCGCCCGCTCGGCCAGCCACACCATGGCAATCAGCGCAATCAGCGCCGAGCCGCCGGCCAGCACCACGCGCCGGTAGAACAGCCCGCGCCGCAATGCATAGGCCAGCGGCAGGAACAGGCCGACGATCGCCAGCTGCCCCAGCTCCACCCCGACGTTGAATCCCACCAGCGACAGCACGAGCGCTCCTTGCGGCAGCCCGAGGTCGGCCAGCACGCTGGCAAAGCCGAAGCCGTGGATCAGGCCGAAAACGAAAGCGACAAGCGCGCGCCAGCGGTGCACCAGCGGCCACAGGTTGTTCAGGGCGGCCAGGACCACCGAGGCGGCGATCGCCGATTCGACCAGCCGGGACGGTAGGCTGAGCGCGCCCAGCGCGGCCAGGGTCAAGGTCAGCGAATGCGCCAGCGTGAATGCCGTCACGATTTTCAGGACGTCGATGACCGACGCCTTCAAGGTCTCGCGTCCCTGCCAGCGGCCTTCATGGCGCACCAGTACCGCCGGCAGCAGCAACGAGACGAGGAACAGGATGTGGTCGAAGCCGATCCAGATATGCCAGACGCCGTGGCGCACGTATTCGGAAAACTGGCGCCAGCGCGAGGGCGCGGCCACCTGCAGCGTCTGGCTGCGCGCATCGGGCGCGAAGATCGCGGTGCCGGTCTTGGCGCCATGGGTCAGCCGCAATAAACCCTTGTGCTGCGGGTCGATGTCGAACAACAGGTTATAGCCGACCGTCAAAGCGGTTACCGGCGACGCGCAGGCCGCCTGCAGGCGCAGCACGGCATAGGCGCCGTCGGTATGGCTGTCGACCAGGTGCTCTGTGACGCGCAAGGGGCAGGCCGCGCCGCCGCTGGACAGCTTCAGGCGAGAGAGCGAATACGCGGCGATCGCCTCGTGGCGCGCGCGCACCTCGTCCCAGGTGATGGCGGCGTCGCCGTTCGCGTCGAGCCCGACGGCCATCTCGAGGTCGCGCAGGGCGATGTCCCACTGCCCGTCGATGCGGTCGCCCTGCACGTTCAAACTCAGGTAACTGTCGCTCGCCTTGTGCGCCTGCGCGGGCAGGGCGCAGCCAAGCAGCAGCGCCATCAAGATCAGGCAGCGCGCGATCATGCCTTGTTCCCCAGGAGCGCCGTGGTCGCGGCAAGGGTGGCGTCTTCGATGGCGCTGGTGTTGAGCCAGTTGCGGACGATGGCGCGCGCCTCCGGGTCGCCGCTGGCGGCGGCGGCCTGGGCGAGGATGCGCAGGTCCGCCGGCTCCTTCTGCACCGCCCAGTTCAGCTTCGCCAGGCGCACGGCGGCGGCCGTGTCGCCGCGCAGGACCAGCTCGAAGCGCGCCTGTTCGCGCTGGTGCACGCTGTCGCGGCGGCGCATGGCGGCGTCGAAGCGCGCCGCCAGTTCGGCGCTCGCACGGGAAGCGTCCGGCCGCCGCGCATCTTTCAGGGCGATCGCGTAGCGCAGCAGCAGCGCGTCGGCCGCGGTCTTGTCCTTCAGGAGCGTGACGACTTCCGCCGGGCGGCCGCGGTCGAGCAGGAAATCGGCGTAGGCGCCGAGCAGGTAGCTGTCGGCCGGGTCGAGGGCAAGCGCCTCGCGAAAACGCGATTCCGCCGCGTCGAGCCGGCCAAGGCGCGCGGCCATCTCGCCGAGCAGGGTGGCGACCCAGGCGCGCAGCATCGGGGAACTGTCGGCGCGCGCCGCATAGGTCTGGCGCAGGCGTTCGTAGCTGGGCGCCGCCTGGCCGCTGATGCTGCCCACGCTGGACAGGCAGGCCTGCACCACCAGTTCCGGCGCGCGCGAATACAGGCGCATGCAGCTGCTGCGCGCGCCCGCAAAATCGCCGGTGATCAGCTGCACCGTGGCGCGCGTCAGCCAGGCCTGGCTGTTGCCGCTGTCGCGTTTTAATACGGTTTCAAGGTCCGTCAGGGCAGGGGCGAACTGGTGGGTGCTCTGGCGCAGCGTCGCGCGCAGCACCAGGACCGGGGAGGGCGGCTGCGGCTGGGTCCACCAGGGGGCAAGGGCCGCCTGGGCATAGCCGAGATAGCGTGGATCGCCGTCGCGCCGGCTTTGTTCGATATAGCGCTGGGCCAGCCCGGTGGCGAGGTCCAGGTTGTGCGGATCGGCACCGAGCGCCGTGCGCAGGGTCTGCAGCTCGCGGCGCGCGGGATCGAGGCCGCCGGGCAGCCGTTCGAGCACCTGGGCGCCGCTCGCCGGAACATGGGGAGCCGCAGGCGCCGTCGCGATGACGCAGGCGCAGGCGGAGAAAAGCACAATCTTGCCGAGCATGGATACTCCGGAAGAAGAGCACGCGGGGCGCCTGGGCACCCCGCGCGGGAACATCAGATCAACCGACCGGTTTCGGTTCGGTGTCTTCGGGTGTCGTCGCGGTCACGCCGTCGGTCGCTTCCGGTTCACCGTCGTCGATCAGGGAGTAGACGCGTGCGGCGACGTAGTCGAAGAACGAGTCGCTCCCGAACGCCGGCGTGGTCGGCGTGCCGGCCGTCGGCGGCGGGTCGTGGCGCGGCGCGTCGCTGCCGCTGCCGCAGGCAGTCAGGACGAGTGCCGTGCACAGGGCCGCCACGCGCAGGGCGCCACGCGGCGGGCGGGGAAGAAGTTGCATGGACATGATCGTTCTCCTCGCTTACTGGTTGCCCGGCAGCGGCGTGTTCAGGTAAGGGAAGGCCGCCTTGAAGCTGTTGGCATCCTTGCGCACGCCGTCGGTCAGCGGCAGGCCGCCGGCCGGTGCGTCCGACGGCTTGCAGCCGACGCCGAGCGCATCGTTCGCGCCGGTCAGCACGCACAGTGCGCCCATCGCCACGCGCAGCGAGACATCGACGATATCGTCGGCCGGACGGCGTCCGTTCGGGAAGCCCGCATTGTCGCCGGCGGCGACGCCGAGCACATTCTGCGAGGCCTGGGCGGTCGGTTCGATGCTCGTATTCAGGCGCAGCATTTCGGACGCGACGACGTTCTTCGGCTGGTTCACGCCGGGAAGGCCCTTCAGGAAGGCGGTGACCAGGTCGGTGCGCGGGAAGTTGGTCGGCGCCTTGGCCGACGGGAACAGGGTCTCGACGACCGCCGGCAGCACCGGATTGGTCACGTAGTTGGCCCACTGGGCATCATCCCGCGGCTTGGAGGCGTTGAAGCGGTCCTTGTCGTCCATGCCGATGATGACTTCGTTCACGAGCGGCATGCCGACGCGCGAGACCTGCGTCCAGGCGCCGCCTTCCTTGACGGCGTTATTGATGCCCGATGCAGGGATCGGGTTGATCAGGCGTGCCTGGCGCATGCTGGCCGTGGCATAGGCGCCGATCACCGGATCGGCGGCGGTCGCCAGGCAGCCCACCGGCAGCTCGAGCGCGATCGAGCTGACGTTCTTGTTTTCCAGGTCGTTCTTGTTGCCGCCCGATTCCGCGCCGAGCGGGTTCAGGTTGAACAGGTCGAAGATCTTGCCGACCGCGATGTAGAAGGGCTCCTTGCGCTGGCCGACGAACACGCGGCCGGTGCCGCAGCCGGGAACGTTGATGTCGTAGATATGCTGGTTGGCATAGGTTTCGTAGCCGCCCGTGCCGCCGAAGACCTTGTCGCCGATGTTGTCCACGGGCTTGTCGAATTCGGTGGCGCCGTTCGCTGCCGCCAGGCGCGTGCGGGTGCCGCTGCGGCGGTCGCCCTTGACCATGTCGATGGTATAGGTTTCGCGCACGTTCAGCGAAGCCGGATTGACGCCGCTGATGGTCGACGAATTGATCAGGGGGATCAAGACCTGCTTGCCGCCGATGGTCAGCGCGGTGCGTTTCGAGGTGTTCTTGAAGCGGATCTGGAAGGTGATGTCTTCCTTGGCGTCGCCGTTGTTGTCGACGTGAATTTCGTACAGGGCGTTCTGGTCGAACTGGTAGAAGTTCGGGCCGCCCTGCGGATCCTGGAACGGAATGAAGTTCGCAATCATGGTCACGAAGCCGCTGCGGCCGGGAGCATAGCTGCGGAACATGTAGAAGTCGGTACCGTCGACTTTTGGTGAATTCGTCAAAAATGGGGCTTCACGGTGACTTGAGGCAACCGCCGGGCCGGACAGCGCAGCAAGCGCCGCACCTGCCAAAACGGCTAATGTCCATAGGGATTTCTTCTGCACTTGTCTCATCTCGCTCTCCGGTAAATAGGGTGGTTTAATTTTTAGTCGGCTTACTAATTTGATGATATTGATTATCATGCAAGTCGGTCGCACGATTGTGTGGACAGGAACATGTCCTCTCGCACAGCCGGCCGTATCGACATATACGCAGCCCCGGGCTTATTGGATTCAAAATATTTTCTTGCAATGTCTCAGCCGTAAATATGGTATTTTTCTTTTCATCATCACGAGCGCCATGACCATGATTTCCAGGGAAGCACATTGAGCACCGTCGCAGCACAATCCGATCCGGCGCAGTTGCGCGCCTGGCTGCACGGGGCGGCGCACCGCGACCGCACGGCCTTCCGCTCGCTCTACGACGCCAGCTCGCCCAAACTGTATGGCCTGGCCCTGCGCATACTCGGACGGCGCGAGCTGGCCGAAGAGGTGCTGCAAGAAAGTTTTGTAGCGATCTGGCACCACGCGATCGATTACGAAAGCGCGCTGTCCGCGCCGATGACCTGGATGACGACGATCGTGCGCAACCGCGCCTTCGACGTACTGCGGCGTACCCGCAACGACGACACCGACACGATCGACGGCGCGGCCCTCGAGTCCATCGCCGACCTGACGGCCACGCCGGCCGAGCGTCTGCAGATGAGCAGGGAAGCGCAGGCGCTGGCCGACTGCATGGCAACCCTTGAAGAAAGACACCGCGAAGTCATCGGCATGGCCTTCTTCCACGACCTGTCGCATAGCGACGTCGCCGACAAGCTGACGCTGCCGCTCGGTACGGTGAAAACCTGGATCCGGCGCAGCCTGGCGCGCCTGCATAGCTGCCTGAGCGCGCGGGGGGCCGCATGAACCTGCGTGGCAACGAAGCCTTGCGCGAACGCCTGGCGGCCGAATATGTGCTCGGTACCCTGCGCGGACGCGCGCGCCGCCGTTTCGAGAGCCTGATGTACAACGATGCGGCCCTGCGCCGCACCACCCGCGAATGGAACGAGCGCATTGGCGCGATGGCCGAATTCGCACCGGCAGTAGCACCCGACAAGCGCGTCTGGCGCGCTATCGAGGACCGGCTGGATCTGCGCCCGGCCGCCCCGGGCTGGCAGTTCTGGCGCCATGGCTCGCTGGCGCTGTGGCGCGGCTTCGGCCTGGCCTCGTCCGCCGTCGCTGCACTGCTGCTGGTCGCGGTGCTGGCCGTGCGGCCCGATACCGGGTACCTGAGCGGGCACCTGGGCGCGCGGGTGAGCGACATCGCCAGCCTGACGGATGAAGGCGCGCGTCCAGCCGTGGTGGTCACGGCCGACCGCCAACGCAATCTGATGACGGTAAAAGTTGTCGCGAGCGTCGCCTTGACGCCGCAGCAGGCCTTGCAACTCTGGGCCGTGCCGCGCGACGGCAAGCCGCGTTCGCTCGGCGTGCTGGGCGCGCGACGCGAGCTGACCCTGCCGCTGCCGGCGAATGCCATCGGCGCGGACGTCGCGCTGCTGGCGGTCAGCCTGGAACCGAAAGGCGGCTCCCCCGATCCGAACGGGCCAAGCGGCCCGATCCTGTACAAGGGCAGCTGGGCGCGCCTGCTGTAAGCGCTCGCTGCGCCGTACCGGCAGCGCTGCCGCAAGCCTTGCGGCAGCGCTGTCCATCACGCTGCCAGGCCTGCCTTGCCTGCCGGGGCGGTCCTGCGCACCCCAACCAGTACGCCTATCCCAAGCAGGAGCAGCGCGACCGGGGCCGGTTCCGGTACCTCCCCGGCGTCGAGACGGATGTCGTCGATCACCAGGTCGCCGTCGGCCATGAAACGCAGCTCGGTCAGTCCGGTCCACATGGGCGCGGTGATCGGGCCCAGCTGCGACAGCGCCAGCAAAGTGCTGAGCTCGCTGTTGTCGCCGAAGATGCCCGTGATGCGCAGCGCGGCACTGCCCTGGGTGTCGAGCGATCCGGCGGCCAGTCCTGCAAAGCTGAACAGGCCACCATCGTTTGCCATCAGGCTGACCGTACTGCCGTCGAGCAGTACGAGCGCGCCGGTCATGGCACTGCCCAGGCCATCGATCGTGAGGAAGCCGGCTGCCTCGCCGCTCAGGGCAAAGCCGGCTTCGCGATACACGGCGCGGCCGCTGGCGTTGTCGATATCGATGAGTGCCGGGCTGTCGAAGTTGACGACGGCGGCCCCGGCAAGCTGGCTTGCGCCCAGGGCGCAGGCGGTGGCCAGTGCACCAAGTAGTTTTTTCATGTCGGTCTCCTGTGATGGATGCTTACTGCGCGCCTGGTAGCGGCGTGTTCAGGTACGGGAAGCCGGACAGGAAGGGCTGGACTGCCTGGTCGACCGCATCGTGCAGCCGGAAGGCGGTCGCACCCAGCGGCACGGCGGACGGGTTGCAGGCCGCGCCGAAGCCGAACGCGTTGTTGTTCCCGTTGGCCATGCACAGGCCGCCCATCGCCACCACCAGCGAGATGTCGACCACATCATCCTTCGGACGGCGGCCGTTCGGATAGCCGGCGTTGTCGGATCCGCCGGCGAGCACATTGCCCACGATGCCGAGCCGGTTCTGCTGGGCAAACGGCACCGCCGGGATCGACGTGTTCAGGCGCAGCATTTCGGATGGCGTCGGATTGAGCGGACGGTTGACGTTCGCGATGCCGGTCAGGAAAGCGGTCACCAGGTCCTGGCGCGGCAGGTTGCGCGGCGCGGCGCTGCCCGGCGCCAGTCCCATCGCAATCTCCACCAGTCGCGGCAGCGTCGGGTTGGTGACATAGGTGGCGAACTGGCCGTCATTTTGCGGCAGTGAGCTGTTGAAGCGGTCCTTGTCCGGCAGGCCGATGATCACTTCGTTCACGAGCGGCATGCCGAGACGCGAGACCTGGACGAAAGCGCCGCCATAGCTGACCGTGGTCTGGTGGCCGGAGGGCGGGTTCGCATTGACCAGCTGGCTTTGACGGATGCTGGCCGTGGTCCAGGTGCCGATCACCGGATCGGCCGTCGTCTTCGACAGCAGGCAGCTCTTGTGGACTTCCACCGCCAGCGAGGTCACGTTCTTGTTGGCCAGCGGGTTGGGCGCGGCATTGATCAGCGACGGATTGGTGATCACCGACAGCGGCGCGTTGATCAGGTCGAACACCGTGCCGAGGTTGACGGCAAAGCCTTCGCGCCGCTGTCCGGCAAACACGCGGCCCGGCACCGAGCAGCCGGGAATGGTCACCTCATAGACGTGCTGGGCTGCATACGCGGCATACTGCGGGATGGTCTTGGTGCCGATATTGTCGACCGGCTTGTCGAAACTGGTGGCGCCGCTGCCCACCCGCGCCAGCGCCGCTGCCTGGCCGCTGCGCCGGTCGCCACGGATCAGGGTGACGGTGAACTTTTCGTTGACGTTCAGCGCCGGCGAATTCGGTCCCTGCACCTGGCCTGCCTGGGTCAGCGGAATGGGTACGCTCTGGGTGCCGATCGGCAGCGAGATACGGTTGAAGACATTCTGGAAGCGGAACTGGAAGGTCAGGTCTTCCTTCGCATCGCCGTTATTGTCGATGTGAATCTCGTAGAGGGCGTTCGGATCCATTTTGAAATAATTCGGCCCGCCGAACGGATCCTGCAAGGGCTGGTAGTTCGCGATCAGGGTCACATATCCGGAACGCCCCTGTTCATAGCTGTTGAAGGCATAGAGATCGGTGCCGTCGACTTTCGGCTGGGTGGTGATGAACGGGGCTTCGCGGTGGCTCGATGCCTGGGCGGGCAGTGCCGCCACGATGGCCAGGAGAGGACAGCTTGCGGCGATGAGTAATTCACGGAACGATGGACGGCGTACGGCGTGGTCAACCATGATGCGTCTCCTTGATGAATTTAAATTGCCAAAATAATCAAATTTTTGCTTGTTTTGCAGTCTCCGGCTGAGAACCTGGCCCTCGATTTGCCAAAAATGCGGCTTTTGAAGCCGTAGGCATAAAATGTGCCACGATCCGAATTGCCTATGACACGTTCAGGCCGCCCAGCCGGCAAGGGTGGTCGCCTGTAAAGGATTCCGACAAATTGCAGTGCGAAAATTTCTAGGAACGGGGGGAAGGTGCTGCAGACAATGCAGGTGCGCTGACGGATTGCGGTCGGACCAGGAACCGGTTTCCGGCAGGGTTTTATTTGGCTGGCAAGGGGGGCAGGGTCGCGAGGATGGCCTCGAGCTTGACGGGCTTGACCAGGTAATGGTCGAAGCCCGCCTCGTGCGCCAGCCGGGCGCAGTCGGGCGACAGGTGGCCGGTGATGGCGACGATCAGCACGTCCGCCATCTGCGGCATGCGGCGCAGCGCCGCGCACAGGTCGAAACCGCTCTGGTCGGGCAGGTGAATCGCGGTGAAGACGGCTTGCGGGCGGAACAGGGGAGCCCAGGCGAGGGCTTCGGTGCCCGTGGTGACGGTCTTGACTTCATACCCCATGCTCAGGAACAGGGCCGCGAACAGGTCGCGCGTTTCCTCGCTGCGGTCGGCCAGGAGAATCCGGAAAGGCTGCTCTCCACATGTCGTTGGAAGCATCTCATTGCCTTTCGTAAACATCGAAACCCAGTATGGGCGTCGCGTCGCGGTAAACGCAAGGCATTTGTACTGCCGTGCACCGAAAAAGGGCGGGTCCTACGACAGTGCAATATGTAAAACATTCACATTGTCACGTCACGACACAATGCAGGTGCTGTAGGATGGGGCATGGTCAAAAAAGCCCTGATTGTTGATGACTTCCCCTTCGACGCCGAATTGACGCGCCGCGTCCTGCAGAGCTGCACCGCGGAGCATGAAATCGTCGTGGTATCGGATGGGGAAGAAGCACTGCGCGAACTGAACAAGGAGCAGGACTTCGACGTCGTCCTGCTCGACCTGAAGCTGCCCAAGGTGGACGGTTTCGAAGTCCTCAAGGAGATCTCCTCGAAGCCCTTTCTGTCCGACATCCCCGTCATCGTGCTGTCGAGCTCGCGCAACGAGGCGGACCGCATGCGCACGCGCGTGCTCGGCGCCGGGGACTTCGTCGAGAAGGCGATCGATTATGCGGTGTTCAAGGCGGAGTTGACGCGGGCGCTGGCGCAGTTCGGGTTCGCGTAAGCGGCGGGCGCCCGTCCTGCGCCTTTTCAAAGCTCATGCAGCGGTCCCGGTTCACCAGCCGACTGGTCAGCTGATCAGGCCGGCAGCGCCGCCGGCACGGTCCAGGCGCCGTCCGCATACACCCGTTCCTCGCCCAGGTAGACGGCATCGGTCACCACGAACACGTCGATGTGGTAGCGCGCATCCTTCCTTTTGAAACCCGGCTTCGGATACACGCCGTGCTTCGCGCCGAGCGAGAGGTGGATGCCGCACATGCGCTCGTAAGTGCCGATGTCGTCGACGCGGCGCTCGCGGGTAAAGGCGCGGTTCATGCCGAAGCCCAGTTCGCGCACCCAGACTTCGCCCTCGTCGGCGCGGATGTTGTCGAGGACCTGCCGGAAGGCGGGCGTCGCGTTTTCGGCCCCGACCACGCGTCCGCGCTCGACGACGATCGTCACCGGCACGGCGGGCCGGTTCGACAGGTAGGAGGTGTCGCCGAACACGTGGATCTGCGCGCGCCCGTTGACCGCTTCCAGGTCGAGCGCCTCGGTAAACACTTCGCCGATCGGGAACTGGCCGCCGACGTTGTTCATCTCGCCGTAGTCGCCCACGTTCAGCTTGGCCGGCTCCAGCGGCGAGGCAAAGCGCAGCTCTTCTCCGCCGCCGCAGACGCGCGCATGGGGCGCCGCGTCGATGCGGCTTTTCAGCGCGCGGCCGACGCCGCGGAAGTAGGCGGGATCGTAGGCCAGCGCTTCGATGTAGTGCTCGCCTTGCACCCCGGGCATGCGCGACAGGTGCACGTGCTCGACCACTTTCAGCCCGAGCTTGAACAGCTCGACGCGAATCCGGAAGGCCTCGAGGCGGAAATTGGTCGACTGGACCAGCACCACCAGGTCCTTCGGCGCCAGCTCGCGGAAGCGTTTTAAAACCTCGGCGTGTTCGACGCTGTCGAAGTCGAGGAAATCGGCCTGCGGCAGGTTGCGCCGGTAGGCTTCCACCAGTGCGCGCGCCAGGCCCGTGCGCGTATCGTAGACGACCAGCGCCCGCTGGTGCGGGCCGTGTTCGATGGCGATGGCGAGGACGTTTTCCAGGTGGCTGGCGGCGGCGTCGACGGCGTGCGGGGGCAGGTCGGGCGTGGGGGCGAGGGCGGGAGCGGTCATGGCGGGAGAGGGCACGGATGGACCCGGCATTATAAGGTTTCGGGCGCGGTTTTCACGATCGGGATTTTCCCAGGGGCGCATGAGTCGCCCCTTGCGGTGCCGCCAGGCGCTACCGGGCGAACGGCGCGCCGCGAAGGAGCCGGGGCAGTTATGATTTAGACAGCAATGACCGCCCGTCGCACCTGGGCGGTATGCATATCTCCAATCACTCGGGAACGGCGCAGCACGATGGCAACACGATGGGACACGCCAACCAGCACCTGGCTGGAAGACGAGACGAGCGGGCAGTTCGCGCTCCAGGCCACGACCGGCCTGGGGCCGATCGACTGGCAGGCGCATGCACGCGGCCGGCTGCCGGACGTCGCCCATCTGCTCGGCGCTTCGCTGCCCACCAGCTGCGCACACGCCGGCATCTACCCTGAAGGTTTCAGTTTTTGCCCCACCTGCGGCGCGCCGCTCGAACGGCTCGATGGCCAGGTCCGGCACCAGCCCGACTGGTGGGGCGCCGCCAGCGACCAGGCCCTGCCGCGCCACGTGCCGCACGGTTTGCCGGTGACCTCGCTGGCGCTGGGCGACCGCCTCGAAGGACGGCCCGCCGCCCCGGCAGTCAACCGCGCGGAACTGGCCATGCCGGCGCCGCCGAACGCGCATTGCGTCTTCATCGCCGGCACCTACGGCTTTCCCGAGCAGAGGTTGCTGGCCCTCGCGCCGGCACGCGGCGTGCTGCAGTACTGGGATCCGCTGGCCCAGCTGTGGCACGTGATGGGCGCCGAAGAAGCGGGCGCCGAGCTGCGCTTCAACGCCGGGGGCTACGGCTGGCTGCCCGCACTCAATCCCGCGCGCGGGGAGGTCGGCATCGTGCCGCTCGATACGGGTCTGTCTCGCCTGTGGATCAATCCGGTCAACGAAAGCTACCGCCTTGAGCTGCTGTTCGCCGGGCGCCTGGCCTCGAGCCCCGGCGTCATGCGGCGCCAGGTCGGCTGCCTGTACGTGGAAGACGGCGTACTGAACCTGCTCGATGCGCAGCTCGACTTCGTCAACGGCACGACCTGGGAATGCCCGGATGCGCCGACCTCGGGCTGGATGCGCCCGATCGGCTACGACAACCGCCTGTTCTGGCTGCATCCGCAAGGACAGCTGGTCTGGCGGCCGGGCGAAGAGCCGCGCTGGACGCCGTGGCCGCGCGGCTGGACGCCGAAGCTCGATTTCGGCGGCCCGACCCAAAGCCGCGACGGCCGCCTGTGGCACATCGGGCACGACGGCCAGGCCTATTCCTTCCTCGAACTCGGCGCCGACAATCCCCAGGTGGAACCGATCGACGGCGCCCGTCTCGGCTTTGCCAACTTCCTGTTCCGGCGCGGCCATCCGGTGCTCGATCAACCCTGGTCGGCCGAGCACATCGAAGACGCGGCCCAGGACGATTCGCTGGTGCTGCCGCTGCTGCGCAGCTTTAATAACAACCGCAGCCAGCCGAGCGGCCTGGTGCTGCGCTTTCATGCCTACACCGGCCGCGCCGAGGAGGCGCTGGCGGGCCGCACGATCGCGCGCACGACGATCGAATGGATCGGCAAGCGCAACCTGATCCTCGACGAGGTCGCGCGCCTGGCGCGGCCGCTCGACTGCGTGCCTTTCGTGTATGCCGGCGCGCTATGGCTGCACCATCCGAACTGGAACACGGTGCGCGGCTGGCGCCTGGAAGCCCTGACGTGATGGCGGCGCTGGCACGTATCCTCGTGGTCGCCGCGCTGCTGTGCGGCGCGGGCGCAAGCCGGGCCACGCCGCATGTCTTCCTGGTCCAGAACTCGGGCTGGATGGAGCCCTTCTACAGCGATCCCGCCTCGCCCTTCAAGCCGCTGGTGACGGAACTGGCGCTCGCCGTGGCTCAGCCGGGCGACGCGCTGGTAGTGGCCGCCTTCAACCAGTCGCAGCCGAATGCGCCGTCGCCGCGTGCGCTCGTCTCCACCACGGTCGACAAGGGTACGCGCACGGCCGTCACGCGCGCGCTGGCCGGCCTCGATACGGCCCATAAAGCGGGCGGCGCGCTGGCCGACACCGACCTCGGCGAAGCGGTGGGGGCCGCCCTGGGCCAGGCGCTGGGCGGCAAGGACGGCATCGTCTGGCTCGTCACGAACAACCGCAACAGCCCGAACAACGACCAGGCCACCGCCCAGCGCAACCGCGAGTTCTATCAGTTGATCCACCAGGGCGGCAGGATCCGCACCGCGCTCGCTTTCCCGCTGCGCATGCCGGTGAAGGGCGCGCACTACAGCGCGAACGGTCTGATGGTGTATGCCTTCGCCATCGGAGAGGGCGGCGCGCGCGCCCTCGACGGCTTGCTGGCCTCGGGCGCTGTGCGCAGGATCATCACCGAGCCGCCGGCGCGCCTGAAACCGCTCGACCGCGATACCGTGCGCCTGGTGCCGCGCAAGGTCGAGAATGCGCCGGGCGTCAGCTTCGCGATGGGCCAGAACGGCGTGCTGCGCGCCGACGTGGCGCCGAACGCGCGCTCGCCCAACGCGAAGATCGCCTGGCACCTCGAGAACACGATGTACCCGTACACCATCGTCAGCGCGAGCTTGAGCGCGCGCTCGAAGCTGGGCGGCGAAGACCGCGCCGTCACGCTGGGCAGCAGCCACGTGACGGCGCTGGCGCCAGGCAAGCCGCAGCCGCTGGGTTCTACCCTGCAGCTGCCGGTGGCGCAGCTGCCCGGGAAATGGTCGGTAGAAGCCCTGAAATCGGCCGGCTCGGCCTATGTGCTGCCGGGGACCATCGAGCTGCACCTGGCGGAGCAGAAGCTGGCGCTGTCCCAGGGGTTCAGGGAACGCATGACGGAACTGTTCCCGGGCGACCCCTTGCCCGACATTTTTACGCCGCCGGCCCAGGTGCAGGCCTCGACCGCCGTGCTGCCGATCGAAGTGCGGGTGCATTACGGTTCGGGCCCCTTGCTGGCCGCCGGCGGCGCCTTGCTTGCGCTGCTCGCTGCTGGTCTGGCAGCCGCCTACGGCTGGATGCGTCCACGCCGCGCACTGGTGACGGTCGAGGACGAGCAGCGCACCATGCATGCGCGTACCGGCACCGTGCAACCGATTTACGACAAGGCGGGCAATGAAGTGGCGCGCCTGAAGACCACCCTGTTCGGCCACCAGTTGATTGACCTGCGCGAAGGCGCGCAAGTCCGTCTTGGCCGCTGATCAATAAAGAAAAAAAGGAAAACACGATGCAAGCCCAAACCGATCCCGGATTCAAGCTCCCCGCCGATAAATCGACGCCGGACGACCCGCAACCAAAAACCACGCCCGAAACGGCGACCGGCCCGGTCGAGGTGGTGCCGGGCAAACTGGCGCCCGCCACCGACACCTCGACCCGCGACGTCGCCATCGGCGGCGCCATCTTCATCGTGCTGCTGGTCGTCTACTTCTTTGTTCGCAACGCCTACGTGCACCATATGGTCGTGCGCCGCGTGGCGCCGTCCACCGCCGGCAGCGCCGGCTGGATGCTGTTCGTCGGGCTTGCCTTCCTGTCGGCTGCCGTGGTGCTGGCGATCGTCAATGCGAGCAAATACCTCACCTTCGGCGTCACAGCGCCGCTGGTGGCAGTCGGCGTGGTGGCCTTGATTGCGGCGCTCGTCATCGGCCGCCGCTAAAGAAAGAACGACATGGCAGATATCCCCACCCTCGATCAAATCAACCGCAAGTCCGAGCTGAAGGTCGACCTGCGCCCGACGCTGTTCATCGGCGCCGGCGGCACCGGCATGGAAGTCATGATGCGCATCCGGCGGCGCATCCTGTCCGCGGTCTGGAACCGCCATCACCCGACGCGCGTCGAATCGATTGCCGACTTCCCGGTGGCGCGTTTCCTTCACTTCGACCTCGATTCGAACGCCGTCATCGACGAGGGTAAATCGCAGCGCACCGATCCCTGGTACGAGCTGGTCAAGCTCACCGATGAAGAGCGCCTGGTCGAACCGCTCGACCTGCCGCAATACCACGAGTCCGACGACAGCCTGGCGCGCTTCCCCTTGATCGAGAAATGGATGCCGCTGCGCCCGAAAAAACTGCGCTCGCTCGGCATCGACCCCTCGAAAGGGGCAGGCCAGATCCGCGCCGTGGCGCGGCTGTACTTGTTTGATAAATACCCGAAGCTGCGCGGCCGCATCAAGGGCGCATTGAACTACCTGGGCAGCAATGCCGGCATCGAACGCAAGGAGAATTACCAGAGACTGGGCCTGCAGGTCGACACCTCGAAATTCCGCATCGTCGTCATCGCCTCGAACGCGGGCGGCACCGGCGCCGGCAGCGCCATCGACCTGGGCTGGATGGCAAAAGCCATCGCGCGCCAGGAAGTGGCGGACAGCCAGGTCGACCTGGTCATGTTCATGCCTTCCGGTTTCGCCAAGGCCAACAAGGAGCGCACCGAGGCGAATGCCTACGCGACCATGATGGAGCTGGAGACCACCATGCGCGACATGAACGCGCAGGTGAAATGGATGGACCCGGACAGCATCACGGGCCGCGGCGCGCCCTTCGACGACGTGTATTTCGTCGACACCGCCAACCTCGCCAACAAGGCGACCCAGGACGTGAAGGACGTCTACCAGATGGTGGCCGACACCCTGTTCGAGGATTTCGCGTCGGCGGACTTTGCCAACCGCAAGCGCTCGGTCGCGGTCAACCAGCAGCAACATAAACTCGGGCCCTACAATCCGCGCGTGCCGGAAGGGCGCTTCGGCGACATGCGCCTGTCCTACTCGAAGGTGTATTCGGCCTTCGGCCAGTCGGTGCTCGACACCCAGCAAAGCCTGCGCGAGGATATCCGCGCCTACGAGCTGGCGGCGCTGATGGTCAAGGAATTCTTCGGCCTGGTGGGGCGCGACGGCGCGCTGGCGCGGCGCGCGGGAGACCAGGAACGCGACGGCTTCATGCGCGAGCACATGGACATGCGCGAGCTTCCCTTCGACGAATTCCCCGATTTTAAAAAGGGAACCGTCGACGTCACGCCGTTCCAGGAATACGCATTGACCGGCCTGCTCCTGCGCGACAAGGAAGGGCGCTCGCTGCTGGAACGCGTCGAGAGCAAGGTGAACCTCGAGATGGACCGCATCATGGCCGCCTTCGACGTGCCCCAGTGGCGCGAGCGCGTGGCGGAACTGCTGCCGAACCTCGAGCGCGACGCCATCCGCGAGGCCGGCGCCAGCGCCGAGACCAGCGAAGACCGCATCAAGCGCCACACGATCGAGCTCACCGCAGGACTCAAGGCGCGTGTGCGCGAGCGCCTGTACGCGCTGCTCGACGACCGCAAGCAGGGCGGGCTCGAATTCGTGCTGTCGCTGCTGGAGCAGGTCAAAGCGCGCCTGCAGCAGCGCGACCTCGCCAACGCCGAGCGCAACGGCCGCCGCTACCGCGACATCCGCGACGCGCTGCGCACGCGGCAAGTCGAGGAATCGCTGAACAACCTGTCGCAGGCCTCCGGCCGCCTGTTCGGCAAGGACGCGCAGGCGCGCG
The DNA here is from genome assembly GCF_059801075.1 of Massilia sp. LXY-5. Lineage (NCBI taxonomy): Bacteria > Pseudomonadati > Pseudomonadota > Betaproteobacteria > Burkholderiales > Oxalobacteraceae > Massilia > Massilia sp. LXY-5. The sequence continues at coordinate 621,930 of NZ_JBNNEH010000001.1, forward strand.
AGGTCATGGCGCATTTGAAACGCGACATCGCCGACTACCTGCGTTTTCATTTGCTGGCCGTGGCCGCCGGCCAGTCGATCGAGGTCATGCGCGGCATGTCGACCTGGCTGGGCGAACCGCAGTCGACGGACGAGCAGGGCAACGCCCAGTGGAGCGGCATCGCCGGCGAATTCCAGGAGGGACGCAGGCATGTGCAGGAGATCCTGCGCGCGGTCGACGGCCGCATCAGCCAGCTGCGTGCGGATGCGCGCCAGGAGCACGCCACCTACATCAAGCTGGCCGGCGACGTGATGCCGGCGCCGGTGCGCCTGACCGGGGATGTGAGCGCCTGGAGCGAAGAAGTGCTGCTCGAATTCGGCGGTTCCGGAAAACTGTTCCCACAGCTGGGCGACGAGCGTACGCGCGCGGATCTGTTATTAAAACTGTTCCGGCGGGCCCAGACCCAGCTCTCGAATACGGAGCTGGAAGGCGAGCCGACCGATCCGCTGCTCGACCGTCTGAATGCGATGACGCCGCAGGAACGCCAGCGCGTCTTCGCGGAATGGATCCGCAGCGCCATGCCTTGGGTGAACGCGCGCTTCTCGGCCGAGTTCACGCCGAATGCCGACCAGTTCAAGTGTTTTATCGGCGTCGGCGACGTGTCGGCCTGGCGCAGGATGGAAGGCGAGATCCGCGCCGCCGTGCCGACCGGGTATTTTCATGGCGACCTGGTCTCGGTCGTGAACACCGGCATTCCGGGCCGCGCGGTCTGCTATATCGAGCTGTCCGGTTTCCCGATGACGATCCTGCGCGGCCTGCCGACCTGGCGCGCCTCGTACCAGATCGAGAACCCGAAGATCCCGACCCACCTGCACTTCGATTCGACCCGCTTCCGCCACCCGATCTCGCCCTCGATGGACGAACTCAATCGCCTGGCCGACGATTACGAGTGGTTTTTACAGGCGATCGCGCTCGGCGTGATTCGCCGGAAAGTCGACGCGGGCGACCGCGAGGCGGCCTTCCAGCCGCGCGGACAATACCTGTTCGAAGTCGAGCCGGGTTCCGGCGAATGGCTGCAGATCGGGAACGAGTACGCGATCCGCTCGAACGGCCTGCCGCCGTATTACCGCGAGCAGGTGATCGCGGCCGTGCGCAACCGCCAGGCCGGGCTCGGACCGCACCAGTTGCTGCTGCTCGCCGCCCTGATGCGTCATTACCAGCTGCGCGTGTACGAGCCGCGCCTCGAGATGGACGAAACCGGCGCCCAGCTGCCGTCGCCGTCCCTGCCGAACATCACGGCGCGCCGCCTGTACGAGGCCTGGCTGCGGCGCGCGCAGGCGGCTGCCCCCACCTTGTCGAACGTGGCGGTCGATGCGGCCCTGGCCGCAATCGCGGCCTGGAGCGACACCGTGCCGGATTCCGCCATGGATGCCTACAGCTGGGAAGTCGAGCGCCCGATCGACAAGCGCATCGTCAAGCCCGAGATCCTGGCCAGCGAGGCGCGCGCCGCCGCGGCGCTGGAAGTGCGCGGCCTGGGCTCGCCCGTGAGCGTGGTGGCCACGATTCCCGATCCGGCGCCCGCACCGCAGGGCGCCCGCTACAAACTGTTCGTGGCCGGCGCGCAGCGCGGGCCGTTCGCGGTGGACGAGGTGGCGCAACAGCTGGCGCGCGGCGAGATCGACCTCGGCACGCGCGCCTGGGATATGGCGCAGGACCCGAAGTCCGGCAAGTGGGGACTGGTGTCCGACATTCCTGGCATTGCCGCCATGGCCGGCCATGCGCCATCGATTCCCGATCCGGACGACGGCGTCCCGGATCCGCAGTAACGGGGGAGGGCTGTGCAAGAAGATTCGATGGTCCGCTGTATCCAGGCCGCGTGCGGGCATGTCCTGCCGCGGCGCGTGAATTTCTGTCCGTATTGCGGGACCGCGCAAGGGGCGGCGGGAAGCACGCGGCTGCATCCGGTGGACAGGTCCGACGCCGTGCCGGACAAGCCGCTACCGGTCGCGGTCCCCGTGGCGGCGCCTGCGCCCGCAACACGTTCCGAACCCGCGGCGCCGGCATCGAGCGCGCCGGCGCCGGCCGCAGCGCAGAGTGCAACGCCGGCGCCGGCGCCGATGCCAACGCCGGCGCCTGTTGCGGCCGGCCCGGGCGTGCCGCCGCCACCGGCCGCCACGCCTTCACCCCAGCCGCCCCGTGCCGTGCCCGCCGGCGGCGCGGCGCCGCCGCGGCGCGAACCGGTGCGCCTGCGCTGGTGGCTGCTGGCGCTGGCGGCGCTATGGGCGATCTGGCTGATTGCCAAGCCGTCGAACCGGCGCATCGAGGCGCAAATGGACAAGGCGATCGCGCTGGCGGCCGAGTGCAAGGCGCGCGAAGCCCAGAGCGAACTGATCGCCCTGCGCGGCACCAGGGCCACAGCCGAGCAACTGCAGAAGGTGCAGGCGGCGCTCAACGAGGCGAGCGCCGCCTGCACCCGCAAGCGCCAGCGCGACAAGGCCTGGCGCGAGACGAAGCCGGCGATCGAATCGGCGCTGTCGGCTTCCTCGTTCGAACGTGCCCGTGCGCGCCTGCGCGCCTTTACCAGGCGCTGGGGCGAGGACGACGAGACGCGCGCGCTGAAGGAGCAGATCGACGCCCGCGCGCCCGAACATCGGCGCGCCGACGAGGTCGAAGGAGGATGACGCGCAGGGTGATGCAAAGCGCACGCAAGGTGTATGCTTCAGGAAACACGACTACAGGAGCAAAGCATGAAGAAGACGACCATGTTCGGTGCATTGCTGGTGCTGGCCCTGGCCGCCGGCTGTTCGCGCCAGGACCACGGCATGGGCCCGGCGCAACAGGCCGGCAAGGCGGTCGACGAAGCCGGCGACAAGGTGGCCGAAGGACTACGCGCACCATTGGAAAAGGCGGACGCGGCGGCGAAAAAGCTGGCCGAGCGCGCCGACCAGGAACGCCGCCAGCTGGCCGAGCGGACCGAGGACGCGCGCGAGAAGATCAAGGACGCGACCCAGGAAGCCGGCCGCGGGCTGCAGAAGGCGACCGGCAAGGTCGGCGAGAAGGTCGAGCAGGCCGGCGAGAAGTTGCAGGACGCGGCGCGCTGATAGCGTCGGCTGATCGAGGGAGGGCTACGCGCTGGCCCGCAACTCCGGATACCCACCTGTCACGATCGACAGATCGACAAACCCCGCGCGCCAGGCCTGTTCCAGGTTCTGTTCGACTTCTTCCATCGAGGTGCGCCCGAAATTGGCGAACCCGCGCACGCCGTAGGCGCGGTTGCGGCCGTGGCCCTTGGCCATGTACAGCGCCATGTCGACCAGGTTGACCGCGCGTTCCCAGGGCAGCGGCTTGCCGGCCGGCGCCAGCGGGTAGGGCGCAAAGCCGATCGACACGTTCACGGACAGCGTCGTGCCCTGGAACTCGATGCTGGTCTCGCTGATGCCGTTCAGCAGGCGGCGCGCCACCTCGTCCAGGCCGCTCGCCGGGATCGCGGGTAAAAAGGCGAGGAATTCCTCGCCGCCCCAGCGCACGATCATGTCGGTCTCGCGCAGGATCTCGCGCAGGCTCTCGGCAATCCTGATCAGGACCGCGTCGCCGGCGCCATGGCCCCAGGTATCGTTGATGTGCTTGAAGTGGTCGACGTCCATCAGGAACAGCGCGCTGACCATCGCCTCGCCCGAGGTGCCGGCGCCGCGTTTTTCGTCCACGCGGTGGCCGCGCATGAAGTCCTGGAAGTGGCGGCGGTTGTACAGCCCCGTGAGCGGATCGCGCACGCTCTGCTGCTTCAGTTCCTGGTTCTTCAGGTAGAGCTGCGCGTTCGCGTGGCGCACCTTGCGGTACAGGAGGCCGACCACGAGCGAGGCCAGCGCGAACACCACGACCAACAGCCACCAGACGCGCTGCTGCAGCCGGCGGTTGTCGATCTCGACCGACTTGACCTGGTTCTCGCGTTCCAGCAGGACGATCTGGCGCTGCTTCTTGTCGGCGTCGTATTTTTCGCGGAGTTCGAGCATCGCCTTCTGGCGGCGCTTCTCGAACAATTCGTTCGACAGGCTGCGTTCGCGGTGATACGCCTGGACTGCGCCGGCATAATCTCCCGCGCGCTCGAGCGCCGAGCCGTATTCGGCCAGCACGGTCTGCAGCTCGGGCTTGTCGCCGTTTTTTTCGTAGGCGGCCAGGCCCGCTTCGAAGCTGCGCTTGCCCTCGGCCAGGCGGCCGGTGGCGAGATAGGCCTGGCCCAGGTTGACGCGGGCGGTGGCCAGGCCATTTTCGTCGTTGATCGCGCTTGCCGCGGCGATCGCCTGGTTCGCGTAGGACGCCGCATGGGCGTAGTCGCGCATGCGCAGGTAGCAGTCCGACAGGTTCACCAGCGAGCGCGCGGCCAGCGCGTGCGCGCCGATCTGGCGTTCGAGCGCAAGGGCGGCCGTCTGTGCCTGCAGCGCGCGCTCGAGCTGTCCGGATTCGACCGCAAGGCCGTATTCGGTGCTCTTCAGGGTCGCTAGGCGACCCGGCGAATCGGTTTTTTCCGCAGCGACCAGCGCCTCGGCCAGCGCCTCGAAGCCCTTGTCGTACTCGCGCATCTGGCGGTACAGCCGCGCCAGCGAATTGAGCACGATCACCAGGTGGACCGGACCGCCATGCTGGCGCGTATAGGCCAGCGTCGCCTGCATTTTTTCGAGGGCGCGCGGGAAGTTGCCCTCCTCGGCGAAAGACTCGGCAGCCGACACGCCGACGCGCACGCGCAGCTCGACGTCATCGGTCGTGTTCGCGAGGCGCTCCGCTTCCCAGATCAGTTCATGCGAAGCGGACAGCTCGTTCCGGTCGTACTTGATGTAGCCCTTGCGTACCAGGCCCTTGGCCAGGGCGGCATTGTTCTGGTGCGCGCGCCCGAAAGCGATCAGCTCGTCGCAGGTGGCCAGCGCCAGTTCCTGCTTGCCCACCTTCTGGTAGGCGACGCACAGCTGCGCCAGCATTTCGCCGGCGTCCTCGACCGAACCCGCGCGCGCCTCGGTCTCGATCCTGAGCAGCATCGGCAGGGCGCGTTCGGGCGTAAAACGGTTGATTTCGCGGATCTCGGCCAGGCGCTCGCCAAGCGGCGCGGCGGCCTGGGCCCAGGCGCAGGAGCTCGCCAGCAATAACGAAGCCAGCAGCGTCGCGGTGCGACGGCGTGGCTGTCTGGACGTGCGTGCTGCCGGCATAGGTGATCTCTCGATGGGGTGGTCGGTCTCGCGTAGTCACGCGCGCCCATCTGTCATTATATTCTTGTTGCAGATCAGAAACTTCGCTTTTTTTCGTGCTATTCGCAAAAATGCGACGTTGAAAGGACAACGTTGGCGTTAGATTATGCCTCCTGCTTGCGGCCAGGCGGCGCCGTTGGCTCCCATCCCCCGATGCCACGAAGATGACGCAGGGTCCCTGGACCTGGCCGTCCCCTGAAGGTCACCCCGCCGCATGGTAAGCTGCGCGAACATATAAAAAGGGCAAGCGAATGAATGGATTGGTGAAGACCGGCATTGTCGGTCTCGACGAAGTACTGCACGGCGGCATTCCGCGTAACAACAACCTGATCGTCGAAGGGCCGCCCGGCTCGGGCAAGACCACGCTGGGCCTGGGTTTCATCTACCACGGCGCGCTTGACCACGATGAGGCGGGCGCCATCGTCTCGTTCGAGCTCGACCCTGCCAAGCTGCTGCGCGACGCCGCCGGTTTCAACTGGGACCTGCAGGGCATGATCGACCAGGGCAAGATCAAGATCATCCAGACCAGCCCGGCCGTGCTGCTGAGCGAGTTCCGCAGCGCCGACGGCGCCTTTGCCGCCTCGCTGGCCGCGATGGGCGCCAAGCGCCTGCTGATCGACGGCCTGACGCCGCTGCGGCTGTATGCCGAGGTGAACGACATGAATTTCCGCGAGGACGTGCACCTGCTGATCGAAGGACTGACGCGCCTGGGCGTGACGACCATGGTCACGGCCGAGAAGGACGAGTCCCTGACCGGCGTGCTGGCGCACGAGCGCTTCGTCTTCGACACCATCATTTCGCTCACGCGTGAAGAAACCCGGCGCCGCGTGCACCGGCGTCTGACGATCATGAAGTCGCGCGGCCAGGATTTTATTGGCGGCAGCCACACGATGCGCATCGAGCCGGGCATGGGCGTGCACGTCTACCGCCGCGCCCAGTCGCGTCCGATCGCCCATGCCGACCAGCCGACCTCGGAAGAGCGCATGTCGACCGGTTCGCCGGCGATCGACAAGATGATGGACGGCGGTATCTATAAAGGTTCCGTCACGCTGGTGAGCGGCATCTCCGGTACCGGCAAGACGGTGCTGAGCGTGCAATTCCTGACCAATGCCATCAAGGAGGGCCACAAGACCCTGCTGGTGAGCCTGGACGAACACCCGGCCCAGCTGATCAGGAACGCCAAGTCGCTCGGCTTCGACCTGGCGGGCCTGGTCGAGTCGGGCGATCTGTTCATCCATTACGAGTCGCCGCTGGAACTGGAACTCGATGTCCATTTCGACCGCATCGTCAAGCTGGTCGAAGAGCAGGGGATCGATTGCGTGGTCTTCGATTCGATCGCCGTCTACGAGATGACCAGCCGCAGCGAAGTGGCCGACTACCTGTACGCGCTGGCCACCTTCTTCAAGGACCGCCTGGCGACGATCCTGTTCAACTACGAAAGCCCGGAGCTGCTGGGCGTGTCGCAGATCAGCGAAGAGCTCAAGGGCTCGCACCTGGTCGACAACATCATCCTGCTGAACTACGTCGAGGTCTCCACCGTCCTGCGCCGCGCGATCGCCGTGCCGAAGGTGCGCGGCAGCCGCAACCAGCAGATCACGCGCGAGTACACCATCGGCGTCGGCGGCCTGCTGCTGATCGACGAGAGCGACAACGACACCCAGTCCAGCGCCGTGCCGCAACTGCCGTTCTCCTCGTACTACGGCCTGCTGTCGCGCTCGCCGTCGCGCCAGAGCCCCCTGATCGAGGAAGCCGTCGTCAAGGGCAAACCCCTGCCCGAATCGCCGGACCTGCCGACCGAAAAGCCGCAGTGATCAGGGTCGAACTGCCTGGTAATACGCCGGTCGACTGGGAGGACTGGGACACGCCGCTGACGCAGTTTACGGAAGCGACGGGCCTGGTCACGTCCGCCTGGGACACGGCCGGCGTGCGCCGTATCGGGCCGAAGACGGGCTCGCGCCTGGCGAGCCTGCTGGCCCGCTCGCGGCTGTGGGACGAGGATGGTCCCGGCACGGCGCTCGAACGCACGCTGGTTGAAGCGGCCTGCGCCAGCGGCGAATGCGGCTCGGCGCAGTTCGGCGGGCTGCGCGTCTGCGCCCAGCCGCTGCTGCTGCGCGGCGAGGTGTATGGCGTGCTGGTGTTCGGCTGGCGCTTCGCCGACTTCAGTTCGCCGCTCGAGTGCGAACGCATCGCCAAGCAGATCGGCCTGGCGGGCCACCTGCTGTGGAACGAGGTGCGCCTGGACGCGCCCGTGTCCGAGGGGCGCATGGCCACCTATGCGGCGCTGCTGGGTACCTTGTCGAACACGCTCGACCGCCAGCGCGAAACCATCGATGACCTGACGCGCGTGAACCGCACGCGTGAACTGTTCCTGGCCACGGTGTCGCACGAAATGCGCACGCCGCTGTCGGCGCTGTCGATGCGCATCGAACTGCTGCTGCGAACCATCCCCGACCTGCCGCCGAAAGTCGTCAGCGGCCTCGAATCGATGCGCGTGCACGTGCGCCAGGAAGCCGGCATGGTCGACGACCTGATCGACGCCGCGCGCACGCTGACCGGGCAGATGTCGATCACCCGTTCCCCGATGGCGCTGGGCCAGGTCCTGCGCGACGCGATTTCGACCGTGGAAACCTTCGCGCATACCAAGCACATCCGGATGCTGGTCACCCCCAGCGATTACGGCGACGCCATCCGGCTCGAGGCGGACGGGCGCCGCCTGCAGCAGGTGATCTGGAACCTGCTGTTCAACGCCACCAAATTCACGCCCGAAGGCGGCCTGATCCGGATCACGATAGGACGCACCGCGGATACGGTGGCGATCGACATCGCCGACTCCGGGCAGGGCATCGAGCCGGACGACCTGCCGCACGTGTTCGGCGCGTTCAATCTCCAGCAGCAGGACAATGCGACCGGGCTGGGTCTGGGCCTGTACATCGCGCGCCGCATCGTCGAGCTGCACGAGGGCACCCTGAGCGTCAGCAGCGCCGGGCGCGGGCAGGGCGCGACCTTTGCGATCCGGCTGCCGGTCGCGCCAGGGTAAGCGCGCGCCCCGGCGGCGCCGTCACACCGCCAGCTGCTGCAGCAAATACAATCTCTGGTACAAGCCGCCTTCGATGCGCATCAGCTCCTCGTGTGCGCCCGATTCCGTAATCCGCCCGTGGTTCAGCACCACGATCCGGTCCGCATCCCGGATGGTCGACAGCCGGTGCGCAATCGCGATGATCGTCACGTGCCCGCGCAATTCGTCCAGCGCTTCCTGCACGATCTGTTCGGTCGCGCTGTCGATGCGCGAGGTCGCCTCGTCCAGCAGCAGGATGCGCGGCTCGCCGGCCAGGGCGCGGGCGATCGCGATCAGCTGCTTCTGGCCGGAGGACAAACGCGAACCGCCTTCGCCGAGCGAGGTCTCGTAACCCTGTTCCAGCGCTTCGATGAAGTCGTGCGCATGGGCGGCACGCGCGGCCGCTTCGATGCGGTCCAGCGACAAGCCGCGCCCCATGTCGATGTTCTCGCGCGCCGATGCCGCCAGGATGAACGGGTCCTGCGGTACCAGGCCGACTTCGTTGCGGAAGCGTTCGTTGTCGATGCCGGCGATCGGTTCGCCGCAGATCTCGATGCGGCCATGCTCGGCCGGGTAGTAGCGCAGCAGCAGGGATAATAAAGTCGACTTGCCGCTGCCGGTGTGGCCGACGATGCCGAAGAAGGCGCCTTGCGGGATGTCGAGCGTGATGTCGTGCAGGACGTTCTGGCCCGGCACATAGGCGAAACTCAGGTCGCGCACGCGCACGGCCGGTGCGTCGGGACGCGCTTCCAGACGCGATCCGGCGGCGCGGCCAGCCAGGTGTTCGGCGGCGCCGGCTTCGTCGAGCAGGCCGGCGACGCGCGCGGTGGCGACGACCGCCTGCTGCAGGCCGCTGAACTGCATCGTGATCTGGATGAGCGGCTCGACCACGCGTGCGATATAGCTGATGAAGGCGTACAGCACGCCGACTTCGACCGCGCCGATTTGCCGCTGGCCGAAGCTGAAGATGACCACCGCCAGCAGGATCACGTTGAGCAGGTCCAGCGCCGGGCGCAACAGGAACGCGTTGGCCTTCAGTTCGGCCAGGCGCGCATGGTAATGCCGGTCGTTGGTGGCGGCGAAGCGCTCGCCGAAGCGGCCCGCCGCATTGCTGGCCTGGAGCACCGTCATGCCGCCGATCGACTCGGCCATCTGGCCGTTGATGTCGCTGCGCAAAGCGCGTGCGCGCGTCACCGCCGGCGCCGACAGGCGCTGGTAGAGCCAGACGATCACCAGCACCGCCGGCAGCAGGGCCAGCACGATCAGCATCAGGCGCCAGTCGAGCCAGGCCATGGCGATCATGGTGCCGACCAGGACGATGCTCGAGTCGAGCAGCACGAACAGCACCTGGATGTACAGGGTTTTCACGGCCTCGGTGTCGTTCGTCACGCGGCTGACCAGCTGACCCGTGATGGCGCGGTCGAAAAAGGCCATCGGCAGGCGCATCACGTGGCCATACACCCATTCGCGCAGGCGCCGCACCGAGCGCATCGCCATGCCCGACAGGCGGATCAGCTGCAGGTAGCGCAGCCAGGAGGCGGCCCAGCCTGTGACGAGCACGCCGCCCAGCAGCAAGCCCATGCGGGTCCAGTCGGCGTGGCGCGGGACCAGGTGCTCGTCGATCAGGGCTTTGCCGAGGATCGGGCCGATCACTTCCAGGAAGGCCGACAGCATCAGCCACAGGGTCGCCAGCATCAGCTGGCGGCGGTCCGGCCAGGCGGCGCGGCGCAGCAGCGAGGCCGCCTGGGTGAGCTGGGCGCGGCCCGCTTTCACGATGGTCTCAGGCTGCGTCAAGGCTGGCCTCCAGTTGTTGGTAGCGCCACTGGCTGGCATACCAGCCATTCAGTAGCAGCAGGGTGTCGTGGTCGCCCGATTCGACAATGCGGCCATCTTTCAGCACGACGATCAGGTCGGCGTTCACCACGGCCGACAGGCGGTGGCTGGCGATGATCGCCGTCAGCTCCGGCCGTGCAGCGCGCAGTTCGGCCAGGTGTTCGAGGATGCGGGTTTCGGTGCCGGTGTCGACGGCCGACAGGGCGTCGTCGAGCAGCAGCAGCGAGCTTTGCGCCAGCAGCGAACGGGCGATCGCCACCCGCTGGCGCTGGCCGCCCGAGAGCGTGATGCCTTTTTCGCCGACCGGGGTGTCGTAGCCCTGCGGGAAGCGCAGGATGTCGTCGTGGATCGCGGCCATGTCCGCCGCCTGTTCGATCTCGGCGCGGCTGGCGCCGGGACGGGCGAGCGCGATATTCTCGGCGATGCTGGCCGAGAACAGGAAGGATTCCTGCGGCACCCAGCTGGTGGCCGCGCGCAGCGCAGCGAGTCGATAAAGCTCCAGCGGATGGCCGCCCCAGGTGACGGAGCCCGCCTGCGGCGTCGCCTGGCGCAGCAGCACGCGCAGCAGGGTCGACTTGCCGGCGCCGGTCGGGCCGACCAGGCCGAGCGTCATCCCGGGCCGCAGCGCCACCGAGACGCCGTCGAGCGCAGGCCGCTCCGCGCCGCCGTAGGCGAAGCGCAGCTCGCGCAGCACCAGCGGGCCGTCTTCGATGCGATCGAGTTTTCCCTCGTCGACCACGCTCAAGGGCGCGTCCAGCATCGGCTGCAGGCGCGCCAGGCCGGCGCGTCCGCGCTCGATCAGCGACAGCACCCAGCCGGCCGCGAACATCGGCCAGATCAGCTGGCCGAGGTACATGCTGAAACTGGTCAGTGCGCCGATGGTCAGCTGGTTGTTCCAGACCAGGTAGCCGCCCAGGCCCAGGGTCAGGGTGCTGGCCGCGGTCAGGGTCAGGCCGACCGCCGGCTCGTAGGCCGCTTCCCATTTCTGGGCGGTGAGGCTGGCGTCGGCCGCCTGGCCGGCCAGTTCCGAGAACTGCTTGCTGCTTCGCGCTTCCAGGCCCAGGGCGCGCACCGTGCGCACGCCGGACAGGGATTCCTGCACATGGTCGTTCAGGCTTGAGAAACGTTTTAGTGAATCCGTTTCCGCCGTGTGGATGTGGCGCGAGATGTACCAGAAGGCCAGGCCCATGAGCGGGAAGGGCAGCAGCGCGATCAGGGCCAGGCGGTAGTCGACCCCGAGCAGCATCACGCCCAGCACCATGATCAGGGTCAGCGTGCCGTCGAAGCCGGCCAGCATCGCCTCGCCGGCGGCCATCTCGATGGCGTCGATGTCGTTGGTGGCCAGCGCCATCAGGTCGCCGGTGCGCTGCTTCTGATAGAAGGCCGGGCCTTGCGCCGACAGGCGCGCATATAAACGCGTGCGCAGTTCGACGCCGAGCCGGTAGGCGGCCGAATACAGGCGGATGCGCCAGCTCACGCGCAGCACGTAGATCGTCAGGCCCAGCGCCAGCAATTGCAGGATCTGCACGGTGAGCTCATGGTCGGATAAGCGGTGCGCGGCCAGGCCGTCGATCATGGCGCCGACCTTGCGCGGGATCCAGACGGTGCAGATGGCGACGCCGGCCAGCATCACCGCCGACGAAGCGTAGGCTTTCCAGTGGCGCAGCACGAAATTGCCGACCAGGCTTGCGAGACTCATGAGTTTCCTTGCGTTGCTGCCCGCGCAAAGAAGGCCGCGCCCGAAAGCACAGGGCGCGGCGCGAAAAAAAAGCGGGCCGAAGCCCGCTAGTTTACTGTCTTTGATCGTCAGGCGCAGCGCGCCTCAGGAAGCCGGTCAGTTGTGCTTGCGGCGGCCCTTGGTGCCACGCAGTTCCGTGACCTTGGTCGTCCCCGGCGCCGCCACCGGCGGCGTCGCGTCGACCGGTTCGACCTTCGGCAGCTCGATCTCGACCGAGACCTCGACCGGGACGCTGGCGGCCACCGGATGCGGCGGCGCGACCGGGATGTCGAGCACTTCGCTGGCGGCCTTGGCGATCGCCGTCGGCTCGGCGCCCGGTTCGACGTCGGAGGTGACGATCGCGATGGCGGCAGCCTTCTCCGCTTCGGGTTCCGGAGCAGGCGCCGCTTGCTGGGCGGGAGCGGCCGGGGTCACGCTGGACACGGCGGCGTCGACGGTTTGCTGCGCCGCAGCGGCAGTCGCCGTGCTGATGGCATTCAGGGCGTCGACGCTGTAGCTGCGCAGCGGGGCGAAGCCGGTGCCGGCGGCGATGGAAAACAGCTCGCTGCCGAAGTTGAACATGGTGCGCAGGTTCTGCTGCGATTGGGCGCCCAGCGCGAGCAGGTCGCGCGGGTCGCGCACGGCCAGCAGCTGGCGCAGGGCATCGGACGATTGTGCGATGGCGGCGCGCGAAGCCTCGAACTGGAGCGCGACGACGCGGCTGGTGCGGTCGAGCGCTTGCTCGCTGAAGCTTTGCAACAGGTTGAAACCATTGTCGAGCTGGGTAGTGCGGGCTGCGGAGAACTGTTCTTGAAGTGAAGTCATCGTGATTCCCTTATCGGTCGGCTTATCGTTTGGCAGTTGATTCGACGGCTAATGATTCGTTATGGCGCACTGCAACATAAACAGTGTAGCCTCGTTGCTCAACGCCGCAAAGCGAAATTTGCCAATGTAGCATCGGTGCAATATTGCACTGCAGCACCCCGGCACGTCCTCATCCGGAAATCGTCGAAAACGATGGGAAATCGCTACAATCAATGCATCTGAACAGGAGCGTCCATGGACCTTGTCATCCGCAATGCCACCCTGGCCGACGGCCGCCGCGGTATCGATATCGGGGTGGTCGGCTCACGCATCGCCGCCGTCGAGCCCGCCCTGCCGGCACGGGGCGTACGCGAAATCGACGCCGGTGGCGACCTCGTCTCGCCGCCCTTCGTCGATGCCCATTTCCACATGGACGCGACGCTCAGCTACGGCCTGCCGCGCGTCAACGAATCCGGAACCTTGCTCGAAGGCATCGCACTGTGGGGCGAGCTGAAACCGCAACTGGCGCAGGAAGCGCTGATCGAACGGGCGTTGCATTATTGCGACTGGGCCGTGGCGCGCGGCCTGCTGGCGATCCGGACCCACGTGGATATCTGCGACGACCGCCTGCTCGCCGTCGAGGCCTTGCTCGAGGTCAAGCGCCGGGTGGCGCCGTATATCGACCTGCAGCTGGTTGCCTTTCCGCAGGATGGGCTGCTGCGCAGTCCCTCCGCGTTCGAGAACCTGAAACGCTCGATTGCGATGGGCGTGGACGTAGTCGGCGGCATCCCGCATTTCGAGAGAACAATGGCGCAGGGGGCGGAATCGGTGCGGCTGCTGTGCGAGTTCGCGGCCGGCAAGGGGCTGCGCGTGGACATGCATTGCGATGAGACCGACGACCCGCTCTCGCGCCACATCGAGACCCTGGCTTACGAGACCTGGCGCCTCGGGCTGCAGGGGAGAGTCGCCGGTTCCCACCTGACCTCGATGCACTCGATGGACAATTACTATGTCAGCAAACTGCTGCCGCTGATGAAGGAATCGGGCGTGGCGGCGATTGCGAATCCCCTCATCAACATCACGCTGCAGGGCCGCCACGATACCTATCCGAAGCGGCGCGGCATGACCCGCGTGCCCGAGCTGCTGGCGGCGGGCATCGACGTTGCCTTCGGCCACGACTGCGTGATGGACCCGTGGTACGGACTCGGTTCGGGCGACATGCTGGAAGTGGCGCACATGGGCCTGCACGTGGCCCAGATGACGGGGCAGGCGGCGATGCGCGAATGTTTTCTTGCCGTCACCGAGACGCCGGCACGCATCCTCGGACTCGAGGGCTACGGTATCGAACCAGGCTGCCATGCCGACTTCGTGCTGCTGGGCGCATCGAGCCCGGTGGAGGCGATCCGCCTGCGCGCCGCGCGGCGCGCCGTCGTGCGCCGCGGAGCGGTCGTGGCCGAAGCGCCGCCTGCGGCCTCGACCCTGCACCTGGACGGGCGCCCGGCCGCGGTCGATTTCCGAATCAAGCGCTGACCTCGCTTGCCCGGTGCTAGAATCGCCAGCTTGTTTATTGATTCATGAGTTTCTACCAGCCGTGAAAGACATCCAGATCCGCCCCGCCACCAGCGCCGATTTCGAGGCCATGTGGACCATTTTCTGCGCCCACGTGAGTGCCGGCGAGACCTATCCGTTCGGTCCCGAGGTCACCCGTGAAGCGGCGCAGATGTACTGGTTCGGGCAGGGCGTGACCAGCCGCGTGGCCACGCTCGGCGAGCGCGTGCTGGGCATGTACCGCGTGGTGCCGAACCAGCTCGGACGCGGCCGCCACGTCGCCAACGCTTCCTACATGGTCAGCCCGGCGGCGCAGGGCGTGGGCGTGGGCCGCCTGCTGGGCGAACACAGCCTTGGCGAGGCGCGCAGCCAGGGCTACCTGGCGATGCAGTTCAATTATGTCGTCAGCACGAACGTCGCCGCCGTCATGCTCTGGAAGAAGCTCGGGTTTTCGATCGTCGGCACCCTGCCGAAAGCGTTCCGGCACAAGCGGCTGGGCTATGTCGATGCCTACGTGATGTACCAGTTGCTGCAGGATCCGGACCACTGGCCGACCGCTGACGAGTAAGCGCGTCCGGTATTTCCGCCCGGATGCAGTGCAGCGTGGCGTTCTGTGCGATGGTAGGATGAGATTGTCAATTCATCATCCCTGAAAGCAGCCAGAATCCCATGCCATCCGCCGCCCCCGGTCCGAACGCAGCCTTCTATGTCGTGATGAACGCCGGCTCCGGTCACTCCGAAACCGAGCTGCGCGAGTCGACCATCCGCGACGTATTGCAAGCTGCCGGACGCAGCTGCCACCTCGAAGTCGTCGACGATCCCGAAAAACTGGGCGAGATCGCACGCCGCATGGCGCAGAAGGCGAAGGAGGACAACGGCGTGGTGGTCGCGGCCGGCGGCGACGGCACCATCAACACGGTGGCGCACGAGGCGGTGCGGCAGGGCTGCCTGTTCGGCGTGCTGCCGCAGGGGACCTTCAACTATTTCGGCCGCACCCACGGCATCCCCGAAGACCTGGCCGAGGCTGTGCACGCGCTGCTCGACGCGCGCGTGACGCCGGTCCAGATCGGGATGGTCAACGACCGCATCTTCCTCGTCAACGCCAGCGTCGGCCTGTATCCGCAGCTGCTCGAAGCGCGCGAGCTCGATAAACGCCACTACGGTCGCAGCCGCGTGGTGGCGATCATCTCGGCCCTCAAAACGGCGCTCGGCCGCTACCGCCCGCTGCGCATCACCCTCGACACCGAAGGGCAGACGCGCAAGCTGCGCACACCGACCCTGTTTGTCGGGAACAACCGGCTGCAGATGGAGCAGGTCGGCATGGAACCCTTGAAAATTGCGCTCGAAGAGGGAGAGCTGGCGGCCATTGCGCCGCGCTCGGTCGGCAAGATCGGCATGCTCGGCCTGATGCTGCGCGGGGCGCTCGGGCGGCTGGGCGAGGCCGAGAACGTGGTCGCGTTTTCCTTCAAACGCCTGATCGTCAAGCACGCGCGGCTGTCGCCGCGGCGGCGCATCAAGGTCGCCACCGATGGCGAAGTAACGCATATGAACATGCCGCTCGAGTTCCGGGTGGTGGAGGGGAGGTTGAAGCTGCTCAAGCCGGCGGCCGAAGCCGCCGCGAGCGCGCCCGTATCGGCCGAGCGGGCCTGAATTGCGGCCAGCCTTCTGCTAGAGTAGGGTGTCCGCGCCCGGAGGCGCGCTCCCAACCGATACGAGGTGCGCATGTCTGGTTCGATGCTGGTGCTGGCAGCCGCCGGCGCATTCGTGGCAACCCATTTCATCCTGTCCCATCCGCTGCGCGGGCCGCTGGTGCGCGCCGTCGGCGAGAAGGGGTTTCTCGCCCTCTACTCCCTCGTTGCCTTCGTCACGCTCGGCGCCACCGTCTGGGCCTATCGCAGGGCGCCGGCGACAAGGCCGCTGTGGGAAGTCGGCGACGGCCTGTGGGCCTTCGTCACCGTTGCCATGCTGATCGCCTCCATCCTGCTGCTCGGATCGCTGATCCGCAATCCGGCCCTGCCCGGCGCCGCCAGGAGCGCTGCGACGGCCGAGGCGCGCGGGGTCTACGGCATCACGCGCCATCCCATGATGTGGGCCTTCGCGATCTGGGGCGCCTGCCACATCCTGGTCTATCCGGTCGAAAAGAACATCATCGTGGCCGGCGCCATCATCGTGCTCGCCCTGGTCGGCGCCGCGCTCCAGGACCGCAAGAAGGCCGCGCAGGACCCGCAGGGATGGAGCGCCTGGCAGGCGCGCACCAGCTACCTGCCGTTCGCGGCGATCGCGGCGGGCAGGGCGCGCTTCGGCGGCTTCGGCGGGCATGCGCTCGGCGGCGGCATCGCCGTCTGGCTGCTGGCCACCTGGCTGCACATTCCGGCTTCCGGCTGGGCGGCAGGGATCTGGCGCTGGCTGACCTGAATCATTCCACCCGCTGCACACGCACCCCATACAGGTCGACCCGATTAGACGGCCCGCCCGTGCCGCCGGCGCCGCTGAAGCTGGCGTTGCTCTCCAGGTAGCTCATGTTATAGAAATCGGCGAGCCGTACGCGGTAGGCGCCCGGCTGCAGGTGAGCCGGGAGTGGTGTCGACAGCGGCGCCGGCGTGTTTGCGCGCGCCGGTTTCGTGTGTGGCAGCTGGACCACGCCCTGCGCGATCGGGCGGCCGGCCGCGTCCTCGATCGTCATCCACTTCACGCCGCCGCTGATGCCGAGGTTGATCTGGTTCGCCTCGTTGCGGTAGCGCAGCTGGATGCGGTAGTCGCCGGCGCGCTCGATGCGCAGGTCGCGCAATTCGAAGCGGTCTTGCGGTGCGCCCCAGCCGGCGATGCGCGGTGCGGCATCCGTCGTCATCTTCAGGTTCGACGATACGCGCGCGTCCGTGATCGCGATTTCGGTTGCGGCATCAAGGCAGCGCGGCACGCTGTGGTGGCTGCGGTTGCCGGCGTTTGAAAATTCCGCCTCGACGGCATAGCAGGCATAGGGATGCGCTTCGGGATCGAGCCAGGCGCCGCGTGCCAGTTTTGCCGCCACCAGCTTGCCGTCGCGGTAGACGTGATAGACGGTTTTCGCCTTGGCGCCGGCCCCGTTGTTGCCATTGTTTCCGCCTGCAGTAAAGCGCAGGCGGGTATGGCCCGATATATCACGGTCGAGGGCCTCGATGACGGGTTCACGCGGACCGAACACCGCGGGCGATTCGAGGTAGGGATCCGCGTTCACACGGCGGATGCCATTGTCTCCCTTGATGACGGCGCCGAGCGCGATCTCGATGACGTCGCCGTCGCGCAGGCGGGCCCACGGGATCGTGGCACCGGTCGGCGCGCCGTTGAGCAGCACCTGCTCGACCTTGTGATAACCCTCGCCCGTGCCCGCGGGCGGAAGCAGCAGGCGCACGGTGACACTCGCACCGCGCAGGCGCAGGCTGTGCAGCGTGACCTGGTTCGTGCCGGCGAAGGTCTCGCGCCGCAGTTTCGCCGTCACGAAGGGCTGCAGCCGGATGCCGTCATCGAGCGCCGTCACGCCGAACACGTTCTCGATCACCATGCCCAGATAGGCGCCGACCGACCATAGCTGGCGCCGCGAATTGATCACGGGGCCGATCAGGGCAGGGTTTTTCTCGTCGAGCAGCAGCGGCTGGCCGCTCAGCCATTCGAGGTTCTCCATGTTCGACATGTTCAGCGCCGCGCCGCGTACCAGCGAATCGTAGGCGGCATCGGCCACGCTTGCATTGCCACTCATGGCCGCGGCCTTGAGGCCGTAGGCCGTCACGAAGGGCCAGATCGCGCGGTTATGGTAGACCGGCGTACCTTGCTGCTGCGGCCAGATCACGGGCGGTCCCATCGGGCCGTGCGGATAGCGCGCGAGGATGCTGCGCGCCTGTTCGCTGCTCGCGATGCCGGTGACGATGGCCAGCGATTGCCCGAGCCAGTCGAATTTATGCAGCGGCGCGCCGTCGAAATGGGCGGCGGTGAGACTGCTGTACATGCCGGCGTCGGGCAGCCACAAGCGCGCGTTGATGGCCTGTTTCAGCGCGCCGGCCCAGGCGCCGTACCGGGATGCGCGCGCGCTGTCGCCCGCATCCTGCGCGAGGCGCGCCGCCAGCGTCAGCGCCTTGTAGTACGCCGCATTGGTCGAGACCGATTTCGAAACCGCCATCGAGGCCAGGTCGTCCGTGATCCAGGACGCGTAGCTCTGGTCGCGCCAGTCGAGGAAGGATTGCTCGCCCGTGTACAGGCCATCCTGCGCATCGAAGGCGGCGATGCGGTCGTTCTCGATCGTGTTCGACAGGGCCGCCAGGGCGCGCGCGGCAAAGGCGGCGCGCTCGTCCGGCGGCAGCATGCGCAGGGTTTCCTCGGCCGCGAAGGCCCAGGCGACGCGGTCGGTGCTGACCGGCCAGCTGCCGCCGCTGCCCGTGTCCTGCACGATTTGTAGGCCGTCCGGCGTGCCGGCCACTTGCGGCGCTTTCGGCACCCCGGCACGGTAGCCGGCCAGCTTGAATTCGAGCGAATTGCGCACCCGCTGCGGATCGAGCAGGGCGAGGCCCAGGTCGGCCGCATACGACAGGTCGCGGGTCCACACGTAATGCCACTTTTCACCGGTCTCGAAGCAGTCGCAGGCAATCGCAGCGCCGCCCTTGTAATTGCCGTCGCGGATTTCGCTCACCGCATCCTGGCGCATCTCGTTCGCCGCCAGCGCGAACAGGGCGTCGAAGGCAAGGTTCCCGCTGCGGAGAATGGGCAGCTCGGCGCGCTCGGCATAGTTCGTGTGCTGCGGCACCGGGTCGCGCAGTGTCATCGTCGTCGAATGGGTGTAGCTGCGCAGCTGGGCTTCGGGGTCAAGCAGCGAGAAGCGCGCCGTTTCCTGCCTGCCGTCCCAGGTGGCGAAGGCGAGCGTGGCGACGCGTGCGCGGCCCGCATGCGGATCGGCGGCCGGGCCGCTCTTGCGCTCGGCCAGGCGCGTCACGCGCAGGATCGGCGCCCCTGCCTGCTTCGCGTCCAGCGTGAAGCGGTAAGTGGCGGTGCTGCGTACGAACAGCGTGGCCTCGGGGCCAGCGTGGGTGGCGAGCCGCACCGGCTGGCCTGGCTTGACGGCGACGCTGGTGTCAACGCTCGGCACCCATTCGCGGCTCCAGTCGCGGGTGCCCAGTTTAAAACCGTGGTTGCCGGGGCTGACCTGGATGTCTGCCTCGTAGACGCCATGGCCCTTGTGCTGCAAGGCGTTGTCGAGGCCCCAGGCATTGAAGCCGCCGCGGACAAAGAAGGCTTCGCGCAGCGGGCCGGGATCGGCGGCGACGGTGCTGCAGGCAAGCAGGAGGGTGGGCAG
The DNA here is from genome assembly GCF_059801075.1 of Massilia sp. LXY-5. NCBI lineage: Bacteria > Pseudomonadati > Pseudomonadota > Betaproteobacteria > Burkholderiales > Oxalobacteraceae > Massilia > Massilia sp. LXY-5. The sequence continues at coordinate 641,417 of NZ_JBNNEH010000001.1, forward strand.
CAGCCAGCGGGGCGAAATCATGGAAGCCTTTCAATCTGAAACTTAGCGGTATTCGTGCCGTTCGATGATGCCGCGCAGCGCATCCTGCGAGCGCAGCACGGGGAAGTCCTCGCTGCGATAGGTCTTCGGCGTGACGAAGCGCAGCGTGCCGATCGTGGCGGCATACGAAGGCCGGGCTTGCGTCACCGCCAACCTGCGGCCGTCGAGCGCCGCACGGCGCGTGCCCAGCGCCAGCGTCACTGCCTTGCCGGGCCCCAGCCTGAAGCTGGTCAGCGAGCGGCTCTTGTCCTTGTTCAGCCAGGCCATGCGCAGGGTGCGCGGTGTGCTGCCGCGCAGGGTGAAGGTCCAGCGCTCGCCATGTTGCGCGCGCACGAAATCGACGCCGACTTCTTCGCCCGCGCCGAAGGGCAGCAGGGCTTTGAATCGCGTCCAGGCGGCGGGAATCGCCGGCTCGAAGGCGAGCGTATCCTGCGGCAGGTCGGGTTTGAAACCGACGTAATCCTGGTAGCCGTTGCGCGCATATTCGGCCACGCTCCAGGACTGGGCGAAGGTGCCGCTCGGCTTCAGGCGGCCATTCTCATGGGGCAGGGCATCGAGGTTCTCGCTCATGCTGCCCAGGGTGCCCAGGCCGAGGATCTGCCGGCCGAGGTTTTGCGTGAGTTGCCAGCTCAGGTCCTGGTAGCCGAAGCGGTTCAATGCGGTTACCGTAAAGCCCGCGTTCCAGCCCCAGATGGTGCCGTTGTGGTAAGCCGCGTCCTTGTGGTGGAAGGCCGGGTTCTCGTGGCGTGGGTGGAAGTACGGGTCGTCCTGGCTCAGCGAGGCGATGCCGTAGGGGTAGAGCAGCGCCGACACCGCATTCTTCGTCACGCGCGCCTGCACGACGGGCGGGACGAAATCGTCGAAGGGGATGGTCGCCAGCATCAGCTGGTTGGGCCGCACTTTGATGTCGCGGCTGCCGTCTTCGCGCAGGCGGTCGGCCATGGTGGAGCCATCCCAGAACAGGCGCAGGAAGCTGGCGCGGGCTTTGGCCGCCAGCGCGCGCCATTCGCCTGCGCGCTGATGGTCGCCGGCCTGCTCGGCCAGCCAGGCGCCGGTGTCCAGGGCCGTGTACCAGAGCGCCTGGATGTCGTTGGCACGCGCTCCCCGGTCGGACCAGGGCTGGTGCGTCGGGTTCTCGACGCGCGCATCCATCCAGGTGTCGGACGCTGCATGTTTCAGCAGGCCGTCGGCGTCGACATAATTGGCGATGGCGCCCTCGAAATAGGGCACGGCCAGCTTGTACATCTCGGCGGCGAACGCCTTGTCGCCCGTGTAGCGGATGTATTCATGGGCTTCGCGCAGCATCCAGGGTGTGCCGTCGACCGTGTTGTAGATGATCTCGTCCGGGGATACCCGGTTCGGGATGCGGCCATAGTCCTTGTCGCGCGGGGTGCGCAGGTTCTGGAAGCGGGCGAAGTTCGCCAGCACGGCGCGCGCGTCGGCGAACTGGCCGGTGACCAGCAGGGTGCCGGGCAGGGCGATAAAGGTATCGCGGCCCCAGTTCTCGCGGAACCAGGGCAGGCCGGCCCAGATGCCGGCGCCGTATTCGTCGACGACGAATAAACGCGCGGCGGCCTTGGCCCAGTTCAGCGCCTTGTTGTATTCGAGGTCGCTGGTGGCGAGGTAGCTGCTCGTCAGCGCCGCGTGGGTGGCGCGGCGTTCGTCGCCGATCGGGTCGCCGGCGGCCAGCCTGCGCGCGCGGCCCGCTGCCTCCTCGGCCGTCGCACCGAAAGCCGCGACCACGGTGAAGGAAGCCGTCGGCGCGCCGGCGCGCAGCAGCAGGCCGTCTTCCAGCACGAAGGGGAGCTGGCTTGCCAGCGCCATGAACTGCGTCGCGCCCTTGCCTGGGGCCACGGTGACGATGCCATTGTCGAACGTGACCGCGCCCTGGGTCTTCAACAAAGGCCGGATCGCCAGCCGCGCCGGCTGCGCACCCGTCACGCGCAGCGCCAGCGCATGCTTTTTCGAGAGCAGGGCCAGTTCCTCGGTACTGCCGTTGGCATACGCAACGCGGTGACCGAAGGGCAGCACCTGTTCGCGCCCGGACGCGCGTTCGTTGCGCACGCCGTCCAGGTAGCTCATGTAGTTATGGAAGACGGTCCCGCTCTTGAACACGTAGCCGGCGCCGAGCTCGTGGCTGTGCGTAAAACCTTCGAAATAGCCGGCCAGGTTGTCGCCGGCGACGAAGCGTGCTTGCTGTCCCGGCGCGGCCTCGATCGCCATGGAATTGAAAAAGGCGTCGACGCCGGGCTTGTCGACGGCAGCGGCGGGCGCCAGCGCAAGCGCGAGGGACAGCGAAAGGAGCGTGCGCCGCATCATGCCCCCGGCAGTTCGATGAGCAGCGTCGCCTTCGGCGCCAGGCGCAATTCGCGTGTCAGGTCGACCGTCTTGCCGCTCAGGAGATCGACGCCGTTTGCCGTCCCCTTCAGCATCTCCTCGAAGCGTGCGGTCGGCAGGACCATCTCTTTGTCGTTGTTGTTCATTGCGACCATGATGCGTTTTTTATCGTTGTATCGGAAGTAGACCCAGGTATTGTTCTCGGGGCCGAAGTGCATGAGCTTACCGGTGTGGATCACCGGCTCGCCTTTGCGCCAGTTGGCGAGCTGGCGCACCAGCGCCAGGGCCGCGCGCTGCTGGGCGGAGAGGCCGGCGCCTGTGAATGCGTTGCGCTTGTCGCCTGCCCAGCCGCCGGGGAAGTCGATGCGGTAGCTGGCATCGTCGCGCCCCTTGACGGTGCTCGTCATGAGGATCTCGTCACCCGTATAAAACTGCGGGATGCGCGGCATCGTCATCAGGAACACCAGGTTCATGCGGTAGCGGTCGAAGTCTTCGCCCACGACGCTGAACATGCGCGCCATGTCGTGGTTGCCGCCGAACAGAACGAGTTTATCTGGCTCCGGATACAGATGGTCCAGCGACAGCGTCTCGTAGACGTCGTTCAGGCTGTTTTCCTCGGGCTTGGCCAGGGCGCTGCGCATGCTGTCGACCAGCGGGAAGTCCATCAGGCCGGGCAGCGAGGAGACGTAGCCGTCGGCGTTGACCTTGCCGCGCTGCCAGTGCGCGACCACCGGCACACGCGTGCTCCATTCCTCGCCCACCATGTTCAGGTTCGGGTATTCGTCCATCAGGCGCTGCGTGTAGCGGGTGAGGAAGGCGCCGTCGGAATAGCCGTAGGTATCGATGCGCAGGCCGGACAGGCCCGCGTACTCGATCCACCAGATATTGTTCTGGATGAGGTAATTCGCCACCAGCGGGTTGGTCTGGTTCAGGTCGGGCATCGCCGGGCCGAACCAGCCGGCCGTGAAATTGCGGCGATCCGCCTGTGCGGCATATGGGTCCTGCACGGCGACGCGGTGGTGCGCCGTGGGCACGAACCGGCCGCCGAAATTGATCCAGTCCGGCGTCGGCAGGTCCTTCATCCACCAGTGGTGCTTGCCGATGTGCGAGAGCACCACGTCCTGGATCAGGCCGATGCCGCGTTGTTTCGCTTCCCGCGACAGCCGCACGAAGTCCTCGTTGCTGCCGTAGCGCGGATCGATCCGGTAGTGATTGGTGGCCGCATAGCCATGGTAGGAATACGCCGGCATGTCGTTTTCGACCAAGGGCGTGGGCCACAGCTGGGTGAAGCCGAGGCCGGCGATGTAGTCGAGGCGGTCGATCGCGCCCTGGATGTCGCCGCCGTGGCGCCCGCCGGGCTTCTTGCGGTCGGCTTGTTCCAGCATGCCGGGGACGCTGTCGTTGGATGGATCGCCGTTGGCGAAGCGGTCCGGCATGATCTGGTAGATGGCGTCACGGTTGCCGAACCCCTGGCGCATGGCGGAACCCGCCTCGCGTGCGCGCAGCTGGTAAGGGTAGCGCAGGGGTGCGCCGTCGCCCGCGAACACGATGTCGAAGCTGCCGGGTTGCGCATCCGGCGCGATCTCGAGATCGATGAACAGGTAATTGGCGTTCGCGACCCGGGTGGTGGAGGCGATGCGCACGCCCGGGTAGTCGATGGCCGGCTGCAGCTTGCCGATGCCGGCCCCGTGCACCATCAGTTGCAGGCCAGTGTGGCGCATGCCGGTCCACCAGAAGGGCGGTTCGAGGTGTTGGACGGCAGGCGCGGCGCCGGCAGGCGCCAGGCAAGCGGCGGCGAGGAAAAGTGTTGCAAAAGAGCGTCGCATGGCGGGACTCGGTTAAACAAAATCGGGATAAAAATTACCGGGCTCGGCGCATCGGTGCCGAGGCCAGCCGCTGTGTAAAAACCGGGCGGCGCCAACCGGTTTTCCAATGACATCGATACCATTGCGTGAATTGCACCAAGTTAGTGCAATTACGCACTAACTTGGTGAAATGCAAGCAGGATGTAGTACGACTACACGTATGCACAGGTGCCTTTGTAGCTGCGATACAACGATAGTGCATGTCATTCTATATAAGAGCGTAGGAAAATGACCAGAACCGTAGTGTGGATGAACTCCCGTTGACAGTGCATCTAGTTTTAGTACAGAATTCTTGCCAGAACGTCTAAAAAAGACGTTGATTCAGGATCCCGTGCCGTGGCTGTCGCTGTTTTTCGGGAAATTACACAGTTTGATCTGAGGGGACACATGACTATTTTCGCCAACAAGCGCGCCGCTGGTACGGGCCTTGTATTCCAGCTGAGCCCAGTTGCGGCCGGCTGCGCCATTTTCGTGTCGGCCATGGCCGGCAATGCTTACGCACAGACCACCACCGAACAGGCCGAGCCGGTCGTCGCGACCGTCAAGGTCAGCGGCATCCGCCGCGGTATCGAAGACGCGATCTCGGTCAAGAAGGATTCGAGCTCGATCGTCGAAGCCATCTCCGCCGAAGACATCGGCAAGCTGCCGGACGTCAGCATCGCCGAATCGATCGCGCGCCTGCCAGGCCTGGCGGCCCAGCGCGTCGGCGGCCGTGCCCAGGTCATCAGCGTGCGCGGCCTGTCCCCGGACTTCTCGACCACGCTGCTGAACGGCCGCGAACAGGTCAGCACCGGCGACAACCGCAGCGTCGAATTCGACCAGTACCCATCCGAGCTGCTGAGCGGCGTCACCATCTATAAAACCCCTGACGCGGCACTCGTCGGCCAGGGCCTGTCGGGCACGATCGACATGCAGACCGTGCGTCCGCTGTCCTTCGCCGGCCGCACCGTCGCCATGAACGCGCGCCTGGAGAAGAATTCGCTCGGTTCGATCTCGAACGCGAATTCGCTCGGCAACCGCTTCAGCATCAGCTACATCGACCAGTTCCTGAACCGCACCCTGGGCGTGGCGATCGGCTATGCCCACCTCGATTCGCCGGTGCTGTCCCAGGAAACCGGCCTGTACGAGCCATGGAAGATCCAGTCCCTGTCGGGCGTACCTGCGAATACCTATATCACCGAAGGCATCAAGGCAGTCGGCCGCAGCGGCGACAACAAGCGCGACGGCATCATGGGTGTGGTGCAGTACCGTCCATCGAAAGAGTGGACCAGCACCCTGGACGTCTACGCCTCGAAATTCCAGCGCGAAGAGACCGCTAACCAGATCGAAATCAACCTCGGCGGCTACAACGGCGGCTACAAGCCTGACGTGTTGTTCAACCCGGTCACCACCGCCAACGGCGTCCTGACCGGCGGCACCGCCAACAACGTGTACCCGCTCGTGCGCGGCATGTACAACAACCGCGAAGACAAGATCCGCGCGGCTGGCTGGAACAACCTGGTCAAGCTGGGCGATATCACCGTCAACGCCGACCTGAGCATCTCGAAGGCCAAGCGCAACGAGCTGAACCTGGAAAACAACACCCAGTTCACCAACGCCGCCGGCGATCCGTTCCTGGACAACGTCGGACTGGCATTTGCCGGCGGCGCTTTCCCGAGCATTCGCCCGACTCGCGACTACAGCAACCCGTCCAACCTGTTCGTGCGCGGCACGATCTACGGTTCGGGCTACGGCAAGGTGCCGAGCGTCGAGGACGAGCTGAAGTCGGCCAAGCTGGCCGCCAACTTCCCGCTGCCGGAATCGATGGCCACCTTCTTCTCGAGCGTGGACGTGGGCGTCAACTACTCCGACCGCAGCAAGAAGAAGCGCCAGCCGGAAGGCGACATCACCCTCAAGGGCAATGCCTTCACGGTGCCGGGCGAGCTGCAGTATGCACCGGTCAACCTGGGCTTCGCCGGCGCCGGCGTCATCCCGTCGTGGAACGTGCCGGCCGTCGTGGCCTACGGCATGGTGTTCCAGCCGAGCGATACCAAGGACTACCTGATCGCCAAGGCATGGGACGTCAACGAAAAGATCACGACCTCCTTCGTCAAGGCGAATATCGAGCATGAATTCGGCTCGGTCAGCCTGCGCGGTAACGTCGGCGTGCAAGTCCAGCGCACCGACCAGTCGTCGACGGCCAACTACTTCGACGGCACCGCCCCGGCCGGCAGCCAGGTCAAGCCTGTCACCGATGGCAAGACCTACACCGATGTCCTGCCAAGCATGAACCTGGCCTTCGGCTTCGAGGGTGACCAGACCCTGCGCTTCGCCGCAGCCAAGCAGGTGGCGCGTCCGCGCGTCGACCAGCTGCGTTCGGCCCTGGACTTCGGCGTCGACAAGACCAACTTCAAGCCGGGCGGCAGCGGCGGTAATGCGCAGCTCGATCCATGGCGCGCAAATGCCTTCGACGTCTCGTACGAGAAGTATTTCGGCAAGAAGGCTTACCTGGCCGCTGCGCTCTTCCACAAGAAGCTGACCAGCTACATCTACACCCAGACCAACGACGCCTACGATTTCAGCAAGTTCGTCCCGGGTACGATCGCCAAGACCCCGATCGGTAACTACACTGCGCCATACAATGGCCAGGGTGGCACCCTGAAGGGCCTGGAACTGTCGGGCTCCATGCCGCTGAACCTGGTCACCCCTGTGCTCGACGGCTTCGGCGTCACCGCCAGCGCGACCTTCAGCAAGAGTGGCATCTCGATCAAGGATCCGGGCGGCAGCATCGGCGAAGACATCCCGCTGCCGGGCCTCTCGAAGCGCGTGACCAACCTGACCGTGTACTACGAGAAGAATGGTTTCGAGACCCGCGTCAGCCAGCGTCGCCGTTCCGACTTCGTCGGCGAGATCGGCAACTTCAACGGCAACCGCAGCCTGCGTTACGTGGTCGGCGAGAACGTGGTCGACTTCCAGGTCGGCTACAACTTCGAGACCGGCACGCTGAAAGGCCTGGGTCTGCTGCTGCAGGTGAACAACATCACCAACGCGGCCTACGAGACCTATGCGGCCCGCCGCGACCAGCCGCTCGAGTACCAGAAATACGGCCGTACCGTCCTGCTGGGCGCGAACTACAAGTTCTAAGCCACACCGCGTTTTTACCCTGGAAACCCCGTCGCGCCAGCGGCGGGGTTTTTTTTCTTTGGCGCCGTCCACGCGCCGCCCTGTCCCGTTTGTCTCCAAATTTGCACGTTGCCCGCCCTGAGCGAGTAAACTAGCGCTTTATTCAGTATCGTTTTTCGAAAGTCATCCATGTCCGACACCCCCATCCCATCGTTTGCCGACCTCAACCTCCCTGCGCCCATCGTCAAGGCACTCAAGGACGTCGGCTACGAAGCACCGTCGCCAATCCAGGCCGCCACCATCCCCCTGTTGATGGAAGGCCGCGACGTGCTGGGACAGGCGCAGACGGGCACCGGCAAGACCGCGGCCTTCGCGCTGCCGGTGCTGGCGCGCATCGACACCAAACAGACCACGCCGCAGGCGCTGGTGCTGGCACCGACGCGCGAACTGGCGATCCAGGTGGCCGAAGCCTTCCAGAGCTACGCTGCGCACATGAAGAACTTCGCCGTGCTGCCGATCTACGGCGGCCAGAGCTACGGCCCGCAGCTGCAGGCGCTGCGCCGCGGCGTGCAGGTCATCGTCGGCACTCCGGGCCGCGTGATCGACCATATCCAGAAGGGCTCGCTCGACCTCTCCCAGCTGAAAACGCTGGTGCTGGACGAAGCCGACGAAATGCTGCGCATGGGCTTCATCGACGACGTCGAGCAGATCCTGCAGCAGATCCCGGAAGAGCGGCAGATCGCGCTGTTCTCGGCCACCATGCCGCCGGCGATCAAGCGCATCGCCAAGACCTACCTGCGCGATCCGCAGGAAGTCACCGTCGCCGCCAAGACTGGCACCGCCGACAACATCACCCAGCGTTACTGGCTGGTGTCGGGCATGCAGAAGCTCGACGCGCTGACGCGCATCCTGGAAGCCGAGCCTTTCGACGGCATGATCATCTTCGCCCGCACCAAGCTCGGTACCGAAGAACTGGCGACCAAGCTGCAGGCGCGCGGTTTCGCCGCCGTCGCCATCAACGGCGACATGGCCCAGCAGGCACGCGAGCGCACCATCGAGCAGCTCAAGAACGGCAAGATCGACATCCTGGTCGCCACCGACGTCGCCGCGCGCGGCCTGGACGTCGAGCGCATCAGCCACGTCATCAACTACGACGTGCCGTCGGACCCGGAAAGCTACACCCACCGCATCGGCCGTACCGGCCGCGCTGGCCGCAGCGGCGACGCGATCCTGTTCATCACGCCGCGCGAGCGCGGCCTGCTCAAGGCGATCGAGCGCGCCACGCGCCAGACGGTCTCGCAACTGACGCTGCCGACGATCAAGGCCGTCAACGACGTGCGTATCGCCAAGTTCAAGGAACAGATCGCGGCGACCCTGGCCGCCGGCGGCCTCGAGCAGTTCCGTTCGCTGATCGAGGAATTCGAGCAGGAACAGAACGTGCCGGCAGTCGACATCGCCGCCGCCCTGGCAAAGCTGGGCCGCGGCGACGTGCCGCTGCTGCTGGAAAAGCAGGACCGCGAGCCGAAGGCATCGACCTGGGAAGAGCGCCCAGCGCGCACCGACTTTGTCGAGCGCCTGCCGCGCGCGCCGCGTGAAGCGGGCTTTGGTAGCGGCTTCAAGAAGGAACGCATTGCGCGCGCACCGGACGAAGGCATGGCGACCTTCCGCATCGAAGTGGGCCACGCGAACGGCGTCAAGCCCGGCAACATCGTCGGCGCCATCGCCAACGAAGCCAACATCGATTCCAAGATGATCGGCCGCATCGAGATCTACGACGATTTCAGCACGCTCGACCTGCCGGCCGATATGCCGCCGGACCTGATCGATCACCTCAAGACGGTGTGGGTGGCCGGCCAGCAGTTGCAGATCACGCGCGACGGCGAAACGCCACCGCCGAAGAAGGCGCCTGCCAAGAAGTCCTTCGGGGCGGAGCGCCGGTATGGCGAGAAACCGGGATTCAAGGCGGACAAGCCGCCGTTCAAGAAGGCGCGGCCGAAGGCGTAATGTCGATGCGGCTTCGGCCGCATGGATGAGATGAGCGGCGAATCAGTCTTCTGGCTGATTCGCCGTTTGCGTTTCGGAGTGCCGTAGGGTGGGCTCTCGAGCCCGCGCGGATGCGGCCCGTGCAGATCGAAACATCATTTGGCCGCAAAGGTGTGCGCATTGAATTGCTGCACCGCTGTGCGAACGGTGCGAACGCGTGGGCTCGAGAGCCCACCCTACGCTGCACCGCTGCTACGGACTATCGGACGGCCTTCTCGTCCGCAAACATCCACAGCAGCGCCTCGCGCAGCTCGCTGCTCCAGAAGCCCTCGTTGTGCTTCTGCTCCGGCACGATTTTCAATACCGTGTTCGCCGCCGGATGCCCGCTGGCCTGTACCACCTGCGCCATGTGCTGCACGTCCGGCACCATCGAATCGCCTTCCTTCTCTCCCATCAGCAGGTAGACCCGCGCATCCTTCGGCAGCGGGTGCTGCGCCATGAAGTCGAAGGAGGGCGCCGCCGTCCAGTAGGCGGGCGAGAACACGCCGGCCTTGCTGAACACCTGCGGGTACTGCGCGATCGCGTAGTGCGACGCCAGTCCGCCCATCGAGCTGCCCATGATCGCCGTATGCGCGCGGTCGGGCAGGGTGCGGTATCTGGCGTCGATATACGGCTTCAGCGTCCTGACGATGAAGTCCGTGTACTGCTTGCCCTCGGCCGCGCCGAAACGCGGGTTGTCCCAGGCGTTCAGTTCCGTGATGCGCTTGTCGCCGCCGTTGTCGATGCCGACCACGATCAGTTCCAGCTTCCCCTCTTTCGAGAGCGCGTCCAGCGTCTCGTCGACCTTCCATTCGCCCACGAACGAGGTCGCGTCGTCGAACAGGTTCTGGGCGTCGTGCATGTACAGCACCGGATAGCGCTTGTTCGACGTCGCGTAACCCGGCGGCACGTACATGCGGATCTGGCGCTTGCGGTTCAGGCCAGGGATCTCGAGCAGCTCGGGCAGCAGGCTGACGCCGGGCAGGGCGGTCGAGGTTTTGGCGGGCGCCGGCATGTCGGCGGCGCAAGCGAGCGAAGCGGCGAGCAGGAAGGGGGCGAGGCAGAGTCGGATCGATGGCATGAAGGAGGTCTCTCTTGTTATTCAGTGTGAAGCGGCGAATGCGGGCGTGGCGGCCGGCGCCGCCTTGCTGTCGCGCACCAGCAGCCACAGTGCGCTCGACACCGCCAGGCAGCCGCCGCAGATCAGGAACAGCAGGCTTTTGTCGGCTGCCGTGTTGAGCGCGAAGCCGACCACGGTCGTGGCCAGTTGCGGCAGCACCACCGACAGGTTGAACAGGCCCATGAAATAACCCATGCGGCTCTTGTCGACCTTCTCGCTCATGATCGCGAAGGGCAGGCTGACCACCGCCGCCCAGCCGATGCCGACCACCGCCATCAGCACGTACAGCACGCCGGGCGAGCGCGCGAACAGGGCGATTGCGAAGTAGGCCAGCGCCATGATGCCGATGCAGGCCGCCTGCGTGCGCACGCGTCCGAAGCGCGTGACCAGGGGCGCCAGCACCAGCGCCGGCAAGAGGAAGCCGACCACGTTCATGACGGCGAAGGAGATCGCGATCACGTGGCCCGATTGCGCCGCCGCCTGTTCGGCGCCGGCACCGGGCGTGACCACGTGCTGCTGGATGAACGAGATGATGTAGACGAACATCGCCTGCACGCCGAACCAGGTAAAGGCGTGCGCGGCCCACAGGCGCCACAGTTGCGGCCAGTCGGTGGCGGAGGCGGCTTCTTTGCTGACCGGTGCAATCTCGCGCGGCTCTTCGATCAGCAGCACGGGCAGGATCGAGAACACCAATATCAGCAGCACGCCCACCGAAATGAGGGTGTAGTTGTCGATGAAGGCGCCGATCAGATACGCCATCACGCCCCAGAAGCCGGAAATCGTCTGCATCCAGGTATAGCCGCGTGTGCGGGCGTCGCCGTCCGGCGTCACGTCCGCGATCAGGGAGCGGGTCGGATTGAAGCCGACGTTGATCGACAGGTCGAGCGTCAGCGCGATGATCACGGCCACCACAAGTAGGTTGCCGATGCCGAGCAGGTCCGCGACGACCTCGATCCGCGGCAGCAGGAACACGGACAGCGCCGCCAGCACGCCGCCGATCAAAATAAACGGCCGGCGCCGCCCGCCCCAGAACCAGGTTTTGTCGCTGATAAAACCGATGATCACCTGGCCCAGGATGCCGGCCAGCGGGCCGGCGGCCCAGACGATGCCGATCTCGTGGATGTCGAGGTGGTATTTGGTGCTGAGCAGCCAGCTGAGCGCCGAAATCTGGATGCACAGGGCAAAGCCCATGGCCGTGGCCGGCAAGCTGCTCAGGGCATAAAAGGCATTGCTCAGCCGGCGCTGCATGTCGAGCATGGGTGTCTCCCGCTTTTTAGTTAAATTCTCTGTTATTTGACTACAAATCCGCCCCCTGGAATGGCGAGCGTGATGATTCTACTACCACTTAGCCTGATTGACACCCGGAAAACGCCATGTTATTTTGCTACAAATATAGTTAGGTAACTTAGTCTGCAACAGCCCGTCCTCATGGCCTACGGACGGGGACGCTCCCCAGCCTCTTCCTCGACTTCCGCATTGGCGCGGTATCGATAGCGAGCACGTGGCGCGTTCGCCACACATATCGAGCCCGGACCCGGGCCATTGGGGACACAGATGGACATGCATACCAAGGCGCTCAAACCACGCCTGTCGTTCTGGCAGTTGTGGAACATGAGCTTCGGCTTCTTCGGCATCCAGTTCGGCTGGGCGCTGCAAAACGCCAACGCCAGCCGCATCTTTTCCACGCTTGGCGCGGATGCCGACAATCTCTCGCTGTTCTGGCTGGCCGCGCCGGTGACGGGCCTGCTGGTGCAGCCGGTGATCGGCTATGCGAGCGACCATACCTGGCACCCGAAATGGGGCCGCCGCCGTCCGTTCTTCTTCGGCGGCGCGCTGCTGGCCGCGATTGCGATGTTCCTGATGCCCAATTCCTCGATGTTGTGGATGGCGGTCGCCGTCCTGTGGATGATGGACGCCGCGATCAACATCTCGATGGAGCCGTTCCGCGCCTTCGTCGGCGACAAGCTCGACGCCTCGCAGCAGACCGCCGGCTTTGCGATGCAGACCTTCTTCATCGGCTGCGGCGGCGTGATCGCCTCGCTGCTGCCGCAGATCCTGGCCTGGCTGGGCGTGTCGAACGTGCCGGTCGACGGCGCCATTCCCGACACCGTGCGCTATTCCTTCTATGCCGGCGCCCTCGTATTCTTCCTGGCCGTCAGCTGGACCGTGTTCAGCGCCGACGAACTGCCGCCGCCCGACCTCGAATCCTTCCACAAGGAGCGCAAGCACGCGCGCAACCTGAACGTCGCCTTCGTCGAAATCCTGAGCGGTTTTACGAAGATGCCGAAAACGATGGTGCAGCTGGCCTTCGTGCAGTTCTTCACCTGGATCGGCCTGTTCGCGATGTGGATCTACACCGGCAGCGCGATCGCCGACACCATCTACGGCACCCGCGACGCCCAGTCGGCCGCCTTCCAGGAAGCCGGCAACTGGGTCGGCGTCATGTTCGGCGTCTACGGCGGCGTCTCCGCCCTGGCCGCCTTCATCCTGCCGGTGTTCGCGCGCGCCACCAGCCGCAAGATCGTGCACGCGACCTGCCTCGCCATCGGCGGCATCAGCCTGGCGGGCATCGTCGCCATCGGCAGCAAGGAAATGCTGATGCTGCCGATGGTCGGCGTCGGCATCGCCTGGGCCAGCATCCTGACGATGCCGTATGCGATCCTGGCGGGCGCCTTGCCGGCCAGCCGCATGGGTTATTTCATGGGCCTGTTTAACTTCTTCGTCGTGATCCCGCAGATCGTCAGCGGTTTGCTGCTCGGTTTCGTCACCCGCGAATTTTTCAACGGCCATACCGTGCAAACGCTGGCGCTGGGCGGCGGCTGCATGCTGCTGGCAGGCGTATTGACGCTGTTCGTGACCGACAAGGCAGGGTCCTAGACCTGCGCGCCATCCTTTTCGCTCCTGTCGTATCGTAACGTTTTACTAACAAACACACGCGATCACAGGAGCGAAGCATGACGATTCAGACCGTGGCAACGACGCCATTTGCCGGCCAGCGTCCGGGTACCTCGGGCCTGCGCAAGAAGGTGACCGAGTTCCAGCAGCCGGGCTACCTCGAGAATTTTGTCGAAGCGATTTTCCTGACCCTGGGCGACTGCAGCGGACGCACCCTGGTGCTCGGCGGCGACGGCCGCTATTTCAACCGCGACGCGATCCAGACCATCCTCCACATGGCCGCCGCCCACGGCGTGGCGCGCATGCTGGTCGGGCGCGGCGGCATCCTGTCCACGCCGGCGGTGAGCTGCGTGATCCGCAAGCACGGCGCCTTCGGCGGCATCGTGCTGTCGGCCAGCCACAACCCCGGCGGCCCGGACGGCGACTTCGGCATCAAGTACAACATCGAGAACGGCGGCCCGGCCCCGGAAAAGGTCACCGAGGCGATCTTCGCCCATACCCAGACCCTGAGCGCTTACCGCATCAGCGATGCACCGCCGGTCAACCTCGATGAAATCGGCACCACCTCGCTCGAAGGCATGCAAGTGGAGGTCATCGACCCGGTCGCCGACTACGCGGAGCTGATGGGACGCCTGTTCGACTTCGACGCCATCCGCGCGCTGTTCAAGCGCGGCTTCACCATGAAATTCGACGGCATGAGCGCCGTTTCCGGACCCTACGCAAGGGCGATCATCGAAGGAGTGCTCGGCGCGCCTGCGGGCACCGTCATCAACGGCGAGCCGCTGGAAGATTTCGGCGGCCACCATCCGGACCCGAATCCCGTCAACGCCGCCGAACTGGTCGCCTTGATGAACGGCCCCGACGCGCCCGACTTCGGCGCGGCGTCGGACGGCGACGGCGACCGCAACATGATCGTCGGCCGCGGCATCGCGGTGACGCCTTCCGACAGCCTGGCCATCATCGCCGCGAATGCGACGCTGGCGCCGGGCTACGCGGCCGGCATCAAGGGCATCGCCCGTTCGATGCCGACCTCCACCGCCGCCGACCGCGTGGCCGAGGCGCTCGGCATTTCCTGCTTCGAGACCCCGACCGGCTGGAAGTACTTCGGCAACCTGATGGATGCCGGCATGGTCACGCTCTGCGGCGAAGAGAGCTACGGCACCGGATCAAGCCACGTGCGCGAGAAGGATGGCCTGTGGGCGGTGCTGTTCTGGCTGAACCTGCTGGCCGTGACGGGCAAACCAGTCGAGCAGCTCGTTGCCGAACACTGGGCGCGCTTCGGCCGCAATTATTATTCGCGCCACGACTACGAAGCCGTCGACGCCACGGCAGCGGATGCCATGATGGCCGCGCTGCGTGCGAAGCTGCCGAAGCTGGCCGGCCAGACCCTGGGCGGCTATCGCGTGGCGCTGGCCGACGATTTCGTCTACACCGACCCGGTCGACGGCTCCGTCGCCTCGAAGCAGGGCGTGCGCATCGTCATGAGCGACGGCTCGCGCATCGTGTTCCGCCTGTCCGGTACCGGCACCGAAGGCGCCACCATCCGTGTCTACCTCGAACGCTACGAGGCCGACCCGGCACGCCACCATCTCGAGACCCAGCAAGCCTTGTCCGGCCTGGTCGCGATTGCCGACGGCGTGTCCGAACTGCGCCAGCGCACCGGCCGCCAGCGGCCGAGCGTGATTACCTGACCACTTTTTACCAGGAACCCTGCATGAAATTATCCGCACTTGCCGTCTCCCTGCTGTTCGCCACGCAAACGGCGAATGCGGCCCCCGCACCCTGGGCCGCGCCGTCGAAACCTTTCGTGTGGGAGAACGCGACCGTCTACTTCCTGCTGACGGACCGCTTCAACAACGGCAATCCGGATAACGACCATGCCTATGGCCGCAAGGACGATGCCGCGAAGCTGCGCGGTTTCATGGGGGGCGACTTCGCCGGCATCACGGCGAAGATCAAGGAGGGTTATTTCAACGAGCTGGGCGTGACCGCCCTGTGGATCACGCCGCCGGTCGAGCAGATCCACGCCGGCACCGACGAAGGGACCGGCAAGAGCTACGGCTTCCACGGCTACTGGGCGCGCGATTTCACCGCCATCGACGCCAACCTCGGCACCGAGGACGAGCTGCGCACCCTGGTCGAAACCGCCCATGCGCACGGCCTGCGCGTGCTGTTCGACGTGGTCATGAACCACACCGGCCCGGTCACCGGG
Source organism: Massilia sp. LXY-5 (assembly GCF_059801075.1). Taxonomy (NCBI): domain Bacteria; kingdom Pseudomonadati; phylum Pseudomonadota; class Betaproteobacteria; order Burkholderiales; family Oxalobacteraceae; genus Massilia; species Massilia sp. LXY-5. The sequence goes on from NZ_JBNNEH010000001.1 coordinate 657,009, forward strand.
AGCGATCCGGTGTGGCCGGCGGACTGGGTGCGTACCGGTCCCACCTGCACCTACAAGGATGCGCGCACGACGATCGACTGCACGCTCGTCAAAAACCTGCCGGACATTCGCACCGACAGCAACAAGCCGGTCGCGCTGCCGCCTGCGCTGGTCGAGAAATGGAAACGCGAAGGGCGCTACGAGCGCGAAGTCAGGGAGCTCGACGCCTTCTTCAAGCGCACCGGCTATCCGCGTGCGCCGCGCTACTACCTGGTGAAATGGCATGCCGACTGGGTGCGCAAATATGGCGTCGACGGCTTCCGGGCCGACACGGTAAAACACACCGAGCCGGGCGTGTGGAAGGATCTCAAAAAAGTCGCGAGCGCCGCCTTCGAGGACTGGAAGAAGGCGAATCCGGCGAAGAAGCTGGGCGACACTCCGTTCTACATGACGGCCGAGGTCTACAACTACGCCATCAAGCATGGCCGCGCTTTCGACCTGGGCGGCATGACGGTGGACTATCCGGCGCAAGGCTTCGACAGCATGATCAACTTCGCGATGAAGGCGGACGCCGTCGAGTCGTACGAGAAGCTGTTCAGCGAGTATTCACAGGCGCTGCAAGGGCCGATGAAAGGCTATTCGGTGCTGAACTACCTCAGCTCGCACGACGACGGCGAACCGTATGACGCGTTGCGCCAGCGTCCTTACGAGTCGGCCAACAAACTGCTGCTGGCGCCGGGCGCAGCGCAGATCTACTACGGCGACGAGACGGCACGCCTGTTGAAAGTGGAGGGCGCCGAGGGCGACGCCACGCTGCGCTCCTTCATGAACTGGGACGAACTGGCGGCGAACGCCCAGCGCGGCCTGAACCGCGTGATGGATGTACGCGAGCACTGGGCGAAACTGGGGCGCTTCCGCCAGGCCCATCCCGCCGTCGGTGCCGGCGTGCACCGCATGATCCAGCACTATCCGTACACCTTCAAACGCACGTATGAAAAGAACGGTGTGGTCGACCGCGTTGTCATCGCGCTGGGGCTGCCGGTCGACAAACCGGCGGCAGTGCCGGTGACGGGCGTCTTCCTCGATGGCCAGACCGTGCGCGACGGCTATTCGGGCAAGACGGCGGTCGTCAAAAACGGCAAGGTGCAGTTCGATGCGCGTTATCCGGTGGTGCTGATCGGGCAGGAGTAGGACCCGGCCGGCACAGGTAGTTGCCGACGTGTTCATACCTGTTATGCATGCGATATTAGCTGTGAAAACTTTGTTACTGGAGCGTTGTATGGCGCCCACCTGATTGTGGTGAAAGTTTCACACAAGCTACATTTTTTGCATTGAGTGATTGTTTGTTGTTTCGTAGGAGTTATCCTACCTGGGCATCTCGTCCATACAAACAACAGGCTTACTCATGAACATGTCGAACTTCAAGATTGGCACACGTCTCAGCGGTGCTTTTGCAATTCTCCTCCTGTTGCTGGGCGTCGTGCTCGCCAGCGCCCTGTGGCAGCTCTCGCGCATCGATGAGGCCAAGGCCATCATGGTCGGCACGAACTACAAGGCCAAGCTGGCGGCCGCCTGGCGCGAGGGCGTGGCCACCAACAGCGTACGCACGCTCGCGAAAGCCAATACCATCGATGCGGCCGAGGAAAAACACCTGGATGCCGAAATGAAGGCAGTCAGCGCCCAGGTCAGCAAGGTGCAGGACGAACTGGCCGCCCTGGTGACGAGCGAGAAGGGCAAGGAAAACCTGCGCCTCGTCGCCGAGCAGCGCAAGGTCTACACCACGGTCCGCAACGACCTGTTCAAGCGCAAGGCCGATTGGGGCGTGGACGACGTGTTCAGGAAAAACGTGGACCAGACCCTGGTGCCGGAGATGAAAAAATACCTGGCCGCCGTCGACAATGTCGTCGCCTACCAGGATTCGCTGTTCCAGGCCGCGAACACCCGCATCGACGAGGTGTATGCCGATTCGCGCAAGATCCTGATCGCGCTGGGCGTGTTTGCCCTGGCCTGCGGCGTCGCGCTCGGCACCACGCTGACGCGCAGCATCACGCGTCCCCTCGCGCGCGCAGTGGCGCTGGCCCAGCAGGTCGCGTCCGGCGACCTGACCGCCGATATCCGCGTGTCGTCGAAAGACGAAGTAGGGGCATTGCTGTCGGCCCTGAAAGACATGAACGAAAGCTTGCTGAAGACCGTTGCCGAAGTGCGCACCGGCACGGACACGATTGTCACGGCTTCCCAGCAGATCGCCGCCGGCAACCTGGACCTGTCGTCCCGGACGGAACAGCAGGCAAGTTCGCTGGAAGAGACGGCGTCCTCGATGGAGGAGCTGACCAGTACCGTCAGGCAGAACGCCGACAACGCACGCGAAGCGAACGCGCTGGCGCAGGACGCATCGAGCATCGCCACCCGTGGCGGCCAGGTCGTCTCCCAGGTGGTCGACACGATGGCTTCGATCAACGAATCGTCGAAGAAGATCGCGGACATCATCGCGGTCATCGACGGCATCGCCTTCCAGACCAACATCCTGGCCCTGAATGCCGCGGTCGAGGCGGCGCGCGCCGGCGAGCAGGGCCGCGGTTTCGCCGTGGTCGCGTCCGAAGTGCGCAACCTGGCGCAGCGCTCGGCGGCGGCGGCCAAGGAAATCCGCGGGCTGATCACCGATTCCGTGAGCAAGGTCGAAACCGGCGGCCACCTGGTCGAAGAGGCGGGCGCCACCATGCAGGAGATCGTGCAGGGTATTTCGCGCGTGACCGCCATCATGTCCGGCATCGCCAGCGCGAGTGCCGAGCAGACGCTGGGCATCGAGCAGGTCAATGCGGCGATCACGCAGATGGACGACGTCACGCAGCAGAATGCGGCCCTGGTCGAAGAGGCCGCAGCCGCGGCCACGTCGCTCGAGGAGCAGGCCGCCTCCCTGGCGCAGCTGGTCAGCACCTTCAAGCTCGACGGCAGCGCCGGTGGCCAGGCGGCCATGCACGCGGCGGGCGAGCGTGCAGGCGCATCGGTTCGAGCGTCGGGGCGCCTGGCCCTGGCCTGAGTCGCCAGGCAGGGGCGGTCGTGCGTGAACTGCTACCGCAAAAGGATTGAAGCACGCTGCCGGTAGCGGTACGTGAACGACGATGCCTGGCTTTGGCGCACTGCGTAGCGTGCGGACGGTCCGGGGTATTCCTCCAGCGACCAGGTGTGGATGACGCAGTTGTCATGCAGCCGGCGCTGGCCGGGTTGCCGCAATACGCGGCAAGCCGTCTCCATGGCCACGCCAGCTTCGCACAGCATGCGGGTTGCGGCGTACATTCCCTGCGCGCGCAAGATATTGATCGACGCATCGATCAGCTCGGCGGATACATGGTTTTCACGAGGGTTCATCAGGGGACTATAGTCCCGGATCGACCGGGTGTGTGAATTCGTTCAATGGCGCACCGCAACTGTATGCGGGCGCCATCCGGCCACGCATGGGGCGGCCGGCAATCGATAGCCGGCTGGTAGCAATCAAACAATGCTATCCTGTGCGCCTCCCAGGTATCCCAGCCGTACAGCACTGCCATGATCACCGAACCAGACACCGAACAAAAATCCAGCCGTGCCTCCTACGCCGACGGCCCGCGCCTGCTGGCCGACATCGGCGCCACCCACGCCCGCTTCACGCTCGAGACGGCGCCCGGCGTGTTCCGCCAGACCGCCGTCCTGCGCTGCGACGACTACAGCGGCATCGTCCCGCTGCTGAACGCGTATCTCAGCCCATCCATCGCCGAGCAGAAGGGCGAGCGCATCACGCATGCGGCCTTCGCCATGGCCAATCCGGTCAGCGGAGACATGGTGCGCATGACCAACCGCGACTGGCAGTTTTCGACCGACGAAGTGCGGCGCACGATGGGATGGTCGACCCTGGTCATCGTCAACGACTTCACGGCCCTCGCCATGGCGCTGCCGGGCCTGCAGGCGAACGACGTGCTGCAGGTCGGCGGCGGCAAGGCCCAGCCGCACGCGGTGGCGGGCGTGCTCGGCGCCGGCACGGGTCTCGGCGTGTCGGGCGTGATCCCGACGGCCGACGGCTTCGTCACCCTGGGCAGCGAAGGCGGCCACGTCAACTTCGCCCCGAGCGACGAGCGCGAGTTCGCGATCCTGCAATACGCCTGGCGCGAGTGGCCGCACGTGTCGAACGAACGCATCCTGTCCGGTCCCGGCATGGAACTGGTCTACCGCGCCCTGGCGGAGCGCAACGGCGTGCAGGCGCCCGCGCGCACGGCCGCCGAGATCGTCGCCTGCGCGCTGGACGAACGCGATGCGCTGTGCCTCGAGGTGCTCGAATGCTTCGCCGGCATGCTCGGCGGCGCGGCGGCCAACCTGGCGCTGACCCTCGGCGCCTTCGGCGGCATTTTTATTGGCGGCGGCATCGTGCCGCGCATCGCGCAGTGGTTTGCGACCTCTCCGTTTCGCGCGCGCTTCGAGGCGAAAGGGCGTTTTACGGACTACCTGGCCGCGATCCCGACCTATGTGATCATGACCCCCAATCCCGCCCTGCGCGGCGTGTCGACGATCCTGTCCGAACACCTGCGCGGGCGCAGCGGCGCGAATACCCTGATGGAGCGCGTCCAGCACCTGCAGCACGAACTGTCGCCTGCCGAGCAGCGTGTGGCCGCCCTGGTGCTCGAGCATCCCCGTAAAGTGCTGTCGGAGCCGATCGCCGAGATCGCGCGCCTGGCCGACGTCAGCCAGCCGACCGTGATCCGCTTCTGCCGCTCGCTCGGCTTCCAGGGCCTGGCCGAATTCAAATTGAAATTCGCCGGCAGCCTGACCGGTTCGATCCCGGTGCGCCACAGCCAGGTGCGCATGAGCGACAGCACCCATGACCTGTCGGCCAAGGTGATCGACAACACCGTCTCCGCGATCCTGAAATTCCGCGACGGCCTCGACGTGCACGCGATCGACCGCGCGATCGCGATGTTGAAAAATGCCGGCAAGGTCGAGTTCTACGCGATGGGCAACGCGCGCGTGGTCGCGCTCGACGGCCAGCATAAATTCTTCCGCTTCCGCATCCCGACCACGGCCCACGGCGACGCCCACCTGTTCCAGCTCGCTGCCGAACTGCTCAAACCGAACGATGTGGTCATCGCGATTTCGACGGCGGGGCAGGCGCCCGAACTGCTGTCGGCCGTGGACGCCGCGCGCCGCGCCGGCGCCGGCGTGATCGCCATCACCAGCAGCAAATCGGCGCTGGCGAAGAAGGCGGACGTCTGCCTGGCGGTCGACCACGCCGAGGACAGCACGGTCTTCCTGTCGATGATTTCGCGCATCCTGCAGCTGCTCCTGATCGACATCATGGCGGTCGGGATTTCACTCGGTGCCCAGGCGGGGCAGGATGGGGACATCGAGGCGAGGAAGCTGCTCATTTCGCACCTGGACGTGTAGCGCCGGCATGGACGACAGCAAACGCGACGAACTCCTACGAATGGGCTGGGAGATACACGCTGCCGTCGAAGAGGCTTACCGGCTTCATCCGGCGACAAGGAACGACCCCGGCGCATGGCAGGCCAGGCAGCGCCTGCTGCTGGCTGACATGGCCATCCATTTGCTGCAGACGGCGATCGGGCCCGGGGACATCGAGCTCGAGAAACTGCGAAACAACCTGCACGCGATTCTCACCATTTCAGACCAGTTCTTGCCGCAGGCCGGGTTGAAGCGGGCGACTGAAACCTTGTATGCCGGGCGCTGACATCAGGGGCGCCGCCAGCGGTATTGGTCAACAAAGGCCTGCCTGGACAAAATAGCAAGCTGGCCACTCCAGGGTGCCAGGGACAGGCTTTATGATGAAGGCCGGGCATGCTAAAGTGCAAGTTGGGCGGTTTTACAATATCCGGCAGATTTCCCGCCGCGATGCCGTCGACGTGGCTGGGAATTGATGAAAACACGCAGTTACCTCCTCTTGATGCTGGTTGCGATCATCGTGCCGGTGGCTTGCCTGGCAATCCTCGGCTTATCGATGTTGCTGCGCTTCGAGCAGGAGTCGCGTTTTCGCAGCATCGAGGAAATCGCGAAATCGACCTCCCTGATGATCGACGGCGAAATCGCCGCCGCTGAAGCATCCGTCACCACGATCGCCCATTCGCACGATCTCAGGACGGACAACTTCGAGCGCCTGTACACCCTCCTGTCCGCGACGCGGACCTCCCCCCTGAGCTGGACCCTGATCGCCGACTACGAAGGGAACGGGCTGCTCAACACGCTGATGCCCTACGGTACGCCCCTGGCCAGGCGTTCAGGGAAATGGGCGGCAATCGCCTACGATAAGCAAAAGTCGTCTGTCGGCGGTTACTTCATCGGCGCGCGGTCGCAGCGCGGCGTGGTGTCGGTCAACGTTCCGGTGCCTGCGTCGGCCGGCAAGAAATACGTCGTCACCCAGATTTTCGATCCAAACTATTTCAATAAAGTCTTCCGCAAGAACACGCTGCCCGCGAGCTGGATCGTCGGCGTGTTCGACGCGAACGGCGTCTCGATCGCGCGCAACCGCAATCCGGAGAAAATGATAGGAGGGCGGGTGCGCCCCGAACTGTTCGACGCCTCCCGCCGCCGGCAAAGCGGGCTGGTACGCCACATGACCCGGGACGGCATCGAGGTCTACGACACCTTCGTGCGCTCGGAATTGACCGGCTGGACCGTTGCCGTCGGGGTGCCGGTCGCGGAAATCGAATCGGCTGCGCGCATGACCACCTGGTTCGCCGCGATGGCCTTGTTGGGCGTGCTGGGAGGCGCGGTGGGAATTGCCGTCTTCTTCGGCCACCGGATCGACAAGTCGCTGCGCAACGCCACCCTGGCGGCCCATGCACTGGCGCTGGGACGCGTGACCCCGGCCACCCGCTCGCAGCTGAACGAAGTGAACGTGCTGCTGGAAGAACTGCACCGAAGCAGCCTGGCCCTGTCGCAGGAAAGCGCGGCGCGCGAGGCACTCGAGCGCGAGCGCGCACGCCTGTTGACGAGCGAACGCGCCGCCAGGAAGCAGGCCGAAGCCCAGAGCGACGCCAAGGACCATTTCATCTCGATGCTGAGCCATGAACTGCGCAACCCGCTTGCGGCCATCAGCGGGGCGATGTCGGTGATCCGCCTGCCGTCCATGCCGGCGGCAAAAACCGAAAAGGCCTGGGAGATCGCGACGCGCCAGTTGCGGCAGCTGACCCGAATGGTGGAAGACCTGCTCGACGTGCGCCGGGTCTTGTCCGGCAAGGTGATGATCGAGAAAGCGCCCGTAAATATCGGCAGCGTCGTGAAATTCTGCTGCGATTCCAGGATCATGGCGACAGCCTCGACGCACGAATGGCAGATCCATACCGAGGACGCCTGGGTCATGGGCGACAAGACCCGCCTCGAGCAGGTCGTCGACAACCTGCTGGTCAACGCCATGAAATATTCGCCCGAGGGCAGCACGATCAGCGTCCGCAACGACGCGGCCGACGGCATGGCGGTGATCGAGGTGATCGATAAAGGTGTCGGCATGGAGGCCGATGTTTTGCCGACCATCTTCGACTCCCTGGTGCAGGGTCCGACGACCATCGACCGTTCCCTTGGTGGATTGGGACTGGGCCTCTCGATCGCGAAAGGGCTGGTCGAACTCCACGATGGAACGATCGCTGCGCACAGCGAAGGCGTAGGCAGGGGCAGCACCTTCGTCGTACGCTTGCCGCTGGCCGAACCGGATGCGGAGGCTGTTCCTCAACCATAGAAAGGAATGCGCGCCACTGTTAGGCAAGGCACATTTGATGCGATTTGTATATTTTATAATTCGCCGACATATGCCCACTTGCCAGCGGCAGCGCCATCCAATCTTATGTAAGGGGCATTCATGCATGCCGATATTGAACGAATTAAGACGGGCATCCCGGAGCTCGACGCGGTCCTGCGCGGCGGCCTGATCCGCCGCCGTGTCCACCTGATCGAAGGCCGGCCGGGAACCGGCAAGACCACCCTCGGGCTGCGCTACCTGATCCACGGCGCCTCGCTCGGCGAAGGCTGCCTGTACCTGACTTTGTCGGAAAGCCGGGAAGAGCTGCTCGCGAACGCGCACAGCCACGGCTGGAACCTGGACGGCATCGAGATCGAGGAAATCATGCCGATCGCGCCGGACACCAGGGCCTCGCAGACGATCCTGCTGCCGACCGACAGCGAGCTGTCGGCCCTGGTGGCGCGGATCGCCGAACGCATTGCGCACAGCGGCGCCAGGCGGGTCGTCATCGATTCGATGGTCGAAGTGCGCCTGCTGGCGCGTGACAGCGCCCATTACCGGCGCCAGATCATCGACCTGCGCCAGCGCCTGGCCGAGTTCCAGGCGACCGTCATCCTGCTCGACGACCTGACCTCCGACGGCCGCGAGTTCGAGCTGCAAAGCGCGGTGCACGGCGTGGTCACGCTCGAACAGCTCGAGCGCAGCTTCGGTGCCACGCGGCGCCGGCTGCGCGTGGTCAAGCTGCGCGGCGGCGACTTCCAGAGCGGCTGGCACGACTACGCCATCAAGAAAAGCGAAATCCTGGTCTTCCCCAGCTTGATCGCCCAGGAGCACCATCGCGACGACGACGTGCTCGACATCCTCAGCAAGGTCGATAGCCTCGACCGCCTGGTCGGCGGCGCGCTCATCGCCGGCAGCTCGACGATGGTGGTCGGCCCGTCGGGCTCCGGCAAGTCCACGCTGGCCCTGCAATACGCGCTGTCGGTCGTCGAAAGCGGCCGCCAGGTCGGCTACTTCACCTTCGACGAGTCGGAGGTCACGCTGCGCTCGCGCATGGTCGAACACATGCACCAGGACGACGCGACCGACGAACAGCGCCTGTTCCACCTGCAGCGGGTCAATCCCTCGCGCATCTCGCCCGGCGAATTCATCTGGAACGTGCGGCGCCTGGTCGAGGACCGCGGCGCGCGCCTGATCATCATCGACTGCATCAATTCCTATCTCGACGTGATTCGCGAGGAAAAGTCGCTGCTGCTGCAGATGAACGAACTGTTCTCCTACCTGAGCAACATGAACGTGACCTCGATCATCGTCGGCGCCCACTCGGCCCGACTCGATACCTCGAAGGAACCGGACGCGCTCAGCATCATCACGGACAACATCATTTCGCTGCGCTACTACGAGCACGACAACGTCGTGCGCAAGGCCATCTGCATGCTCAAGCGCCGCCACGGCCGCCATGAGCACGACGTGCGCGAATTCCACCTGACCGATGCGGGTATCGAGATCGGCGCGCGGGTCGCGGTACCGGTCGTCGAGTCGGGAGGCATGCCCCTTGAGTTCTGACGCGCTCGGCGCCGTCGCGGCCATCTTCGCGCCGATCGAAGGCGACGCCCACACGCTGCGCCTGATGCTGGAAGAAGAGGGCGTGCAGGTGCAGGCCTGCGCCGACGCGCAAGCCTTCTATGCCGCCCTCGGCGACTGCACCTGGTGCGCGGTCGTCACCGAGGAAGGCCTGGACCGCTGTTCGCTCGAAGGCCTGGATGCGAGCCTGCGGCGCCAGCCGCCCTGGTCCGACCTGCCGGTGCTGACGCTGGCCGGCCCGGACGGCGGCAAGGTCGACAGCAACCGCTTCGCGCGCCTGGCGCGCATCGGCAATATCACCCTGATCGAACGGCCCACCTCGCGCGAGGTGCTCCTGATGTCGATCCGCGCGGCCCTGCGCACGCGCCGCCTGCAGTTTGCCCTGCGCGATCAATGGCAGGCCTTGCAGGAGCACGCCGGCTCGCTCGAGGAAGCGGTGCGCGAACGCACGCTGTCGCTGGAGCGCGAAGTGGGCGAGCGGCGCCGCGTCGAACGGGCGCTGGCCGAGGCGCGCCGGCTCGAATCGCTGGGCCGGCTGACAGGGGGCGTGGCGCACGACTTCAACAACATCCTGCAGGTGATCTCGGGTTCGGAGACACTGCTGCGCATGCTGCTGGCAAAGGACGCCAATCCGCGCAGCGAGCGCGCGCTCGACAGCATCCGGCGCGCCGCCGGCCACGGCGCCGCCCTGACGCAGCAACTGCTGGCCTATGCACGCAGGCAGCCGCTGAACAACGTCGCCCTCGACCTGCCCCTGTACCTGAACGCCGCCGCCGAACTGCTGCTCGGATCGCTGGGACCGGGGATCGACTTGCGGCTGCAGATCGCACCCGCGCTGTGGCCGGTGTCGGTCGATCCGGCCCAGCTCGACGCGGCCTTGCTGAACGTGGCCGTCAACGCGCGCGACGCCATGCCCGACGGCGGCAAGCTGGTGCTGGACGCGCGCAACCTGCACCTGCCCGATGCGGCCCTGCCGGAGGCGGGCGAGCTGGCCGGCGAATTCGTCTGCCTGGCGATGACCGACGAGGGCGAGGGCATGTCAGACAAGACGGCGCGCCAGGCCTTCGAACCCTTTTTCACGACCAAGGCGGTAGGCAAGGGCACCGGCCTGGGCCTGTCGCAGGTGTACGGCTTCGCCAGCCAGAGCGACGGCCTGGCCTTCATCCGGCGTGAAGCAGTGGGCACCACGGTCGGCATCCTGCTGCCGCGCAGCAGCCGCAAGGCCGAGGCGGTGCAGGGTGGCACGGCCGAGGTGGCGCCGCACTCCCTGTCCGGGGTGCGGGTCCTGTGCGTCGAGGACGATCCGGTCGTGGCCGAGACCATGTCCTCGCTGCTGGCGGTGCTCGACGCCGAGATCACGATCGTCGACAGCGCCGACGCCGCCATCGAGGCGGACTTCGACGAAGTCGACCTGGTACTGTCGGACGTCATGATGCCCGGCCGGCTGGACGGCATCGGCCTGGTGAACTGGCTCGCCAGTCACCATCCGCAGATCCCTGTGGTGCTCACCAGCGGCTACATGGTCGATCCGGGCCGCCTGCAGACCTTGCGCATCCAGTTCCTGCGCAAGCCCTATACGCTGGGTGCGCTGACCAACGCCATCTCGCTGGCGCTGTACAAGGCGGCCAGTTCCTAGGCGCCGCCCGGCTCACTCCTCGACGAACACCACGGCCGTGCGCGGCGGAATGTCGAAGCTGCCGGCGGTGCTGTCGAAGCGCGCTTGGGCGGCGCGCTTGTCGCCGGCCGTGGCGGCGGCCTGCACCGGATGCAGGCGCAGCCGCATGCCGCGCGCCGCTTCGTCGGTGACGGTGTGCGCCAGCTTGTCGACATTGATGAAGTAACGGATGCCGGTAAAACCCGCGCCTGGGTAGCCGCGCCCGTCCAAATGGGCCGCGATCACGGTCGCTTCCTGCTGCGGCCCGACGTTGAAGAAGCGCAGGCGCTGCGCCACCTCGTCGGCCGTGCGCAGGCGGAACAGCGTCGAACTGGCGCGGATCGCCAGCAGGTCGCGGAAGGCGTCGCGCGTAAAAGCGATGTCTTGCGGCTGCGGACGCAAGGCCGGGTTGGCCAGCAGCGGCTTGAACAGCGGCCAGTCCTGCGCGTTGTCCGGCGCGGGCGGCAGGCCGGTGCCGAAATGATTGGTGCGGTAGGTCCAGTCGAGGCGGTTGAACCAGTCGCCGGAATTGAAGCTGTTGCGGTCCAGCGATTTGGAACGCAGGATGTCGGAACCGGCGTGGAAATAGGCCACGCCCTGGCTGAAGGCGTTGATGGCCAGGCCGAGTACCTGCACGCGGGCGCGCTCGGGCGTGGAGGTGGCGAGCGGCAGCTTGAGGGCGTTGGCGTCGTACAGGGTCTGGTTGTCGTGGTTCTCGACATAGTTGACGGTCTCGCCGGGCTGGCTCGCATAGCCGGCCGGCTGGCCGCCGTAGTCCATCTGCGCCAGCTTGCGCGTGACGCCATCCGCATTCACCAGCGGATAGCTGCGCAGGGTGCCGGCCAGGCCCACGCGGATCATGTCGGCGGCCTGCAGCAGGTCCGAGCGCGGGCGTTTGTCCGCCCTGGCGTTGGCGTCGTAGACGAGGCCGTTGATATAACCCTGGCGCTTGATCACGGCCTCGCCCGCGTCTCCGGCACCGCCGCCGCGCGCGGCGTCGCGGGCGCGGTCGCTGAAGGTGCCGATGCCGCTGCCGTTGAGCGACAGCTGCGAGGCCTGCACGAAGCGCGCGCCGTTTTCCACCTCGCCGAAATTCCAGCCCTCGCCGATCAGCTGCACGCTGCGGCCGGCGGCCTTGTCCACCGCTGCCTGCAGGCGCTCCATCGCCGCACGCGGCTGGTGCCCCATCAGGTCGAAGCGGAAGGAATCCATGCGGTAGTGCTTCGCCCACAGCACCGCCGAATCGATCATGAGTTTAGCCATCATGCGGTTCTCGGTCGCGGTGTTGTCGCAGCAGGTCGACTGCGCCACGGCGCCGGCCGCGTCGAGCCGGTGGTAGTAGCCGGGCACAATGCGGTCGAGGACCGATTTCTCCTTCTGGCCGGCGGCAAAGGTGTGGTTGTAGACCACGTCCATGCCGACGCGCAGGCCGGCGCGGTGCAGATTCATCACCATCTCGCGCAGCTCGATGATGCGGCGTGCACCGTCGCGCGGGTCGCTGGCGTAGCTGCCTTCGGGCGCGTTGTAGTGGTACGGGTCGTAGCCCCAGTTGTAGCAGTCGGTGCGGGCGGTCTTCATGACCAGCGCCTGCTGGCGCTCGCTGCTTGCCGCACCCGCCGGTTTCGGCAGCGCGCACCCGGTCTCGGGGACGCTGGCGATGTCGTAGACGGGCAGCAGGTGGATGTCGGTGAGACCTGCTTTTGCCAGCGCCTGCAAATGGCGCATGCCGTTCGAATGCGTTTCGCCGAAGGCCGTGTACTTGCCGCGCTTGTTCACGGGCACGCTGGTGTCGTCGCGCGAGAAGTCGCGCACGTGCAGTTCGTAGACGCTCATGTCGGCCGACGCCCTGACGGTATCGGGGGCGCGGTGCATGTCCCAGCCCTGCGGCTTGAGCCTGGCCGCGTCGAGGTCGGCGATGTAGCTGCGCTTCGAGTCGGTGGTGAGGCTGACCGAATACGGATCGGTGACCAGGTTGCGCACCAGGCCGCTGCCGTCGGCAACCACGTCGACGGCATACTTGTAGTACCGGCCGGACAGGTCGCCCGCGGCCTGTGCGCTCCAGGCGCCGGTCGTTGCGTCGAAGGCCAGCGGGTGGATCGCGCGGGCGCGGCCCGTGCCCTTGTCGTAGATGCACACCGCTGCCTGCTGCGCGGTCGGCGCCCACAGTGTGAAGGTCGTGGCGCTTGCGCGCGGGATGGCGCCGAGGTCGGGGATGGCTTCGGCGGCCGCGTACAGGTCGTCGAGGGCACCGGCCGCCTGCAGGCGCGTGGCGGCGAGCACGGTACCGCTCGCGTCTTCGCGCACCAGCACCAGCTGTTCGCGGTGCAGCTGCGCGATGCGGGAGAGGTCGGCGTCGTTCAGGGCCAGCACCGGGCCGGGCGCGACGTACTTGAAGCGCTGCGCCGCCGCGGGCGGAACGGCGCCGGCCTGCACTGCAAGTTCCAGCACGCCCGCCGCGCCTTGTACCTTCGCGCCGGCGGCGGCGACGATCGCTCCGCCCGGGGAGTGGTAGAGGCGGAAGCGGCCCTCGCTTGCCATGCCGGGCCATTGGGCGAGGCGGCGATCGAGCCAGACGGCGCGCGCTTCGAGTCTGGCCGGGGCCGCGTGCAGGACCGTGGCGAAAGCGGGGCTGTCGCAGGCCTGCAGCGGAATGGCGGCGTGGGCCTTGCCGGCAAGGCCGAGGAAAGAGAGGAGGAGGGCGCGGCGGATGGATGAGCTCATGCGCCGCATTTTAAAGGATGCCGGATATCGTACTCACGATATCCGGTATTCGAGCCTGCATCAGGCCTTGACGGCCGCCGGTGCCTGCGCAGTCTCGTTGCTGCGATAGTGGTCGACCATCCTGTAGCGCTTCGCGTACAAGCCGAACGCGATCGCGGCCAGCAAGGCAAAGGCCGCGAAGAAGTACATCTGGAAGGCGATCAGGCCCAGGCCCGAGTCGCGGATCCTGCCCAGCACAGCGTCGTTCTTGACGGCCGCGTTGACGACCAGCACCCACAGGTTGCCGACCGTGACGGCCAGGCTCCACAGGGCCATGATCGCGCCCTTCATCGAGGCCGGAGCCTGGCTGTAGGCGAATTCGAGGCCGGTGGCCGAAACCAGCACTTCGCCCATCGTCAACAGCGCATACGGCAGGATCTGCCAGGCCATCGAGGTCGGGGTGCCGGCGTCCATCGAGACCTGGATGGTGCCGATCACCAGCCAGGACAGGGCCGAGAAGGCGATACCGGCCGTCATGCGGCGCAGCGGCGTCGGCGTGAAGCCGATCTTTTGCAGCATCGGGAACAGCACCAGGTTGTTGAAGGGGATGAGCAGCATGACCAGCAGGGGATTGAGGGCCTGCATCTGCGCCGGCAGCAGCGTGAACTCGTTGCCGAAGACGGAGAAGGTCGTGATCATCGAATTGGCCTGCACCACCCAGGTCGAGGCCTTCTGGTCGAACAGCGACCAGAAGGGCGTGACCAGCGAAAACACGATCAGGATGCGCAGCACCGCGCGCACGCCGTCGACCGCCTCGTCCGGATGCAGGCCGCGCGCACGCTCGAGCTGCATCGAAGTGCCGATGCCGCCGAAAGCGAGCAGCAGTACCAGGGCCGTGCAGGCCGCGATCACGAAGCCCCATTGCGGCGTCATCGCCAGCGACAGCACGGCACCCGCCACGCCGGCCAGGGCGACGGTGAGGCCGGGACGCCCTGCGCCCGGCGCATGCGCGAGCAGGGCGCTCTTCGCCACGCGCGTGAACGAATGCGGCGAGGCCGCGGCGGGCGGCACGTGCACGTACTTGCGGCGGCCGCTCCACAGCACCATGGTGGCGATGAACATCATCACGCCGGGGATGCCGAAGGCCACCGCAGGCCCGTAGTTTTTCAGGAACAGCGGCATCAGCAGCGAAGCGAAGAAGGAACCGAAATTGATGATCCAGTAGAAGGCGTCGAAAACGAGCTTCGCTTTTCCCTTGTTGGTCTGGTCGAACTGGTCGCCCACAAACGATGCGACCAGCGGCTTGATGCCGCCCGAGCCGAGCGCGATCAGGCCCAGGCCGAGGTAGAAGCCCTTGACGTTGTCCTCGAAAATGGCAAGGCAGGCGTGGCCCGCGACGTAGACGAGGCTGAGCCAGAACACGGTGTTGTACTTGCCGAAGAAGCGGTCGGCCAGCCAGCCGCCCAGCAGCGGGAAGAAGTAGACGCCGATGACGAAGGTGTGGAACACGTGCTTGGCTTCGCCCGTGCGCTCGGACTCCGGCAAGAAGAGCAGCAGGGTCGAAATCAGGAAGGGCGTGAGGATGTTGCGCATCCCGTAGAACGAGAAACGCTCGCAACCTTCGTTGGCGATGATGTAGGGGATCTGGCGGGGCATGCGTCCGCTGGTGGCGGTCGTCGTCGGCTGGCTCATGGCGCATCCTGAAATGGACAAGACGCGATCCTATGACGCCGTTGGGGTCTTTGCAACTAAAAAAATCAGCTCATCCAGAGGCTTCGTAGTTTTGCTACTTCATCCCAAAGCAGTACCGCTGGTATTTTTATTTAAGTCTTTGAATACAAAGGAAATATGCATGAAAAATGCAGCTGGGTGCGGATTGTAAAATTGAAAAAGCTGCTGTATATTGCGTAAAAACCACCAACCGGACCTCGTCATGACCCAGACCTCCACGCACAACAATGACTGGTGGCGCGAAGCCATCATCTACCAGGTGTACCCGCGCAGCTACCTCGACACGAACGGCGACGGCGTGGGCGACATCCCCGGCATCACCGCGAAGCTCGACTACATCGCGAGCCTGGGCGTGAACATCGTCTGGCTGTCCCCTTACTTCAAGTCGCCGATGAAGGACTTCGGTTACGACATCTCCGACTACTGCGACGTCGATCCGCTGTTCGGCACCCTGGCCGACTTCGACGCGATGGTCGCCAAGGCGCATTCGCTCGGCCTGAAAATCATGATCGACCAGGTGATGGCGCACACGGCCGATGCGCACCCGTGGTTCGCCGAGAGCCGCTCCAGCCGCGACAACCCGAAGGCCGACTGGTATGTCTGGGCCGACGCTGCCCCGGACGGCAACCCGCCGAACAACTGGATGTCGGTCTTCGGCGGCTCCGCCTGGCAGTGGGACACGCGCCGCAAGCAGTACTACATGCACAACTTCCTGGTCAGCCAGCCGCAATTGAACTTCCATAACCCGGACGTGCAGAAGGCCCACCTGGACGCGCTGCGCTTCTGGCTCGAGCGCGGCGTCGACGGCGTGCGCATGGACGCCTGCAACTACCACTTCCACGACACCCAGCTGCGCAGCAACCCGCCGGCGACCACCCGCGACACGGCCTCGGTCACCGACGTCAACCCCTACGGCATGCAGTCCCACATCTACGACAAGACGCGTCCGGAAAACATCGCCTTCCTGCAGCAGATCCGCGCGCTGCTGAACGAATACAGCGCCGTCTCGATCGGCGAAGTCGGTGCCGACGACGCCCTGGCCTGCATGGCCGAGTACACGGCCGACGGCGACAAGCTGCACATGGCCTACAGTTTCAACCTGCTCACGCCGCAGTTCACGGCCGCGCACATCCGCACCCAGGTCGAGGAATTCGAAGCGCGCGTCAAAGGCGGCTGGGCGTCCTGGTCGGTCGGTAACCACGATGCGATCCGCGTCGTCACGCGCTGGCGCGGCGAGGATGCGCCAGCGGCGTTCGCGGCGATGGTGCTGGCGATGCAGCTGTCCCTGAAAGGCACGCCTTGCCTGTACCAGGGCGACGAACTGGCGCTGCCGGAAGCGGACGTGCCGTATGAACTGCTGCAGGACCCGTACGGCATCACATTCTGGCCGGAATTCAAGGGCCGCGACGGCTGCCGCACCCCGATGCCGTGGACGAATGCCGCGCCCAACGCCGGCTTCACCACCGGCACGCCCTGGCTGCCGGTCGCGGTGCCGCATCTTGCCGCGTCCGTGTCGCAGCAGGAGTTCGACTCCGCATCGGCCTTGAACGCGGCACGCCGCATCATTCACTGGCGCCAGAAGCTGCCGCAGCTGACGCGCGGCGACATCTCCTTCTTCGATGCGCCGGAGCCGGTGCTGGCGCTGCGGCGCACCCTGGACGGTGAAGCGACCGTGCTGGCCGCCTTCAACCTGTCGAACGTGCCGGTAACGATAGCCTGGCCGGAGACGGCGGGCGCTCACGACCTGGAAGGCCACGGCCTGCCGGGCGAAGCGGCAAACGGCCGCGTCACGCTGCCGGCTTACGGCGCCTGGTTCGGTACGCTCGCCTGATGGGCAACGCGCCCGACGCCGAGAAGTTCGAGCGCACCGCGTTCGCCGACGGCCCGCGCCTGCTGGCCGATATCGGCGCCACGCACGCGCGCTTCGCACTGCAGACGGCGCCCGGCACCTTCCGCCATGTGGCCGTGTTGAAGTGCGAGGAGTTCGACGGTGTCGATTCGCTGGTGCGCTTCTACCTGCGCGACCACCTCGACCTGAACCTGCAGCACGCCGCCTTTGCGGTGGCCAATCCCGTCAACGGCGACCAGGTACGCATGACGAACCGCGCCTGGGAATTCTCGACCGAGGCGGTGCGGCGCGAGCTGGGCCTGTCGACGCTGCTGGTGGTGAACGATTTCACGGCGCTGGCGATGGCCATTCCCGTGCTGCTGCCTGCCGACCTGCTGCAGGTCGGCGGCGGCAAGCCGGCGGCGAATGCCGTCATCGGCGTGCTGGGGCCGGGAACGGGCCTCGGCGTCTCGGGCCTGATTCCCACGAGCGACGGCTTCGTCACCCTGGGCAGCGAAGGCGGCCACGTGAACTTCGCGCCCGGCGACGAGCGCGAGTTCGCGATCCTGCGGCACGCCTGGCGCGCCTGGCAGCACGTGTCGAACGAGCGCCTGATTTCCGGGCCCGGCATGGAATTGATCCACGAGGCGCTGGCCTTGCGCAATGGCGTGCAGGCCCCAGGCCGTACGGCCGCCGACATCCTGGCCGCGGGCCTGGATGAAAACGATGCCCTGTGCATCGAGGTGCTGGAAGTCTTCTGCGGCATGCTGGGCGCCGCGGCGGCGAATCTCGCCGTGACCCTGGGCGCCTTCGGCGGCATTTTTATTGGCGGCGGCATCGTGCCGCGCATGGGGGAGTGGTTCGCACGCTCTCCCTTCCGCGCGCGCTTCGAGGCCAAGGGACGCTTCTCGCACTACCTGGCCGACATTCCCACCTATGTCATCACGACGCCGAATCCCGCCTTCCACGGGGTCGCGACCATCCTCTCCGAACACCTGCGCGGACGCAGCGGCGCCAACACGCTGATGGACCGCATCAAGGGGCTGCGCCACGAACTCACGCCCGCCGAGCAGCGCGTGGCGACGCTCGTGCTCGAGCAGCCGCGCCTGGTGCTGAACGAACCGATCGCGGATATCGCGCGCGGTGCGGAAGTCTCGCAGCCGACCGTGATCCGCTTCTGCCGCTCGCTCGGCTTCCTCGGCCTGGCCGATTTCAAACTGAAGTTCGCGAGCAGCCTGACCGGTGCGATCCCGGTGCGCCACAGCCAGGTGAGGAACAGCGACAGCACGCATGACCTGTCGGCGAAGGTGATCGACAACACCGTGTCGGCGATTTTGAAATTCCGCGACGGGCTCGACGTGCACACGCTGGACCGTGCGATCGAGCTGGTGAGCCGCGCACGCCGGGTCGAGTTCTACGCGCTGGGCAATGCGCGCGTGGTGGCGCTCGACGGCCAGCATAAATTCTTCCGCTTCCGGATTCCGACCGCGCTGTATGGCGACTCGCACCTGTTCGCGCTGGCGGCGGATCTGCTCGGGCCGGGCGACGTGGTGATCGCGATCTCGAATTCGGGGCGCTTGCCGGAGCTGCTGCAGGCGGTCGACATCGCCCGTTCGCGCGGCGCCGACGTCATCGCCATCGGCAACAGCCAGTCGCCGCTCGCACGCAAGGCCAGCGTGTGCCTGGCGGTCGATCACGCCGAGGACAGCACGGTGTTCCTGTCGATGATTTCGCGGATCCTGCAGCTGCTGTTCATCGACATCATGGCGGTGGGCTTGTCGGTCGATGCGCACAATGGGCGAGAAGGCGATGTGGAGCAGCGCAGGCTCTTGATTTCACACCTGGACAGTTGAGTAACGTAGGGTGGGCACTTGTGCCCACGCGGTCTGACATGTGCGTCGATGCGGCTTCAACACCATCGCTCACGCGCGCGAAAAGATGTCGGTACTCGTGTCGACTGCTTCATCGTTCGACCGCGTGGGCTCAAGAGCCCACCCTGCGTTACGCGTCCGTTAACGATGTTGTCGATTGCGCGTAGCGCAACTTCATTCCGCCGATTTGGTCTCCACCCGCCGAATCCCGCGCCGCCACTCGTCGAGCGACACCACCGTATCGTTCGCCGTGTCGTCCACCAGAATCTGCTCGCCCGTTTTCGCCACCAGAAAACTCTCGCGCCGCTGCACCTTGTCCGCACGGTTCTCGACAAAACTCAGCTGCCAGTACGACGTGCCGTTGATGACGCGCGGTGTCGGGTCGTCTTCGATCACGGCCCCGTGCGCCTTGCCGCGCGAGCGCTTTTCGATGTCCTGCGACCAGGCCTTCACTTCCGGCAGCGCCAGCAGTGCGGCCATCGCCTGTTCGCGCGTGACGGCCGGTTCGGCCTTCTGCTGCACGATGGGCTTGGCCGGCTGCGGCGGCGCGGCCGGCGGCTGCCTGTCCTTGCAGCCGGCGAGCAGGGCCGCGGCCAGCAGGGAGAAACTCAGCAACTGTGCGCCGCGTGAAATCATGATGGAACCTCGTGGAAAACGTGCGGCCATACTAGCCGATGTGTAGATGCCGGGCAATCTCGGCATGCCGGCCTGACGGACGCTTCCCGGTGTGGGGTGCTAGACTCGTCGCATGTTCGTTTGCCACCCCGGAGGAAACACGATGACCGTATTTCGATTTGCGGGCGCCATGCTGCTGGTCGCCACCCTGCACGGCGCGGCGCTTGCGGCGCCGGAACCGAAGGCGCAGGCCGAGATTGCGCACCTGCTCGACTACGTGGCGACGCCGGGCTGCCAGTTCAACCGCAACGGCAGCTGGCACGACGGGTCGGAGGCGCGTGCGCATCTGCAGAAGAAGTACGACTACCTCGTCAAGCGCGACCTGGTCACGAACGCGGAGTCGTTCATCGAGCGTGGAGCGACGCAGAGCAGCATGAGCGGCAAGCCGTATCTCGTGAAGTGCGGGGGAGGGAAGGCGGTGGCCAGCGCGGTGTATATGAAGGAGGAGTTGAAGCGGTTTCGGGGGAAGGCGAGCCAGTAAATCGTGCGCCGGTCCCGGGCAGTGTTTTCACGCGAACGGTTTGCAGCCGCACATGCGTGGGCATGCCCACGCGGATGCTAGCCCAACTGCAAACCGTTCTCCTCGCACCACCCCGCCAGCACCGCCCGCGTCTGCGCCTCGCGGAAGTCATGCCAGCGCTCCGTCAGGCCACGCTCCTCGACCAGTTCGCTGAAATGGCGATACGCATCCGAACGCTTGAACATCTGGCGTACGCGATCGGCATCGTCAGCCATCGCTGCGTCGGCGAAATCGAACACCAGTTCCAGCCCGAGATCGAGCTCGCTCATGTGTGGCACGGAAATGTAGCGCTCCGAGGTATCGATATCGTCCGGCAGGGACGCCAGTTCCCCATCGACCATCTCCGAGCGGATGTGCACCTGGCCCGTATCGAGGGATACCCAGGCTTTGTCCGGGGTTCCCGGCTCCGACACAATCAATACCGCATCCTCGAGGTCTTCCGCATTCACGACAGGCATCGCAATCTCCCAAAAGTAAAAGCCCGCAAGGCGCGAACCGTGCGGGCTTTTCAAACTGCAGCAGGGCGCCGGCGAACCGGCGCCCAAGGACATTACATCATGCCGTCCATACCGCCCATGCCGCCCATACCACCCATGCCGCCCATGCCGCCGGCTGGCTTGTCTTCAGCCAGTTCCGACACCATGCAGTCGGTGGTCAGCATCAGGCCGGCGATCGACGCTGCGTTTTGCAGTGCCGAGCGGGTGACCTTGGCTGGGTCCAGCACGCCCATTTCGACCATGTCGCCGTAGGTGCCGTTGGCGGCGTTGTAGCCGTAGTTGCCGGTGCCGCCCAGCACTGCCGAGACGACGACCGATGCTTCTTCGCCTGCGTTCTGGACGATCATGCGCAGCGGCTCTTCCATTGCGCGCAGGACGATCTTGATGCCGGCTTCCTGGTCAGGGTTGTCGCCCTTGACTTGCAGGTTGGCGCGGGCACGCAGCAGGGCGACGCCGCCGCCTGGCACGATGCCTTCTTCAACGGCTGCGCGGGTGGCGTGCAGCGCGTCTTCCACGCGTGCTTTCTTTTCCTTCATTTCGACTTCGGTGGCAGCGCCGACCTTGATCACGGCAACGCCGCCGGCCAGCTTGGCCACGCGCTCTTGCAGCTTTTCGCGATCGTAGTCCGAGGTCGCTTCTTCGATCTGGACGCGGACCATCTTGACGCGCGCTTCGATGTTTTCAGCCGAACCTGCACCGTCGATGATGATGGTGTTTTCCTTGCCGACTTCGATACGCTTGGCCTGGCCGAGTTCAGCCAGCGTGACCTTTTCCAGGGTCAGGCCGACTTCTTCCGCGATCACCTGGCCGCCGGTCAGGACAGCGATGTCTTCCAGCATGGCCTTGCGACGGTCGCCGAAGCCAGGCGCCTTGACGGCAACGGTCTTCAGGATGCCGCGGATGTTGTTGACGACCAGGGTCGCCAGCGCTTCGCCTTCGATGTCTTCGGCGACGATCACCAGCGGACGGCCGGCCTTTGCAACTTGCTCCAGTACCGGCAGCAGGTCACGGATGTTCGAGATCTTCTTGTCGCACAGCAGAACGAACGGATTGTCGTGGATGGCGACTTGCTTGTCCGGGTTGTTAATGAAGTAAGGCGACAGGTAGCCGCGGTCGAACTGCATGCCTTCGACGATGTCGAGTTCGTCGTTCAGCGACTTGCCGTCTTCGACGGTGATGACGCCTTCTTTGCCGACTTTTTCCATCGCTTCAGCGATGCGCTCGCCGATCGAGTAGTCCGAGTTGGCCGAGATCGCGCCGACCTGGGCGATTTCTTTCGAGGTGGTGCATGGCTTGGAGATCTTGGCCAGCTCTTCGACGGTGGCAGCAACTGCCTTGTCGATGCCGCGCTTCAGGTCCATCGGGTTCATGCCGGCGGCAACGAACTTCATGCCTTCGCGGACGATGGCTTGTGCCAGCACGGTCGCGGTGGTGGTGCCGTCGCCGGCGTTGTCGCTGGTCTTCGAAGCGACTTCCTTGACCATCTGCGCGCCCATGTTCATGAGCTTGTCTTTGAGTTCGATCTCTTTCGCGACCGAGACGCCGTCCTTGGTGACGGTCGGGGCGCCGAACGAGCGGTCCAGCACGACGTTGCGGCCTTTAGGACCCAGGGTGACCTTGACTGCATTGGCGAGGATGTTGACGCCTTCAACCATCTTGGCGCGCGCTGCGTCGCCGAAAATTACTTCTTTAGCTGCCATTTTTTATTTCTCCGAGAGATATTCTGAGGGGAGGATTACTTGACCAGCACGGCCATGATGTCTTCTTCGCGCATCACCAGCAGTTCCTGGCCGTCGACCTTGACGGTCTGGCCCGAGTACTTGCCGAACAGGACGCGGTCGCCAACCTGGACTTCCAGTGCACGCAGCGTGCCGTTGTCCTGGACTTTGCCATTGCCGACGGCGAGGATCTCGCCCTGGTCCGGCTTCTCGGCGGCTGCATCAGGGATGATCAGGCCGGAGGCAGTCTTGGTTTCCTGGTCGAGACGCTTCACGATAACGCGATCGTGCAGAGGGCGAAGGTTCATGCAAAACTCCTTTATTCAGTGGTTTGGACTAGCTTTGTTTGCGTTGTTTGCCGCGTCGCATACTGCGCCGCAGCTTTGAAAGAGGTTGTTAGCACTCTCATCTAACGAGTGCTAATTATAGGGACGACATCAGGGTATTTCAAGCGGCGATGTTGCAAAATAAATTGCAAGAGCTTGTTTTGCCTCAACTGCCGGGATGACGCGGCAGCTTGCTGGGCCGTGGCCGGCGCAGGTACGGAGCGGAGAGACTAGCACCGATGCCAAGACGGCTGACGCACTGTTGGTGGGGAATTGATCGGTGTCAAACGAGGGGATGGAAGGCGATAAGGACTGCGCTTCCGGATATGCAGGCGCAGCGCTGCTACCGAAATGCAGCCAGATAAGCCTTGCCGCGCGCGGCTACCCGCCGCGACGCTATACACTATGGTCCCCGCCGGGCAGGGCGCAGGCTGTGCTCTCCTGTTGACTGTCTAACCAGAACAGACCTATAGTTACGAATGATTTCCGAATTCCAAGACCTATCCGACAAAATCGAGCGGCTCGCCGAGCTGGTCGTGTCGCTGCGCAGCGAGAATGCGCAACTGCGCCAGACCAACCTGTTACTGAACGAAGTGAACATGGCGCTCGTCGAACGCCTTGTCGAGGTCCAGCACAAGGTCGAAGCCGTGATCGAGCAATTGCCTGCGCCGGAAGAAGCGGAAGACGCGGAAGGTAGCGCGGAAGAGAGCGCGGCAGACGCCGCCGAACCCCTGGATGCCGAGGCTGCCCGATGATTTACCTGGATGTGACGATCATGGGCCAGCCTTACCGCCTGGCCTGCAAGGAAGGCGAACAGGCGACGCTGCGCGATGCCGTGCGCTATCTCGACGGCAAGATGACCGCGCTGCGCGATTCGGGCAAGGTCAAGGGCAACGACCGCATCGCGGTCATGGCCGCGCTCAGCGTGGCCGCGGAATTCCTCTCGGTGAAGTCGCCGCAGGGACCGCTGTCGGACATGACGATGCTCGAAGTGAAACAAAAACTCGAAGCGATGCACAAGGTCCTCGACCACACCCTGGCGCCGCAGGAAAATTTGTCCTGACCGGGCAAATTCGTTTGACATGACGGTTCAAGCGAGTAAACTGCGAGGCACCCTGCGGTGTTCGAGATTGCCATATATTCCTTGAACCATTTACATGCATAGGTTGCGGGATAGTGTTTGATGGGCGTGAGCGTCGCTAGTTCGACGAACCCGAAATTGAACTGACTGTGACCACCTTGAGCCATCAGGTTCGGGATGCCGGCAAAAAACGGCACAGGCGGGGCTACATTCCATGAAGCGGTTGCGAGCAAAAGCACGCAGCCGCTTTTTTACGCGCGCAGGTTTTATCGGCCTGCTTTTTTTTCAGGAGATCCGATGCGCTACTGGTTGATGAAATCCGAGCCCGATGAAGTCAGTTTCGACGACGTTCTCGCCGCACCGGGCCAGACCGTCGCCTGGTTCGGCGTAAGAAACTATCAGGCCCGCAATTTCATGCGCGACGCCATGCAAATCGGCGACGGCATCCTGTTTTATCACTCCAGTTGCGCCGTTCCCGGTGTCGCGGGAATAGCGGAAGTGGCGAGCGGCCCTTATCCCGACGCTACCCAATTCGACAGTGCCGGCAAATACTTCGACCCGAAAGCGACACAGGCGCAGCCGCGCTGGATATCGGTCGACGTCCAGGCGAAAGAAAAGGGGCGCTATTTGACGCTGGCCGAGATGCGCGCCATGCCCGTATTGGAAGACATGGTCCTGCTGCAGAAAGGCAGCCGCCTTTCCATTTCGCCGGTGACGAGCGGGCAGTGGAATGCGATCCTGGAATTCATGCGCACGAAAGATTGAGGAGCTTGCGGTTCGGTGCGCGAAAGCGCTTGCAATAGTTCGATGGTTAGCTAATAATCGATTCCATGAGCACCGTATTCAAAGCCCTCTCCGATCCGACCCGCCGCAAGGTGTTGCAGCTGCTGCAGGCCGGGCCCATCGGTGCGGGAGAATTGGCGGCGATGTTCGACGTTTCCAAGCCGACCATGTCGGCGCACTTCGCCGTGCTCGTCAACGCCGGCCTGATCGAGGCCGACAAGCAGGGGCGCACGGTTACGTACCGCTTGAAGCTGTCGGTGCTGGAAGAGGCCTTGCTTGCCTTTGCCCAGACGTTTGGATTGCAGGTCACGCGGCCGCAACCCGGCCATCTCGATGTCGGATCGAACGAGGAGAAGTCATGAAAAGCACTTTCCCGCTGGGCCGTGCCTTGCTTGGTGCGGTAATGATCGTCGGCGCGTGCGCAGCCCTGAAATGGGCCGCGCCGGAACACTTGTCGCTCGAGTGGTCGCAACGCCTGACCGGTGCCTTGCTCGGCTTTGTCGTGGTGTTCTACGCGAACGCGATTCCGAAATCGCTGACGGCGCTGGCGCGCTTGCGCTGCTCGCCCCAGGCCGAGCAGGCGGCGCGCCGCTTCGCTGGCTGGAGCCTGGTGCTGGGCGGACTCGGCTACATGCTGGCCATGCTGTTCGCGCCGCTGGCCTCCGCGCACCTGCTCGGCGGTGGCGTGCTGGTCGTGGCGCTGGCCGCGGCCCTGTGGCGCTGCTTCGGCGCCGGTTCGGCGGCCGCCCGCGGTTGAGGAGGGCGCCGCCTCAGGCAACTCAGGCGGCCCGCTTCAGCCATTCGCGCGGCGAAGCACCCATCTGCGCAGTAAAGGCGCGCGTAAACGTGGACGGACTCGTATAGCCCGTGCGGCTGCTGACGAGTTTGACCGGCATGCCCTGGCGCAGCAGCCTGCCGCCGAGGGCGATGCGCCAGCGGCTGAGATATTCGCCGGGCGGAATCCCCATCACCTCGCGGAAATGTTCCACGAAGCTGGCGCGCGACATGCCGGCGAGCCTGGCCAGTGCGGCAAGGGTCCACAGCTCGTGCGGGCGCTCGTGGATCGCCGTCAGCGCCGCCGACACCTGGCGGTCCGCCAGGCCGGCCAACAAGCCCAGCGACAATTTTCCGTTGTCGAATTCGCGGCGCACTACCTGGACCAGCAACACATCGCACAGCCGGTCCAGGATCAATTCGCGGCCGGGCGCCGTGCCTGCCGCCTCGCCGAACAGCAGATCGAGTGTCGGCCCCAGCCCAGCGATCTCGGCCAGCGGCATATGCAGGCAGCCGGGCAGCACCCGGACCAGCGGATTGGCCTTGCCCCCTTCGAAGACGATGTCGGCGCACAGCAGCAGGGCAGTGTGCCCGGCGGGAACCTGCAAGCGATGGTTGGTGCCGTGCGGATAAAAAACCAGCGAAGGCAGGTCGATGCGCAGGAGCGCGCCATCGTCGTGCACGAACTCGACCGGCCCCTGGCGCACCAGATGCAGGTGGCCGGCACTGCCATTCTCATGGAACTGGTTGGCGTCGCAAAACGGACCGTTGTAGAAGATGCGGGCGCTGAATGCCTGGCGACCCAGCAAGGATGACAGTTTGTCCATTTCAATAAAGTTCGACGCAGAGCCGCGTATTCTGGACGATTTGCGTAGTTTCCGTGTGGAAATTATCGTCAAATTCGTCGAAAATGCAACGCTTTGCCGGCAGCCCGCCGCTTTCTGTCCACTCTACTGTCATGAAAAACCTCCGGATCAAATACCTCATCGCAACGGTGACCAGCGCACTGATTGCCGTGACCCTCGCCGTTGGCGGCCTCGGTTATTTCTCGACCCAGCGTGCGGTCGAATTGCTCGAGAACTCGACCTTGCGCACTGCCAACCAGCAGCTCGCCCTGGCAAGCATGGTGCACCGCATGGAAACCAATCGCAGCCAGCTGCTGCAGGCGCTCCAGCACAATCCCGACAGCAAATATGCTGTCATGCATGACCACCCCCTGGCAAACCACTTCAACAATATCAACAGCAACACGGCCGCGCTGCTGGCGGAGCGCGACAAGCTGCTCGATTCCTTGCGCAGGCCCGAAACGCGAGCAGCCGTCGCCCGCTGGCGCCAGGACAGCCAGGAATTTGGCGTCGAGCTGATCGGCAACGCCGCGCGCGCGCTCGAGGGCGGCGATTGGGACAAGGCGCAGGAGATCCTGATCCGCCAGGTCAACCCGAGCTACCTGAAGGGCCAGCAAGCCTACAAGGCCCTGCAGGATTACATGAGCACGCGCAACGTCCACGAGAGCGAGGCACTCCATGCCGAACTGCGCAGCCTGAACCGCCTGATTGTCGGTGCCATCGCGTTCGCCGTCCTGCTCGCCGTTGCGGCTACGCTGTACCTGGTCGCGGCCATTACCCGTCCGCTCGGCACCGCGGTCGACCTGGCGCGGCGCGTCGCCGGCGGCGACCTGAGCGCGCAGATCGTGGTCGATACACGCAACGAATTCGGCCAGCTGCTCGGCGCCTTGCGCGACATGAACACCAGCCTGGCCGGCATCGTGGGCGAGGTGCGCAGCGGCAGCGACGTCATCGCCACGGCCTCAAGCCAGATCGCCGCCGGCAACATGGACCTGTCTTCGCGTACCGAACAGCAGGCCAGCTCGATCGAGGAAACGGCCGCGTCGGTGGAGGAGCTCACCACGACGGTGCGCCAGAACGCGGACAATGCGCGCCAGGCCAACGGCCTGGCGGCCTCGGCCTCGGATGTGGCCACGCGCGGCGGCGCCGTGGTGCGCGAGGTCGTCGGTACGATGGGCGCCATCAACGATTCGGCGCGCAAGATCGTCGACATCATTGCCGTCATCGACGGCATCGCGTTCCAGACGAACATCCTGGCGCTGAACGCCGCCGTCGAGGCCGCCCGTGCCGGCGAACAGGGCCGCGGCTTTGCCGTCGTCGCCTCCGAAGTACGCAGTCTCGCCCAGCGCTCGGCCGGCGCGGCAAAGGAAATCAAGGCCTTGATCACCGACTCGGTCGAGAAAGTCGACAGCGGCAGCCGCCTGGTCAATCAGGCAGGCACGACAATGGAAGAAATCGTCCATAGCGTACGTCGCGTGGCCGCCATCATGGAGGAGATCACGGCGGCGACGAGCGAGCAGAGCGCAGGCATCGAACAGATCCACGAGGCCGTCAGCCAGATGGATCAGGTCACCCAGCAGAATGCCGCCCTGGTCGAAGAGGCGGCCGGCGCCGCACAGTCGCTGCAGGACAGCGCGGCCGGGCTGGTGCAGCGGGTCAGCGTTTTCAAGCTCGGCCACGCTGTGCATGAGCGGCGTCCCGGAGTGCGTCCGGCTGCCGCGTATCCGAAGCTGGGAAGCGCCGCCACCCGGGCGGAGTGGGCCGCGTTCTGAAGCGCGTCGCCGCGCTGGCGGACGGTGGGGGAGCGCCCGCCGTCTGGCGCAAATAGTTGCACGTGAAGAACGGCAACAATTCACTGTTTGACATAGAATCCACGCTTTCTCTCGTCGGATTCTTCAATGTCCACGGCATCGCCCTCGCTCGCCACACTGGAAGCCAACCTGACTTCCACCCTCGTCGCCAAAATACGGGATTTCGCTATCTTCATGCTGTCTCCGGATGGACGCGTGGCGACGTGGAATGCCGGCGCCCAGCGCGCCAAGGGCTATACGGCCGACGAGATCATCGGCCACGCCTTCGAATGCTTCTATACGGAGGAAGACCGCCTGGCCGGGGTCCCGCGCCAGGCGCTGGCCACCGCGCAGGCGGCCGGCGTCTTCGAAGCCACCGGCTGGCGCGTGCGCAAGGACGGCACCCGGTTCTGGGCGCACGTGGTGATCGATCCGCTCTACGACGACGATGGTTCCCTGATCGGTTTCGGCAAGGTGACGCGCGACGTCACCAAGGCGCGCGACGCACGCGAGCGCGAACAGCGGGCCCAGGATGCGTTGCTGCAGGCGCGTACCGAACAAAGCAAGCACCTGCTGCGCCTGGTCGAGCAGGCGCCGGGCTTCGTTTGCTTCTTCCGCGGCCCGACGCATGTCTACGAATTGCAGAACGAAGCGCACCACCGGCTGGCTGGCCACCGCGACATCATCGGCAAACCCGTGCGCGAGGCCTTGCCGGAGCTCGCGGGCCAGGGCTTCTTCGAGCTGCTCGACGACGTGTACCAGTCGGGCCAGCCGCACGTGGGCCGCGGCGTGCCGCTCACCGTGCACCGCCCGGACGGCGCGGCAGTCGCCAGCTATATCGACTTCGTCTACCAGCCCATCTTCGACGAGAACGGCAGCGTGCTGGGGATTTTCTCCCAGGGCAGCGACGTGACCGAGCAGGTCATCAATGCGCGTTCCCTGGTACAAAAGCAGAGCGAGCTCGAGCAGACCATCCTGGACCGCACCAGCGCCCTCGAGGATGCGCGCCGGGCGCTTGCCCGTGCCGATGCGCTGCAGCTGAGTAATACCTTTTTCCAGAGCCTGTTCGAGCAGGCGCCCGGTTTCATCTGCGTGCTGAAAGGGCCGGCGCATGTCTTCGAACTGGCCAACGGCGCCTACCGCAAGCTCACCGGCGAGCGCGACCTGATCGGGAAAGACGTCCGCGATGCCTTGCCGGAGGTGGAAGGCCAGGGCTTTTTCGAGCTGCTCGACAAGGTGTATCAAACCGCAACGCCCGTGGTTGGCCAGAGCGTGCAGCTCGAACTGCAGGACGTGCCCGGCAAGATCGTCACGCATTTCGTCGACTTTATCTACCAGCCGATCCTGGATGCGCAGGGCCAGTCGACCGGGATCTTCGTGCAGGGCAGCGACGTCACGAAGCAGAAGCAGGCCATGGACGAGGTGCAGAAATACCAGAAGGAACTGGAGAGCCTGGTCGAGGAACGCACCACCGAACTGCAGTCGGCGCAGGCGGCGCTGCAGCACTCGCAAAAACTCGAGGCCATCGGCAAATTGACGGGCGGGGTAGCCCATGACTTCAATAATATTCTCCAGGTCATCGGCGGCAACCTGCAGCTGCTGCGCGACAGCAGCGTGCGCGAACAGCTCCCGCTCAAGCACGTCGATACCGCGCTCGGCGCGGTCGAGCGCGGCGCGAAGCTGGCCGCGCAGCTGCTTGCGTTTGCCCGTCGCCAGCCCCTGCAGCCGGTCGTGATCAGTCCGGCGCGGGTAGTGCAGCAGATGGATGAGCTGCTGCGCAGGGCGCTGGGCGAGACGATTGCCGTGGAAACGATCCGCGGCGGCGGCCTGTGGAACACCTGCGTCGACCCTTACCAGCTCGAGAACGTGATCCTGAACCTGGCGATCAATGCGCGCGACGCCATGCCGTCGGGCGGCAAGCTGACGATCGAACTGGGCAACGCCATGCTCGACGACGACTATGTGGCCAGCCAGCACGATCTCGCGCCGGGCCAGTATGTCCTGATCGCGATTTCCGACAACGGTTCCGGCATGACGCGCGAGGTGCTCGAACGGGCCTGCGAACCCTTCTTCACGACCAAGCCCGAAGGCCACGGCACCGGGCTGGGCCTGTCGATGGCCTATGGCTTTGTCAAGCAGACCGGCGGCCACTTCCAGATCTATACCGAGGTCGGGCACGGCACGACCATCAAGATGTATTTCCCGCGCTCGTATAAAGCGGAGGCCAGCGAGCCGGTCGTCAAGAGCGGCCCGGTCATGGGCGGCAACGAAACCATCCTCGTGGTCGAGGATGACCTGGCGGTCCAGGCAACCGTCGTCGAAATGCTGCGCAGCCTGGGCTACAAGGTGATGAAGGCCGATCATGCCGCCGCCGCGCTGGCGATCCTCAGCAGCGGCGTGCCGATCGACCTGCTGTTCACCGACGTGGTCATGCCGGGCCAGCTGCGCAGTCCGGAGCTGGCGCGCCAGGCACGCCTGATCCATCCGGACATCGCGGTCCTGTTCACCTCGGGCTACACCCAGAACGCCATCGTCCACGACGGCAAGCTCGATGCCGGCGTGCAGCTGCTCTCGAAACCGTATGCGCGCGACCAGCTGGCACGCAAGCTGCGCCAGCTGCTGTCCAGCGAGCAGGCCCAGGCAGGCCGGGCGGCGCAGGAGGCGCCCCTGGAAAGCGTGGGCGCGACCAGGCGTGTCCTGTTCATCGACGACGATCCGGATTTGCTGGCCACGACCTGTGCGCTGCTCGAAATGCTCAACCAGCGCGTCGACGGCACGAGCAATGCGGCCGACGCGCTCGCCATGCTCGGACGCAACCATTACGACGTGCTCATCACCGATTACGACCTGCCCGGCATGGACGGGATCGAACTGGCCCGCCGTGCGAAATCGTGCCAGCCGGAACTGAAGATCGTGATCGCGAGCGGCTATGGACACCTGGACGAAGCGAAGGCCCTGGGCGCCATCACCTTGCCCAAGCCCTTCTCTCCGTCCGACCTCAAGCGTATCCTCGCATGACCCACACCTATTATTGATCGGACACCATGAAGGTCAGGTCGCATATCGCTTTGCTGGTGTCGGCCATCCTCGTGCCGACCGTCCTGTTTTCGCTCGTCGTGCTCAACGTGCTGCTCACCGCCGAGCGCAAGGCGGCGCTGCGCAGCATGCAGGAACTGGCGCGCGCCTCGGTCAACATCATGGACCGCGAAATGACTTTCGCGATGGCGACGGCGCAGGCCCTGAGTACTTCGCGTAACCTGAACGAGGGCAATTTCGAAGCTTTCTACGAGCAGGCCCGCGCCTCCAACCGCGGCCGCGACATCAACGCGGCGCTGCTCGACGAACACGGGCAGCAAATATTCAACACGGTCCGTCCCTACGGCACCCGCATTGGCGCGCCCGACGCCGCCGCCGTCGCCCGTGTGAAGCAAGTCGTGGAGAGCGGCAAGCCCGTCTACAGCGGCCTCATCAAGGGACGGGCGACCGGAAAGTTCGTGGTCAGCGTCGAGTATCCCGTCACGATCGCGGACGGGCGCCGTTTCGTCGTGGACGAATGGATGTTTTCCGAGCACCTGGACCGCTTGCTGCTTGCCAAGGACATTCCGCGCTCCTGGCTGATCTCCGTGTTCGACAGGCAGGGCATCACGATCGCCCGCAATATCAACCCGGAAAAGTTCGTCGGCCAGCCGCCGCGCAACGAACGGCTCAAAACGATCCTGTCCGGCTTCGAAGGGATTTCGCGCGCCTATACGCGCGACGGCGTGGAAATGTACGGCGCCTGGGAACGTTCGGCCATGACCGGCTGGTCGGTCGGCGTCGGCGTGCCGGTCGACGAGATCGAGCAGACCGCGGTGCATACCGTGGCGCTGACCGCGGCCGGGTTCCTGACCGCGCTCCTGTGCGCCATCGGCGGCGCGGTGCTGTTCGGGCGGCGCCTGATCGGCGCCATCGACCAGGCGTCGGCGGCCGCCGAAATGCTGCCCGCCTACCAGGTGCCCCCTGTCGCCGATCTTCGCGTCGAGGAAATGAACCGGCTGCAGATGGCGCTGCACCGCGCCGGCCACCTGCTCGTCGCCGGCGAAACGACCAGGCAGCAGAGCCTGGAAGAGGCGAAGCATGCCCGCGTGCAGGCCGAGCAGGCGCAAAAGGTGGCGGAAGACCAGAACCGGGCGAAGGACGAGTTCCTGGCCATGCTCGGTCACGAATTGCGCAACCCGCTGGCCGCGATCGCTTCCGGCGTCGCGATGCTGAACCTGCCGAACCTCGATGCCGGCCGCAGCGCCAACGTCAAGGCGATCATCGGGCGCCAGACCCGGCACCTGACCCACCTCGTCGACGAGCTCCTCGACGCCCACCGCATCCTCAACGGCAAGATCACGCTGGCGCGCACGCCGCTCGACCTGAAAGCGGCGGTCGAGGCCTGCCTGGCCTCGTTCGAGGCGCGCGGCGCAGCCAGCTCGCACCGCTTGAGCGCGCAGCTGGCGCCGGCGATGATCGAGTCCGACCCGACCCGGCTGGAACAGATGATCGCCAACCTGGTCGACAATGCGCTGAAGTACACCCCGGAGGGAGGGCAGGTCGAGGTCAGGCTGCGCACCGAAGACGGCAACGCGGTACTGGAGGTGGCCGACAGCGGCATCGGCCTGTCGCCGGAGCTGCTCGCCAGGGCCTTCGATGTCTTCGTCCAGGGCCAGGTCGTCAACCGCTCCAAGGGCGGGCTGGGCATCGGCCTGGCCGTCGTCAGCGCGCTGGCCCGCCAGCAGGGCGCCACGCTGGAGGCGCACAGCCCTGGACTGAACCAGGGCAGCGTCTTCACCCTGCGCTTTCCCCTGGCCGCTGCGCTGCCGGCCGTGGAAGCACCGCCGGCGGCAGGCGCGAGGACCGGCAGCGCGCGGGTCCTCGTCATCGAAGACAACCGCGATGTGCGCGAGGCGATGTTCCTGATGCTGTCCCAGCATGGGTTCACCGTCCAGGTGGCGGAGAACGGCCAGGCAGGTATCGCGGCCGCATCAACGCATCTGCCTCAGGTTGCCCTCGTCGACATCGACCTTCCCGACATCTCGGGATTCGAGGTGGCCCGCACCCTGAGAAGCCTGCCCGCGACGGCTGGCATCCAGCTGTTCGCGGTCACCGGTTACGGCCAGGCGGCGGACCGCGACAAGGCCCTCGCGGCCGGGTTCGACGGCCACTTCACCAAACCGGTCCCGGTCGAAGCGCTGGTTGCGGCGATCAATCGATCGAGCGCAGCGGCCGCGCCGACATTCGGCTAGTATGCCTGTCTCATCCGTTCGATAAGCAAGGCTGGCCGATGGCACCCACGTTCACGTTTTACACTGCCGCAGGCGCCTCCTGCGCGGCGCACGATCATCCGCGAGCGTCCGCTCGCCCGCGCGCGGAGGGCCCATGGACCCGATGATGATCCTGGCCCTGCTGGCCATGGGCTGCTTCGGCGGTTTCGCGGCCGGCCTGCTCGGCATTGGCGGCGGCATGATCCTGGTGCCCTTCATCAGCGCCGTGCTTGCGGCGCGCGGCGTTCCCGAGTCGCTCGTCGTCCACATGGCAATTGCCACCTCGCTCGCCACCATCGTCTTCACCTCCCTGTCCTCGGTGCGCGCGCACCACAAGCACGGCGCGGTGGTCTGGCGCATCGTCGCCTTGCTGGCGCCGGGGATCCTGGTCGGCTCGACCATCGGGCCCTGGATCGGCAAGCAGATGAATACGGCGACGCTGTCCTGGTTCTTTGGCGCCTTCGTCGCGTTTTCGGCCACGCAAATGCTGGTCAACAGGAAGCCGGCCGCGGCGCGCGATTTACCCGGCACGACCGGCATGTTCGCCGCGGGCGGCGTGATCGGGATCCTGGCGGGCCTGGTGGGAGCAGGGGGCGGCTTTGTCTCGGTGCCCTTCATGACCTGGTGTAACGTCCGCATCCACAATGCGGTGGCCACCAGCGCCGCGCTCGGGTTTCCGATCGCGTTCGCAGGCACGCTGGCGAATGTATTTTATGGCTGGGGCGAGCCGGGGCTGCCCCAATATTCGCTCGGCTTCATCTATGTGCCGGCTTTGCTGATCATCGTCGCGGCGAGCGTGACGATGGCGCCGCTGGGGGCGAGAACGGCGCACCGGATGCCGGTGCGCCAGTTGCAGAAGGTGTTTGCGGTGATCCTGTATGCGCTTGCCGCGTACATGTTCTGGAAAGCTTTGTAGGGTGGGCGGCTAAACTCCGAAGCGTGAAGGGCGCGCAGCGTGAACGCCGCCCACGCGTTCAACGCACGCGCGTATGGCGCCCACCCTGCATTTACACCCGCACCGCCTGCTTGCCTTCGCGCGAATAGGCCCAGGCCAGCATGATCAGCGCCGCGACGATCATCGGCAGCGACAGCACCTGGCCCGAGGTGATCGGCAGGCCGGCAACCGTCGTTTCCCAGTCCGGCACGCGGAACCATTCGGTGAAGAAGCGCGCGCAGCCGTACAGCAGGGTGAACATCGCGCCCACCGCCAGCCGTGGACGCGCCTTGCGTGCAAACGGCCACAGGATCAGGAACACGAGGATGCCGTCGACCAGCATCTGGTAAATCGGCGACGGGTGGCGCGGACCTTCGACGCCTGGCCAGATCATCGCCCACGGCAGGCTCGGGTCGGCCAGGCGGCCCGGCAGTTCGTGGTTGATGAAATTGCCCAGGCGGCCGGCGGCATAGCCGAGCGGGACCATCGGGGCAATGAAGTCATACACGTCGAGCAGGTTGCGCTTTGCTTTCCGCGCCCACAGGGCCATCGCGATCAGCACGCCGATAAAACCGCCGTGGAAGGACATGCCGCCTTTCCAGACCTGGAAAATCTCGAGCGGGTGGGCCAGGAAATGGGCCGGCTGGTAGAACAGCACCTCGCCCAGGCGCCCGCCGATCACGACCCCGAGCATGCCGTAGAACAGCATGTCGTCCAGGTCCTCGGCCTTCCAGCCCTGCGCGGCAATGTGGGGCTGCCTGATGCGCACGCGACCGAGCAGCAGGAACAGGCCGAACGCGACCACATACATCAGGCCATACCAGTGGATGTCCACCGGGCCGATGGAAAAGGCGATCGGGTCCGGATTCGGGTGTACCAGCATAATTAAGTTTTCCTCGCTAATTCTAAAAATCCCCTCAGCACCGGCGATGTATTGTCGCGGCGCCAGGCCAGGCCGAGTTCGACCTGCGGCGTGGCGCCGGCCAGGGCACGGTATTCTACGCCGGGGCGCATCAGGTTCGACACGGATTGTGGCACAAGTGCCAAGCCCATGCCCGCGGAGACGAGGCTGACGATGGTCTGCATCTGGATCGCTTCCTGCTTGACCTCGGGAGAGAGGCCCGCTTCGCGGAAGCAGCTGAGGATGGCGTCGTGCAGGGCAGGGGCGCTCTTGCGCGGGAAAATGATCAAAGGCAGGTGGCGCAGCGTTTTCAGGTCGACGTTTTTTTTGCTTGCGGGGAGGGTGCCCGCAGGTGCGCACATCACCAGCGGCTCTTCCAGTACCTTCATGTAGTCGAGCTGGGCTTGCGCCTTGTCCGACAGCGGCGGAATGACGAGGCCGGCGTCTATGCGCTCGTGCAATAAATCGTCGATCTGCAGGTCGGTGGTCGCCTCCTGCAGCACCAGCTGGACGTTCGGATAGGCCGTGCTGTAGTCGCGCAGCAAGCCCGGCAGGACGCTGTAGTCGGCCGGGGTGACAAAGGACAGGGCCAGGCGCCCCGACTCGCCGGCGGCGGCGCGGCGCACGAGTTCGGGGAGGCCAGCCGCGCCTTCCAGCAAGCGGCGCGCCTCGGGCAGCAGGGCGCTGCCGGCGCCCGTCAGGGCGACCTGCCTGCGGTTGCGCAGGAACAGCGGCGCGCCCAGGCTTTCCTCGAGCGCGGCGATCGCCTGCGACAAGGGCGGCTGGGTCATGTGCAGGCGAGCGGCGGCGCGGCCGAAGTGGAGTTCTTCGGCGACCGTCAGGAAATAGCGCAGCTGGCGCAGTTCAAGGTTCATCGATATGCGTTTCCATGGGTTGCGGGTCGCCTGATATGTTCGGCGTATCACAGGCACGCGAAGCTTACAATTGACGGCCCCCGGCGCGCAAGGCATTCTGACAAGACTGCTTTCGAGGAGTCCATCATGCTTGAGAAGCCGCGCTACAACCGCCGATCCCGTAACGTCACCGAAGGCGTCGCCCGCAGTCCGAACCGCTCGATGTATTACGCGATGGGGTATCAGGCGGAAGACTTCGACAAGCCGATGATCGGCATCGCGAACGGCCATTCCACGATTACGCCTTGTAACTCCGGCCTGCAGAAGCTGGCCGACATCGCGATTGCGACCGTCAGGGAGAACGGCGCCAATCCGCAGGTGTTCGGCACGCCGACCATTTCCGACGGCATGTCGATGGGAACGGAGGGCATGAAGTTCTCGCTGATCTCGCGCGAGGTCATC
Organism: Massilia sp. LXY-5; assembly: GCF_059801075.1. Taxonomy (NCBI): domain Bacteria; kingdom Pseudomonadati; phylum Pseudomonadota; class Betaproteobacteria; order Burkholderiales; family Oxalobacteraceae; genus Massilia; species Massilia sp. LXY-5. The sequence goes on from NZ_JBNNEH010000001.1 coordinate 693,518, forward strand.
GCGGACTGCATCGAAACCTGCGTCAACGGACAATGGATGGACGGCGTCGTCGTCATCGGCGGCTGCGACAAGAACATGCCGGGCGGGATGATCGCACTGGCCCGCGCCAACGTTCCCGGCATCTATGTCTACGGCGGCACGATCAAGCCGGGCCACTGGAAGGGGAAGGATCTGACCATCGTATCGAGCTTCGAGGCGGTCGGCGAATTCACGGCCGGGCGCATGAGCCAGGAAGATTTCGAGGGGATCGAGAAAAACGCCTGCCCCTCGTCCGGGTCCTGCGGCGGCATGTACACGGCCAATACGATGTCTTCGTCCTTCGAGGCGCTCGGGATGTCGCTGCTGTATTCGTCGACCATGGCGAATCCGGACGACGAAAAGGTGGATTCCTGCGCCGAATCCGCGCGCGTGCTGGTCGAAGCGGTGAAGCGCGACCTGAAGCCGCGCGACATCATCACCCGCAAGTCGATCGAGAACGCGGTGTCGCTGATCATGGCAACGGGCGGCTCGACCAATGCCGTGCTGCACTACCTGGCGATCGCTCACGCGGCCGAGGTCGAATGGACGCTCGACGATTTCGAGACCGTGCGCCGTAAAGTCCCGGTGATCTGCAACCTCAAGCCCTCGGGCCAGTACGTCGCGACCGACCTGCACAAGGCCGGCGGCGTGCCGCAGGTGATGAAGCTGCTGCTGGACGCGGGCCTGCTGCATGGCGACTGCATCACGATTACCGGGCGCACGCTGGCCGAGGAACTGGCGGACGTGCCATCCGCGCCGGCCGCCGGGCAGGACGTGATTCGTCCGATCGACCAGGCGCTGTACGCCCAGGGCCACCTGGCGGTCCTGAAGGGAAACCTGTCGCCGGAAGGCTGCGTGGCCAAGATCACCGGCCTGAAAAACCCGGCCATCACCGGCCCGGCGCGCGTGTTCGACGACGAGTATTCGGCCATGGACGCCATCATGGCCAAGCGCATCCAGCCCGGCGACGTGCTGGTCCTGCGTTATCTCGGACCGAAGGGCGGCCCCGGCATGCCGGAAATGCTGGCGCCGACGGGCGCGCTGATCGGCCAGGGACTGGGCGAATCGGTGGGTTTGATCACGGACGGGCGCTTCTCGGGCGGCACCTGGGGCATGGTGGTGGGACACGTGGCGCCCGAAGCCTATGAGGGCGGGACGATCGCGCTGGTAGAGGAGGGGGATTCGGTGACGATCGATGCGAACCAGCTCTTGATTCAGCTAAATGTGCCGGACGAGGAAATCGCCCGCCGCCGCGCCGCGTGGACGCGGCCGGCGCCGCGGTATACGCGCGGGGTGCTGGCGAAGTTTGCGGCGCTGGCGTCGAGTGCGAGCAAGGGCGCGGTGACGGGATAATAAGGTCGCGTACCGTAGGGTGGGTACTTGTGCCCACGCGGTCCGGCGCTCGATCCATCGAAACGAATGATTTGAAAACGGCCGTTTGATCACCCGACGTTTATATCGGATTATTTTCGATACGCATGCCTGGTACCGCGTGGGCTCGAGAGCCCACCCTACGTTACGCGACCGTTCCGGGCGAGCTTATTTGCGCTTGTCGAACGAATTCTTCACGCGCGCCTTGCGCCGCTTGTCGTCCTCGTCATGCGCCTTCTTCTTATCCCACCCAAGCAGCTTTTCCACGTACTCGAACCAGATAAACGCGAACACCATCAGCCCGACGATCCACCACCAGGACAGCTCGGCAAACTTCCAGACTTCAAAAAAGCGCAGCACCAGCAGCGCGGCAATCAACAGGATCAGGGGCATGACATTCTCCAGAATCCGGCCATCTTACAAACAAATTAGTGCTCTGTGGCAAAATATGACCGGAGCGTGGAAACCGTGCAACCTCAAAACGTAAGCGAGGTTACAGAGTGTGACGGCGGGCATTCATTGAATGGAAACACGGTAGAATGCAGGCATTACAAATGGAGAGTTACATGAAACGGTCCCTGATCTTGTGCGGTGTGTTGTCGGTGCTGGCATCGTCGAGCGCGTTTGCGCAAGCCGACCTGGCCAAAGCGAAGAATTGCATGGCTTGCCATGCAATCGGTACCAAACTGGTCGGTCCTGCCTACAAGGACGTGGCGGCGAAATATGCCGGTCAAAAAGGCGCGGAAGACAAACTGGTCGCCAAAGTCATGAAAGGCGGCTCCGGTTCCTGGGGTCCGGTCCCGATGCCGGCCAACCCGCAGGTGAGCGAAGCGGAAGCGCGCAGCCTGGTGAAGTGGGTGCTGTCGACCAAGTAATCGCCCAGGCAAGCGATCCAGCAAGCGACAACGCGGCCTGCTTCGCGGCAGGCAAAAACAAAGCGCGCCGGCGTCAGCCAGGCGCGCTTTTTGTTTGTGCGAGGTGATGGACCGGATCAGCGAATCACATCCATCTTGCTGCGCTTGCCGCCTTTAAACGTGTACAGGGTCAGGGCGCCATTGTTGATGTCGCCGGAGGCATCGAAGGCGATGTCGCCGGTCACGCCCTTGTACTTGATCTTCTTGAGTTCCGGCAGGTACTTGGCGGGCTCGGCCGAATTGGCCTTCTGCATCGCCGCCGCCATCACCATCACTGCGTCGTAGACGTAGGGCGCGTACAGCTGCACCTCGATGCCGGTCTTCTGCTTGAAGCGGGCGCGGAAGTCGCTCATGACTTTTTCCTGCTCGGCGCCGGTGACGCCGCCGGCTTCGGCGCAGATCACTTTACCTTCGCCGACGGCATCGCCCGCCAGGCGTCCGAGTGCTTCGGTGCAGATGCCGTCGCCGCCCATGAAGCGCGCGTCGATGCCGAGCGCCTTCATTTGTTTCAGCATCGGGCCGCCGACCGAATCCATGCCGCCGAAGAAGACCAGGTCCGGCTTCTTCGCGCGGATCGAGGTCAGGATCGCCGTGTAGTCGGTGGCCGTGGCGCTGGTGAATTCCTTGCCGACGATTTTCACGCCCGGCCCCTTGGCGCCCTTCACGAATTCGGTGGCGACGCCCTGGCCGTAGGTGGTGCGGTCGTCGATGACGGCGATGTTCTTCGCTTTCAGGGTATCGACCGCATACTTGCCCAGCGTGCCGCCGAGCTTGGCATCATTCGCCACGACGCGGAAGGCGCCCGGGAAGCGCTGTTTGGTGTACTGGGTGGCGGTGGTGGCCGGCGAAATCTGCGGGATGCCGGCGTCGTTGTAGATTTTTGACGCGGGCACGCTGGTGCCAGAGTTCAGGTGGCCGATGACGCCCTTGACCTTGGCGTCGACCAGCTTCTGCGCAACGGCCGTGCCTTGCTTCGGATCCGAGCCGTCGTCCTCGGCCACCAGCTGCAGCGTGACCTTCTGGCCGTTGATGGTGAAGCCTTTTGCGTTGAGCTCGTCGATCGCCATGCGCGCGGCGTTCTCGTTGTCCTTGCCGAGGTGCGAATTCGGGCCCGAGACCGGGCCGACGTGGCCGATCTTGACGACCTGCTGGGCGCTGGCGCTCCCGGCAATCAGCATCGCGATGGCAAGGGGAATGAGCTTGGTGGTCATACGTTCTCCAAAATGGTGGGATGACGGGCGCCCGGTTCACTGCCGGCGTACGCCAGTTGAAGCAGAGCAAAGGTACAACAAATCAGAAGGGAGGGAAAGCGGTATTGCGCGGGGTGGGCATGCGTAGTGCGCAGGAGGGAGAAGACGCACGCTTTGAGGGGGATGAAGGCTGCGGCGCACCGATTCAAGGCGTTGTAGGGTGGGCACTCTGTGCCCACGCGGTACAACACGTGCGAGCAAAAGGACAGGTACGTAACGCGTGGGCTCGGAGAGCCCACCCTACGGTGCGCTAGGCTTTTTGGCCGAACTGAAGGCCGGCGACCTGCTGCGCCACCACCTGTTCGACTGCCTGGCGCAGGCCGATGTGGATCTGGTCGCCGGCGGAGGCGAGGGCATTGCGTACGACGGCATCGATTTGTGGCTGCAGCTGCGCCACGACCCGTTCGACGATGCGGCTTTCGAGTTCGTCCCAGTCCGGTTCCGGCTGCGTCTGGAGGGCGGCAGGCGCCTCCGCTTCCGCCAGTTCCTCGGCGACCGCAATCGCCGCCTCCGCCTCGGCCTGGCCGGCGTCCGTGGCCGGTGTCGGCTCCGGACCCATCGGCTCCAGCACCACTTCAGTCAACACGGGAATGCTGCTATCGAAGGCGGGGTTCTGGCTCATGATTGTCCTGCGACGAAGTGGGTCAGCGGATAGGACTGCTTTTTATAGGCGACATAGCGCTGGCGCCCGGCGGCGGCATCGAGCTCGTCGTTCGAGATGATCTCGAAGACACGCGCGAATTCGGCGACATTGCTCGGCGTGCGGCGCGTGAGGTTGACCAGCATCTCATGATGCGGCAGCGCCGCTTCTTCGCTGTCGGTGATGATGATCGGCGTTTCGGACGCCAGCGGATCGCCCGCCATCACGTGCGGCAGGAAATCGATATTCGACAGCGTCCACAGCGCCTCGTTCAGGGCCGCGGCCTGGGCGGCGTCCTCGGCCAGCAGGACGATTTTTGCTTTCGCCGAATACGCCTTGCGCGCCAGGCGGCAGGCGTAGGCGAGCTTGTCGGGAATATTGGTGTGGAAGTCGATCCGTGTCATGGACCAGATTGTAAACCGGTCCGCCGGGCGGTGGTTGGTTTGCATCGCTGGGCCGCAGTGAACTTTCCGCCGCGGCCCAGGTCATTACGAACTTATGCGTTCATTCCATTATGACGCAGCAGCGCGTCGATCGACGGCTCGCGGCCGCGGAACGCCTTGAACGATTCGAGCGCCGGGCGCGAACCGCCGACGGCCAGGATCTCGCGCTGGAAGCGCCGTCCAGTCTCCGCCGACAGCTCTCCGCCGCCGGCCTCGATCGCTTCCTCGAAGGCCGCATAGGCGTCCGCCGACAGCACCTCGGCCCATTTATAACTGTAGTAGCCGGCCGCATAGCCGCCCGCGAAGATGTGGCCGAACGAGTGCTGGAAGCGGTTGAAGGAGGGCGGAATCATCACCGAGAACTTGCTGCGCACATCGTCGATCAGCTGCTGCACCGATTGCTGGCTGTTCGGGTCGAAGTCGTAGTGCAGGTGCATGTCGATCAGCGAGAACTCGACCTGGCGCAGGGTCTGCATGCCCGACTGGAAGTTCTTAGCCGCCAGCATCTTGTCGTAGAGCGCGCGCGGCAGCGGCTCGCCCGTCTTGAAGTGGGCGGTCATGCCTTGCAGCACGTCCCATTCCCAGCAGAAGTTCTCCATGAACTGCGACGGCAGCTCGACCGCATCCCATTCGACGCCCGAGATACCCGATACCGACAGCTCCTCGACTTCGGTCAGCATGTGGTGCAGGCCGTGGCCGAATTCGTGGAACAGGGTCGTCACTTCGTCGTGCGTGAACAGCGAGGGCTGCAGCTTGCCGTCGACAGTTGCCGGCGGCGTGAAGTTGCAGGTCAGGTAGGCGACTGGGGTCTGCACGATGCCGCCCGTCGTCATGCGGCGTCCGCGCGCGTCGTCCATCCACGCGCCCTGGCCCTTGCCGGCGCGCGCGTACAGGTCGAAATAGAACTGGCCGATCAGCTGGCCGTCGCGTTCGATGCGGTAGAAACGCACGTCCGGATGCCAGACGGGCGCCGTGTCCGGCTTGATCGCGACCGAGAACAGGGTCTGCACCACCTTGAACAGGCCTTCGATGACCTTCGGCTCGGGGAAGTACTCCTTGACTTCCTGCGCCGAGAAGGCATAGCGCTTTTCGCGCAGCTTTTCCGACGCGTAGGACAGGTCCCAGGCCTGCATGTCCTCGATTCCCAGCTCGTCCTTGGCAAAGGCACGCAGCTCGGCCAGGTCTTTCTCGGCGAACGGACGCGCGCGGCGCGCCAGGTCCTCCAGGAAGGAAATCACGTGCTCGGGGCTCTCGGCCATCTTCGGCACCAGCGACACTTCGGCGAAGTTGCGGTAGTCGAGCAGCTTCGCTTCCTCGTCGCGCAGTTTGAGCAGCTGGGCGATGTTGGAACTGTTGTCCCATTTCTCCAGTTCGCTGAACACGGCGCCCATGTCCGACGCCTTTGTCGCGCTGGCGCGATAGATCGTTTCGCGCAGCTGGCGATTGTCCGCGAATTGCAGGACCGGGAAATAGGACGGGAAGTGCAGGGTGAACTGGTAGCCGGTCTTGCCCGCCGCAACAGCCGCGGCTTTCGCGGCGGCCTTGGCGTCCTCGGGAATGCCTGCCAGTTCGGCTTCGTTTTCGACGATGAGCTTGTAGTCGTTGGTTGCGTCGAGCACGTTTTCCGAGAAGCGCGTCGAGATCGCGGCGTGCTGCTCCTGGATGGCGGCGAAGCGTTCCTTTTTGTCGCTTGGGAGTTCGGCGCCGCCCAGACGGAAGTCGCGCAGGGCGTTTTCAACGATGCGTTTACGGGCCGGGCTCAGGTTGACGTAGTCCGGGTTGGCGCGGATCGCCTTGTACTTGGCGAAGAGCAGCTCGTTCTGGCCGAGGGTGGTCCAGAACTCGGTGACTTTCGGCTGGTTTTCGTTGTAGGTGGCGCGCAGTTCCGGCGTGTCGGCCACATGGTTCAGGTGGTTGACGATGCCCCAGGCGCGGCCCAGGCGTTCGGTCGCTTCCTCCAGGGGCACCACGAAATTGTCCCAAGTGACGTTGTCGCTCGGCGCTTCGAGCCTGGCGACGACCTCGGTGGCCTCCTGGATCAGCTGCTCGATGGCCGGCGTGACGTGTTCCGGGCGGAAGGCATCGAAACGCGGCAGGTCAGAGAAGTCAAGAAGGGGATTACTGGTATCAACGCTCATGGTGTTCCTTCCTAAAGTTTATGCGACAGCTTATGCAACACCAGGTTTCGGATCCATTCCCGTGGCCTGGCTGAGCACTTCCTGGCGCTTGCCGAGCACGCGTTCCGCGGACTCGACCGTATTCATCAACAACATGGTGATTGTCATCGGCCCGACGCCGCCCGGCACCGGGGTGATGTGCGAGGCCACTTCGCGTACGCCGGCGAAATCGACGTCGCCGCACAGCTTGCCGGCGTCGTCGCGGTTCATGCCGACGTCGATCACGATCGCGCCCGGTTTCACCATGTCGGCGGTGACGGTGTTGCGGCGGCCGACGGCGGCCACGACGATGTCGGCCTGGCGCGTGTAGACGCCCAGGTCCGGCGTCGCGCTATGGCATATGGTCACGGTGGCGTTGGCTTGCAAGAGCAGCAGTGCCATTGGTTTGCCGACGGTGTTCGAACGGCCGATCACGACCGCGTGCTTGCCGCGCAGATCAGTGCCGGTGGACTCGATCAGCTTCATGCAGCCGTAGGGCGTGCAGGGGCGGAAACCCGGCAGGTTGGCGACCAGTTCGCCGGCCGACAGGACCGAGTAGCCGTCGACGTCCTTGCTGGTGGAAATGGCTTCGATGACCTTGCTTGGGTTGATGTGGCGCGGCAGGGGCATCTGGACCAGGATGCCGTGGATGGCCGGGTCCTCGTTGAGGGCGGCGATGCGGGCGAGCAGGGCGGCCTCCGTCAGGTCGGCCTCGTATTTTTCCAGCACCGAGTGAAAGCCCACGTCGCCGCAGGCCTTGACCTTGTTGCGCACGTAGACCTGGCTGGCCGGATCTTCGCCGACCAGGATCACGGCAAGGCCGGGCTGCTGGCCGGCGGCCGTGAGTTTGGCTGCACGCTCGGCGATTTCGGCGCGCAGTTGCTGGGAAAGTTGGACTCCGTCGATCAGTTGGGCTGGCATGGTGGGGCTCATCACTGGACAAAGATGAAATTATACGGCGCGCACGGCGAATCCACGGAATCGCGCGCCGCGCTCCGTGGTTCATTGTCATATTTACAGAGTTGGTAGTGATGAGGGATGGCGGGCATGTGCATTGCATACCGGATCCCCGTCGGCCAGCGCATTTGCACAGGCGATTCCATATTATGAAATGATATATCGTAATTTGAAAAAGACCACTTCCACTGGTAGAATCTCGTGGCTTGATTCATATTGATTGTTCATCAAATACGCCGGCGGGCGATCTGGAGATCGACGTGGGCCACCAAAACCAAGGAGACGCACCAATGTCAGCTCAGCTCGATCAGTTGACGGCCCAGGCCGCCAATGACCCGGATTCGCTCGAAACCAAGGAATGGCTCGACGCGCTCGAAGCGGTCATCGAAAACGAAGGTACCGAACGCGCGCACTACCTGATGGAGCGCCTGGTCGACCTGGCGCGCCGCCGCGGCGCCCACGTCCCGTTCTCCAGCAACACCGCCTACGTCAACACCATTCCTGCCCACCTGGAGGCGCACTGCCCGGGTAACCTCGAATACGAAGAGCGCCTGCGCTCGTGGATGCGCTGGAACGCGATGGCGATGGTGGTGAAAGCCAACCGCGCCGACGGCGACCTCGGCGGCCACATCTCGTCCTTCGCCTCGCTGGCCAACATGCTCGGCATCGGCTTCAACCACTTCTGGAAAGCCCCGAGCGACAACCACGGCGGCGACCTGCTCTACATCCAGGGCCACAGCTCGCCCGGCATCTACGCGCGCGCCTACCTCGAAGGCCGCATCACCGAAGAGCAGATGCTGAACTTCCGCCGCGAAGTCGACGGCAAGGGCCTGTCTTCGTACCCGCACCCGAAACTGATGCCGGACTTCTGGCAGTTCCCGACCGTCTCGATGGGCCTGGGCCCGCTGATGGCGATCTACCAGGCGCGCTTCCTGAAATACCTGCACGCCCGCGGCATTGCCGACACCGAAGCCCGTAAAGTCTGGGTCTTCTGCGGCGACGGCGAGATGGACGAGCCGGAATCGATGGGCGCGATCGGCATGGCCGCACGCGAACGCCTCGACAACCTGGTCATGGTCGTCAACTGCAACCTGCAGCGCCTGGACGGTCCGGTGCGCGGCAACGGCAAGATCATCCAGGAACTGGAAGCGGACTTCCGCGGCGCCGGCTGGAACGTCGTCAAGGTCGTCTGGGGCCCGGGCTGGGATGCCCTGCTGTCGAAGGACAAGGACGGCATCCTGCAGCGCGTGATGATGGAAACCGTCGACGGCGAATACCAGAACTACAAGGCGAAAGACGGCGCCTACGTGCGCAAGCACTTCTTCGGCAAGCACCCCGAGCTGCTGAAGATGGTTGCCAACATGAGCGACGACGACATCTGGCGCCTGACCCGCGGCGGCCACGATCCGCACAAGATCTACGCCGCCTTCAAGAACGCGCAAGAGAACAAAGGCACGCCGACCGTCCTGCTGGTCAAGACCGTCAAGGGCTTCGGCATGGGCAAGTCGGGCGAGGCGCGCAACACCGCGCACCAGACCAAGAAGCTCGACGACGAGGCGATTCGCGAAATGCGCGACCGTTTCGCCATCCCGATCCCGGACGACAAGCTGGCCGAGATCCCGTTCTTCAAGCCGTCCGACGACGCGCCTGAAATGAAATACCTGCACGAGCGCCGCGCGGCCCTCGGCGGCTACCTGCCGCAGCGCCGCCAGAAGGCCGACGAAACCCTGATCGTGCCGCCGCTGGAGTCGTTCAAGTCGGTGCTCGACGCGACCGCGCCGGGCCGCGAAATCTCGACCACGCAGTCCTATGTCCGCGTGATCACGAGCCTGCTGAAGGACCAGAGCCTGGGCCAGCGCATCGTGCCGATCCTGGTCGACGAATCGCGTACCTTCGGCATGGAAGGCCTGTTCCGCCAGATCGGTATCTTCAACCAGCAGGGCCAGTTGTACGAGCCGGTCGATAAAGACCAGGTCATGTACTACCGCGAAGACAAGGCCGGCCAGATCCTGCAAGAGGGTATCAACGAAGCGGGCGGCATGAGCTCGTGGATCGCGGCTGCAACGTCCTACTCGTCGAACAACCGCCAGATGGTGCCGTTCTACACCTTCTACTCGATGTTCGGCATGCAGCGCGTGGGCGACCTGGTCTGGCTGGCGGGCGACATCCGCGCCCGCGGCTTCCTGATGGGCGGCACTGCCGGCCGCACGACGCTGAACGGCGAAGGCCTGCAGCACGAAGACGGCCATAGCCACATCATCGCCGCGACGGTGCCGAACTGCCTGCCGTACGACCCGACCTTCGGGCACGAAGTGGCGGTGATCATTCATGACGGCCTGCGCCGCATGGTGACGGAACAGGAAGACGTGTTCTATTACATCACCATCATGAACGAGAACTACGAGCAGCCGGGCCTCAAACCTGGCACGGAAGAGGGCATCCTGAAAGGCATGTACCTGCTCCAGGAAGGCGACGCCAGCCTGCAGAACCGCGTCCAGCTGATCGGCTGCGGCACCATCCTGCGCGAGTCGATCTTCGCTGCCGAACTGCTGAAGAACGACTGGGGCGTCGCCGCCGACGTCTGGTCCGCCCCGTCGCTGACGCTGCTGGCGCGCGATGGCCAGGACTGCGAGCGCTGGAACATGGTCAACCCGGAAGCCGAACAGCGCGTACCGTACGTGACGCAGCTGATGCAGAACTCGACCGGCCCGATCGTCGCGACGACCGACTACATGCGCCTGTTCGCCGAGCAGATCCGCGCCTACATGCCGAAGGACCGCACCTATAAAGTGCTGGGCACCGACGGCTTCGGACGCTCGGACAGCCGCGTGAAACTGCGCGAGTTCTTCGAAGTGAACCGTTACTACGTGACCGTTGCCGCCCTGCGCTCGCTGGCCGATGAAGGCAAGATCGAGATGTCGGTCGTGGCCCAGGCGATCGCCAAGTACGGCATCGATGCGAACAAGCCGAATCCTGTGACCCAGTAATGTAAATGAGTGGTAGTTCGCCGTTGCTCCACCCCGCGGGGGGGAGCAACGGCCATACATTCGCACCCATACAAAAAATAACGGAGCTAACACTATGAGCATTGTGGAAGTCAAAGTCCCGGACATCGGCGACTTCAAGGAAGTCGAAGTCATCGAACTGATGGTCAAAGTCGGCGACACGATCAAGGTCGACCAGTCGCTCGTGACCGTCGAATCGGACAAGGCCAGCATGGAAATCCCGTCCAGCCATGCGGGCGTGGTCAAGGAAATCAAGGTCAAGGTCGGCGACAAGGTCGCCGAGGGCTCGCTCGTACTGATGCTCGAAGAAGCTGGCGGCGCTGCCGCCGCACCAGCGGCCGCACCGGCGCCTGCTGCCGCGGCACCGGCCGCTGCTGAAGCTGCGCCTGCCGTTGCCCCGGCCGCCGCCGCACCGGCCGGCGCCGGCGCACTCGTCGAAGTCACCGTGCCGGACATCGGCGACTTCAAGGAAGTCGAAGTCATCGAACTGATGGTCAAGCCGGGCGACCAGATCAAGGTCGACCAGTCCCTGATCACCGTCGAATCGGACAAGGCGAGCATGGAAATCCCGTCCAGCCACGCCGGCACCGTCAAGGAAGTGAAGGTCAAGGTGGGCGACAAGGTCGCCGAGGGTTCGCTCGTGCTGGTGCTCGAAGCGGCCGGCGGTGCGTCCGCAGCTGCGTCGTCTTCCGCACCGGCTGCCGCCGCGCCGGCCCCCGCCGCCGCTGCGCCATCCGCACCGGCAGCCGCCGCGCCGGCTCCGGCTCCGGCCGCAGCCGCGCCAAGCCAGGGCGTCACCGGCTCGAAAGCCCACGCCTCGCCGTCGATCCGCAAGTTCGCCCGCGAACTGGGCGTCGACCTGGCACGCGTGCCGGGCACAGGTCCGAAGAACCGCATCACCCAGCAGGACGTGCAGAACTTCGTCAAGGGCGTGATGGCCGCTCCGGCCGCTGCCGCTGCGCCAGCGAAGGGCGGCACCGGCGTCGGTCTCGACCTGCTGCCATGGCCGTCGCTCGACTTCTCGAAGTTCGGCCCGACCGAACTGCTGCCGCTGTCGCGCATCAAGAAGATCTCCGGCCCGAACCTGCACCGCAACTGGGTCATGATCCCGCACGTGACGACCTTCGACGAAGCGGACGTGACGGACCTGGAACAGTTCCGCGTCGATTCGAACGCGGCATTGGCGAAGCAGAAGTCGGCGGTGAAACTGACCATGCTGGCTTTCGTGATCAAGGCATCGGTCGCCGCGCTGAAGAAATTCCCGCAATTTAATGCCTCGCTGAGCGCAGACGGCGCCAGCCTGATCCTCAAGCAGTACTACAACATCGGCTTCGCGGCCGACACCCCGAACGGCCTGGTGGTTCCGGTCGTGAAGGATGCCGACAAGAAGACCGTGTCGCAGATCGCCACCGAAATGGGCGAGCTTTCGGCACAGGCACGCGACGGCAAGCTGTCGCCTGCGAACATGCAGGGCGCGACCTTCACCATTTCGTCGCTCGGCGGCATTGGCGGCACCGCCTTCACGCCGATCATCAATGCGCCGGAACTGGCGATCCTCGGCCTGTCGAAGTCGGCCATGAAGCCGGTCTGGGATGGTTCCACTTTCCAGCCGCGCCTGATGCTGCCGCTGTCGCTGTCCTACGACCACCGTGTGATCGATGGCGCCGGCGCCGCGCGCTTCGCCGCCTACCTGGCCGAAGTGCTGGCCGACCTGCGCAAGACCCTTCTGTAAGGAGCGCCGAGAATGAGCACTGTTGAAGTAAAAGTCCCGAACATCGGCGATTTCAAGGACGTCGAAATCATCGAACTGATGGTCAAGCCCGGCGACACGATCAAGGTCGACCAGTCGCTGGTCACCGTGGAATCCGACAAGGCCTCGATGGAAATCCCGTCGACCCACGCCGGCGTGGTCAAGGAACTGTCGGTCAAGGTGGGCGACAAGGTGAACGAAGGTTCGCTGCTGCTGATGCTCGAAGAGGGGGCCGGGGCTGCTGCACCTGCTGCGCCTGCAGCTGCGCCGGCCGCCGCTGCCGCACCGACCGATTCGTATGCTCCAGCGCACAAGGCTGACGCCGCCGCTCCCGCGAGCGCGCCCGTTCCGGGTGCCGCCAGCTACAGCGGCCAGGTCGACATCGAATGCGAAATGATGGTGCTGGGCGCCGGTCCCGGCGGCTATTCGGCCGCCTTCCGTTCGGCCGACCTTGGCATGGACACGGTGCTGGTCGAGAAGTACGCCACCCTGGGCGGCGTCTGCCTGAACGTGGGCTGCATCCCGTCCAAGGCGCTGCTGCACGTGGCGCACATCATGGACGAGACCGCGCACATGGCCGACCTGGGCGTGAGCTTTGCCGCACCAAGCGTCGACATCGACAAGCTGCGCGGCTACAAGGACGGCGTCATCAAGAAGATGACCGGCGGCCTCTCCTTCATGGCCAAGGCGCGCAAGGTGAATGTGGTGCAGGGCGTGGGCCAGTTCCTGAGCCCGAACCACATCGAAGTCACCGCTGCCGACGGCGCAAAGAAGGTGGTGAAGTTCGCGAAAGCGATCATCGCCGCTGGATCGAGCGTGGTAAAACTGCCTTTCGTGCCGGAAGACCCGCGCATCGTCGACTCGACCGGCGCGCTGGAACTGCGCCAGGTACCGAAGAAGATGCTGGTCATCGGCGGCGGCATTATCGGCCTGGAAATGGCAACCGTCTACTCGACCCTCGGTGCGCGCATCGACGTCGTCGAGATGATGGATGGCCTGATGCAGGGCGCGGACCGCGAGGCGGTGAAAGTCTGGCAGAAGTACAACGCGCACCGCTTCGACAACATCATGCTCAAGACGAAGACCGTCGGCGTGGAGGCCCTCCCTGAAGGCATCAAGGTCAGCTTCGAAGCGGCGGAAGCCGGCGCCACCGCGCCGGAACCGCAGCTGTACGACCTGGTGCTGGTGGCCGTCGGCCGCAGCCCGAACGGTAAAAAAATCGCCGCCGAGAAGGCCGGCGTGGCGGTGACCGACCGCGGCTTCATCGGCGTGGACGGCCAGATGCGCACCAACGTGCCGCATATCTTCGCCATTGGCGACCTGGTGGGCCAGCCGATGCTGGCGCACAAGGCGGTGCACGAGGCGCACGTCGCGGCGGAAGCGGCGCACGGCGAGAAGGCATACTTCGATGCGAAAGTCATTCCGTCGGTCGCCTACACCGATCCGGAAGTGGCATGGGCCGGCCTCACGGAAGACGAAGCCAAGCAGAAGGGCATCAAGGTCGAGAAGGGCCACTTCCCGTGGAACGCGAGCGGCCGCGCGGTCGCCAACGGCCGCGACGAAGGCTTCACCAAGCTGCTGTTCGACACCGAGACCGGTCGCATCATCGGCGGCACCATCGTCGGCACGAATGCCGGCGACATGATCGGCGAAATCGCGCTGGCGATCGAGATGGGCGCCGACGGCGTCGACATCGGCAAGACCATCCACCCGCACCCGACGCTGGGCGAGTCGATCGGCATGGCCGCCGAAGTCTACAAGGGCGTCTGCACCGACCTGCCGCCGGCACGCAAGCGCTGAGCTGCCGAACGGCTGTGAGCCAGACCGAAGCCGGGACCGCGAGGTCCCGGTTTTTTTTCGCGCCGCATTTTCCGGATTGCTGTTTCAATGACCGGATCAGCCACAGGGCGGCACACTCGACAAGGAGCAGGCATGAATATCGGATTTATCGGACTCGGCGCAATGGGACGCGGGATGGCAGCCAACCTGTTGCGCTCGGGGCAGCCGCTGCGCGTATGGAACCGCGGCGCTGGACCTGTGCAGGAACTGGCCGCCCAGGGTGCGCAGGTAGCCGCCAGCCCGGCCGAGGCGGCGGCCGTGGACGTGCTGTTCACGATGCTGGCGGACGACGCATCGACCCGCGCCGTGCTGCTGGACGACGGCGCCCTGGACGCGCTGGCGCCGGGCAGCATTCACGTGAACATGGCGACGGTGTCGGTGGCCTTCGCGCGCGAGATGGCAGCGCTGCATGCCGCGCGCGGCGTCGGCTATATCGGGGCACCCGTGCTCGGCCGGGTCGACGTGGCGGCCGCCGGCAAGCTCAATATCGTGGCGTCCGGTCCGGACGAGGCGATCGCGCGCGTACAGCCGCTGTTTGACCTGATGGGGCAGAAGACCTGGCGTTTCGGCACGGCGCCCGAACAGGCGAATGCGGTCAAACTCGGCGCCAACCTGACCCTGGCCTGCGCGATCGAGGCGATGGGCGAATCGGCGGCGCTCGTCGGCGCGCACGGCATCGAGGCGGCCGGCTTCCTCGACCTCCTGAGCAACACGCTGTTCGCCGGTTCGCCCGTCTATAAAGGCTATGGCGCGATGATCGCGCAGGAGCGCTACAGCCCGGCCGGATTCAAGCTCTCGCTCGGCCTGAAGGATGTGGGCCTGGCCAACGATGCGGCTGCTGAACAGGGCCTGCGGCTGCGCTTCGGCGCGGTGCTGCGCGAGACGCTGCAGCAGGCGGTGGCGCGCGGCGACGGTGAGCTCGACCTTGCGGCACTGGCGCGCATGTCGGCGCCAGGATCGGCCTGAACGGCGCCGTTCCCGCGCACTGTGTCGGCGTCGCGCAGGCGATTATTTTCCTGTTGTGCCCTGGCGCAGCCGCGCTATGATGGACGTGCAACCGGCGAGCCGATACTGCGCCGGCGCAGCGAATGCGTGTCACAGGAGATTGACATGGAAGAGCACGGTACTGAATATGTCGGGACCTTATTTGTCCTGCCCGCATCGCGGGCTTTCGAACTCAGCACGACGCTGCACGGGGTGCCGGTCACGCTGACCGGTACCATCGCGCAGCACCTGGCGGCGCAATTTGCCGGCAACGATGCGGCAGGCGAGCACATCGACGTGCGGCAGCTGAGCGTGCAGCCGCGCCGGGTCGAAGTCCTGACGCGCGAGATCCACGAGCGGCACCGCGCGCCGCGCAAGGCCCATTTCCTGATGCGGGTGCTCGACGGCGGGGTGCCGGCGGCGCGCCAGGACGCTTCCGTCACCGCCTGAGGCAGCCGGCAGCTCAGCGCAGGCGCACGGTCGCCGTCGCCTGCGTTTCGCCGACCTCGATGGCCGCGTCTTCGAAGCTCGGCGGACCGAACTTGCCGCGCGCATCGCGGCTGAAACCGTAGGGCTCCTTCGGCATGCCGACGAAGTTGCGGTCGAGTTCATTGTTGCCGTTTTCGTCCTGGTAAGCCAGCACGGCCCAGGTGCCGGCGGGCACGCCCTTGACCACGACCGTCGTTTCGCCGGCCTGGGCCGGCGCCGAGGCGCTCCAGGCGCACTGTTTCAGGAAGCGCTCCCTGTCGCAGACGGCGACCTTCACGTTTCCTTTGGCGGTCACGCCCGACACGCGTACTTCGACGGTAGCGGCCATGGCGGCCGTGGCATTCAGCGCGCACATCAAGGCGGCGCAGGCTACAAAGCGGGACAACTGATTCATCGGTGTTTTCCTTGTTCTGGTTTCGTTGCGGCGAGAGGCGGTTTGGTAGCCGTGCGCGCAAGCCCCTTATGGTAGGCTGGGATCATCGCCTTTTCTCTCCTGGTCCCTGCATTCATGCTGCTCAATACGCTCATCGTCGTGGCCACCGTCGTCTTCATGGAAGTGTTTTCCATCGTCGCGCACAAGTACATCATGCACGGCTTCGGCTGGGGCTGGCACCGCTCGCACCATGAACCCAATGTCAACCCTTCGGGCTGGTTCGAAAAGAACGATTTATACGCCGTCGTCTTCGCCGGCGTGGCCATCGCCCTGATCTGGTTCGGCACCGAGGGCATCTGGCCGCTGCAATGGATCGGCGCCGGCATGACGGCCTACGGCTTCCTCTATTTCGTCGCCCACGACGGCCTGGTGCACCGGCGCTGGCCTTTCCAGTACACCCCGCGCAGCGGCTACGCCAAGCGGCTCTACCAGGCGCACCGCATGCACCATGTGGTCGAGGGCAAGGAAGGCGCGGTCTCGTTCGGCTTCCTGTACGCGCCCCCGGTCGCGAAGCTCAAACGCCAGTTGCAGGCACTCCATGGCGGGGCACCGCAACGTCAGCGGGACGCCGCCACAGGCCATCAGGACGCGGCCTGACCGGGCGCAGGCGCGACAACAAGGCGTCCACGCCGCCCATGGCCAGCAGTTTCAGTTTCGTCGCGCGCGAGGTGCCGACCCGTTCGTCCCAGGCGCGCGGTCCGCGTGCCTTGACCTCGATCCCGATCTGGCGATACACCCTGCGTGCCGTGGCGATCGCCCAGGCCGAGCGCAGCGGCAGCGCCGCCACGCCGCCGAGCGCGCAATCGTAATACGGCTCGGCATGGTCGACCAGGCGCGCCGCAATCTTCGCCAGCGCCATGCGATGCCGCGGCAGCGCCAGCTCTTCCGGCGGAATCCCGGCTTCGCGCAGCCACTGCGCCGGCAGGTAGCAGCGCCCGAGCCGCGCGTCGTCGACGATGTCGCGCGCGATGTTCGTCAGCTGGAAGGCCAGGCCGAGGTCGCAGGCGCGGTCGAGCACCTGTGGCGCTTGCGCGCCCATGATCTGGGCCATCATCAGGCCGACCACGCCCGCCACGTGGTAGCAGTAGCGCAGCGTGTCCTCGACGGTGTCGTAGTGCACGGCATCGACGTCCATGCCGAAGCCGGCCAGGTGGTCAAAAGCATGGCGCGGCGCGATGGCGTGGCGCAGCGCGACTTCCTGGAAGGCGGCGAAGGCCGGATCAGGCATCGTTTCGCCCGCGTAGGCGCGGCGCGTCTGCTCGACCAGCCGCGCCAGTTCGCCATGCGGGTCGTGGCTGGGCGCCGCCATGCCGAAGCCCAGTTCCTGGCCGTCGACCACGTCGTCGCAGTGGCGGCACCAGGCATACAGCATCAGCACGCTGCGCCGGGTAGGGGCGTCGAACAGCCTGGCCGCGGCCGCGAAACTCTTCGAGCCGACCTTGATCGTTTCGGTCGCGTGGTCGAGCAGCGATGCGTTCGCTCCAGCGTTCATGCGCGCGCCTCCGCAAGCATCAGGCCTGCAGTCGCCTTGGCCGAGCCGATCACGCCCGGTACGCCCGCGCCTGGATGGGTACCCGCGCCGACCAGGTAGAGGTTGGTCAGCTCCCTGTCGCGGTTGTGCGGACGGAACCAGGCGCTTTGGGTCAGCACGGGCTCCAGCGAAAACGCCGAGCCGACGTGGGCATTCAGCTGGTCGCGGAAATCGAAGGGCGTAAAAATGCGGCTGGTGACGAGCTGGCTGCGCAGGCCCGGCATGTAGCGCTCTTCGAGGTATTCGAAAATCTTGTCGCGGTAGCGCGGCCCTTCGACCTCCCAGTCGATGTCCGCATTGCCCAGGTGCGGTACCGGCGCCAGTACGTAATGGCTGCCGCAGCCGGGCGGCGCCAGCGACGGGTCGGTGACGCAGGGCGCGTGCAGGTAGAGCGAAAAATCGTCGGCCAGCGCATTGCCCTTGAAAATTTCGTCGATCAGGCCGCGGTAGCGCGGGCCGAAGCAGACCGTATGGTGCTGCAGCTGGCTGTGGTGGTGGTCCAGTCCGAAATAGATGACGAACAGCGAATTACTGAAGCGCTTCTTGCGCAGGCTGGCTGCTTCCTGCGCGCCGCGCGGGTGCTGGTTCAAGAGCGAGGCATAGGTATGCACCACGTCGGCGTTCGAGGCCACCGCATCGGCCGGGAAGAAGCGGCCGTCTTCCAGGCGCACGCCGCTGGCGCGCCCGTTCTTCGTTTCGATTTGCGCGACCGATGCATTCAGTTCGATCCGTCCGCCGATGTCCTGGAACAGGCGTACCAGGCCGTTCACCAGCGCGCCGGTGCCGCCGCGCGGGAACCAGACGCCCCAGCGCCGCTCGAGCGCGTGGATCAGCGTGTAGATCGACGAGGTCGCGAACGGATTGCCGCCGACCAGCAGCGAGTGAAAGGAAAAGGCCTGGCGCAGGTGCTCGTCCTGCACGAAGCGCGAGACCATGCTGTAGACGCTGCGCCAGGCCTGCAGCTTGGCCAGCTGCGGGCCGGCCGCGATCATGTCGCGGAAGGTCAGGAAGGGCACGGTGCCCAGTTTGATATAGCCCTCTTCGAACACCGCCTTCGAATACGCGAGGAAGCGCTGGTAACCGGCGACGTCGACAGGGTTGATCGCGTGGATCTGGCGGTCGAGCGCTTCCTGGTCGTTGACGTAGTCGAAATGGCTGCCGTCTTCCCAGCACAGGCGATAGAAGGGAGAGACGGGCAGCATCTCGACATAATCCTCGATGCGTTTGCCGGCAGCGGTAAATAACTCCTCGATGCAGGACGGGTCGGTGATGACGGTGGGGCCGGCGTCGAAGACAAAACCCTGGTCTTCGTAGACATAGGCGCGGCCGCCCGGCTTGTCGCGCTTTTCCAGCAGCGTCGTCTGCGTGCCGCCGGCCTGCAGGCGGATGGCCAGGGCCAGGCCGCCGAAGCCGGCGCCGACGACGACCGCGTTGTTTACTGCGTTCATTCTGGTTTCCTGATCTGGCTGGGATGGACCATGCGCGCGGCGTTCATGGCCGCGCGCACGGGTACGGGAGGCTTACCGCTGAGGATGCGCGCCTTGTCGAACAGGCGCAGGCGGGCAGCATAAAAGCGTTCGATGAGCGGTGCCGGCAGCCGGTAGAAGCGCGCCATGACGCGCCAGCGGCTGTCCGGACTGCCGGCCAAAAACAGCATGCGGTTGAGCAGCCGGAAAAAGCGCTGCGCGCGCCAGGCCTGCTGCGCCTCGATGCGGATGGCCTCGAACAGCTTCGGGGCGCTCAGGTCGGCAAGACTGGCGATGCGTTCGGCCAGGCGCACCGCGTGCGGCAGCGAATAGCCGGTCGTCGAGTGGAACAATCCCGCGCGCAGGCCGGAGGTCGGCTGACCCCTGAAATCCGCCCAGACGCCGTCGACGTCTCCCGTCAGCACGATCGGCAGCGAGCCCTGTTCTTCGCGCAGCACGTCAAGGATCCGCCAGCCGCGCCCCTGCGCATAGGCCGCGATGTTGGCGCGCAGGCGCTCGGGCTCCCAGGCAAGCGTATCGACGTAATGGGTGTCTTCGATCAGTATGCGGTCCGGCCCGAAGGGCAGCAGGTAGACGAAGCGGTAGCCGCCTTGCTGCTCGACGCCGGCGTCCATGATGACCGGGGCGCGCAGGCCATGTGGCGCAGCCAGTCGCACTTCCTGGCCGAGGAAGGTCTGATAGCCGAGCGCCAGGCGGGAACTCGGCTGCGGGCCGCGGCCGTCGATCACGGCGCCGGCCTGCAGCGTTTCGCCGCCGGCCAGGCGGACACTGGTCGGGCTCAGGCCCGCGACCCGGACGCCCGTACGCAGGGACGGTCCCAGCGCGGCCGAGACGACGCGCGCGAAATCGCTTGATGCGATGCTGGCATAGCCGCTCTCGAGCGTGCGCGCGTAACCGGGAAAGACGACGTCATAGCGCGGCCAGCGGTGCGCGACCAGGGGCGCCACCCAGGCCTGCTGATGCAGGTCGAGATCGCCGTCGTGGAAAGACCAGGTGTGGTTGCCGCCGATCGCTTGGTCGGCTTCCAGCAGCAGGATGTCGAGCTCCGGACGCTCGGTGCGCAGGCGCCAGGCGATCAGGCCGTTGGCCAGCCCGCCGCCGACCAGGATCAGGTCGTAGACGCGCTTGTTCACGCTGCCCCCTCACGCTGCACCCGACTATGCGAATCGATGCCCAGCGCGGCTTCGACGATGTCGGCCGCGCGCGCCGTGCCGCCGGCGCTTTTGACGCCCTCGGCCAGCGGCGCGCAGCGCTCCTTGAAACCCGGCTCGTCGAGCAGGCGGCGCAAGCGGCTTGCGATCCCGGACGCGCCTGTAAAACGCGGCGAGGCGGAGAGGCCGACGCCGGCATGGCGGATGCGCGCCGCCACGCCCGGCTGGTCGAAGGCGATCGGCAGCGCCAGGATCGGCGTGTGGTTTGCCACCGCGTCCAGGACCGTGTTCAGGCCCGCATGCGAGACGACGGCATCGGCCCGCGCCAGTGCCGCTTCCTGCGGCGCGAATGCGCAGACCCAGGTGGCGCCAAGGTCTTCCAGCTGCGCGCACTGGCGCGCATCGAGGCCGCCGCAGTGGGCGGCCAGGAGCTGGACGTCGAGCTGGCGGCAGGCCTTGGCGATGCGCTTGAACAGGTCGAAGCGGTGTCCCTGCAAGGTGCCGAGCGAGGCGAAGACGAAGGGGCGGTCCGGGCTGATGGCGGGCAGGGCGTCGATCCGCGCCGGTGCCTTGTGGGAGGCCGCGCGCAGCGGACCGACGTGATGAAAGGTATCCGGCAGCGCCTGGCGCGGGAAATCGAAGGCGGCCACCGTCTGGCTGATCTGCGCCAGCGGCGACAGGCATTCGTGCAGGGCGCCGCGCACGGGGATGCCGAGCTTGCGCGCTGCGGTTTCAAGGGCCCGCCGGTGCGGCGCCATCATCCAGTCGTAGACCCGGGTGCTGCCCTCGAACATGTGCAGCGCGCGCTCGCTGGCGCCCCAGTCGAAGGGCATGACCGGCAAGGGCACGCCCGGTTCGCGGTTCACCGGCAGCGCGCAGGCGATCGAGACGAAGGGCAGGCCAAGCGCTTCGGCCACCAGGCCGCCTGCGGCTTCCATCTGGTCGCCGAGCATGGCGTCGATGCGCAAGGTTTCGCATGCGGCGGGCAGTTCGCGGCACAGCATGGCGGTCGACTCCGCCATGTCGGCGATCACGTGGCGCAGGCCGAGCGGGCTGCCCGGATTGGCCGCGCGCCGCAGCGACTGCGCCAGCGAACCCGGTGGGTGGGTGGCGGCGCCGACGGCGTGGAAATCCAGCCGATCGTCCCTGATGTAGGCGGCGGCGTCGGGCCGCTGCAGGAAGGTCACCCGGTGGCCGCGTTCGTGCAGGGCCAGTGCGAGCGCCGACAGGGCGCTCACATGGCTGTAGAACGCGGGGGCGACCACGCCGAAATGCGCCATGCGCCGTTTCTCCTAGCCGCGCCGGAGCGTCGAAGGCGTGCTCAATGGCGCACCAGGTGCCGGTCCGGCGTCGCAGCAAGCGGGCGGCCGGCGAAGCGAAAGCCGCCACCCTGGCCGAACAGCGTGTCGACGAAGCGGCGCGTGCGCTGCTTGCTGCCGATCGCATCGGTCAGGCAGCGGTCGGCCTCGTCGAGGTGCCGCGCCAGGCGCTTCCTCGCTTCCTCGAAGCCGAGCGCGTTGATGAGCGTGGCCTTGCCGAGGTCCTTGCCGGTATCTTTACCGGTCACGCTCGTGTCGTTGGCCGGATCATCCTGGAAATCGTCGCGGATCTGGAAGGCGTGGCCGGCGGCGAGCGCAAAGGCGCGCAGCGATTCGGCGACGCAGTCGTCGGTCTCGGCCAGGATCGCGGCCATGTCGACCGAGACGCCGAGCAGCACGCCCGTCTTCAACTCATTGGTGCTGGCGATTTCCGCTTCCGAGCGCTGGCCGCCTCCGCGCAGGTCCTCGAACTGGCCGCGCACCAGGCCCTGGCTGCCGACTGTCTCGGCCAGTTTCGCCACCAGCCGTGCGCGCACCTCGGGCCGGATGCCGGGCGCGGTCGCGAGCACGCCGAAAGCGCGGCTGAGCAGGGCGACGGAGGCGAGGATGGCGACGTCTTCGCCGTATTGCACGTGGATCGTCGGCTGGCCGCGGCGCAGCATGGCGTCGTCCATGCAGGGCATGTCGTCGAGGATCAGCGAGGCCGCATGCACCATCTCGACGGCGCAGGCGATATCGACCAGGGCCGGGGAGGCGCAGCCGAGGTCGCGCGCGACCAGCATCAGCAGCAGCGGACGCATGCGCTTGCCGGCGCCGAGGGTGCCGGCGCGCATTGCTGCCGCCAGGGTATCGCTGCCGTTGCCGCTGTCGGGCAACAGCTGCGCCATGCGTTCTTCGAACGCGTGCCGGATCGCGGCCAGTTCCGCCAGCCAGGGATCGCCCGCCATCTCCATGTCGCGCCCGCTGAATCGTCCAGTCATCGTCGTCATGCGCCGATCCTTGTGCTGAATGGTTGGGAAAATTGCTTGATTTGCCATGGATGATACCGGAATCGATCCGGCGGAATCGTCAATGTTTCAATGGTGTGCCTGGGTTGTACGGCTTATTCTCGTCAAATTTGACGCTTTGTGGGCGAACTGGAGACCCGCGTCCCGATATTGTCCCGGTGATATGGCGTGCAATGTCGCGGGTATTTCCGTAGCAGGGCCAATAAAAAATGCCGCCAAGCGCGAGCAGGGCGGCATTCTTATGGTGGCGCCGCGTGGCGCCGGATCGGCGATCAGCCGTAGCTGGTCCAGCTTTGCGGGATCTCGATATGACCCGACTTGGCGGCATCGGCGTAGGCGCGCATTTCGGCGACCACCGCTTCGAGCTGCTCGTTGCCCGGATTTTGCAGGAAGCCCTTCATGCGCTCATGCAGGGACGCCTGCTGGTCGCGCCATTCGTAACGAGAAGTCTTGCTCATATTGCCCCCTTGTGCTGAACCGTCGTGATGTTCTTGTTGATATCCATGACATCCTCCTTGAGATAGGGAGTCAGTTTCTCACAGGGGGTGCACCGGATCGGTGCGATGACGCACATTTCGCTCAGCCGTACAGCTACCTCAGCACCGCGCGATAGAACATCTCCAGGCGCTGCGCCAGCAGGCGATGCGCCTCGGCATGCGATGGTTGATCGTGCGGAAAAACGAAGCGCTGCATGGCGTCCCCGGAAATCCAGCTGGTCAGGAAAGCGGGCAGCTGTTCGAAGGGCAGGTCCTCGCGCAACTGGGCGCGGATGTCGGCGCGCGCAAAAAAGCGTTCGAGCATCTCGCGCGTCATGCGCGGGCCGGTGTCGAAGAAGGTATGCGCCAGTTCCGGGTTGTCGGCCGCCTCCGCGATCACCACGCGCTGCATCGCGATCAACTGGTCCTGGCAGAGCAGGTCGAAGAACTGGCGTGCGAAATCGTCGACGACCGCGCGGAACGGGCGCATGTCGTGTTCCATGTCGGCGATGCGGAAGAATTGTTCGCGGCGCGACACCAGCACGGCTTCGAGCAGCCCGGCCTTGCCGCCGAATTTCACATAGATGGTGCGCACGGCCACGCGCGCGGCGCGGGCGATCGATTCCAGACTGGTGCGGGTATAGCCGTTGGTCAGGAACAGCCGTGCGGCGGCGTCGATCAGGTCGTGCATGCGGGCTTCGACGTCGCTTGCCTTCGGCCGGCCGGCGCCGCGCAGGCAGGGAACGCGGCTTGCTAACGATGATTTGCTCATGGCATCACTGTAAATCACCAACAAATGAAATGCAACCGTTTCATTTCTTGACGAACTGAGGCGCTTGTCGAATAATGTAAGAAGTTACCTATTCCCTTTTCGGAGTTGCTCCATGTCCCAAACGCAGCCTACGGTCGAGCAGAAGCCGCTTGCCAATCCTCCATCAGCCCCGGCCCCGGCCGCCGCCGGCAAGACCCCGCCCAACAAGCGCGTGCTCGTCGTGGTCGGGCTGATCGCGATCGCGGCGCTGGCTGCCGGTGGACGCATGTGGTACCGCAGCCATAACTTCGTCGATACCGAGAACGCCTATGTCGCCGGCCACGTGCACCCGGTGTCGGCGCGCATCGCCGGCGTCGTCACGCGCGTGCTGGTGGAAGACAACCAGCATGTGAAGGCGGGCGACGTCATCGCCGAACTCGACCCGGCCGACCAGCACGTGCGCGTCGAGCAGATCGAGGCGCAGATCGCCAGCGCGAAGCAGCAGGTGATCCAGGCCGACGCGCAGGTCGAACAGGTGCGCGCCCAGGCTCAGGCGGCGCAGGCGCAGGTCGGCCAGTCGCAGGCCCTCGCGCTGCGCGCGCGCCAGGACGCCGAGCGCTTCGGCCAGCTGTACACGAAGCAGATGAAGGCCGTTTCGAAAGCCGAAGTCGATGCCGCGAACGCTGCGCGCACGGCCGCCGCCGCCGACGTCAATGCGCGCCGCGACACGGCCAGCGCCGCCAAGGCGCAGATCAATGCCGCATCCTCCGCGCGCGACGTGCTGAAGGCCCAGATCAAGGTGCTGCAGGCGCAGCTGAAGGACGCGAAGCAGCAGGTCAGCTACGGCCGCATCCTGGCGCCGGTCGATGGCCGCATCGGCCGCCGCAGCGTGGAAGTGGGCGCGCGCGTGCAGCCGGGCCAGCAGCTGGTGGCCGTGGTCGAAGACAAGGTCTGGGTCAACGCCAACTTCAAGGAAACCCAGCTGGCCGGCCTGAAGCCGGGCCAGGCGGTCGAATTGCAGATCGACGCGCTGCCGGACGAACACCTGGTCGGCCGCGTGGACAGCTTCTCGCCGGCCTCGGGCAACCAGTTCGCGCTGCTGCCGGCCGATAACGCGACCGGCAACTTCACCAAGATCGTGCAGCGCGTGCCGGTCAAGATCACGCTGGCCCCGGCCGACGTGCAGCGCCTGACGGGCCGCCTGGTGCCGGGCATGTCGGTGGTTGCCGAGATCGACCTGCGCCAGAAGGCGGAATCGAAGCCGGCCGGGCCGGCGCAAACCGCATCGGCCCAGCCGGCGGCACAGCCAGCTAAATAAGGCGGCTTCATGACGAGTACGACCAAGCCCGCGCCCGCGGTCTTCCCGGGCGCACCCGCCGCCGGTGCGCGCGTCGATGCGCGCACCTGGATCGCGGTCGCCGCCGGCATGCTGGGCGCCTTCATGGCGGTGCTCGACATCCAGATCACCAACTCCTCGCTGCGCGACATCCTGGGCACGCTCTCGGCGACCCAGGAAGAGGGCTCCTGGATCTCGACCGCCTACCTGTGCGCCGAGATCGTCGTGATCCCGATGACGGCGCTGTTCGGGCGCGCCTTCGGCGTGCGCCGCTACATGATCGGCACTACCTCCCTCTTCCTCGTGTTCTCGACCCTGTGCGGCGCGGCCTGGAACCTGGAGAGCATGATCGTCTTCCGCATGCTGCAGGGTTTCACCGGCGGCGCCCTGATCCCGATGGCGATGACCCTCGTGATGACGCGCCTGCCCAGTTCCAAGCGCGCGGTCGGCATGGCGATCTTCGGCCTCACGGCGACCCTGGCCCCGGCCATGGGCCCGACCTTGGGCGGCTACCTGTCCGAGATCTACGGCTGGCCGTCGATCTTCTACATCAACTGGGTGCCGGGCGTGCTGCTGATCGCCGGCATGATCTATGGCCTGGACCGCGAACCGTCGCAGATCAGGACCCTGGTCAACGCCGACTGGCTCGGCATCGGCCTGATGGCGCTCGGTCTCGGCTGCCTGACCATCTTCCTGGAAGAGGGCAATTCGAAGGATTGGTTCGATTCCGAATTCATCATCACCTTCGCGGCGCTGGCGCTGGTCGGCATCCTCGGCTGGGTGGCGACGAGTTTTACGCGCCAGCAGTCCTTCGTGAACCTGCGCCTGTACGGCCAGCGTAACTTCCTGATCGCGACCGTGCTGTCGGCCGTCACCGGCATGGGCCTGTATGGCTCCTCTTATCTGCTGCCGCTGTACCTGGGACAGATCGCCGGCTACACGCCGATGCAGATCGGCGAAGTGATCGCCTGGGTCGGCCTGCCGCAGCTGATCGTGATGCCGTTTGCGGCGGCCTTGTCGTCAAAGGTCGACAACCGCATCATGTGCAGCTTCGGTTTGCTGCTGTTCGGCGGCTCCTGCCTGATGAATGCCTACATGGACGCCACCACCGGCTACGACCAGCTGATGATCACCCAGATCGTGCGCGCGATCGGCCAGCCCTTCGTGATGCTGACGCTGTCGAATTTCGCGATGAACGGCATCGCGCCGAAGGACATGCCCTCGGCCTCGAGCCTGTTCAACATGACGCGCAACCTGGGCGGCTCGGTCGGTATCGCAATGCTGGCGACCTCGCTCACCAACCGCGAGCATTTTCATTCCGCGCGCCTCGGCGAGTCGGTGTCGACCTATGCGGCGCCGACCCAGGAACGTATCGACCAGATGACGCAAGCGTTTGTCGCCAGCGGTATCGATCCGGCTACCGCGGCCAACCAGGCACTGGCCGCGCTCGACCGCATCGTGCGGCGCGAAGCCTATGTGATGGCCTATAACGACGGCTTCTTTATCGTCGGCGCGATCCTGATCGGCTGCATCGCCATGGTCTGGCTCGCCGACAAGGTCAAATCCCCCGGCGGTGCCGGCGGTGGCGGTCACTGATTTCATTGAATTGAAGAGATGAGAAAAACGATGTTCGATTCCTTTGCCAAGCTGTTTCCGCAACGTGCGCTGGCGGTCGGCGTGAGCGCCGCGCTGGCCCTGATGGTCAGCGGCTGTTCCACCATCGGGCCCAATTTCGTGGCCCCGAAAGCGGTCGAGGCGCCGGCTTACCGCCATGCCGAACCGGCTGTCGTTTCCGATGCAGCGCGCCTGCCGGCCCACTGGTGGACCGTGTTCAACGACGCCACCCTGAGCGGCCTGGAAGAGCGCGCCCTGCGCGACAATCCGGGCGCGAAAGCCGCGGCGCAGCGCCTGCTGCAGGCGCAGGCCCAGCTCGGCGTGCTGCGCGCAGGCCAGGCGCCGAACGTGTCGGTGAATGCCGGCGTGTCGAATTCGCGCACCTCGGCCGAGACTTCGCAGGCGCTGGCCCTGGGCGGGCGTTCGATCGAAGGCAACAACTTCTCGGTGGGCGCGGCGCTGTCGTACGAGCTCGATATCTGGGGCCGCGTGCGCCGTGTGATCGAAGCGGCCGACGCCCAGGCCCTCGCCGCCCAGGACGACCGCGACGGCGTGCTGCTGATGCTCTCGAGCCAGGTGGCGCAGAGCTACTGGCAGCTGCGTGGCCTGGATGCCGAACAGGCGATCCTGGCGAACGCGCTGGGCGCCCGGCGCGAAGCGCAGGAACTGGTCGAGGCGCGTTTCGACGCGGGCCTCACCAACGAACTCGATGTCTCGCGCGCCCGCGTCGAGCGCGCGAACGCCGAAGCCGACCTGCACGAGGTGCAGCGCCAGCGCAACGCGGTCGAGCACGCGCTGGCGGTGCTGGTCGGCACCTCGCCGAGCACGCCGCTGCTGCCGGTCGCGGCGAAACCGGCGCTGCCGCTGCCGCCATCGATCCCGGTCGGCCTGCCGGCCAGCCTGCTGGCGCAGCGCCCGGACCTGGCGGCCAGCGTGGCCAGCCTGCGCGCGGCGAATGCGCAAGTCGGCGTGGCCGAGGGCATGTTCTATCCGTCGGTGAGCCTGACCAGCAATTTCGGCTATGCTTCGCAATCGCTGCGCGACCTGGCCGGCGGCAGCGCGCGCCAGTTCTCGATCGGGCCGCTGGCCCTGTCGCTGCCGGTCTTCGACGGCGGCCGCAATCGAGCCAACCTGGACCTGTACAAGGCGCGCTACGAGGAAGCGGTGGCGAACCACGAGAACCGTTTATTGACCGCACTGCGCGAAGTCGAAGACGCCTTGTCGGATGCGCAGCAACGCCAGAAGCAGGGCGACGTGCAGGCCCAGGCCCAGAAAGCGGCCGCGCGTGCGCTGCTGGTGGCGCAGGCGCGTTACGAGCGCGGCATCTCGACCTACCTGGATGTCACCGACGCCCAGCGCAGCGCCCTGGCCGCGGACCGCGCCGCCGCGCAGATCCGTACCCAGCGTCTGCTGGCTTCCGTGGCGGTGGCGCGTGCGCTTGGCGGCGGCTGGACGCAGGCGCCCGCGCTGGCGACGGTGCGCTGACGTAGCGTGGGCATGCCCACGCGTTACGTGTGCATGCCCACCCGACCGCTCAATCCAACTGCAACGTGCGCGCCTCCGCCGTCCCGCCCCAATCCTGGGCATACACCCCATTCCGCACATACCGGTGAAACGTCGAATGCTCCCACTCGGCGACGTTCAACACGAACCCATGCTTCACCGGATTGAAATGCACGTAATCCATATGCCGTTCGAAATCGACATCATTGCGAATCTGGTGCTCCCAGAAGCGCCGCTGCCAGATCGTCGATTCATTACGTTTTTTCGTTGATCGTTTCAAGAGAGCCGGATCGTGCAGCGTCTCGCGGCACACATTCGAGACGTAACGCTTGATCTCGCCCCATCGCCGCCCATAATCAAAGTCCCGCTCGGGCAGCGTCCAGATGCAGTGCATATGGTTCGGCATCAGAACCCAGGCGTCGATGGTGAAGGGACGCGCGACGCGGACGGTGGTGATCGATTGCCGAAGGGCGGCGCGAAACCCGGGGTCGCAGAAGATCGGCCGGCGCTGGAAAGCGACGACAGTGAAGAAATAGGTGGGGCCTGCCTGGAGACGACGGTAGCGTGTCATGGTTCGGCATCGTAATTGGACAGTACGTTTCCCTGATGCGTCAGCGCAAACGTGCACGCGTATGGCCGCGAAATTCGAACGGTGTCCGCGTGGGCATGCCCACCCTACGGTGCACCACCATGTCGTCCAAAACGCCAATTCGGTTCCTTCACCGTATTACAATCGCTTGCTTGTATTCAAAATATAACGGGGACACATGAAACACCTTCTCGCACCACTCGTGCTGGCCATCGCTGCCGGCGCCGTCACGGCAGCCGAGGCGCCTGCCGCCAAGCCACATGCGGCGACTGTCGCCGAACTGAACGCCATGGCGAAACGCTTCGCCCCGGTCGAGCTGCGCGCCGAGACGGCCGGGCTGTCGAAAGGCGACCGCGCGGCGATCGGCAAATTGATCGAGGCGGCGAAGATCGTCGATACCCTGCAGTTGCGCCAGCGCTGGGCCGGCAACGAGGCGCTGTGGGCGGCGCTGCAGAAGGACAGTTCTCCGCTGGGCAAGGCGCGCCAGCGTTACTTCTGGCTGAACAAGGGCCCGTGGTCCATCATCGACGGCAACGCCTCCTTCATGCCGCCCGAGTACGCCGGCATCAAGATCCCGGCGCGCAAACCCGACGGCGCCAATTTCTATCCGGCCGGCGCCAGCAAGGAAGCCCTGGAGACCTGGATGAACGGCCTGTCCGCGAAGGACAAGGAAGCAGCGCAGTGGTTCTTCACCGTGATCCGCAGCGACGGCGCGGGGAAATTCCGCAGCGTGCCGTATTCCGAGGAATACAAGACCGAACTCACCCAGCTGGCCAAGCTGCTGCGCGATGCCGCCGCCAGCACGGACAACGCCTCGCTGAAAAAATTCCTGCTGCTGCGCGCCGACGCCTTCCTGTCGAACGATTACCTGGCCTCCGATTTCGCCTGGATGGACCTCGACTCGCCGGTCGACATCACCATCGGACCGTATGAGACCTATAACGACGAACTGTTCGGCTACAAGGCGGCCTTCGAAGCCTATGTCAACGTGCGCGATCCGAAAGAGACGCAGAAGCTGAACTTCTTCGGCAAGCACATGCAGGAGCTGGAAGACAACCTGCCGGTGGATAAACAGTACCGCAATCCGAAGGTCGGGGCGATGGCGCCGATGGTGGTCGTCAACCAGGTCTACGGCGCGGGCGACGGCAACATGGGCGTGCAGACGGCCGCCTACAACCTGCCGAACGACGAGCGCATCATCCGCGAACGCGGCTCGAAGCGCGTGATGCTCAAAAATATCCAGGAAGCGAAGTTCGAATCGACCCTGAAGCCGATCACGAAACTGGTCCTGCGCCCGCAAGACCAGAAAGACCTCGATTTCGATTCCTTCTTCACCCACATCCTGGCGCATGAAATCACGCACGGCCTGGGTCCGCACCACACGCAGCAGGGCGGCAAGGAATCGACGCCGCGCCAGGACCTGAAGGAAGCCTATTCGACGATTGAGGAAGCGAAAGCCGACGTCACCGGACTGTGGGCCCTGAGTTACATGATGGACAAGGGCCAGCTGAAGGACACGCTGGGGCAGGGGGAGCAGGCCGAACGCAAGCTCTACAACACCTTCCTCGCCTCGTGCTTCCGCACGCTGCACTTCGGCCTGACGGATTCGCACGCGCGCGGCATGGCGATCCAGGTGAACTACCTGCTCGACAAGGGCGCTTTCGTCTCGCACGGCGATGGCACGTTCTCGGTCGACTTTAAAAAAATCAGGCAGGGCGTGATCGATCTCGACCGCGAATTCCTCACCATCGAGGCGCTGGGGGACTATGCGCGCGCCAAGGCGCTGATGGAGAAGTATGTCGTCATCCGCCCGGACGTGCAGAAGGCGCTCGACAAGATGAAAGCGGTGCCGAACGACATTCGCCCGGCCTTTGTAACGGCCACTGCATTGACGGCGCAAGGGCAGCGATAAGCAACATGTCGGATAAATCCATCATTTTGACCAGGTTTTGACCCGGAGCTTAAGGTAAATTTGACGAAATCGCATGGAACTCTGCTATAGTTTCGCTAAATTTCCGCCTGGCAATAAATAGCCTGCGGCGCGACCGGAGCGTCCTTCCGGCTGACCTTGAGCGAGCTTCCATGTTTTCTTCGAAAATGACGATCGGCGTCCGTCTGGCGCTGGGCTTCGGCGCCGTCCTGGCGCTGATGATGGTGCTGACGGCGCTGGCGGTAAGCCGCGTCGGCAACATCGATGCCACCCTGAACCGTATCAATGACGTCAACAACGTCAAGCAGCGTCACGCCATCAATTTCCGCGGCAGCGTGCACGACCGCGCGATCGCGCTGCGCGACGTGGTACTGGCCGGCGACAATGCCGCCGCCCAGCCGGCGATCGAACAGATCCGCGTGCTGGCCGCCAATTACGAGCGTGCCGGCACGGCCCTCGACGCCCTGTTCGCCGCCCGCACCGACATCCTCGCCGACGAAAAGACCGCGCTGGCCGCGATCAAGGAAGACGAGCGCAAGACCCAGCCCCTGATTGCGAAAGTCACCGAGCTGCGCCTGGCGGGCGACCTCGACGGTGCACGTGCGCTGCTGGCGCACAGCGCGGCCCCGGCCTTCGTGTCCTGGCTGGCCAGCGTGAACCGCCTGATCGACCTCGAAGAGCAACTGAACAAGGATGCGGCCGGCGAAGCACGCGCCTTGTCCGGCAGTTTCTTTGCCTGGATGATGGGGCTGTGCGCGATTGCCGTGGCCGCAGGCAGCCTGGGCGCCTGGTTCATCAGCCGCGGCCTGCTGCGCCAGCTCGGCGGCCAGCCGGGCTACGCCGCCGACATCGTGCGCAGCATCGCCGCCGGCAAGCTCGACGTGCAGATCGCCACCGCGCCGGGCGACCGCTCGAGCCTGCTGTTCGCGATGGCCGGCATGCGCGACAGCCTGGTCGACATCGTTTCCCAGGTGCGCAGCGGCACCCTGACGATTGCCGAGGCCTCGACCGGGATCGCGGCCGGCAACCAGGACTTGTCGAACCGTACCGACAACCAGACCCGCACGCTGCAGGACACCGCCGCCTCGATGGGCGAACTGACCGGCACCGTGCGCCAGAACGCCGACAATGCACGCCAGGCGAATGCCCTGGCCGAGTCGGCGTCGAGCGTGGCCCTGAAAGGCGGTG
The DNA here is from genome assembly GCF_059801075.1 of Massilia sp. LXY-5. Lineage (NCBI taxonomy): Bacteria > Pseudomonadati > Pseudomonadota > Betaproteobacteria > Burkholderiales > Oxalobacteraceae > Massilia > Massilia sp. LXY-5. The sequence continues at coordinate 725,649 of NZ_JBNNEH010000001.1, forward strand.
CGGTGGTCGCGCAGGTGGTCGAGACCATGGCCTCGATCAACGCCTCGTCCAAACAGATCGTCGACATCATCGGCGTGATCGACGGCATCGCCTTCCAGACCAACATCCTGGCGCTGAACGCCGCGGTGGAGGCGGCGCGTGCCGGCGAGCAGGGACGCGGGTTTGCCGTCGTCGCCACCGAGGTGCGCAACCTGGCCCAGCGTTCGGCTGCGGCAGCAAAAGAAATCAAGACCCTGATCGGCAGCTCGGTCGAGCGCGTCGACGCCGGCGCCCGCCTGGTCGACGAGGCCGGCAGCACGATGGACGAGATCGTCACCAGCGTGAAACGCGTGACCGACATCATGGCCGAGATCAGCGCGGCCAGCGCCGAACAGAGCGCCGGCATCGAGCAGGTCAACAGCGCCATTGGCCGGATGGACGAGGCGACCCGCCAGAACGCCGCCCTGGTCGAGCAGGCCAGCGCGGCCGCCGCTTCGCTGCAGGATGAGGCGGCGACGCTGGCGGACGTGGTCAGTGTCTTCAAAATGGCACAGCAGGGCAGCGAGACTGTGGCGTCCATGCCGCAACGAGCGCGCCTGGCCTTGTCGGTTTGAACAGGGACAAAAATATTTCTGCGCGGGAAGATATTCTGGGTTCTAGAATTGCCTTGAAGCATTTCGTCGAACCCGGATGTGTCCCATGTTTAAATCCTTGTTGTCCCTCGCGCTGCTCGCCGGCGCAAGCGCCCAGGCTGCCGAACTGACGGCGCTCGAAACGCGCTGGTTACAGGCGGCCTCTCCCGTCCTCGTGTATTCCCAAACTTTAAAACTGCCGATCGACATCATCGTCCAGCCGCAGGCACGCGCCACCGACGTGCCGCTGGCGATGGGTTATGACGGCGGCCGCTGCAAACTGGTCTTGTCGCTGCGCGGCAATCCGCAGGCCGAGGCCGTTTTCGCGGGCGTCGCCGAAGAGAGCCAGGGCGAGCTGATCGAGACGATGGCGGCGCACGAGATCGCCCATTGCTGGCGTCATGCACAGGGCGCCTGGAATGCGCTGCCGGCGGGCTTCGTGGAAGTCGGCGAAGAAATGGCCAGCGACGGCTCCCTGCTGGCGATCGCGCGCGCCCTGCGCGAATCGCGCCGCGAGGAGGCCTATGCCGACCTGGCGGCGCTGGCCTGGATCCGCCACAGCCATCCAGGCGCCTATGGCCGCGTGCACGGCTGGCTGGCGCAAGTGCGCGCCGGGCAGACGCCGCGCGGCGGACACGATACCCGGGCCTGGGTCGCGCTGGCGCAGGATGGCAGCCGCTTCGGCAAGGCCGACGCCCCGTTCGAAGACGCGGCACCCCTGTGGCACGAGGGCTTGTTGAAAGACTGATCCGCTTGGCTGTGCACCCGCGTTTTATGGTTTTTTCGACAAGTGTTCGTTGTCGCACAGATGTCATGGGGTAGGGCGCGTTTAATGACGCTATCACAACAACCTACCCAGGGACACCGCCATGAAAACCTTGCTCGCCACTCTGCTGGCCACCGCAGCCGGCGCTACTTTCGCCGCTGCCCCGACTGCCGCCCTGAACCACGATCCTGCGACCTATCGCAACGTGAGCCAGAAGGCCGCCACCGAGTACAAAGCCGCTACCGCCAAGTGCGATACCCGGAGCGGCAACGACAAGGATGTCTGCATGGCCGAGGCGAAAGCCGCACGCGCGCGCACCGAATCGGATGCCATCGCCAAGTACAACAATTCCGAAAAAGGCCGCGCCAGCGCCCGCAACAAGGTCGCCGAGGCCGACTATGAAGTAGCGAAAGCCAAATGCGACGCCAAGAGCGGCGCCGACAAGGACAGCTGCATGGATAACGCCAAGTCGGTGCGCACCGCTGCGCTGGCCGACGCCAAGGCCGGCCGCGAGGGCTCGGGCGCCGTCGGCGCCAGCGGCAGCGCCGGCCTGGTCGCCAGCACCGACACCAAGGACCCAGCGAAAGCCGCCGCGGTCGCCAAGTGCGAACAGGTTGCCGGCAATGCGAACACCGGTTGCCTGGTCGACAGCAAGGGCAATGTGACGACGATGGCCGGCCGTGCCGAGAACGCCACCGAGCGCGCCGCCGACAACACCCGTGCCGCCACCGCGACCGCAGTCGACAAGACCAGGGCCGTCGCCTCGACCGTTGCCGAGAAGACCAAGGAAGTCGCCTCGACCGTGGTCGACAAGACCAGGGCCGTTGCCTCGACCGTGGCACAGAAGACCGAAAACGCGGCCGAGAACGTCGGCGACAAGTCCCGCCAGGCGGCCGCCAACGCGAAGGAAAACACGAAGGATGCAGCAGCGACCGCTGCCGTGAAGACCGATAACGCGACCGACCGCGCCGCCGACAAGACCCGCGACGCCGGCCGCACCACCGCCGTTGCCGCATCCGACACGGCATTGACCACCAAGGTGAAGGCGAACCTGCTGGCGCAGCCGGAACTGAAATCGCTGGGCATCCACGTCGAAACCGAGAAGGGCGTCGTCATGCTGAGCGGCTTCGTCGAATCGAAGGCCGAAGCGGACAAGGCAGTCAAGGCCGCCAAGGAAACCGAAGGCGTGCACAGCGTGAAGAGCGCGATCAAGGTCAAGTAAGCAGGGAGCCGGTCCTGCACCGGTTTTCCCCTGTGCCGCTTCAGCAGCGCGCGCAGCCGTCGACGATGGCTGCGCGCGTTTGTCGTATGCAAGCCGCATTCCCGGCACCGGCGGCAGCCGGGCGCCGTGTAAACACATGGCCCGGCAGAGGGGCGGTTATAATTTTCAAGTGAACAAACTCGAAGCCTTCGGATACATCGTGGCGCAAGCCTCGCGCGGTGATATCACTTTCCCTACCAGTGTCAATGCCGTGCTGCGCCTGCAGCAGGCGCTCGACGATCCCGATTGTCCGCTCGACGAGGCGATCCGGCTCGTTCTGGCAGAACCGCAACTGGCCGCGCGCACCGTCGCGCTGGCCAATTCCGCCGCCTTCAGCGGCGGCGGCGCATCCGTGACGAACGTGCGCGCCGCCGTCACCCGCATGGGTTACCGGCGCCTGCAGGCGCTCGTCGCCAGCCTGGTGGTGCGCCAGTTCGGCAGCCGCATCAAGGACCCCGGCCTGCGCGCCAAGGCCGAGCAGCTCTGGGAACACACGACCCACGTGGCCGCGCTGGCCTGGTCGCTGGCGCGCCACGTCACCGGCGTCAATCCCGATACGGCCCTGTTCGCGGGCATCATCCACGAGGTCGGCGGCTTTTACCTGCTCTCGCGCGCCGACGAATTCCCCGGCCTGCTGGACGACGATCCGGAAAAATGGGGAGAACTGTGCGAGGACGTGGTCAGCCTCGAAGTCCTGAAAAAGCTCGCGGTCCCAGCTACGGTGGCCGACGCCATCGGTGCCTTGCGCCGCGCCTGGATCAATATGCCGCCCTCGACCCTGCTCGACACGCTGCTGCTGGCGAACGGCTATGCCCCGGTCGTGTCGCCGCTCGGCGCGGCGCTGCCGGCCATGGCGGAACATGCCGACAGCGCCCTCGATTTCGTCATCGACGAAGACTTGCTGGACATGATCCGTGCCGAGGCGCTGGAAACCTGCAAGGCGATGGGCGGGCCGCTGCTGGTCTAGCGTGCCTTGCTTGCGGCCCTCGTCGAATCGCGCGAAAATCAAGCTGAAGAATCGGCCTGAAGCGGCAATGCCGAGGCCTGCACGCGAACTGAGCTGTCGCGTCATGCGCCTGTCGTAGCGCGCCGTCAAACCCGGGCACGAGGGCGGGAACCTGGGCCGAAGCCAGCCGTTCTAACCGCAAGGAGATGTTCTCCACGCGGAGGAAACGTGAATCGTCAGCCGGCAGATGTGTCGTCAGGAATCGGTCAGCATCCGCTGTGGGCGACGCTATGCCTGCTGTTCTTGCTGTTCCTGCTGGCGGTGCCGGCTGCACCGGGCGCCAATGCCGCTCCTTCCTCCAGCCTGCTGACTGTCGACGGGCCGATCGGTCCCGCCTATGCCGACTACATCGAACGCGGCATCGCCGGCGCCGCGGCGCGCGGCGACCGCCTCGTCATCCTCCAGCTCGACACGCCGGGCGGCCTCGACACCTCGATGCGCATCATCGTGCGCGCCATTCTGGCCGCGCCGCTGCCGGTCGCCTGTTTCGTCGCCCCGAGCGGCGCCCGCGCCGCCAGCGCCGGCACCTATATCCTGTACGCCTGCCATATCGCGGCGATGGCGCCCGGCACCAACCTCGGCGCGGCCACGCCGGTGCAGGTCGGCGCCGGTGCGGGGCCGCCGGGTGGCGCGCCATCCGATGCCGGCAAGCCTGCCGAGCCCTCGGCCATGGAGCACAAGGCGGTCAACGATGCCGCCGCTTACCTGCGCGGGCTGGCGCAGCTGCGCGGACGCAATGCGGTCTGGGCCGAGGCGGCGGTGCGCCAGTCGGTCAGCCTGTCCGCGGAGGATGCGCTGGCGGCCAAGGTGGTCGACATCGTCGCACGCGACGTGCCTGGCCTGCTGGCGCAGGCGAACGGACGCGTTGTCGGCGTGGGCGGCCGGCCCTGGCGCGTGGACGTGGCTGGCGCGGCGGTCGTCGAGCTGCCGCCCGACTGGCGCACGCGCCTGCTGGCGACCATCACCCATCCGAGCGTGGCCCTGATCCTGCTGTCGGTCGGCGTGTATGGCCTGCTGTTCGAGTTCATGAGCCCAGGGGCCGTGCTGCCGGGCGTGGCCGGAGCCATCTGCCTGCTGCTCGGCCTGTACGGCTTGCAGCTATTGCCGATCAATTATTCGGGGCTGGCGCTGATCTTCTTCGGCCTCGCCTGCATGCTGGCCGAAGCCTTCCTGCCGAGCTTTGGCGTGATCGGCTTCGGCGGCGTGATCGCCTTCGTGATCGGTGCCTTGCTGCTGTTCGACACCGAGGCGCCGGGTTTTGGACTACCGCTGGGCCTGGTGGCCAGCATCGGCATCGTGGCGGCCTTGCTGGTCGGCGCCACCGCCCAGGTCGCGCTGCGCACGCGGCGCCGGCCGCGGCCCGGGGCGCTGGGCGCGCTCGAAGGCAGCTTCGGCGAAATGCTGGGCGACGCCGCGCGCGAAGGCTGGGCGAATGTGGGCGGCGAGACCTGGCAGGTGGTGGCCGACACGCCCTTGAGGCAGGGCGAACGGGTGCGGGTGCTCGGCCGGCGCGGGCGCGTGCTGCTGGTGGCCCCGCTCGATCTTTCTGCACATCCTGCGGCCCCGGGGCGCGGTCCGCCCGCCAAGGACGCGCCCGCCAATGGTCACTAGGAGAACCTCATGCTGTTCGAATTCAGTTTCGGCTTGTCCCTGCTGGTCGTCGTGGTGCTGGTCCTGTTCGCCATGTCGGTGCGCGTGCTGCGCGAGTATGAACGCGGCGTCGTGTTCCAGCTGGGGCGCTTCTGGGCAGTGAAGGGACCGGGCCTGATCCTCCTGATCCCGGTGCTGCAGCAGATGGTGCGGGTCGACCTGCGCACCGTCGTGCTCGACGTGCCGAAGCAGGACGTGATCTCGCGCGACAACGTGTCGGTGAAAGTGAATGCGGTGCTGTATTTTCGCGTCGTCGATCCAGAACGCGCCATCATCCAGGTGGCCAATTTCATGGAAGCGACCAGCCAGCTGGCCCAGACGACGCTGCGCTCGGTGCTCGGCAAGCACGAGCTCGACGACATGCTGGCCGAACGCGAACGCCTCAACATCGATATCCAGAAAGTGCTCGACGCCCAGACCGATGCCTGGGGCATCAAGGTTGCCAATGTCGAGATCAAGCACGTCGACCTCGACGAATCGATGATCCGCGCGATCGCCCGCCAGGCCGAGGCCGAACGCGAGCGGCGCGCGAAAGTCATCCACGCCGAAGGGGAACTGCAGGCCTCGGAAAAGCTGATGCAGGCAGCCGAAGTGCTGGCCCGGCAGCAGGGCGCGATGCAGCTGCGCTACCTGCAGACCCTGTCCACACTGGCCAGCGACAAGACGGCAACCATCGTCTTTCCGCTGCCGATGGACTTGCTGTCGAACCTGATGAGGAGAGGGGAGGGCTAGACGGCTTCGCGTGCGCGTTCCACCCTGGCCTGGCGTGCCTGCGGCGGCTCGGACGCTTGCGCACGGCGCATTGCCAGCATTGCCAGCGACAGCAGGACACCGGTGAAGGCCAGGCCTGCGGCCACCCATTGGGGCGCGGCATAGGAGTAGCCAAGCGTCAGGGGAATACCGCCGAGGAAGGCGCCGGTGGCATTCCCGATATTAAAACCCGACTGGCCGAGCGAGGAGCCGAGCATCTCCGCTTCGCGCGAATGGTCGATCAGGAGCATCTGGATCGGCGGCCCCATCGCCAGCGCATTCGCGCCGGTGGCGAAGGCCAGTACCAGCATGGCCGTCTGCGAGGTGGCGAACAGGCCGTTCATCAACAGCAAGGCGGTCATCGTCGTGAGCAGGATGACGATGGCGCGGATCGGTGCGAAGCGGTCGGCCAGCTTGCCGCCCGCGGTCACGCCGACCGTCATGCCGACGCCGACGACGGTCATGATCATCGGGATCTGGCCCGGCGCGAAGCGCGACAGCTCGGTCAGCAGCGGGGCGATATAGCTGAACCAGGCGAAGAAACCGCCGGTGCCGATCGAAGTGATGGCCAGCGCCATCCACAGGCCGGGCTTGCGGAAAATCCTGAGGTCCTTGCGCAAGCCCGCGCTCGGGCGTGCTTCGATGAAGGGCACCAGCTGGCGCAGGGCGAGAGCCGTCAGCAGGCCGATCGCGGCCACGACCAGGAACACCAGGCGCCAGCTCATGTTGTGGCCAAGCCAGGTGCCCAGCGGGACGCCGGCGACATTCGCCAGCGTCAGGCCGGTGAACATGGTCGCCATCGCAGCGGCGACTTTGCCCTCGTCGGCCAGGCGGCTGGCGACGACGGCGCCCACGCCGAAGAAAGCGCCATGCGGCAAGCCGGCCAGGAAGCGCGACACCAGCATCAGGCCATAATTCGGCGCCAGCGCGGAGAGGGCATTGAACACGGCGAACATCAGCATGAACCAGATCAGTACGGTACGCGGCGGCCGTTTGGCCAGCAGGCTGACCAGGGTCGGCGCACCGACCACGACGCCGAGCGCATAGGCGGTAATCAGGTAGCCGGCTTGCGGGATCGTGACCTGCAGGCCGCCGGCGATATCGGGGAGGATGCCCATCATGACGAATTCGGTCATGCCAATGCCGAAGCCGCCAAGGGCCAGCGGGAGCAAGCTTTTCTTGATCAAAATAAAGTGTCTTTACAGTGGTGACACCGGCCGGGCGCCATGCCGGGCCGAGTGGAACCGGCCACTATAGACCGCCAGGCTTTCCGAGTCTGCTTTCCGCTTGTGATGTCAGGTATTCGATGCCCTGATAGCGCTAGCTGCACGCCAGCCGGGCAGCAGCGCGCACGCCGCGCCAAGCAGATGCCCCTGCCAGGCGACGGCGACGGTCGGCGGCAGGCCGGCCGCGCTCCATCCCGCACCGATGGCTTGCGCGGCCGTCGACGCGGCGCAGGCCAGGCCGCCTGCCAGCAGGGCGGGACGCCAGCGTCCGGCCAGCGGCCAGAGGGCGATGCCCGCGGCCAGCGCGACGGTGGCGGCAAGCGCCGAAGCACCGCGGTATTCCACCAGGCCGGGCACGGCGAATAGCGCCAGCGAGATCAGGGGAGCAACCAGCAGCAATTGGCGCAGCAGGCGCCGCATGCCCAGGCCGCGTTCGAGGAGGGAGCTGCCGGCGAACAGCACGACCGCGTCGAACAGGGCGTGCTGCCATCCGAAATGCACCAGGTGGCCGGTCCACAGGCGCCACCACTGGCCGGCGAGGATCGCATCGCGCTCCCAGGCCAGCGCCGCGATGGCCGATTCCGGCAGGCAAGCCAGCAACAGGCAGGCGAGCGCCAGGCCGGCCGCCGCGCGCTCGCGTCCAGGCCCGCGCTCCGGTCCGTCCTCAGGCACGCCGCCTCGCATGGCCCAGCCACAACAGGCCCAGCGCGCCCAGCGCAGCCAGCCAGCCGGCGCTGCCGCCGCCCTTGTAGCCCGCCTTGTTCGCGACTTTAAATTGCGGATCGGACTTGACGCGTTCGCGGAAGCGGCCCAGCTCGCCCTGCAATTGCGGAATCAATTGTTCGACCGCCTGGGCATAGCCCTGCGACTGGGCGGCGCGCGCCTGTTCGGTGAAACCGGCCCAGGTCGCGGAACCCTTGACCTGGCTGGTGCCCGGCGCCCGGAACAGCAGCTTGCGGCTTTTGACGTCGAACACGGCGGCGTCGAGCAGGGTCTGGACGTCGTAGCGGTCGCCCTGGATCAGATAGGCGCCGACGACGGTCCAGTACAGGACGGCGGCCGCATTCGTGTCGTTGAAGCGGACCTGGTCGTAGGACAGCAGCGCGACGACTTCGACGTCGAACATGCGCGCGACCTGGTCCAGGTTGTCGAAGGCGCCGCCCGGGCGCAGGTAGGAGGTCGGGATGAGTTCGATCTTGCCGATGTAGGCGTGCGCGGAGAAGGCCGCCTTGACGCGCTCGAGCAGCTGCATTCTTTCCGCTTCCGACACAGCCGTGTTGCGGCCACTTCCCGGCACAAAGGCGATGCCGACCCGCACCGGCGGACGCAGTTCGGTGACGGTCGGCGTCATCTCCGGCGCCGCCGTCGCTTTCGGATACAGGAAGTCGACCAGGCTGCCGGCCTGGCGCGTACTGCGCAGCGAAGTCGAGGCGCAGCCGCCGATGGCTGCAGCCAGGAAAATGAGAAGCAAAGTCCGAAAGAGTCGCATGGGCCACCTGTGTCGTTAACAAAGTGGAACGCATGGTGGCACGGAGCGGGATGCACTTGAAGCGCCGGCGCCCGAGTAGCGTTGAACGCGCCGCGCGGTATTGCCGGACGACCTTTTTCAAGCCTCGTCGTCGCCGAGCCAGACGACACGGCCGTGTCCCGCCTCGTTCAGGCGCGCAACCAGCGCCGGCGCATCGGCCTCGGCCAGGCTGAAGGCAAACACGACGGCATCGCCATGGCTGACCTCGAGCAGGGTAGCCTTGGCGGCATCGAGTTCGCGCCGGATCATGCCCTCGAAGGCGTAAGGCGCCGTGCAGCGCAGCTGGGTGTGGCGCACGATGGCGACCTTGTCGGCCTGCAGCAGGGCCTGGGCCACGCTGTCGGTGTAGGCCCGCACCAGGCCGCCGGCGCCAAGCTTGATGCCGCCGAAATAGCGCACGACGGTGGCAAGTACCCCTTCCAGGTCCTGGTGGCGCAGCACGTCGAGCATCGGCCGTCCGGCCGTACCGCTGGGCTCGCCATCGTCGACGGCGGCCGACTGGCCCCCGGCCAGCAGCGCCCAGCACACGTGCGCCGCTTGCGGATGCTGGGCGCGCAGGCCGGCCACCACCGCCTGGGCACTGGCGCGGTCCGTCATCGGCTGCACGCAGGCGATGAAACGGCTCTTCTTGATGATCAGTTCGTGGTGGACGGGAGAGGTCAGGGTCTGGCGCATGGGCGCTGCTCCGAACGCGGAAACAAAAACGCCAACCGTGAAGGTTGGCGTTTTCGCTGAATCTTTGGTAGGCCGTGCGGGATTCGAACCTGCGACCAACGGATTAAAAGTCCGCTGCTCTACCAGCTGAGCTAACGACCCGAAGAAGGCAAGATTATAGCCGGACTCTTGCGAATGTCCAAGAATTTCCTGCGACACCGTGCATAAAGACCCGTTACGACCTGAAAATCAGGTTTCCACGTGCTCGTCTTCCTTCTGCGCTTCGTGCATGGCTGCCGGTTCGAGCTTTTCGGCTTCGACGTTCGCCCGTACAAACACACCCCAGCACGCCAGCAGGATCGCTGCGGCAACCCCAATCGACGCAACGTGCGGCAGCAGCTCGGGCTTGGTGTGCAGGAACTGGAACACGCCGACCAGGCATTCGACCCCGAGCGACACCACCACCACGATCAGGAAGCGCGACAGGAAGCGGCGCAGGCGAGTCGGCGAGCTCACGTGTACCGCACGCTGTACTTCTTCCTCCAGCACCGTCTGGCCCAGTTCGAGGGCGGCCACCGCAATCGTCAGCAAGCCGATGCATTCCAGGATCAGCCGGAAGCGGTCCTGTACCGACTGCTCGTCGCCCGGACGCAGGGCCGACCAGATCTCCATGGCGCCGAGGACGATGAGCGACAAGCCGCAGACGAAGAAGAGCAGGGCGATCAATATGAATCCGCCGGTGGCGATCTTTTGCAAATATTTCACGGTGAACCTTCTGTCTGAATATGTGGAAACTTTAGCATCATTCGGCGCCACGCTTCCGTTCGGCAGGAGCTGGAGGACAGCACCGGGTGTTGCCAAATCAACGCGTCCATCGAGCGCCATGACGCGCCGCAAACGTCCTCATCAGTGACGCTTGTATCGTGGCAACGACCGCGATTTTCCTTGTTATCGCTCATGCATGAGGAGGTTCAACATCCAATGACTACTGCGCTGGTACGACAGGTCACCGCTGCCTTGGCGGAGTTTGCAAGTGGCAGCCGCTTGTACGCCTTATCGATTGGCGACGGCGAGGCCGGATCGGGCCTGGACAGCCTGCTGGTCGAAGCCTTCTGCGCCAGCGAGGCCGTGCAGGAAATCGGCTGGCGCGACGTGATCGTCCTGTCGACCAGCGCCCATCTCGACCCGGCTGCGCTGCTGGGACAGCCGGCGGCGCTCGACATCAGCCTGGCAGACGGCACCCGCAGCCGTTTCGGCGGCGAGCTCAACGAGGTCGTCATGCTCGGCAGCGACGGCGGCCTGGCGCGCTACCGGCTGCGGATTGTGCCCTGGCTCTGGCGCCTGGGACAGGTGAGGAACAGCCGGGTATGGCAAGACCGCAGCGTCGTCGAGATCGTCGATGCGGTCCTGAAAGACTATCTGCCGCTCGCGCGCTGGCGCTGGAGCGAGGAAACCAGTCCCTACATGGCGCAGGCCGTGCCGCGCAGCTATTGTTGCCAGTACCGGGAGACCGATCTCGCCTTCGTCGAGCGGCTGCTGGCGGAGGAGGGGCTGGGCTGGCGCTACGAACAGGGTGAACAAGGTGCCGGCATCGTCCTGTTCGCCGACAGCACCGATCCGGCCGCCGTGCCGCCCGACGCCAGCAGCGAAGCCGGCGGCGCCGTGCGCTTCCATGGCGTGCGTTCCGTCGAAGCGAGCGATACGGTGCAAGCGCTGGCGGCGCAGCGCCGCCTGCACGCTTCCCTGACGACCGTGCTCAGCTACGACTACAAGGCCAGGCAGCTCGTCACCGGCAGCTCGCCGGGGCGCAGCCGCCAGGGCAGGGAGCTCCCCGCTCTGGAATCGTATGACGTGCCGGGCCAGTACGCCTACGCCAACCGCGAACAGGCGCGGCGCCATGCCGACCTGCAGATGGAGAGGCAGGAAGCGCGTGCGGCCCTGTGGCAGGGCCGCTCCACGGTGCGCACCCTGCGGGCGGGTACGCGCCTGGCGATCAGCGGCATGCCGCTCGGCCGCTTCGGGGACACGGCCGCGTTGACGGTGCTGCGGGTGACCAGCGTCGGCGTCAACAATATGCCCCCGCCCGCGCAGCACGCGTTGGCCGAACTGTTCGGGCCGATTCCCGACCTGCTGGAAGAGATGGCAGCGCGCGACCTTCCTCCCGACTTCGCGCTCGCCCTCGCCCAGGCACGCGCCACCGGCTACGCCAACTGCTTCGAGGCCATTCCTGCCGATGTGCCCTGGCGCCCGGTCCAGGAAAACAGCGACGGCCGCCAGCGTGCCCGTCCGACCGCACACGGCGCACAAAGCGCCATTGTCATCGGCGCCGACGGCAGCGACCAGCCGAACGGCGCCGACGAGCTGTACTGCGACCGCCTGGGACGGATTCGGATCCGCTACCACTGGCAGGACAGTGACCGGGCGAGCTGCTGGGTGCGCGTCGCGCAACGCTCGGCCGGCGGCGGCATGGGCTGCCAGTTCCTGCCGCGCATCGGGCAGGAAGTGATGGTGCAATTCCTCGAGAACGACATCGACCGCCCGATCGTCGTCGGCGCCCTCTATAACGGGCAAGGGGAAGGCGGGATCGCACCGACGCCGGGCGGCATCGGGGTTGCTGAGCCGAAGGCGCCTTTTGATCGCGCACACGACCACGCGTCTTCCGCCCAAGGCAACCTTGCGGGCGGCAACAGCCCGGTCTGGCACGGCGCCTCGGGCGACAGCGGCGGCCACCGCAACGGCGCCGCCCAGTGGGGCATCCGCAGCAAGGAATTCGGCGGCGCCGGCTACAACCAGCTGCTGTTCGACGATACGGACGGGCAGGGGCGGGTCCAGCTTCGCAGCACCCATGCTGCAAGCGAATTAAACCTCGGCCATCTGATCCACGCTGCCGACAACTACCGCGGCAGCTTTCGCGGCACGGGCGCCGAACTGCGCACCGATGCCTACGGCGCGGTACGGGCGGGCGCGGGCCTGCTGATCACGAGCTACAAGATCGCGCACAGCGCCGCCGCGCGCGACCCGGCCGGCGAGGCTGCCGGCGCAATCGCCATGTTGTCCCAGGCAACAAAACTGGCCGAGTCCTTCAGCTCGGCGGCGCAGACGCACCAGACGGTGGCACTGGCCGGCCACGTCGGCGCCGCTAAAGCCAACACCAGTGTGCTCGACGACAAGGCCGCCCCGCTCAAGGCCATGCTGAGGAGTGCTTCGGGCATGTCGGGCAAGGACAGCTTCGGTGCCGGCGATGCCAGGCTCCCGCACTTCAGCGATCCGCTGATCGCCATCGCCGCGAAGGATGGCTTAGGCGCGAGCGCCGGGCAAAGCCTGCAACTGGCGAACGGCGAAACCGTGACCGTCATGAGCGGCCAGGACACGCAATTCGTCGCCGGCGGCCAGATGCGGGTTCACTCAGGACAGGCAATCGGCGTACTTGGCGGGGCGGTGAAAGCGGGCGAGGGCGGCGTCGGGCTGCAGCTGATCACGGCGAAGGACGCTATCGACATCCAGGCGCAGGCCGATGACCTGAAAGTGCAGGCACGCGACGAGATCAACGTGATCAGCGCGAATGCGCATATCGACTGGGCCGCGGCGAAGCGGATCAGTTTATCGACGGCGGGCGGAGCAAATATCACGATCGAGGGCGGGAATATTACGGTGCAGTGTCCGGGGAAGATCAAGGTGCATGCGGGGAAGAAGAGTTTTGTCGGCCCGGCTAATGCGAATTATGAATTACCTACGTTGCCACGTGGGGCGATGAAATTCGACGAAAAATTTCAAGTTTCGGATCCGACGGGGGAGCCATTGAGAAACATGCGGTACAGAGTTACCAAACAAAATGGTGGAAGAGTCGAAGGCGTAACGGATCAGAATGGAATGATCTCGTTGCAGCAAGGTTTTTCAGCTGAACGGATAACGATAGCGATACTCGGACGAACAGACAAATAAGAGAGGTAGCGCATGGATCATCAGTCTGGAACGAAACAACGCTCTGCTATTCTATATCCAAGCGAGAGCGGCAGATTGGAAGCTGCTTGGACGCTAACTGATACAAAATTAACAGATGCTGTACGACTCACGGTTCCCCCTTCCCATGCCATACCAATTGTTTTCGTTCCTGGGATCATGGGATCCAATTTGTGCACCTTGCAAAATAAACCCGTTTGGCTGTTGAATAGCGTCGGTAACACACCAGTGGGCCTTGCTTTGAAATGGGCCGCCAAGGCTGCCGGCCAGCGGCAGCGCATACTGCATCCACGGAAAACCAAGGTTTTTAAGGATGGGGCCGTCCCAAAGGAAAAATCTCCATCAATGCGGACTCTTGACGATTTTATCCGGCGGGGTTGGGGCGAGATTTCGGAGGCTAGCTATCATAAATTTTTACTTTGGCTTGACGGAAAATTGAATAGCGATGGCAATCCTGCTAATTGGACAGATTTTACGCATTCTTCTCTTCCTTCGTTGTCATCCGCAGGAGAGAAACTGAGTGCTCGATTGCCTGCAGGGTTGGAAATGGAAATGCCGGGCTTGCCGAAAACCGCAGATGGTGGAGGCATGGTTCCCAAAATATCCTCGGACGAACTTATTAAGCGTTCCAAGGCTCTCTTCCCCGTTTACGCATTTGGTTATAACTGGCTGGGGTCAAATTCAGACGCAGCGTCATCTTTAATGGAGCGAATCGAAATTATCATTAAGGAAAACAATTCTGGACCGATGACGTGCAAGCAGGTGATCTTGGTGACGCATTCAATGGGCGGGCTAGTGGCTCGAGCATGCAGTCAATTGCCCAGTATGTCTGAAAAAATTCTTGGAATCGTTCACGGAGTAATGCCCGCCACGGGTGCTGCGGTAGCATACCGCCGTTGTAAGGTAGGAATGCGAGACGAAAACTTTGGGGCTGGATTGGTTATCGGGTCAAACGGAAAAGAAGTTACTGCTGTGTTCGCACAGGCCCCTGGTGCTCTGCAGCTTCTCCCTTCAGAAGACTATGGAGCCGGATGGCTGAAGGTAGCTGATTCTTCGAGGACACCACTTGCGGCCCTGCCGGTATCCGATCCATACAAAGAGATCTATCTCGAGCGGGAAAGTTGGTGGGGGCTTGTTCGCGAAGAGTGGTTAAGTCCTGAGGACGGCGAGCCCATCGATTGGAACATATTTTCGAAAAATATCCTGATAGCGAGGGCCTTCCATCGTTCCATTGCGAAAAAGTATCATCGTAATACTTATGTTTTTTACGGCGGTGGAATAGAGAAAAAGAGTTTCGAAAAAATTTGTTGGAATATAAAGAAAGAAGTTCGTGACGGATATCAGTCCGGTGTTACGAATTTGAGTGGGGTCGTGAAGTTGCGTCACGAAGAGATTTCGACAGATGGGTCGAACAGTTTATACGTGAACCAGTCGCCTAGGCAACGTTCTGGCAAAAAACACACTGACATGGAATCGGGCGCCGATGATAAAAACGGCTGGATTATCCAATGCGCCGGTTATGACAGTGCTGGAGATGGGACCGTACCGAAAATATCGGGAAATTTTCCGCTTGGTAGCGGCGGGATGTCCATAAAGGAACAGTTTGAATTGTCTGGTATCGAACACGAGCCAGCGTATAGGGATTCTCCTATCGCGCAGATAGTTACATATTACGCAATTACTAAACTAGCAGCCATTGCGAACTTGTCATGAGAAAAATCTCTCTTTGCATTATATTTGCGATGTCGGTCTCTTCATGTACAGCCGAGAAAGAAGGAAAGTCGAACATGTATCTTCTAAACGATCCGATGATTTCCCATTGTGTCGGGCGAAACATTATTGAATTGCCCGAGTCATTTGTATCGTCTTCCTTAACTACTGGAACCTTTAAACCTGTAGGGGCGGATCCGCAAGACCCAGCGTTTGAGGTCACTGTGTACACTAAAGAAATGAATCGCTCAATATTTGAGATGGAAATTGCCAAGCGCCGTGCTGAACTTAAGGGCAAAGCTGACCAGACAGTAAACATCTTTAAGCTGGAAAGGAAATTAAACGAAAACGCCACGTTATTTCGCGTACAGGAGATTGAAGATGCTTACGTGAGCGAAGTTATTCTCTTGGCGGGGACAGTTATGGTGACCGTGCGTTACGATTCCTTTCATGGGCAATATTTGGAGGCGGAAGATCGTCTCTCGAAATTTCTGGAGAGAATCAGCAATAACAAGATGGAAGGTTCGGCAGGTTTTTGTTTGGGGCGGATCGGAATCAGGGGCGATTTCAAGGTGGAAAAGGGGAACTACCTTTTTCGAAACGGTAAGGGAGCTGACTTCGAATTTGATGTAGATACTTATAGTCCAGATGAACATGTACCACTTCTTGCTAGAATGTCTGGACCCAACTCCTTGTTAACAATTTTCGATGTTGATCACACGGTATTGCGTGCAAGAGAAAGATCTGTAGCAGGTATGCGTACACAAGAGTGGTTGGGTTGGGCTAAGGTCAGTGACGAACCCGACGGAAAAAAAATTCAGTTTAGCTTGGAGACGATGCGCAATACACCAGGGAAAACAACCCCGAGCCTGACGGTTGCGTTCGAAACTGCGCAGCCCCTTGAAGACGGACGTCCAACAAAGACCGAGATTTCAGAAAAACAGGCTATTCTGCTATGGGATTCTGTCGTTGACTCAATTCGTCAAACAGGAACGTAGGCCCAAATAGTTGCGACTGCATGACTCGATGTGGATTAAATCTTTATATCGAGAAGTTCGATTGGGAATAGGCTCTGTAAGATCACTCTGATAGAGCTACAGGGGCCTGGGAGGTTTTTGAAAAGACGCGGCGCAAAACAAAAAAGGCGCCATGATCACTCATGACGCCTTCATTGTTACAGCAAATTCGTGGTAGGCCGTGCGGGATTCGAACCTGCGACCAACGGATTAAAAGTCCGCTGCTCTACCAGCTGAGCTAACGACCCGAAAGAGGCAGCATTATAGCCGGCGATTTGTGTTTGCGCTAGTGCCAACTGGCGAAGCCCTAGGAAACCGACAACGCCGCCGTCACCTTCAGCACTTCCTCGGCCGTCGTCGCGCCCTCGATGATCTTCATCGCGCCGGCGATGCGCAGCGGCTTCATGCCGTCAAGGATGCTCTGCTGGCGCAACCCAGCCAGGTCGGCCGCGTCCCCGATGCGGCGCGTGAATTCATCGGAGACCGTCAGCAATTCATACAGCCCGGTCCTGCCGCGATAGCCCGTCTGGCGGCATTCGGGACAGCCGATGGGACGATAGACCGTCGCCGGCTTCGGCAAGTTCCACGCACCGCCCAGGCTTTGCCAGACGTCGTCGCTCAGCTCGCCATTCGGGGCCTTGCAGTCCGGGCACAGGGTGCGCACCAGGCGCTGGGCCATGACGCCGATCAGCGTTGCTTCCAGCAGGTAATCGGGCACGCCCAGTTCCAGCAGGCGCATCACGGCCGATGGGGCGTCGTTGGTGTGCAGCGTCGAGAGCACGAGGTGGCCGGTCAGCGCCGCCTGGATCGCCATCTCGGCGGTGGCCAGGTCCCGGATCTCGCCGACCATGATGATGTCCGGGTCCTGGCGCATCAGGGCGCGCACCCCGTCCGCGAAGGAGAGGTCGATGCCGGGTTGCACCTGCATCTGGTTGAACGAGGCCTCGACCATCTCGATCGGATCTTCCACTGTGCAGACATTCACCTCGTTCGTCGCCAGCGCTTTCAGGGTCGTGTACAGCGTCGTCGTCTTGCCGGAACCCGTCGGTCCGGTGACGAGGATGATGCCGTGCGGACGGTTCGTCAGCGCATCCCAGCGTGCGGCGTCGTCCGGCGGAAAGCCGAGTTCGGGCAGGGTCTTGACGACCACTTCCGGATCGAAAACACGCATCACCAGTTTTTCGCCGAAAGCGGTCGGCATGGTCGACAGGCGCAGCTCGACTTCCTGGCCGGCGGCGGTACGGGTCTTGATGCGGCCGTCCTGGGGGCGGCGCTTTTCGATGACGTCCATCCGGCCCAGCAGCTTGATGCGCGCCGTCATCGCCAGCATCACGGCGGCGGGTACCTGGTAGACCTGGTGCAGCACACCGTCGATGCGGAAACGGATGACTGCGATGTCGCGCTTCGGCTCGAGGTGGATGTCCGACGCGCGTTGCTCGAAGGCGTAGCTCCATAGCCAGTCGACGATGTTGACGATGTGCTGGTCGTTCGCGTCGAACTGTTTGTTCGCCTTGCCCAGTTCGACCAGTTGCTCGAAGTTGCTGCGCAGTGCGAGATCCTGGGCGCTGGTCTTGCTGGCGTCGCGGATGGATTTCGCCAGGCTGAAGAACTGGGAAATGTATTGCGCGATATCGAGTGGGTTCGCCAGCACCAGTTCGATGCGGCGGCGCGCCACCTTGGCGATCTCGGCTTCCCATTCGGTGGCGAACGGGTCGGCGGTGGCCACCGTCAGCGTCGTCGCGCTGATGTCGAGCGGCAGGATGTTAAAGCGTGCCGCATAGCTGGCCGACATTACGTCGGCCACCTTGGTGAAATCGATTTTTAATGGATCGATGCGGATGAAGGGCAGGCCGACCTTCGCCGCGCACCATTCGCTCAAGACGTCGAGCGTCAGCAGGCGGTGCGGCGGCTGGTGCGAGAGCAGCTTGCACTGGGCCACGGCGGTCAGCGGGTGCATCGAACCGACCGCGTTCTTCAGGATGGCCTGGGCCTGGGCGAACTGCGCCTTCACCTTGTCTTTCTCGACAATGCCATCAGCCAGCAGCCACGAGAAAATGGCTTGCAGGTCGAGCCGGCGTGGCCGTGCGGGACTGCGGGGGAGGGAAGCGGATTGCGGTGCGTTGGCGTTCATGTTCCCTCGTTTCGCTGTTACCGGGATGCCTCGATACCCTTGACCCACGACTTGGCCGGCAACTTGGTGGCGGCGACAATCTGCGCCGCGCGTGCAGCCAGCGCCGCGTTGTCGAGTGCCGGCCGGGTCTTGAAGCACAGTGCGACGACGTTCCCGTCATGCACTTCCGGCAGGCAGATCACGTGGTCGAACGCGAACTTCATCGCCTTGATGTTCTTGTTGTAGCTCGGGTGGTCGCCGAACAGGTTGACCGTCATGATGCCCCGGTCCGTCAGGCAGTCGTTGCAGGCGGCGTAGAACTCGGGCGTGTCGAGCACGGGGCCGCGCGCGGTGGCGTCGTACAAGTCGCACTGCAGCACGTCGAAACGGCCGTGATGCTCCGGATCCTCGACGAAATCGAGCGCGTCCATTTCCAGGATCTGCAGGCGCTCGTCCTGCGGCGGCAGCTTGAACATCGTGTTGCAGATCGCGATGACCGACGGATTGAGTTCGACGGCCGTGACCTGCGCTTCAGGGAACTGGCGGTAGCAGTATTTGGTGAGCGTGGCCGAGCCCAGGCCGAGCTGGACGATGTGACGGGGAGAATCGAGGAACAGCATCCAGGCCATCATCTGCTGGGCGTACTCGAGTTCCGGCCAGTCGGGCTTGCGGATGCGCATGGCGCCTTGCACCCATTCGGTGCCGAAGTGGAGATAGCGAACGCCGTCCTGTTCGGACAGCGTCACGGGTGCGAATTTGGGTTTGCGCGCGGGGCGGCGCGAGGATTCGGCTTGTTCGATGGACTTGCGTTTGATGAGCATAGGGCGACCTGGTTGAATCGTCCTATTATCGGGGGAGGGGTTCCCGCTGCGCAAGCGCAACGGGAAGAGGGCGAAACGGAGAAGGAGGGGGCGTCCTCCGTTCCGATAACAAACAGATCAGTACTGGGCCGGCTCGACCGACACATTCAGGCGGATACGGTTGCCCGGATCGCGCTGCATGAAGCTGGTGTAGTTCTGGCCACGGTATTCGTAGGTCACGTCGTAGCCGGTGGTGCGCTGTTCGAAGGCGTCGACGGTACGGCACTGGCGCACGGCCTGTTCCTGGACGCCGTTGTAATCCTGGCGGCCGTTGTTTTCGACGCGGTCGCCCACCATGGCGCCGGCGATCGCACCGGCGGCTGCCGCCGCGACCTTACCGTTGCCGCCGCCGACCTGGCTGCCGAGCAGGGCGCCGGCGATGCCGCCGACCACCGAGCCGCCGCTGCCGCGCTGCTGCTGGACCGGCACCTGCTGGTACTCGGTACGGCATTCCTGGCGTGGCTGGCGGATCTGTTCGACGCGCGGCTGTACGCGCACCACGCGGCCGAAGTCTTCGAATTGCGCAGCCTGGGCGAGCGGTAGCGCGCACAGTCCCAGGGCGGAAATCATCAGTTTGGTTTGCATATTCATATAGAACCTCGTCGTAGGTGCTTCAATTAGAGTCGAGCACCTAACAAAACCTCCATGTCTGCGTTGCAGCGTCTTGCCCTGAAGGTTTTGTCAGGCGCTCTAAATCACTTCCACCCATGTATGTTAAACGCGCCAGGTCCATCTAAACGATCTGTGTGGCAACAAAATGTAACAGGGATGCATCTACCAGCCCAAGGGCGACAGAATGGCAAAACACGTAAAAGAGCCCTGATTCGGCCCGAAAAGCGGCAGTTTCTTTCGAATTTGCGCCGCTTGAGCACATTCGGGTTGCTTCGGGTACTACAAAACGTTACCCTTACACACTCAGGGTTATTGGCGCGTGGAAACGATTTAGGAGAGCGGCGTTACCAACCGGGCGCGCATTGGTGAATGGCCCGGCGATTCGAACCACACACCAAGGTCGACTTGAGGGAAAAATGAGTATGTTGATGAGAGTGCCGTCCAATCTTGTGCAGTCCATTCGCGCCTACCGTGTGCCGGAACTGCAGGAGGAAGCGGCGCGACTGGGCCACCATTTCTTGTACGCGCATTGCGCGAACACGCTGACCAAGCAACAGGTGTGCGCCCGCATCGGCGAGAACTTCTATTTCCCCAAGCCCTGCAGCAAGAACTTCGATGCCCTGCGCAACTGCCTGACGAATACGGTAGCCGAGGCCGGTCCCCAGCCGGGCTTCCTGGTCGTACTCGAGCAATTGCCGAGTACCCAGAAATTCGACAAGGAGGCACGCGAGACCCTGCTCGACGTGTTCCGCGACGCCGCCGAATTCTGGGCCGAAAAGAAAGTCCCGTTCCGCGTTTTCTATTCCTTCGAAGTCGACCTGACGGCGCCGCGGTAGTCGCTGCCGGCATGCCCAGGCTCTCGTCGGCATGGGGGCTTGCGGTACAATGCGCGCTATGAAAAACATCGTCATCCTCATCTCCGGCCGCGGCAGCAACATGGAAGCAGTCGTCCGCGCCGCGCAGTCGGAAGGGTGGCCGGCCAGGATCGCGGCAGTGATCAGCAACCGGCCCGATGCTGCGGGACTGGGCTTTGCGCAAGCCCGGGGCATCCCGACCGCCGTGGTTCCAAGCAAGGAATTTGCGAGCCGCGCCGAGTTCGACGCCGCCCTGCAGCAGGAAATCGACCGTTTTGCGCCCGACCTCGTGGTGCTGGCCGGATTCATGCGGATTTTGACCAGCCCCTTCGTCGAACATTACGCCGGGCGCATGCTGAACATCCACCCGTCACTGCTGCCGGCATTCCCGGGACTGGCGACGCACCGCCAGGCGCTCGAGGCCGGAGTGGCGGAACATGGCGCGACGGTGCATTTCGTCACCGCCGAGCTGGACCACGGTCCGGTCATCGCCCAGGCGCGCGTTCCCGTGCTGCCGGGCGATACCGAAGACCTGCTCGCCGCGCGCGTGCTGGTCGAGGAACACAAGCTCTACCCGTATGCCGTGCGCCTGTTCGTCGAGGACAGGCTGCGTATCGAACATGGCGAAGTGCGCGTCCTGGACGCGCGTCTCGCCGACCCATCAGTCATTCAGTAGTTAATCAAGGATTTTCATGAGATTGCCACCAGCAATTCTCGGCAGTACCGAAGAGGTATTGCGCGAGATCTTGCGTTTTACGGCCCCGGCCGACGTCACCCTGTCGCGTTATTTCAAGGACCACCAGCGTCTCGGTTCGCGCGAGCGCGGCGTCGTCGCCGAAGCGGTGTATGCCGTCCTGCGCAACAAAACCTTCTTCACCGATTTCGGCGGCACCGGCGGCACGCCCTCGATGCGCCGCCTGGCCTTGATGGGCCTGGCGGAAACGGCCGGGATCGAGTCGCTCAGCGGCCTGCACGAGGATGAGACCGAGTTCCTCACCCGCATCAAGGAAATCGACCGCTCCCTGTTGCCGCCGCTGGCCCAGGCCAACATGCCGCAGTGGCTGTACGACAAGCTCGTCGCCCAGTATGGCGAGTCCGAGGCGAAGGAACTGGCGGCCGTGCTGAACACGCCGGCGCCGCTGGACCTGCGCGTCAATTCGATCAAGGCCAATCGGGACGAGGTCATCGCGAAATTGGCCGAAGCGCCGATCGTTGCCGAGCCGACGCCGTACTCGCCGCTCGGCCTGCGCATCAAGAAAAAGCCGACGCTGCAGAACCTGCCGCTGTTCAAGGAAGGCGCGATCGAGGTGCAGGACGAGGGCAGCCAGGTGCTGGCCCAGATCCTGGCCGCGCGCCGTGGCGAGATGGTGGTCGACTTTTGCGCCGGCGCCGGCGGCAAGACGCTGGCCCTGGGCGCGACGATGCGCAACACCGGCCGCCTGTATGCCTTCGATGTCTCGGAAAAGCGTCTGTCGAAGCTGAAGCCACGCCTGGCGCGCAGCGGCCTGTCGAACGTGCACCCGGTCCTGATCGCGCACGAGCGCGATGCCAAGATCAAGCGCCTGGCCGGCAAGATCGACCGCGTGCTGGTGGACGCCCCATGCTCGGGCCTCGGCACCCTGCGCCGCAACCCGGACGTCAAGTGGCGCCAGCCGCAAAGCGCCGTGGCGGAAATGCAGGAAAAGCAGGCCTCGATCCTGGACGGCGCCGCGCGCCTGCTCAAGGGCGGCGGCCGCCTGGTGTACGCCACCTGCTCGCTGCTGAACGAAGAGAACGATTTTATCGTTGAGCAATTCCTTGCCTCGCATCCGGACTTCGAATTGGTGCCGATGAGCAAGGTGCTGGCCGAGCAGAAGATCGATCTCGAGATGGACCAGTACCTGAAACTCCTGCCGCACAAGCATGGCACCGACGGCTTCTTTGCCGCCGTGCTGGAGCGTAAGCCGATGGCGCCGAAAAAGCCGAAAGCCGAGACCGCCGTTGCCGAAGATGCGGCCGCTGAAGAGTAAACAAGGAGCCGCGCCCAGATGCCGTTAACCGACCTGCTACAGGACCTGCTGGAAGACATCAGCAACCCGCGCATCCTGTGGCAGGCGCTGGCCCTCGTGGGCGCAATCCTGCTCGGCCTGCTGCTCGCCCACTTCATCCGGCGCAGCTGGCTGCATGAATACGATACGCAGAACGCCTTCCGCCGCCTCGGCGTCGAAGGCTTCGGCCGGGTGGTGGCGCCGCTCCTGATCGCGGCCCTGATCTGGGGCGCGAAAATCGCCCTGCAGCGGCATCAAAGCGTGCACCTGCTGCGCGTGGCGCTGCCGCTGTTTACCTCGATGGCGCTGATCCGCATCGTGTTTTACCTGCTGCGCCGGGTGTTTGCGCGGCATGGTCCCCTAGGCAATGCACTCAAGACCTTTGAAAAAATCCTGGCGCTGCTGGTGTGGGTGGGCGTTGCGCTCTACCTGACCGGCATGTGGCCGGACATCATCCAATTCCTTGACAGCAAAGTCCTGCCGATCGGTGTCGGCAAACACAGGGCTACCCTGCTCGATATCCTGCAGGGCCTCGTCTCGATCGTCGTGCTGATGATGCTGGCCCTGTGGGCCGGCGCCGCGCTCGAAGAGCGGCTGATGGGCCTGGAAGGCTTGCACACCTCATCGCGCGTCGTGCTGGCGCGCATGGGCCGGGCGCTGCTGATCCTGGTCTCGGTACTGGTCAGCCTGAACCTGGTCGGCCTCGATCTGACCGTGCTGTCGGTCTTCGGTGGTGCCCTCGGCGTCGGTCTCGGTCTCGGCATGCAGAGGATTGCCAGTAACTATGTGTCGGGCTTCATCATCTTGCTCGAACGCAGCCTGTCGATCGGCGACCCGATCACGGTCGACAAGTATGCCGGCCGTGTGGCGCGCATCAATACGCGCACGACGGTCCTGCAAGCGCTCGACGGCACGCAAACCCTGCTGCCGAACGAAATGCTGATCACCGGCGTCGTGCTCAACCAGGCCGGCACCAACAAGGCCGTGCGCCTGACGACCCGCGTCATCGTCGCCTACGACAGCGACCTGAACGAGGTCATGGACCTGCTGGTGCGCCAGGCCGACCATGTCGAACGCGTGATCGAGGACCCGGCGCCGGCGGTGCAGCTGAATGCCTTCGGGCCTACGGGTTACGAACTGGAACTGGGCTTTTCGATTGTCGATCCGGAGAAGGGCACCGGCAGTGTGATCTCTGCAGTCAACAAAAATATTTACTCCCTGGTGCATTCCGGCGCCATCCGTTTGGGTTTACCGCCACAAATCCCCTCGCTTTAATACACATCTGGCAAGGATGTGGCGCACATTTCGCGCTCATACACGTTTTAATGCGTTCGTCGTGCCGTGCGTCACTGGAAGTGCGTAGAATGCGTGCTTGACGAGCCCGCGTCCGGCGAACCGGTCCGTGCGGCCAGTCCTTCGCGACCTTCTCCCAGAAAAGACGGCGTGCTTTAGACAAGCAATCACTTTGGAGCCTTAATGAGCTTTAGCAACATCCTGCATTCCGTTCTGGAATTCCTGAATACCGGCCTCGTCGGCCTGAGCGGCTGGGAAGTCGTTCTGTACACGCTCATCGTGACGCACATCACGATCGCCAGCGTGACGATTTACCTGCACCGCCACCAGGCACACCGCGCGCTGGAACTGCACGCGATCCCGAGCCACTTCTTCCGCTTCTGGCTGTGGCTGACCACGGGCCAGGTGACGAAGGAATGGGCGGCCATCCACCGCAAGCACCACGCGAAATGCGATACCGAGGAAGATCCGCACAGCCCGGTGACCCGCGGCATCAAGAAAGTGCTGCTGGAAGGCGCGGAACTGTACCGTGCCGAGAGCAAGAACCTGGAAACGATGGCGAAATATGGCCACGGCACCCCGGACGACTGGATCGAGCGCAACTTGTACACCAAGTACAGCTGGTTCGGTGTCGCCGCGCTGCTGGTGATTAACTTTGTCCTGTTCGGCGTCATCGGCATCACCATCTGGGCCATCCAGATGCTGTGGATTCCAATCACGGCAGCCGGCATCATCAATGGCCTGGGTCACTGGTGGGGTTACCGCAACTACGATTGCAGCGATGCGGCCACCAACGTTTTCCCATGGGGCATCCTGATCGGCGGCGAAGAACTGCACAACAACCACCACACCCATGCCACCTCGGCCAAGCTGTCGAGCAAATGGTATGAAATCGACCTCGGCTGGGGCTATATCCGTGCCCTGGAAATGCTGGGCCTGGCCAAAGTGAAGAAAGTCGCTCCCGAGCCGAAGTTCACGAAGAGCAAAACGGTGGCCGACCTCGACACGCTGCAGTCGGTGATCACCAACCGTTACGACGTGATGGCGAAGTATGCCAAGTCCGTGAAGCACGCTTTCCACGAAGAGCTGGCACACCTGAAGGACAAGGCCGAGCTGGAAAAGCGTTTCCTGAAGTCTTCTCGCAAACTGCTGCAGCGCGAGCCGGCCAAGCTGGAACTGTCGCAAAAAGAACAGCTGATCGAGCTCTTCAAGCACAGCAAGGCGCTGGAGACGATGCACCAGATGCGCGTGGAACTGGGCGCGATCTGGGAACGTTCGCACTCGACCCGCGACCAGCTGCTGCACCAGCTGCAGGACTGGTGCGCACGCGCCGAGGCCTCGGGCATCAAGTCGCTGCAGGAATTCTCGCTGCGCCTGCGCAGCTACGCATAAGCGTCGAAATTCCAAGTAGAAAAGGCTCCCTCGGGAGCCTTTTTTTGTTTTCAATTCTCTTTGTACGCTAGATTCTCTTCAATTGCGCGATGCGCTGGCGCGTCAGCGCGGCCTGGACCGAGATCAGGTCGACCGGCAGGCGCGCGGCGGCAAGAAAGGGCTTCCAGGCATCGCGGTAGGCCAGCCAGACGCGTTCGGTGCTGCGGACATCCTCGCGCGCCACCGTGGAGTCGCCGAGACGCTCCGGATGACCCTTGTCTTCGGAAGGTTTGCCCAGCAGCTCCCGGTAGATGGCATTCAGCTGGAGGTCGAGTTGCGCGAGTTGGGCCGCGCTTGCGCGCGGGAGCGCGCCGCTGGCTGCTTTCAGCAGCGTCTCCATGAATTCCTCATCGCGGCGCCCCATGTCCTGCAGCGCGAATCCCGCGGCGCCTGTGCCGTTCATGTCTGCTTCGTCGGCCGTCTTGCGCGTAAAAGCCTTGGCCGCTGCGCGCAGGCGCGCGAACGGCGCGCGTGCCTGCGCCGGCAAGCCGGTGGCGAAACGCTCGAGCCGTGCGTGACGGATCCGGTCGGCGCGCCCTGCGCCGATGCCGGCGCACACCGCTCCCATACGCCCGCTCGTAATGTGG
Organism: Massilia sp. LXY-5; assembly: GCF_059801075.1. Lineage (NCBI taxonomy): Bacteria > Pseudomonadati > Pseudomonadota > Betaproteobacteria > Burkholderiales > Oxalobacteraceae > Massilia > Massilia sp. LXY-5. Next base: position 751,561 of record NZ_JBNNEH010000001.1, read on the forward strand.
TCGCACAGGTCGAAGGGGTGGCTGTCGTCTGCTGCCGCTCCGGACGCCAGGTAGGAGATGCGTGCTTCCATTTCCGCTTTCGCCGCGTCGAGCCGGCAGGCGTGGTGGATGGCGCGGCCGGCGTCGCGTGCCACGCCGTAGCCGTTCGCGTACAGCATCATCAATACGGCGTCGTCGCCGCTGGCTTCGGCACATGCGCGGACCTGCTGCCATTCGCCGTTCGAGGTGCTTGCCTGGTCGCGTTTCAGGTAGTACAGGTCGGTGGCCTTGCAGCGCTGGTTGCCGGCAAGCGGCGCCGGGGGCAGGGCCAGCCGAGCGACGCGCATGCATTGCTGGTACCAGTCTTCGCTCTTCGAGAATTCCACCCCGAAGCCCTCGGTATTCGGGTAGGGCGCGACAACCGGTTCCACCGCGTTCACGCCGCAGGCCGGTAGCAGCAGGGCGGCCAGGGCAAGGGGGCGGAGAGCGTGGAGGCAACGCATGGCAAAGGTATTGTCGGGTTTGGACCCGATCAGTATATGCTTTGCTATTTGCTAAAAATGCACCAATTGTCACGCGTGGTGCATAAACGGGCACATAAGCAAAAAAGCCGCACACTTGCGTGGGCGGCTTTTCTTGTACAGCTCCAGGACCAATTACTTGATCTTGGTTTCCTTGTACGGAACGTGCTTGCGTGCTTTCGGGTCGAACTTGATGATTTCCATCTTCGCCGGCATCGTGCGCTTGTTCTTGGTGGTGGTGTAGAAGTGACCGGTACCTGCGGTCGATTCCAGCTTGATTTTGTCGCGGCCAGTTTTTGCCATGATAGCTCCCTAATTAGACTTTTTCGCCACGAGCGCGCATGTCGGCCAGAACGGCGTCGATGCCCAGCTTGTCGATGACGCGCAGGCCGGCGTTCGACAAACGCAGCGAGACCCAACGGTTTTCGGATTCGACGTAGATGCGACGGTTCTGCAGGTTAGGCAGGAAACGGCGTTTCGTTTTGTTGTTTGCGTGGGAGACGTTGTTGCCAACCATCGGTCCCTTGCCAGTAACTTGGCAGACACGTGCCATAGCGCACTCCTTAAAGATAAACTTCCGAATTCGGAAAAACGAGAGTATAGCGTGAAAACCGTCGCGGAATCAATCACTTGCGAAAAACAATTGTGTCTTACTTATGTGCTTCAATTTAACAATTGTAAGATCGTCGCCAGGGCCTTGTTTTGGCGCAGGTAATTGAACGATGAACTCAAAGCTGGCCGTGCTCGGCGAAGGAATGCACCTGTGTCCCCGCCACCACAAAATGGTCGAGCACGCGCACGTCGATCAGGGCCAGCGCCCCAGTCAAGGCACGCGTGAGCGCCAGGTCGGCTTCGCTCGGTTCCGGCATGCCGGAAGGATGGTTGTGCGCCAGCATCACGCCTGACGCATTCCGGCGTAATGCCGCCATCACGACTTCCCTCGGATAGACGCTGGTGTGGGTGAGGGTCCCCTTGAACATTTCCTGGGCGTCGATCAGGCGGTTCTTGACGTCGACGAACAGGACGACGAAGGATTCGTAGGGCTGCAAGCCGAACTTGCCGCGCAAATAGGCTTTCACCACGTCGGGCGAACACAGCGCTTGTCTGAAAAACTGTTCCGAGATCGCGCGGCGCGACAATTCCATCACCGCCTGCAGTTGCGCGTACTTGGCCAGCCCGAGGCCGTGTACCTGCGAGAATTCCTGGGGCGTCGCGTGCAGCAGGCGCTGCAGCGAGCCGAAGTGTTCCAGCATGTGGCTGCCGAGTTCAACCGCGCTGCGCCCGCGTACGCCGACGCGCAGAAAAATTGCCAGCAATTCGGCGTTCGACAAGGCGGCCGATCCTTCGCGCGCCAGCCGTTCGCGCGGCCGGTCCTGTTCCGGCCAATCGTTGATGCCCATAGCGCTCCTCAGTAGTCAAGGGGAGGGCCGATTATGGGCATCGGAAAAGATGCGGTTCTGATCTGCCGCTGAGGTGCGGCAGGCTGGCGGCTAGACGGCCTTGTCCTTCGTGGCGCGCTCGAAACTGACCGGCTGGACCGCTCCGCCCTTGCGCCGGATGACGACCGTGCCGGCCAGCTTGTCGTGCCATCCCTGTTTCTTCGGATCGAAGGCGACCCAGATCAGGCCCAGGCCAAAGGGGATGGTCGAGACGTAGTAGCCGAGATAGCGACCGATCGCCTGGCCTGTACTGGGTTTGTTGCCGGTGCGGGCGTCGACGACCTGGGCGGAGATAGCCATCTTGCCCGGCGTCGCGCCGCGTGCAACCCAGAAGACAACGACCGCAAGGGCCGGCAGCACGAAGGAAATGAGGATGTCGGCCGGTCCCCGAAACGGCAGCGCGCTCGTGTCGTCGCCGCCATATATGATGCGCACCAGCGGTATCGTGAGAAACGACACCAGGATCGTATCGATCAGTGCGGCTCCGACCCGGGCCCAGAAGCCGGCGTATTCATATTGGGTGTCATCGACCACTATCATGCTCCAGGAAACGCGGCCGGAAGTGGCCGCGGCGCCAACGGTAGCATCAATGCAGGGCGGGGCGCAATGAATGCGCGGCTCAGGCGGGTTACCGCTGAACGGCGCTGCTCACCTCGGCCGCCGTGCGGCGCGCATCCTCGACGCCGAGCACGATGCGGTTCCACTTTTCGTTGGCCAGTTCGATGACGACTGGATGGGTGTTGGGGCCGATGAAGACGAACTGCCGGTCGCCATCCTTGTAGAAGGTGCCGGCGTGCAGGACGCCGGGCAAACCCGTCCCGGGCGCGCGCAGGCCGAGCTCACGGCCGCGAAAGCCCTCGTCGGCGGTAGCGCCGCGCACGTTCGCGAGCGGAATGCGGATGCTCCGGTGGACCGAAGCCACCGCCTCCCATGCGCTCAGGCGCACCACCAGTTCGTCCTTCGTCAGTTCGAGTACGGGCATGACCTTCCTTTCAGTTCAGGTGTTCCAGTAGCCGCGCCCCGAGCAGGTGCGCGGTCTCGGGCCCCGATTCTGCGATCGCCTGCCGGCACAGCCCGGCAATCGGCGCGTCATCCGGGACCAGCTCTTTCAATGCGACGATCAGGAGGTCGACCGCGGCGGGCCTGGCGGTCCAGCCCGGGGCGAGCGCGCCCGCCAGCACCTTCTCGAACAGGTTGCGTTTCGAGCCGAAGGCTTTATACAGGCTGCCGCGCTGCAGGCCGGTTGCCGCCAGCAAGTCGTCGATCGATGCCGCGTTGTAGCCAAGGCGGGCAAACAGGTCGGCGGCCTGGGCCAGGACGGCGTCTTCCGTGAAATTCCGCGGTCGTGCCATGTGATCGATCCAGTTGGTTGCATTGACAGCCTATTCTGCCAATTCTGGAACGGTCGGTCAACAATTATTCTGGAACGATCGGTAAATAATGGCGGCGTGAACGGAACGGCGGAGCATCCACGGCTATCGATGCCATGGATGCTCCGCTGTCGCAAAGGAGGATGCGGGGATTATCGGGGAAAGACAGGAGCTGGTCCGTCTGGAACAGGGCGCCTCAGGCCGTCGTTTTGGGCGCCGCTCCTTCGAAGCGTACCGGGTCCGACGCGCCTGCCTTGCGCCGCACGACCACGGTGCCGGCAAGCTTGTCGTGCCAGCCTTGCTTGCGTCCATCAAACACGACCCAGAGAAAGCCAAGGAAGAGCGGCAACGTGGACAGCAAGTAACCGAAGTAGCGAAGCAGGAATTGTTTCGTACTCGGTTTTGCGCCCGTTCGCGCGTCGACGATGGTGGCGGCAATGGCCATTTTTCCCGGCGTGCGCGACTTGTGCATCCAGAACAGCAGGATCAGGACAGGTGCGACACCGTAGGAAATCAGCGGTTGCATGGGGCCCCAGTAGGCATTCGGGTCCTCCAGGTAGCTTATGCCATACACCATCAGCAGTAAAGGATAGATGATGAGGTAGATAAGAAGACCGTCAAGGAAATAAGCGCCAGCGCGTTGCCAAAAGCCTGCATACACCAGTTCGGATTCCATCGATACCATGATTTGCTCCTGGGTAGTTAAGGGATTGCTTGTGGGAAACACGATCGACCTTAGCACTATTGACGCAGCGTGCCCCCGCGTGAACGCAGGCGCATGCAATTGTTTGCTCATCATCATCATGTCGATGTGCGGACGCGACAGTCCGGGCAAAAACGATTTTTCCAGTCGCAACGAGTGCCGAAAACAGCAGCGCCCGGAGGCGGGAAAAGGCCTAAGGCCTTACAATAGCGGTTTGCCCGCCACAACAAATAACATGTCCAACGCTTCCCCTGCTGTCGTCACCGAATCGGCCTACCTGACCCTGCACTACCGCCTTGCCGGCGCGGACGGTACCGACATCGTCACGACCTTCGGCACCAACCCGGCCACGCTGATGCTGGGCCAGGGCCAGCTCGCTCCCTTCCTCGAAGAACGCCTGCTCGGCATGGCCGAGGGTGAGCATAAAACCTTCACCCTGACTGCCGCCGAAGGTTTCGGCGACCGCAATCCCGAGCTGATCCAGTGGGTCTCGAAAGCGACGCTCGACGAGAATTCGGTGCCCGACGCCGACTACAAGGCGGGCGACCTGGTCGACTTCGCCGCACCGGGCGGCGGCCGCTTTGCCGGCATGCTGCGCGAGATGCGCGACGATGCCGCCCTGTTCGACTTCAACCATCCGTTGGCCGGCCAGGATCTGCATTTCGAAGTGAAACTGATTTCGGTCCTGTAACAGGAATACTATGGAAAACGTGGAAAACGAGATTCTGCTTGCCCAGCCGCGCGGCTTTTGCGCCGGTGTCGACCGTGCCATCGAGATCGTCGAACGCGCCCTGCAGCAGTTCGGCGCGCCGATCTACGTACGCCATGAGATTGTCCACAACAAATTCGTGGTGGAAGACCTGCGCAACAAGGGCGCGATCTTCATCGAAGATCTCGACGATGTTCCGGCCGGCAACACCCTGGTGTTCTCGGCCCACGGCGTCTCGAAAGCCGTGCGCCAGGAAGCCGAATCGCGCGGCCTCAAGATCTTCGACGCCACCTGTCCACTCGTGACCAAAGTGCACGTCGAGGTCTCGAAGATGCGCAAGCAGGGCGCCGAAATCGTCATGATCGGCCACGACGGCCATCCGGAAGTCGAAGGCACGATGGGCCAGGCGGAAGAGGGCATGCACCTCGTCGAAACCGTCGAGGACGTAGCGAAGCTGCAGGTCGCCAATCCCGACCTGCTGGCCTATGTCTCGCAGACCACGCTGTCGGTCGACGACACCGCCGAGATCATCGCGGCCCTGAAAGCGCGCTTCCCGAACATCATGGAGCCGAAGAAGGGCGATATCTGCTATGCCACCACCAACCGCCAGGAAGCCGTGAAGTTCATGGCGCCGCAGGTGGAAGTGGTGATCGTGGTCGGCAGCCCGAACAGCTCGAACTCGAACCGCCTGCGCGAGCTGGCCGACAAGCTGGGCACGCCTGCCTACATGATCGACCAGGCCGACATGATCGACCCCCAGTGGATCGCCGGCAAAAAGCGTATCGGCCTCACCGCCGGCGCCTCGGCCCCGGAAGTGCTGGTGCAGGCCGTCATCGACCGCCTGAAGGAACTGGGCGCGGCCAGCGTGCGTGCGCTCGAGGGCGTGGAGGAGCACGTCACTTTCCCGCTGCCGAAGGGGTTGGACGGCGCCCGCAGCGAGGTGGCATAAGTCTTGCTGATAATTCGATAACACAGGAGCTGCTACAACTTTCCGTTGTTAGTTTTTCAAAAAGCTCGCTATGATGGCGACGCTCGGAATGTTTATAGCGGCAACTGTTTTTCCCTTGCCGATGGAAACGGCGGCAGGCCAATGAGCGGCACTTCGGGATTCTCGGGGTGCCGTTTTTGTTATCGAAATATAGAGGTGCGGAAAAGATGGAGACTTTTGTCCAGCAGATACTCAACGGGCTGGTGCTAGGCAGCATGTATGCACTGGTCGCGCTTGGGTACACGATGGTCTACGGGGTGCTGAACCTCATCAATTTTGCCCATGGCGACGTCCTGATGATCGGGGCGATGGTCGGCCTGTCGATCCTGCAACTGCTTGAACACCATTTCCCGGGCCTGCCGGGCTTCATCCAGCTCACCATCGCCATCCTCGGCGCGATTCCCGTCGCCATGCTGGTGAATGTCCTCATCGAACGCATCGCCTACCGCCGCCTGCGCAACGCGCCGCGCCTGGCGCCGCTGATCACCGCGATCGGCGTCTCGATCCTGCTGCAGACCTTCGTCATGGCCATGCCGTGGTGGGGCCGCAGCCCGCTGCCTTTCCCGCAACTGTTGTCCTCGGATCCGATCATGCTGGGCGGTGCCATGATTTCGCAGACCCAGGTATTGCTGCTGGTGCTCGCCGCGCTGGCCATGGTGGGGCTCGTGCTGCTGGTCGAGCGCACCAAGATGGGGAGAGCCATGCGCGCGGTGGCCGAGAACCCGCGCGTGGCCGGCCTGATGGGCGTCGATTCGAACAGCGTGATCGTCGCCACCTTTGCCATCGGCGCCGCGCTGGCGGCCGTCGCCGGCGTGATGTGGGGCGCGAACTACGCCTCGATCACCTTTACGATGGGCGTGCTGCCAGGCTTGAAAGCTTTCTGCGCCGCGGTGCTGGGCGGGATCGGGAATATCTACGGCGCCATGATCGGCGGCCTCCTGCTCGGCATCATCGAGGCGCTCGGCGCCGGCTATATCGGCGACCTGACCGGGGGCTTCCTCGGCAGCCATTACCAGGACATCTTCGCCTTCGTGGTGCTGATCCTGGTCCTGACCCTGCGTCCGTCCGGCATCATGGGCGAGCGCGTGGCCGACCGCGCCTGAGGAGTTCGTCATGGCCTTCCTTACTTTCGACGTCCACCACAACAAGCGCCAGGCCTATGTCACCATGGGCCTGCTGCTGGCCCTGATGCTGGCTTTCCCATTCTTTGCCGCCCAGTACGGCAATTCCTGGGTGCGCATCATCGACATCGCGCTCCTGTACATCATGCTGGCGCTCGGCCTGAACATCGTGGTCGGCTTCGCCGGCCTGCTCGACCTCGGCTACATCGCCTTCTTCGCCGTCGGCGCTTATCTCACCGGCCTGTTCTCGTCGCCGCAGTTTGCAGCCTTGCTCGAGTCCGTCGTGAATTACCATCCGGCGATCGGGGAATCCCTGATTGCCTTATTTGGCCCGGACATCCAGCAAAACGGCATCCACCTGTCGGTGTGGGCAATCGTGCCGCTGGCCGGCCTGGTGGCGGGATTCTTCGGCGCGCTGCTGGGTGCGCCGACGCTGAAACTGCGCGGCGATTATCTTGCCATCGTCACCCTCGGCTTCGGCGAGATCATCCGCATCTTCATGAACAACCTGAACGACCCGATCAATTTCACGAACGGGCCGCAGGGCATCAACATGATCGATCCGATCCGCATCTTCGGCGTGTCGCTCGCCGGCGAAGCGGGCTCACAGTCGACGGTGTATATCGGCGGCTACGGCATGCCTTCGGTGAACGCCTATTACTTCCTGTTCCTGGCGCTGTGCATCGCAACCATCTTCATTACCAGCCGCCTGCAGCATTCGCGCCTGGGCCGCGCCTGGGTCGCGATCCGCGAAGACGAAATCGCGGCCAAGGCGATGGGCATCAATACCCGCAACGTCAAGCTGCTCGCCTTTTCGATGGGCGCTTCCTTCGGCGGCGTGGCCGGCGCGATGTTCGGCGCCTTCCAGGGCTTTGTTTCTCCTGAATCGTTCTCGCTGACCGAATCGATCGCCGTGCTGGCGATGGTGGTGCTCGGCGGAATCGGTCATATCCCGGGCGTGGTGCTGGGAGGCGTGCTGCTGGCGGCCCTGCCGGAAGTGCTGCGCCACGTGGTCGAACCGGCGCAGATGGCGATGTTCGGCAAGGTGATCATCGAAGCCGAGGTGCTGCGCCAGCTGCTGTACGGCCTGGCGCTGGTCGCCATCATGCTGGTGCGCCCGGCAGGCCTGTGGCCGTCGCCGAACCGGGAACAGCGCCCGAATGCGGCGCTGGCGCGCGACGACGAAAAGGAGGCGGCGGCCGTCTGAGGCGCCCTACATCGATGAGCAACTATCTCCTGAATATTTCCGGCGTCAACAAACGCTTCGGCGGCCTGCAGGCGCTGACCGACGTCGGCATCCAGATCCAGCCCGGCCAGATCGTCGGCCTGATCGGCCCGAACGGTGCCGGCAAGACGACCTTCTTCAACGTCATCACCGGCCTGTACCAGCCCGACAGCGGCAGTTTCGAGCTGGCCGGCAAACCGTATTCGCCCTCGGCACCGCATGCGGTAGCCAAGGCCGGCATCGCCCGCACCTTCCAGAACATCCGTTTATTCGGCGAGATGACGGCGCTGGAAAACGTCATGGTCGGGCGCCACGTGCGCTCGAAGCAGGGCGTGTTCGGCGCCATCTTCCGCCACAAGGCGGCGCGCGACGAGGAAGCGTCGATCCGTGCACGCGCCCAGGAGTTGCTGGACTTCGTCGGCATCGGCCAGTTCGCCGGCCGCACGGCGAAATTCCTGTCCTACGGCGACCAGCGCCGCCTGGAAATCGCGCGCGCCCTGGCCACCGATCCGCAGTTGCTGGCGCTGGACGAACCGGCGGCCGGCATGAACGCCACCGAAAAGCTGGCCCTGCGCGAGCTGCTGGTCAAAATCAAGGCGGAAGGCAAGACCGTGCTCCTGATCGAACACGATGTGAAACTGATGATGGGCCTGTGCGACCGGATTACCGTGCTCGAGTACGGCAAGCGCATCGCCGAAGGCGCGCCAAGCGAGATCCAGAAGGATCCGGCGGTGATCGCGGCCTACCTGGGAGGTGCTCACTGATGAGCGACAATATTCTGAAGATCGCTGGATTGAAGGTGGCCTACGGCGGCATCAAGGCGGTGAAGGGCATCGACCTCGAGGTCAACAAGGGCGAACTGGTTACGCTGATCGGCGCGAACGGCGCCGGCAAGACGACGACGCTGAAAGCGATTACCGGCACGCTGCCGGCCTGCAAGGTCGAAGGGACGATGTCCTATCTGGGCAAGCCCCTGGCGGGTACGCAATCCTTCCGCCTGGTGCAGCAGAAGCTGGCCATGGTGCCGGAAGGGCGGGGCGTGTTCACCCGCATGACGATCCACGAAAACCTGTTGATGGGCGCCTACACGCGGGACGACAAGGCGGCGATCGCGGCCGATATCGAGAGATGGTTCGGCGTGTTCCCGCGTTTGAAGGAACGTTCCGGCCAGCTCGCGGGCACCCTGTCCGGCGGCGAGCAGCAGATGCTGGCCATGGCGCGCGCGCTGATGTGCCACCCGACCTTGCTGCTGCTGGACGAACCGTCGATGGGGCTGGCGCCGATCATGGTCGAGAAAATTTTCGAAGTCATTCGCGACGTGTCTGCCCAGGGCATCACCATTTTGCTGGTCGAGCAGAATGCCAAATTGGCGCTGCAGGCGGCGCACCGGGGGTATGTGATGGACTCGGGCCTGGTGACGATGACGGGGAATGCGCAGGCGATGCTGAACGATCCGCGGGTGCAGGCGGCGTATCTCGGCGAATGATCCATCGTATTGCGCAGGGGCATGCGGCGCCGCGATGCATGTGTTGAAACGCGTGGGCACGAGTGCCCACCCTACGTTACACAACCGCTAACTACTGACCGTTGTGCACCGTAGGGTGGGCTCTCGAGCCCACGCGTACACCGTATGAATTGTGTTGACGCAGCAAAGAAAAGGGCCGCCCGAGTAATCGGGCGGCCCTTCTTTTTACACCCCGCGCGCAGCGGGCCAGTAAAATTTAAGCAGCGGCAGCAGCAGCGGCGTTGGCAGCAGCCGGCGCTTTGGCGGCAGCTTGCGAGAACTGCGACACGGCGGCGTTGACGTTGCTTTCGATGGCTTCGACAGCCTGCTTGGTGGTCTTGCTGAACTGCTCGTAGCCGGCGTTGGCGTTGCTGATCGCGGTCTTGACGGCGGCGACGAAGGTCTCCGAACCGGCAGGGGCGTTCTTGCTCACTTCGTCGACCAGGGCGATGACCTTGCGGTTCGCTTCGACGATCTGTCCTTCGGCGGCCTTCGAGAACTCGGCGCCGTTGGCGGTGGCGATGGCGGCCAGCTGGCGGTTGTAGGCGACGGCTTTCTCGGCGGCAGGCTGGGCCTGGGCGGCGGACAGCTGGAAGAACTCTTGCGGGTCCTTGGCCGACAGCAGCTGGCGAGCGGTCGCCGAATTGTCAGCCAGGGTGGCGCGGGCGGTATTGAGGTTCAGCTCGACCAGCTTTTCGACGCTTTCGAAGGTTTTCGCGGTCAGCGACGAAAACAGGGCGAATTGGGTTTCGAAATTGGCTTTGGTGGCATTCGAGAACTGCTCTGGGATTGCAAACATGAGGATCTCCAAACAAGACGTTATAGGAAGGTATGCTGCTAACAACCGGTGCGAATCTGAATGGTGCACCGCAACAGAATCAAGTTTTGCCCATTTTTGAAGCCGCGTCAAGCTATTTTGGTGCGTCGCACCATGCGATTTTCGATTGTTGTTCTCTTGCATCGGAAGAAATACTTCGAGACAACTTTATATGCGTTTTTCATAGGAAAGAGCAACATGGCGGCGAGCGGAAGGGTTTTGCCGCCCATGGTAGACTTGTCAACGCGCACTACGCCATCCGGTGTCCCGGCGCCCGACTGATCAGACCATGGCCGACACCACCGCAACCGCAGGCGCAACCACCACGCAGCACCGCTGGCTGGTGCCCGCCTTCTTCGTCTTCCTCTGGAGTACCGGCTTCATCGTGGCCAAGTTCGGCCTGCCGTATGCGCCGCCGCTGACCTTTCTCCTGTTGCGCTGCCTCGGCGTGCTGCTGGTGCTGGTGCCTATCGTCCTGGTCTCGGGCGCGCCCTGGCCGCGTGGACGCATCAAGCATGTTGCGGTCGCGGGCTTGCTGCTGCAGGCCGGCTACCTGGGCGGCGTTTGGTGCGCCATCAAGATCGGCATGCCGGCCGGGCTGTCGGCCTTGATCGTCGGGATGCAGCCCATTTTGACCGCAGTTGCCGCGCCGCTGATCGGCGAGCGGGTGCGTCCGCGCCAGTGGCTCGGCCTGCTGCTGGGCCTGGGCGGCGTCGCCCTGGTGGTGGCGGCCAAGATCAACCTGGCGGGATTGTCGACGCGCGCCATCCTGTATTGCCTGTTCGCGCTGCTGTCGATCACGGCCGGCACCATGTACCAGCGCCGCTACTGCCCGCAATTCGACCTGCGCACCGGCACCGTGATCCAGTTCGCCGCCACCGTCGCCGCACTGCTGCCATGCGCGATTGTTTTCGAACAGTTGGACCCGGCATTGTCTAAAATAGTGTGGAACACCAACTTCGTCGTCGCGCTGCTGTGGTCGGTGTTCGCGCTGTCGATCGGCGCGATCTTCCTTCTCTTCAAACTCATCCGCCGCAGCAATGCCACCGAGGTGACCAGCCTCCTGTACCTGACTCCGCCCACCACCGCCGTCATGGCCTGGCTGCTGTTCGGCGAGTCGCTCAGTCCGCTTGGACTGCTGGGCATGGTGGTGGCCGTCACCGGCGTCGCATTCGTCGTCAAGAAAAAGGAGCTTCCATGATCTCAAGCCAGCAACAAGAGGCGGTCGATGCCGCCATCACCTCGCGCCGCTCGATCCGCGCCTTCCTCGACAAGCCGGTGGAGCAGGCCGACATCGCGCGCATCCTGGAAGTGGCGGCGCGCGCCCCCTCCGGCACAAACACCCAGCCCTGGAAAGTGTATGTGCTGACCGGCCAGGCCCGGACGGCGCTGTCGGATGCCATCCTCGCCGTGCACACGCGTCCGGAATTGTCGCGCCAGCACACCGAGGAATACGCCTACTATCCGCGCGAATGGGTATCGCCCTTCATCGACCGCCGCCGCAAAGTCGGCTGGGATTTATACAGCCTGCTCGGCCTCACGCGCGAGGACAAGGCCGGCATGGCGGCCCAGCACGCGCGCAACTTCCGCTTCTTCGATGCGCCCGTCGGCCTGATTTTTACCATCGACCGCATCATGGAGCAGGGCTCCTGGCTCGACTACGGCATGTTCCTGCAGAACATCATGGTGGCGGCGCGCGGACGTGGACTGGACACCTGTCCGCAGGCGGCCTTCACCCAGTACCACCGCATCATTGCCGAGCAGCTGAGCCTGCCGGCTAACGAACGGGTCGTGTGCGGCATGGCGCTGGGCTGGGCCGATCCCTCAAAAATCGAGAACTCGCTCGTGACCGAACGCGAGCCGCTGTCGACCTTTGTTCATTTTGTAAATTAAGGTGTTGCGCCCGTCACACAATTGAGAAAGATCGCCGCACAAGCACGCATGCATCGTGCATCAGTCCGTTGTTGTGCGGCAAAATAGACGCGAGGGTGTTAAATTCGCTTGCAGTTGAGTTGGAGGCGAATACACTCATTCATGCCTCATCGGTCGCGTAAAAAGGAAGTAGAAATGTTGAAGCTCCTGTTGTCTGTCCTGGTTTCGCTGTTCCTCGTCGTCGAGCCCGTGTCGGCCGCCGGCGCCGGTGCCGGCGCGCAGGCCGCTTCAAGCAAACAGAAGCGCCAGGCGGTCAAGAAGAGGGCCGCCAGACAACCCGTGGCCAAGGCCGGCCGCAAGGGCAAGCGCGAGGAAGCGGCAAACGTTGCCGCCGCCGAGGACCGCCCGCGCCTGATCCGCCGGGTCGTGAAAGTCAACGGCAAGCGCCGCGTCGTCTACCAGACGATCCGCCGTGCCGCGCCGGCCCTGCTGGCGATCCCCGCGGCGCGCACCGTCGGCGACCTGGCCGGCCTGAACCAGACGCGCGATCCGCTGTCGCTGGCCTCGAATGTGGCTTTCGTGATGGACCAGAACAGTTCGGAAGTACTGTTCGAAAAGAACGCCAACGTCGCGCTGCCGATCGCCTCGATCACCAAGCTGATGACCGGCCTGGTCGTGGTCGAAGCGAACCTGGACATGAACCAGGTCCTCACGATTTCCGAGGACGACGTCGACCGCCACAAGTTCAGCAGCTCGCGCCTGCCCGTCGGCGCGCGTATGACACGGGGCAATATGCTGCATATCGCGCTGATGAGTTCGGAGAACCGTGCGGCGGCGGCCCTGGGACGAAACTACCCCGGCGGAATCAGCGCCTTCGTGGCGGCGATGAATGCCAAGGCACGCGAACTGGGCATGCACGACACCCGCTACGTCGACGCCAATGGCCTGTCGAGCCAGAACGTCTCGAGCGCCCGCGACCTGGCGAAACTGGTGGCGTATGCGCACCAGAAGCCGCTGCTGCGCCAGTATTCGACCGATCCGGACTGGGTGGTGGAGGCCAGCGGCCGCCCTATGCGCTACAACAATACGAACTACCTGGTGCGCATGCCGGACTGGAATATCGGCCTGCAGAAGACCGGTTTCATCAACGAAGCAGGGCGCTGCCTGGTGATGCAGGCGATGATCCAGGGCCGCAACGTGATCATGGTCTTCCTCGATTCCAAGGGCAAGATGTCGCGTACGGCCGACGCCGGGCGCATGCGCCGCTGGCTGGAAGCGCTGGCGCCGGACAGCATCACCCGGCCGACGGCGAGCCCGGTCGCTACCAGCGATGCCGTCCCGGCCTCGTTTTCTGCGGTGTCGGCGGCAGCCGTGCTGCAAAAGCGCTGACCTGTACGGAGAAAAAAACAACGGCGCCCGCGGGCGCCGTTGTCGTTTATGGCGTTGGTTTCTCAGGCCACCGAGGCGGCCCGGAAACCGAGCGTCGCCGAAATCTGCCCGGCCGTCTGCACCAGGTCGTCCAGCCACTCGTCCTGCAGGCGGTCGGCCGGCGCCGAGATCGACAGGCCGGCGACCAGCTTGCCGCTGTCGTCATGGATGCCGGCGGCCATGCAGCGCACGCCCAGTTCCAGCTCTTCGTTGTCGCGTGCATAGCCGCGCGCCCGTACCAGGCTCAGCTCGCGCTCGAGCTTGGTGAGATCCGTGATCGAATTCTTGTTGTGGCCGGCAAGGCCCGTGCGCGTGGCATAGGCGCGGATGGCCTTGGCCTCGTCCACCGATAAAAACAGCTTGCCGGTCGAGGTGAGGTGCAACGGGCCGCGTCCGCCGATCGCGCGTACCACCTGCATGCCCGAGCGCTCCGAGAAGGCGCGGTCGATGTAGACGATCTCGTCGCCCTGGCGTACCGACAGGTTCACGGTCTGCTGGGTTTTCTTGTGCAGGGCGCGCATGAAGTCGAGCGCCGCTTCGCGCACCGACAGCCGGCTTTTGACGACATTGCCCAATTCCAGCAGGCGCATGCCGAGCCGGTAGGTGCCGGGCTCGACGCGGTCGACGAAGCGGGTGACGACCATGTCGTTGAGAATGCGGTGGGCGGTGGAGGGATGCAGGCCCGACACTTTCGACAATTCCTTCAGGCTCACCGGATCGGGATAGGTCGCCAGTGCGTCGAGCAGGGCGACCATGCGCTCAATCACCTGGATCGATGTCTTGGGCGCTTCAAGGGTTTCGATTTTCATGATGTGGTTGGTGCAGTGCGGTATCGTCCTTACTTTATACCATAATGCGGAAAGCAGGGACCATTTTGCTAGTACGGTTCATCTAACGTACGCCGCGTTCCCGGCCCGGCGCAGAACGGGCATAATGGGATCTTCGTGTCTTCTTAGAAATATAATGGAACATCAGACCAGCGAATTCAAGAGCAAGAGCGGCTTTAAACGCATTCTGGCCGCGTCGAGCTATACCGTGCAGGGCCTGGTCATGGCCTGGCGTATCGAGCACGCCTTCCGCCAGGAGCTGCTGGTCTTCGTGCTGGGCCTGATCTTCGCGTTCGTGCTGCCGGTGTCCGCCTTCGAGCGACTGACGCTGATCGGCGTGCTGTTGCTGGTGCTGATCGTCGAACTCATCAACTCGGCGATCGAGGCGGTGGTCGACCGGATCTCGCTCGAGCGCCATCCTCTGTCGAAGAACGCCAAGGACTTCGGCAGCGCCGCGGTCGGGCTGACGGTGCTGCTGGCCGCGATTACCTGGGGCACGGTGCTGTACAACCGCTTCATGTAAAACAAGGTAGTGACGGCCGAGCAAACTTGTCAAAAATGCCGCAGAATAGCTGAACGGCTGCGGCGTCATCAGAACGTCGTGCCTTTTCCCAACTCCTGGAGATGACCATGACCTTACGCCTCGGCGACACCGCACCCGATTTCGAGCAGGATTCCACGATCGGCCGCATCCGCTTTCACGAGTGGGCAGGCGATTCGTGGGTAGTGCTGTTTTCGCACCCGGCCGACTTCACGCCGGTCTGCACGACCGAACTGGGCCTGACGGCCAAGCTCAAGCCCGAATTCGACAAGCGCAACGTCAAGGCGATCGCGCTGTCCGTCGACCCGGCCGAGCAGCACAAGAACTGGATCAAGGATATCGAGGAAACCCAGCAGACCGTGGTCGGCTTCCCGATCATCGCCGACGCGGATAAATCGGTGTCCACCCTGTACGACATGATCCACCCGGAAATGTCGGCCACGGCGACCGTGCGTTCGCTGTTCGTGATCGACCCGAAGAAAAAGATCCGCCTGACCATCACCTACCCGATGAGCACTGGCCGCAACTTCGACGAAGTGCTGCGCGTGATCGACGCGCTGCAGCTGACCGACGGCTATTCGGTGGCGACGCCGGGCAACTGGAAGGATGGGGATGACGTGATCATTCCGCTGACCGTGCAGGATCCGGCCGTGATCGCCGAAAAATATCCAAAGGGCTTTACGGCGCTGCGGCCGTATCTGCGCTTGACGCCGCAGCCGAACAAGTAAGCCTTGCCGCAGCCTTGACGGAACGACGAACGGCTGCGCACCGTAGGGTGGGCACTTGTGCCCACGCTTTCGAACGATTGCACATCGGAACGTATGCCCGTTGAGGGCGTACATGATCAATCGGTGATCCGCGTGGGCACAAGTGCCCACCCTACGTTATTTTCCGAATATCGACTCGCGGCTGCGATACCCCCATTCCCACTGTACGCATAAGTAAATAAGAAACCCATCGTTTGTCCCACGGCTGACCCAGCTTACCCTTGGGGCATGTTGATGACTTATATTACGGCCGGCTTTGCCGTCGGCTTGCTGGTCGGAATGACCGGCGTGGGTGGCGGCTCGCTGATGACGCCGCTCCTGACCCTGCTGTTCGGTATCTCTCCGACCGTCGCGGTCGGCACCGATCTCGCCTTTGCGTCGATCACCAAGAGCGCCGGCACCATTACCCACCGTTTCAATGGCACCGTCAACTGGGCCATCGTACGCCGCCTGTGCCTGGGCGCGCTGCCGGCTGCGTTGATCGCGACCCTGATCCTGAGCCAGTTCGGCGCGCTCGACGCACGCATCGGCCAGATCATCCGCTATTCCATCGCCGGCTCCGTCATGCTGACCGTCGTCGCATTGCTGTTCCGCCGCCGCATGCTGGCCTGGATCAAGGCCCACCCCGAGCGCCAGCTGCAGGGCAAGGCCTTGAGCGCGGCCACGATCATCGCCGGCGCGGTGCTCGGTACCCTCGTCACCGTGTCCTCGATCGGCGCCGGCGCCGTCGGCGCGACCCTGCTTGTCATGCTGTATCCAAAACTGACCCCGGCCGAAGTGGCCGGCACCGACATCGCCTACGCCGTGCCGCTGACCGCGATTGCCGCCGCCGGCCACTGGTGGCTGGGTTCGATCGACTGGACGCTGCTGGTCACCCTGCTCATCGGTTCCCTGCCGGGCATTACCCTTGGCTCGATGCTGGCCCGCAAGGTGCCGGAACGCTTCCTGCGCGCGCTACTGGCGATGACGCTGACCGGCGTCGCCTTCAAGCTGATCTATTAAACGGTGCAGGCTTCACCACGCTAATAGCATTATTCATCTATACAAATGAAGATTCCTTCGTTTGGTTTATGAGCCGTAGGTGAGATTATTACAGTCCATTAGAAGAATTTGTAATAAGGACGCTATGCCTTCACTTACGCGCGCGCCGGGCCGGGTCATCCCCGGCTTCGGACTGTCGCTCGGGTTCACGATCTTTTATCTCGCGCTGATCGTCCTGATCCCGCTGTCGGCCGTCTTCCTGAAAACGTTCACGATGACCTGGGAAGCGTTCTGGACGGCGGTTTCGTCCGAGCGCGTGGTCGCCTCCTATAAGCTCAGCTTCGGCGCCTCGCTGATCGCGGCCGGCCTGAACGTGATTTTTGGCGGCATCGTTGCCTGGGTGCTGGTGCGCTACAAGTTCCCCGGTAAACGCTTCATCGACGCCCTGGTCGACCTGCCGTTCGCGCTGCCGACCGCCGTGGCCGGCATCACCCTGACCGCCCTGTATTCGAACAATGGCTGGATCGGCAAATACCTCGAACAGTTCGGCATCAAGGTCGCATTTACCCCCCTCGGCGTGGTGGTGGCGCTGACCTTCATCGGCCTGCCGTTCGTGGTGCGCACGGTGCAGCCGGTGCTGGAAGAAGCCGAGCGCGAACTGGAAGAAGCGGCCGCCAGCCTGGGCGCGAGCCCGCTGCAGACCTTCTTCCGCGTGATCCTGCCCTCGATCGTGCCGGCCCTGCTGACCGGGTTCGCGCTCGCCTTTGCGCGCGCCACCGGAGAGTATGGTTCCGTCATCTTCATCGCCGGCAACCTGCCGATGGTGTCCGAGATCACGCCGCTCTTCATCATCACCAAACTGGAGCAGTACGACTACGCCGGCGCCACCGCGATCGCGGTCGTGATGCTGGTCGTCTCGTTCATCCTGCTCCTGACGATCAACCTGTTGCAGGCCTGGACCCGCAGAAGGGCAGGCAAGAAATGAGTGCAGTCCTGGATAAACCACTCGCCGCGGCGCCGCGCGCTGTGCGTCCCGTGAAAACCAATGCCTTCGAGCCGAACTGGGTGCGCTACACCCTGATCGCCGTCGCGCTGCTGTTCCTGACCCTGTTCCTGTTCGTGCCGCTGGTCGCCGTGTTCACCGAAGCGCTGAAAAAGGGCTGGGATACCTATGTCGCATCGGTGCTCGACCCGGACGCGATTTCCGCCATCAAGCTGACGCTGATCGCGGCCGGCATCGCGGTGCCGCTGAACCTGGTCTTCGGCGTGGCCGCAGCGTGGTGTATCGCCAAGTTCGACTTCAAGGGCAAAAGCATCCTGCTGACCCTGATCGACCTGCCGTTCTCGGTCTCGCCGGTGATCGCGGGCCTGATCTACGTGCTGCTGTTCGGCGCCCAGGGCTGGTTCGGGCAGTGGCTGATGGACCACGACATCAAGATCCTGTTCGCGGTGCCGGGCATCGTGCTGGCGACCGTTTTTATTACCTTCCCGTTCGTCGCACGCGAGCTCATTCCCTTGATGCAGCAACAGGGAACCGAGGAAGAAGAAGCGGCGCTGGTGCTGGGCGCCTCGGGCTGGCAGACCTTCTGGCGCGTGACGCTCCCGAACATCAAATGGGGCCTGCTGTACGGCGTCATCCTGTGCAATGCGCGGGCGATGGGCGAGTTCGGCGCCGTATCCGTGGTGTCCGGCCACATCCGCGGCGAGACCAACACCATGCCGCTGCAGGTCGAGATTCTCTATAACGAATACAACTTCACGGCCGCGTTTGCGATCGCATCCTTGCTGGCGCTGCTCGCGCTGGTGACGCTGGCCGTCAAGTCCTTTATCGAATGGCGTCTGCACCTGTCGATGCGTGCCGACGCCGGTACACCGGAGCGCCCGCAATGACGATCGAAGTCCAACACATCCGCAAGCAGTTCGGCCAGTTCCAGGCGCTCGACGACGTCTCGCTGCAATTCCCGAACGGCGAACTGACCGCCTTGCTCGGCCCCTCGGGCTGCGGCAAGACCACGCTGCTGCGCATCATCGCCGGCCTCGAGCATCCGGACAGCGGCTCGGTGCTGCTCGACGGCCAGGATGCGTCGAGCAGCCATGTGCGCGAGCGCCAGGTCGGCTTCGTGTTCCAGCACTACGCGCTGTTCAAGCACATGACGGTGTTCGAGAACGTCGCCTTCGGTTTGCGCGTGCGTCCGCGCCGCGAGCGCCCGTCGGAGCAGCAGATCCGCGACAAAGTAAAACAGCTGCTGGAACTGGTGCAGCTCGACTGGATCGCCGACCGCTATCCGCCGCAGCTGTCGGGCGGCCAGCGCCAGCGCATTGCCTTGGCGCGTGCGCTGGCTGTCGAGCCGCGCGTGCTGTTATTGGATGAACCGTTCGGCGCGCTGGACGCCAAGGTGAGGAAGGAACTGCGCCGCTGGCTGCGCCGCCTGCACGACGACCTGCACGTGACCTCGATCTTCGTCACCCACGACCAGGAAGAAGCGCTCGAAGTGGCGGACCAGGTGGTCGTCATGAACAAGGGCCGCGTCGAGCAGCTGGGCACGCCGGCGAGCGTCTACAACGCGCCCGCATCGCCCTTCGTCTACAGCTTCCTCGGCAACGTCAACCTGTTCCACGGCCGCGTGCACGATGGCGTGCTGGCCAGCGGCGATGCGCTGTTCGACGCGCCCGGCCATGGTGGCGTGCAGAACGCCGACGGCATCGGCTATGTGCGTCCGCACGACCTCGACGTCGAACGCTACACGCCGGGGCAGCAGGGCATCGTCGTGAAACTGCGCCGCGCGCATGCGATCGGCCCGCTGGCCCAGCTCGACCTCGAACGCGCCGACAATGCCCAGCTGATCGAAGCCGTGATTCCGAACGAGCGCTTCGCCGGCCTCGGCCTGAAGGAAGGCGAGACCCTGGTCGTGCGTCCGCGCCAGATCCAGGTATTCGTCGACGAAGGAGGCGGCATATGAACTTCCAGCAGCTGCGTTCGGTGCGCGAAGCGGCGCGCCGCAATTTCAACCTCACCGACGTGGCCGCTGCGCTGTTCACCTCGCAGCCCGGCGTGTCGCGCCAGATCCGCGAGCTCGAGGACGAACTCGGCGTCGTCATTTTCGAACGCAACGGCAAGCGCCTGACCGGCCTGACCGCGCCCGGCAAAGGCATCCTCAAAATCGTCGAGCGCCTGCTGGTGGAAGCGGAAAACCTGTCGCAGGCGAGCCAGGAATATTCGGCCCAGGACAGCGGCACGCTGACCATCGCCGTCACCCACACGCAAGCGCGCTACGCGCTGCCGCAGGTGGTGCAGTCCTTCCGCAACGCCTTTCCGAACGTGCGCATCGCCTTGCAACAAAGCGCGCCGGAACACATCGCGGAATACGTGCTGTCGGGACGTGCCGACATCGGCATCGCCACCGAAGGTTTGTCGGCGTTTCCGGACCTGGTCTCGTTCCCGTGCTACCGCTGGAGCCACGTCGTCGTGGCGCCGGACGGGCATCCGCTGCTGAATAAAATGCCGCTGCGGCTGGAAGACCTGGCCGAGTATCCCTTGATTACCTACGACGTCGGCTACACCGGCCGCGGCCATATCGACGATGCCTTCAGCAAGGCTGGACTGGCGCCGGACATGGTCTTGACCGCCATGGATTCGGACGTCATCAAGCAGTATGTGTCGCTGGGGATGGGGGTCGGGATCATTGCGTCGATGGCCTTCGACAATGGGCGCGACAAGGGGCTGCGGGCGATCGAATCGTCGCACCTGTTTGCGCCAAATGTGACGCGGCTGGCCGTGCGGCGCGGGGCTTACCTGCGCGCGTATGCCTACCACTTCATCGAACGTTTCGCGCCGGGGTTTACGCGGGCGGATATCGAGCGCTCGCTGGCGGACGAGGCGGTGGCGATTTAGAGGGTGTCGGGGCGGGCGCAGCTGAGCGGCGGATAACGATCACCGCGTGGGCGGGGGACCCGTCCACGCGTTCAACGAACGTGCGAATGTCGAAAAACCTTATTGACCTGGATTTGTAATCCGCGCATGAATCGCATCGATCGCGGCCACCACCTCGGCCGACAACACGATCTCCGCCGCATCGATGTTCTCCTTCAGCTGTTCCAGCGTCGTCGCCCCGATGATGGTCGCCCCCACGAACCAGCGCGAATAACACCATGCCAGCGCCATCTGCGCCGGCGTCAAGCCGTTTGCCCGCGCCAGCGCCGCATACTCGGCGGTCGCCGCCAGCGTCTCGGGCCGCACGTAGCGCGGACTCCAGTTCGGCGGGAAGATCGTCAGGCGGCCATGCGCCTTCGGATCGTCGAGGTACTTCGCCGTCAGCTGTCCGAACGCCAGCGGACTGTAGGCCAGCAGGCTCACATCGGTCCGGAAGCAGGTCTCGTCGAGCAAGGACGTTTCGAACGCGCGCGCGGTGAGGTTATATAAATTCTGGATCGTCGCAATCCGCGGCAGGCCGCGCATCTCGGCCTGCTTCACATATTCGCACACGCCCCACGAGCTCTCGTTCGACACGCCGATCTCGCGGATCTTGCCCGCCTTGACCAGTTCGCCGAGTGCGCCCAGCGTCTCCTCGATCGGCACGCTGCTGCGCTCGCGCTTCGGATCGAAACTGTTGGCCCCGAAGATCGGCAGGTTACGGCTCGGCCAATGGATCTGGTACAGGTCGATGTAGTCCGTCTGCAGGCGCTGCAGGCTCGTCTCGACCGCCGCGCGTACGTTGGCCGCGTCGAGGTCGTGCCCTGCGCCGCGGATCCAGCCCATGTTCGCATTCGGCCCCGCGATCTTCGAGGCGATCACCAGCTCGTCGCGGCGGCCGCGTGCCTTCAGCCAGCTGCCGATGAAGCGCTCCGTGGAACCCTGCGTCTCGGCGCGGCCCATCACCGGATACATCTCCGCAGTGTCGATGAAATTGATGCCGCGTTCGACCGCGTAGTCGAGCTGGCGGTGGGCCTCAAGCTCCGTGTTCTGCTCGCCGAAGGTCATGGTGCCGAGGCAGACCTTCGACACCATCAACTCGCTGCGTCCCAAGCGTTTGCGTTCCATATGTGGCTCCTTATGCGCGCAGCGCGTCGGCGCATTCGCGCACCAGGGACGGGCCGCGGTAGATCAGGCCACTATACAGCTGCACCAGCTGGGCGCCGGCCGCGATTTTTTCCTTCGCGTCCTTCCCCGACAGGATGCCGCCGACGCCGATGATCGGCACCGCGTTGCCAAGCTCCTTCTTCATCGCGCGAATGACGATGTTCGACAGGTCGAACACGGGCGCACCCGAGACGCCGCCGGTTTCATGGCCGTGCTTGTAGCGCTCGACGTCGCGGCGGTTCAGCGTCGTATTTGTCGCGATGACGCCGTCGATCCGGTGGCGCAGCAGGGCGCCGGCGATGTCGCGGATCTGCTCGGCGTCGATGTCCGGTGCGATCTTCAAAGCCAGCGGCACGTAGCGGCCGTGCTGGTCGGCCAGGCGCGTCTGTTCCGCCTTCAGCTGCGCGAGCAGGGCGTCGAGTTCCGAAGCGCCCTGCAGCTGGCGCAGGTTCTTCGTGTTCGGCGACGAGATGTTGACCGTGACGTAGCTCGCGTAGGGATAGACCTTGCGCAGGCATGCGAGGTAGTCGTCGGCGGCGCGCTCGATCGGGGTGTCGGCGTTCTTGCCGATGTTCAGGCCGAGCACGCCCTGCTTTTCCTGATAAAAACGGGAAGCCTGCACATTGGCGACGAAGGCGTCGACGCCGCCGTTATTGAAACCCATGCGGTTGATGATGCCGCGTGCGGCCGGCACGCGGAACATGCGCGGCTTCGGGTTGCCCGCCTGGGCGCGCGGCGTCACGGTGCCGATCTCGATCGAGCCGAAGCCCAACGCAGCCAGGCCATCGATGTAGGCGCCGTCCTTGTCCAGGCCTGCCGCCAGGCCGACCGGGTTCGGGAAGGTGATGCCCATCACGGTACGCGGATCGGGCGCAGGCTTCTTGAACATCCCCGTCATGCCGCGCTGGGCGGCGTTACGCAGGGCCGGCAGGGTCAGGTTGTGTGCGGTTTCCGCAGGCAGCCGGAACAGCAGGGGACGGGCGAGGGTGTAGAGGATTTTGTCGGACATGGCGCGCTCGAAAATAGATTGCGCAATTGTACCGTGCCGAACAAGCGCGTTAGCGGTCCAGTATTCCCCAGTTACCTTTGATACGCGCCTCCAGGGGCCGGAAGTTGATTTTATAAGCCATCTTCGGGCTCTGCTCGATCCAGTAGCCGAGGTAGACGAAGGGCAGGCCGAGTTCGCGCGCCTGCGCCACCTGCCACATCACGTTGTAGGTGCCGAAGGAAGCACCGGGCACGTCCGGGTCGAAGAAGGTGTAGACGGAGGACAGGCCGTCCGACAGGACGTCGATGATCGAGACCATGCGCAAGGTGCCGTCCGGCTCGCGGAATTCGACCAGGCGCGTGTTGACGCGGCTTTGCAGCAGGAACTGGGCGTACTGGTCGCGGCTGTCCTGGTCCATGCCGCCGCCGACGTGGCGCGTGGTCTGGTAGCGCAGGTAGAGCGCGTAATGCTCGTCCGAGAACGACAGGTTGGCCACCATGGCGCTCAGGTCGCCATGGCGCTTCCAGGCGCGGCGCTGCGTGCGGTTCGGGGCGAACTCGTTGCAGCGCACGCGCACCGGGATGCAGGCCTGGCAGCCGTCGCAATACGGGCGGTAGGTAAAAATGCCGCTGCGGCGGAAGCCGTTCTTCACCAGCTCGGAATACACGTCCGCGTTGATCAGGTGCGAAGGCGTGGCGACCTGCGAGCGCGCCTGGCGTGCGTCGAGGTAGCTGCACGGATACGGGGCGGTCGTATAGAACTGCAGCGTGGAGAAGGGCAGGTCATTTAAGTGCGTCATGCAGAGCTCTCGGCGACGTGATGGACCTATTCTAACGAAAGCAGGACCCGGACACGGTTAAGCATCCAACGGTGCGACCGGTTCCCAGGAGCTGATCGCCGGCTCGCGAATCGCGGCCCGCAAATGCTGCAGGAACACGCTGCGCGGAATCGGCGCCGCGCCCAGCGAGGCCAGGTGTCCCGTTTCCTGCTGACAATCGACCATGCGCACGCCGTTCTTGCGTAAAAACGCTACAAGATAGGCCAGCGCCACCTTGGAGGCGTCGGACACGCGCGCGAACATCGATTCGCCATAAAACATGCGTCCGATGCAGACGCCGTAGGCCCCGCCGACCAGCTCGCCATCGAGCCAGACTTCGGACGAATGCGCGTAGCCGAGCGCGTGCAGGCCGGTATAGCCATCGATGATGTCTTCCGAAATCCAGGTGCCCGGACCGTCGCGGCGCGGTGCGGCGCAGGCACGCATCACGGCTTCGAAATCGCTGTCGAAGCGCACCTGCCAGGGGCCGCCGCTCGTGCGGCTGCGCTCGACGCGGCGCAGGGTTTTTTTGAGGCTGTCGCTGACCTTGAAGTCGTCGGTGTACAGGACCATGCGCGGATCGGTGCTCCACCAGAGGATAGGCTGGCCCTCGGAAAACCAGGGAAAGATGCCGTTCTGGTAGGCGAGCAGCAGGCGCTGCGGCGACAGGTCGGCGCCGGCCGCAAGCAGGCCCGGGGCGTCGATCGTCAGCGCCTCGGATACGTCGGGAAACGGCGTATGCGCATCAAGCCAGGGAATCATGGTGGATCTCGCTGGGTCAGTCTGGTTCGCGTGGCGCGATCATCGGGCGCTTGATGTCGTGGCTGTGCACGCCGTACGTGCTGGACACTCCCTCACGCATTTTGACGCGGTCGGCAAAGAACAGTTCCAGTGTTGTGCGTATCGTCGGGAAGGCGAGCTCGTCCCAAGGGATGTCGCGCTCGGTGAACAGCTGCACTTCCAGGCTCTCTTCGCCCGGCGCAAAGTCGAGGTCGAGCAGGCGCGCGAGATAAAACATGTGGACCTGGTGGACGTGGGCGACATTGAGCAGGGTGAACAGCTTGCCGATCTCGATGTGGGCGCCGGCTTCCTCCTCGGTCTCGCGCACGGCGGCCTCGGCGGTGGTCTCGCCGTTTTCCATGAAGCCGGCCGGCAGCGTCCAGTAGCCGCGGCGTGGCTCGATCGCGCGCCGGCACAGCAGGACTTGCAGCGTGCCGTCCTTCTCCCAGACAGGAATGGAGCCGATCACCATTTTCGGGTTCTGGTAATGAATCGTGCCGCACTGCGTGCACACGTGGCGCGGGCGGTTGTCGCCTTCGGGAATGCTTAGTGCGACCGCATGGCCGCACTCGGAACAAAAGTTCATAAGGAGTCGGAAGAATGAATATGCGGCTACTTTACACCCGATTCGGGCGACTGTGCCGCCGCGCCGGCTCGACAGCAGTATTGCATCGACAGGATTTATATCGTCAATCATCCATGCCCTAGGCATTGGATTTGCCTAAACAGCCGAACCCGCGTATAATTCATTTCACAGACGCGGGGTGGAGCAGTCTGGCAGCTCGTCGGGCTCATAACCCGAAGGTCACAGGTTCAAATCCTGTCCCCGCAACCAGAATTCAGAAAGCCGTTGATTCGAAAGGATCAGCGGCTTTTTCGTTTTGTTCCCCTGGCCGGACTCGACTTGCATCAAGAAAGCGTCGGATTCGCCGCACCTGCCGAACTCTGCGTTGTCGAACAAAACACCATTAGCGGGTTCGACCATGATAACTGTTGAAGACATCAACGACGCCTGGGGCTGGATGGGCTTGCGGGCGGTCGAAATACTCGGCGCCAACGCCTTCGGCAACCTGATCCTGCGCGACGCGGACGGCAGCTACTGGCGCCTGCGTCCGCAAGACCTGTGCTGCGAGCCGGTCGCCGGCAACCGCGCCGCGCTCGATGCGCTCTCCTATAACCAGGATTTTCTCAACGACTGGTACATGCCGGAACTGGTCGACCTGGCCGAGTCCACGCTCGGGCCGCTGACCGACGACCGCACCTATTGCCTGAAAATTCCCAGCGCCCTCGGCGGGCATTACGGCAGCGAGAACCTGGCGACCGTGCCTTTGTCGGAGCTGATCCGGTTTTCGGGGGAAGGGGCGCAGCAGCTCGACGGCTTGCCGGGCTGGTCGTAGGGGTGGACGAGGCCAATGGCCTCATCCACGGTTTTATCGGGCATGCCCACGCGGAACTCAGCATACCCTGGTCGGTATTGTTGCCGGAACGATCAGTGTCAACCCGCAGTTTGATTCAGGCTCGCCCATAGATACGCCGCCGCCATCGTCCGATGCGGGCTGTAGCGTGCCAGCCAGGCCTGGGTCCGCGCCTGGTCGGGCTTCTGCGCTTCGCCCAGCAGCCGGCCCAGCGCGCCGCGCACGGCCACGTCGCCTTCGAGCGAGCAGTCGGCAAAGCCATAGCCGCGCAGCAGCGTGTAGTTGACGGTCCAGGGGCCGATCCCCTTGATCGCCAGCAGCGCGACGGCCGCACGTGCGGGATCGTCGTCCTGCGCCAGGTGCAGTTCGCCGTCGGCCGCCATGCGCGCCACGCGCAGCAGGGTCTCGGCCTTGGCGCGCGAGAACTTGCGGCTGGTGAGCGCGTCCAGGTCGAGGCGTGCGACATCTGGCGCTTCCGGATAGCACCACAGCCCTTCGCTGTGCGGCCGCCCCGCCTGCGCGATGAAGGTGCGGCGCAGGCTGATGGCAAACGGCAGATTGATCTGCTGGCCGATGATGGCCCAGGTCAGCGCTTCGAACACGCTCGCCGATTGTACGATGCGCAGTCCCGGCTGGCGCGCCACCAGCGGCACGAACACGGGGTCGTGGCGCACGAAGGCGGCGAAGAGCGCCGGGTCGATGCGCAGGGCGAGGATGCTGCGCAGGGCGTCGTGCGCGGCCGCCAGCGTCGCCGCATCGAGTTCGCCATCGGCGGCGATGCGGCACTGCGCTTCGTGCGGCGTCAGCAACACATCGAACAGCACCGGCACGCCACCGAGCAGGACGGCCTTGCGAATGCGCTGGCCGCTGACCTGTTCCGCCAGTCCCTCGGCATCGCGCGCATGAAAGGCGAGCACGTCGGCGCTGCGATAGTCCTGCGGCAGCGCCATCGTGAACGATTGCATCGTCATGGTTTGACGGCAGCGGTGGCGGGACGGCCGAAGCGCGGCACGAAGCCCGTCACCAGCGCCGTGCCGACCAGCACGATGGCGGCGCCCGCCAGCGTATGCCAGCCGACGGCCTCGCCCAGGAACAGCGCGCCCCACAGGATGCCGAACACGGGATTGAGGAAGGTCACCGTCAGCGCGGAGGTCGGCCCGACTTCGGCGATCAACCGGAAATAGATCAGGTAGGCGATGCCGCTGCACAGCACGCCGAGCGCCAGCACGGCCGCCCACACGCCCGGGGTGGCGGTCCCGGGCGAGGGGAAGAAGGGCAGCGCAGGCAGCACGAACAGGGTCGCGGCCCACATCGTGCCGTGGGCGTTGGCGAAGGGCTCGACGGTCCTGGCCGATTTCGCATACAGGCTGGCGATGCTGTAGCACAGGGCCGCCGCCAGCGCCGCCGCCACGGCAATGCCGGCGCCGGGACGCGTGGACACATCGTCGAAGCCGACCAGCAGGGCCACACCCGCCGTGCCCAGCAACAAGCCAAGACCGCTGCGCAGGGTGATCGGCTGGCGCGCCCACACGGCACCGATCAGCGCGCCCCACATCGGGGCAGTAGCGTTCAGCACCGACAGCACGGACGCGCTCAAGGTGCGCGCGCCGTAGGCGAACAGCAGGAAGGGCAAGGCCGAGTTGAAGAAGCCCAGCATCAGGTAATGCTTCCAGTTGGCGCGCAGGTCGAGGCGCTTGCGCAGCACCAGCCCGACGGCGGCCAGGAACAGGGCCGCGAACAGCACCCGGTATTCGATCAGCACCGCCGGCCCGAGCACGGGCGCGCCGATGCGCATGAATAGGAAGGAGCCGCCCCAGATGGCGGCCAGCAGCAGGAGGCGCAGGAAGTTGGCAGTGTTCATGATCGATTCAGGAAGCGGAGGCGCATCGTCGCACACGGCGCCGCGCCGCGCATCCTGTTTTTTGCTCGGGTATCAGACGGCGCAGATGTCGGTCGTGGCCGGCTGCTGCGCCGCCGCGTGCGGCACCAGCATCGCCGTCGGTACGCCGTTCTTAATGGCCGTCATTTCGGCCAGGATCGCGATGCCGATCTCGGACGGCGTCTTGCTGCCGATGTAGAGGCCGATCGGGCCGTGCAGGCGGTCGAGCTGTTCCTCGCTGAGGTCGAACAGTTTCAGGCGCTCGCGCCGGCGCGCATTGTTCAGGCGCGAGCCGATCGCGCCGACATAGAAGGCGTCCGACTTGAGCGCTTCCATCAGCGCGAGGTCGTCGAGTTTCGGATCGTGGGTCAATGCCACCACGGCGCTGCGCGCATCGAGCTTCGACTCGGTCACGAGGTCGTCCGGCATCGTATGCACGAGTTCGACGCCGGGCAGATTCCAGTCGGCCCGGTATTCCTCGCGCGGATCGCAGACGATGACGCGGTAGTCCATTGCGCCCGCCACCTGCGCCAGGAAGCGGGACAGGGGACCGGCGCCGATGATGAACAGGCGCCAGCGCGGGCCGTGGATCGTGTACAGCGCCTCGTTTTCGACGCGCAGCACACTGCCGGACGCGGCGCGCGTCAAGGTGACGGCGCCG
The DNA here is from genome assembly GCF_059801075.1 of Massilia sp. LXY-5. Taxonomy (NCBI): domain Bacteria; kingdom Pseudomonadati; phylum Pseudomonadota; class Betaproteobacteria; order Burkholderiales; family Oxalobacteraceae; genus Massilia; species Massilia sp. LXY-5. The sequence goes on from NZ_JBNNEH010000001.1 coordinate 779,970, forward strand.
CTGGCCAGGTCCAGGCGGCGTTCAAGCAGTTCGCCGCCCTCGAGACGCTGCAGGAGTTCGCGCAGGCCGCTGGCGCTGCTCAAGGGTTCGATTGCGAGTTCGATGGTGCCGCCGCAGGGCAGGCCGAAGCGGTGCGCGTCGTCGGCGCTGATGCCGTAGCTGACGATGTGGGGACGCGCGTCCGGGGAGATGCCACGCGCGCGCACGTTCTCGATCAGGTCGTCCTCGATGCAGCCACCGGAGACGGAGCCGATCACACGGCCATCGTCGCGCACGGCCAATGTCGCGCCGATCGGGCGCGGGCTCGAGCCCCAGGTCTTGATGACCGTGACCAGCTGGCAGCGGTGGCCGGCGTCGAGCCAGCTCGCGGCGGTCTTGAGTACGTCGAGGTCGAGGCTGTCCATGGTTGCGTGGGGGCTGCTGGGGAGGGACTTCAATGATACAAAAAAAGGAGGAACGGCGTCGGCGGAGGCGCCGCTGCGGCTTTGTAGCGTGGGCGGGTCCCCCGCCCACGCGTACAACCAGCGCAAGAAAAGCCGAGCAGGCATTTCACACGCTACGATGCGATCACGGCGTGAGCGGCTTCTTCGCGCTCTTCTTCGCCTTCACGTCCTCGATCGCCAGCTCCATCGCCGTCAACCTCGCCGCGGTCGACGGGTGGTTCGCCGTAAAGCCATTCACCACGCTGGCCGGATGGGCCGCCGCAAAACGCTTCCAGAACGCCGGGACGCCCTCGATGTTGTAGTCGGCCCGGGCCAGCAGGAAGACCGCGAGGCGGTCGGCGGCGGCGTCCAGGTTCGACGGCATGGCCTTGATGCCGGCACTGCCGTTGAGCATGCCGGTGTCGGGACTCATGCGCGTCAGGTTGTCGATCACGCTGTCGAGCGTGGCCTGGTTGCGCTGGGCTTTCGGGTGCTCGAGGATGTTGTGCGCCATCGTGCGCGCCAGCACATAGGCCAGCTCGTCGTCGTTGCGTGCCACGCCCAGCATGCCGCGCGTAAGCATCACGCGCGAACCGTCGGCGTAGGCGTTGACGTTGTCGCCATTGCCCAGCTCGATGCCGAAGCCGCAGGCGCGGGTGACCGGGATGCTCAGGTCGCGGGGGCGGCCGTCGCGCTCGATCGTCAGCGGCAAGGCAGTGTGGGCCGACATCAGGCTGCCGAACACCGCGCCGACCGTCGACGGGGCGCTGGCGCCGGTCGGCAGCGGCTTGCCGCCGGCCGCGACCAGGTCGTCGCCCAGGCGCAGCCCGGCTTTGGCCGCGCCGCTGCCGGCCAGCACGCCGGTGACCTGCAGCCGCTCATCCATGCCGAAGGCCACGTGCGCGGCCTCGTTGTAGATGCCGGGGTAGGAGTGGCGGTTCTTCGCAGTGAAGCCGAGCAGGTTGCGCGCGTGTTTCGGGCACAGCTCGGCATTGTCGATCAGCAGCGGGGCCGCCACGCGGTACAGGCGGTCCTGCATCGCCGCCATTTTCGTCAGTGTGTCGGCCGCGGCCGCCATCTGCGGCGTGAGCGGCGTGCCCTGCGGCGTTTCGGTCACGGGCCCGCCCGGGATGCCGGGCTGGCGGATCTGGGGCTGGGTGCCGCAGGCGGCCAGCAGGACGGCGGTGGCGATCCCCAGTGCGGCGGGGCGCAGACGTTCAATGCGAATCATTTTTCTCCTTTTCGCAGCTAACAGATCCCCCATGGCGGCGTTGCATCGTCTGGCCGTACTAACCTACTGTCTTCGACGATGCGCCTTGCCCTGGGGGCTCCGTTAGCCGCTCTTTTTAATGTTTTCCGGTGCTCCCGAACCCTCCGGCGCCCCGTTCGCTCGATGCAAACTCTTCGACGACATTGAAGCCCACCTGCAGGACGGGCACGATCACCAGCTGCGCCAGGCGGTCCAGCGGTTGCAGCGTAAAAGCGGCATGGCCGCGGTTCCAGGTCGAGACCATCAGCTGGCCCTGGTAATCGGAGTCGATCAAGCCTACCAGATTGCCGAGTACGATGCCGTTCTTATGGCCGAGTCCACTACGCGGCAGGATCATCGCCGCATAGCCCGGATCGGCCACGTGAATGGCGAGACCGGTCGGCACCAGCACCGTCTGGCCGGGTTCGAGGACGAGCGGCGCCTCGATGCAGGCGCGCAGGTCGAGGCCGGCGCTGCCGGGGGTGGCGTAGGCCGGCAGCAGTTCCTTCATGCGCGGGTCGAGGATCTTGATGTCTATCGTTTTCATGCGTTCTTGTTGTATGAATCAGGGAAGCTCAGGTAAGCAAGGAGCGCTGCTCGAGGCGCTTGCCGATTTCGGACACCAGCTGGCGCGCCAGCGTCAGCTTGTCGGCGCGCGGCAGCACGGTGTGGCCGTGTTCGTCGAACAGGACGATCGAATTCTCATCCTGCCCGAAGGTGTGGTGGCCGATGTTGCCCACCAGCAAAGGGATGCCCTTGCGTTCGCGCTTGGCGGCGCCGTACTCGACCAGGTTTTCGGACTCCGCCGCAAAACCGACGCAATACGGCCAGCCCGACAGCGAAGTGGTCGCCGCCACCGAGGCCAGGATGTCGGCGTTCTGCACGAATTCGAGCTGGGGCGCCGCGCCGCCTTCCTGCTTTTTCAGTTTCTGGTCGCTGGCGTTCGCGACCCGCCAGTCGGCCACCGCCGCGACGGCGATGAACACGTGCTGACCCTCGACGCCCGCCATCACCGCGTCGTGCATCTGCTGGGCGGACAGGACGTCGATGCGGCGCACGCCGTGCGGCGTCGAGAGGGCCGTCGGGCCGGACACCAGCGTCACCTCGGCGCCGGCTTCGCGCGCGGCGCGGGCGATGGCATAGCCCATCTTGCCGGACGAGAGGTTCGTGATGCCGCGCACCGGGTCGATCGCTTCGAAGGTCGGTCCGGCCGTGATCAGCACCCGCTTGCCGGCCAGGATCTTGTGCTGGAAGGAGGCGATGAGCTCTTCCAGTAACTGCTCCGGTTCCAGCATGCGGCCGAGACCGGTCTCGCCGCAGGCCTGTTCGCCGGCCGCCGGGCCGAAGATGCGAATACCGTCTTCGCGCAGGGTCGCGACGTTGCGCTGCGTGGCCGGGTTCTGCCACATCTCGACATTCATCGCCGGCGCGACCAGCAGCGGCACGCCGGCCGGACGCGCCAGGCACAGGGTCGAGAGCAGGTCGTCGCAGACGCCATGCGCGAGCTTGCGGATGAAGTCGGCCGAACAGGGCGCGACCAGCACGGCATCGGCGCCGCGCGTGAGGTCGATGTGCGCCATGTTGTTCGGCATGCGCGGATCCCACTGATCCAGCCAGACCGTGTTGCCCGACAGGGCCTGCAGCGTCACGGGCCCGATGAAATGGGTGGCGGCATCGGTCATCACGACCTGCACGCTCGCCCCCTGCTTGATCAGCGCACGGCACAGTTCCGCCGCCTTGTAGCAGGCCACGCCCCCGGACAGGCCGAGGACGATTTTTTTACCTTGCAGGTCCATGCTCATGCCGAATGCTCCGTCAGTGCTTGCTCAGTGTTTATTTACGCGCCGCAGTTCGTCGACGATGAACAGGAAGGCGCCGACCGAGATGCCGATGTCGGCGACGTTAAAGGCCGGGAAGTGGCCCCAGCCGCGCCAGTAGAAGTCGAGGAAGTCGATCACGTGGCCGTAAGCGACGCGGTCGATCACATTGCCGACGGCGCCGCCCAGGATCAGGGCCAGGGCCCAGCAGAACAGGCGCTGGCCGGCGTGGCGCTTCATGAGGTAGAGGATGAAGCCGATGGCGCCCACCGCGATCGCGGTGAAGAACCAGCGTTGCCAGCCGCCCTGGTCGCCGAGGAAGGAAAACGCCGCGCCCGGGTTATACACGAGCACCAGGTTGAAGAAGCTGGTGACGGGTAGCGTTTCGCCATAGGCGAACAGTTTCGAGATCGTGATCTTGGTCAGCTGGTCGACCAGCACGACGAGGAAGGCGATGCCGAGCCAGGGGCCGATACCGGTGCCGGAGGCGGCGTCGATGCCTGGTTTCTGGGCGG
>NZ_JBNNEH010000010.1:0-25005 GCF_059801075.1 Massilia sp. LXY-5
AAACGACTTTGCGCCGATGATAGTGCTGCAACCAGTGTGAAAGTAGGTTATCGTCAGGCTAGTTATAAAGAAAAAACCCGCTCAGTAATCTGAGCGGGTTTTTTTTCGTCTAACGAAAGCTCGGGCAATCTCAGGCATTGCTCATGACCAGCCTCCTGTTTTCACTACGCTCCAGGCGATCCCACAGGCGGTCATGAAGCGGAAGCACCAGCACATTGCACACCGGCTCAAGCAACATGGCGACGCCGCCCATTGCAGCCGACCCGGTGACGACATACATCGTCCCGAAGGCCACACCCGCATGCAAGGCGGTCTGGCTGAGTTTTTCGGCCGCCAAGCCCAAGTGAGAGGGGAGAGCCGGGGCCCCGCTGCGGCGCCACCTTGCCCAAGCCGCTTCGTGAACAGGCAAGAGCAGGACATTGATCACCGGCTCAGCCAGTAGCGCGAGGCCACTGAAGACGGCCGAGCCGGTCACCGCGTAAGCGAGCGCATACGCGATTCCCATATGAGTGGCGACCTGGCTGAGTCTTTTCGCTGCGGTAATCATTACTGTTCCTGTCGTCGAGAATCGAACTCAAATGATAGTGATTCTCATCCTCGCATGGAAATGAATTGATTTTAATAATTCAATAGCCTCAATCTATCAAAATCCTCGCGCCTGTGAGAGCCGCCCGGGCTGCGCGTTACACCCCCTTACAGCGTTGACGTTGAAAACCTGTCGCCCCTGGCTAGAATGAAACCAGTCCATCGGTCGAGGAGGGTGCTGACATGGACCTGCGAAACAAACGTGCAGCACGGCGGAGCGTCGTTGCACTGCTGCTGGCTACAGGGCTCGGAGGCTGCGTGTACGCGCCACCATATGCCGCCTACGATCCCTACTACCCCGCCTACCCCGCCTACCCCGCCTACAGCTATCCGGCCTATGTCGGGCCGCCCGTCACGCTCGGCTTCGGCTTCGGTTACTACCGCCACCACCATCATCACCATCACGGCCACGGGTATTACGGCGGCCACGGCCGGCACGGCTGGGGCCACGGCGGATGGCGGCGCTGAAACATCGGCGCTCTCACTGCCGGGCCATGGCGGCGGATGCTGCATGCCGCTGCCCTCCACGGCCGCCCGTTCACAGAACTCAGCTGCACATCCTGCGCCTGCCGTCCGAGGGCGGCGTGGCACGGCCCTTGCATCCTCTGGCTTCCAGGGAGCGCCAGGCGCCATCTCGACCGGAACCCAAGCGACAAAGACGGAACACCTGTCCCCGGATTGAACAGCGCGCGCGGCCCTGTTGCAGTTTTGGAGCGACAGGGGAGCCCAGACACACTGTTTTCCAACCCGTCCGCCAGAACGGTGGACCTCATCGACAAGAAAGATGCCATGAAAACGAGAGCTGCCATTGCGTGGAAGGCCGGAGAGCCCCTGTCCATCGCCGAGGTCGACCTGGAGGGGCCGCGTGCCGGCGAGGTACTGGTCGAGATCAAGGCGACCGGCATATGCCATACCGATTACTACACCCTGTCCGGCGCCGACCCGGAAGGCATTTTTCCCGCCATCCTCGGCCATGAGGGCGCCGGTATCGTGCTGGAAACGGGGCCCGGCGTTACCTCGGTCAAGCCGGACGATCACGTGATTCCCCTGTACACGCCGGAATGCCGGCAATGCAAATTCTGCCTGTCGCGCAAGACGAACCTGTGCCAGTCGATCCGCTCGACCCAGGGGCGCGGCCTGATGCCCGACGGCACTTCCCGCTTCTCGCTGGACGGCAAGCCCCTGTTCCACTACATGGGCACCTCGACCTTTTCCAATTACATCGTCGTCCCCGAAATCGCGCTGGCGAAAATCCGCGAGGATGCGCCCTTCGATAAAGCCTGCTATATCGGCTGCGGCGTGACCACCGGTGTCGGCGCCGTCGTGTTCTCGGCCAAGGTCGAGGCGGGGACGAACGTCGTCGTGTTCGGCCTGGGCGGCATCGGCCTGAACGTGATCCAGGGCGCGAAGATGGTCGGCGCCGACAAGATCATCGGCATCGACATCAACCCGGGCCGGGTCGAGATCGCCAAAAAATTCGGCATGACGCATTTCGTCAACCCGAATGAGGTCGGCAACATCGTCGACCACATCGTGCAGCTGACAGATGGCGGCGCCGATTTTTCCTTCGAATGCGTCGGCAGCGTCCAGCTGATGCGCCAGGCGCTCGAGTGTACCCATAAAGGCTGGGGCCAGTCCTTCATCATCGGCGTCGCCGCCGCCGGCCAGGAAATCAGCACGCGCCCGTTCCAGCTGGTGACCGGACGCCAGTGGAAAGGCTCGGCCTTCGGCGGCGCGCGCGGCCGCACCGACGTGCCGAAGATCGTCGACTGGTACATGGACGGCAAGATCAACATCGACGACCTGATCACCCACACCTTGCCGCTCGAGCGCATCAACGAGGGCTTCGAACTGATGAAGAGCGGGCAGTCGATCCGCTCGGTGGTGTTGTACTGAGTAGTCCAAACCAACCAACAGGAGACGCGATCATGAGCAGCGAAGTGAACATTCATCCGGCGGTCGATGGTATCAAGCGGGCAGCGCCCGGTTTTGCGGGCGGGACCCTGACCTGCCAGTGCGCGACGAATCCCGTCACCGTCGAGATCAAGGGACAAGTGGCGCACAACCACGTCTGCGGCTGCACCAAATGCTGGAAGCCGGCCGGTGCACTGTTTTCACAGGTGGCAGTGGTGGGACGCGACAATGTCAAGGTGACCGCCAACGAAGACAAGCTGCAAATCGTCGACGACAGCGCCACCATCCAGCGCCACGCCTGCCGCGACTGCGGCGTCCACATGTACGGCCGCATCGAGAACACGGGCCACGCTTTCTATGGGCTCGACTTCGTGCACACCGAGCTCTCGAAAGAGCGCGGCTGGGCCCCGCCGGAGTTTGCCGCCTTCGTCTCCTCGATCATCGAAGCGGGCGCGCCGCCGCAGGAGATGGGCGCGATCCGGGCACGGCTGAACGAGATCGGCCTGCCGCCCTACGACGCCCTGTCGCCGGCCCTGATGGATGCGATCTCGACCCATGTCGCGAAGTCGCGTGGCGTGCTCAAGAACGCCTGACGCACAACCGGCCCCTGCCGGCGCCGGCCCACATGCCGGGCCAGTGCCGGCAAGCCCATATGGAGACAAGATGAATCGAATTTACCTGCTGCTGGCGGCCTGCCTCGCCCCCTTCGCTGTCCAGGCCCATGATTTCCCGACCAGCAGCCGCGTCGAGTACGTGCTCGAGTGCATGCAAAAACACGAGGGCAAGTACGAGTACCTTTATAAATGCTCCTGCGCCATCGATCACATCGCCAAAGACATGAGCTACGACGACTACGTGACGATGTCGACCGCCCTGCGCAACCAGACCCTCGCGGGCGAACGCGGTGCGCTGTTTCGTGATCCGCCGCCGGTGAAGGAAATGGCGACCAAATACAAAGCGCTGCAGGCCAGCGCCAACAAGGCCTGCCATGTGCCGGAACGCTGAGCCGGGTGTTCAGCCTGCCGCTGCGCCGTGGACGGCACAGGTCGTGGCGCGACTGTCTCGAATTTTGCACAGCAGTGTCACGCACCGCGGGCAGGCAGGAGGGCGGCGCGACCCGGCCCCGTGCGGCCCGGCACTGGCACCGCATTGGCACGGTTAGTGCTGTGTTGATGGCAGGCCCACCCGCCTGCTGAAGTTGGGAAGTTTGTCTGACGCTTGACCAGGTCGCACTGCTTATAAAAACCACAGGAGACTTAACCATGTCATTTACTTCAAGACTCATCCGCTGGTGGCCGTGCCTGGCGCTGGCTGCCGCCCCGGCCTTCGCCGCCGACTCCGATGTCGAACAGCTGACCAAGGACCCGAAAAACTGGGCCATGCAGTCGGGTAACCTGGCGAACCACCGCTACAGCGAACTCAAACAGATCACCGCCCAGAACGCGAAAAACCTGCAAGTGGCCTGGACCTTCTCCACCGGCGTGCTGCGCGGCCACGAAGGCGGACCGCTGGTCGTCGGCGATACGATGTACATCCACAGCCCCTTCCCGAACAAGGTGTTCGCACTCTCGCTGGAAGACCAGAGCATCCGCTGGAAGTACGAACCGAAGCAGGACCCGACCGTGATCCCGGTGATGTGCTGCGACACCGTCAACCGTGGCGTGGCCTATGCCAACGGCAAGATCTTCCTGCAGCAGGCCGACACCACCCTCGTCGCGCTCGACGCCAAGACCGGCGCCGAACTCTGGAAGATCAAGGTAGGCGATCCGAAGATCGGCGAGACCACGACGAATACGCCGCACGTGTTCAAGGACAAAGTGCTGACCGGTATCAGCGGTGGCGAGTTCGGGGTGCGCGGACGCGTCACGGCGCACGACATCAACACCGGCAAGATCCTGTGGAAGGCCTACAGCACCGGCCCCGACAACGAACTGATGGTCGATCCGGGCAGGACCATGACCTGGACCGACGGCAAGATGGCGCCGATCGGCCCCAACTCCTCCCTAAAAACCTGGCAGGGAGATCAATGGAAGCTGGGCGGCGGTACGACCTGGGGCTGGTACAGCTACGACCCGGCGACAAACCTGGTGTACTACGGCACCGGCAACCCGAGCACCTGGAATCCGCGCCAGCGTCCGGGCGACAACAAATGGTCGATGACCATCTTCGCACGCGACCTCGACACCGGCATGGCGAAATGGGTGTACCAGATGACGCCGCACGACGAGTGGGACTATGACGGCGTCAACGAAATGATCCTGGCCGATATCAAAGTAAAAGGCCAGCCGCGCAAGGCCCTGGTGCACTTCGATCGCAACGGCTTCGGCTATACCCTCGACCGTGTGAGCGGCGAATTGCTGGTGGCCGAAAAATACGATCCGAAGGTGAACTGGGCGACCCACGTCGACATGAAGACCGGCCGGCCGCAGGTCGTCGCCAAGTACAGCACCGACAAGAACGGTCCCGACGTCAACTCGAAGGGCATCTGCCCCTCGGCCCTCGGCAGCAAGGACCAGCAGCCGGCCAGTTTCAATCGCAAGACGGGCCTGTTCTACGTGCCGACGAACCACGTGTGCATGGACTACGAGCCCTTCCAGATCGAGTACACGGCCGGCCAGCCCTATGTCGGCTCGACCCTCTCGATGTACGCCGCGCCGAACAGCCACGGCGGCCTGGGTAACTTCATCGCCTGGGATGCCGGTACCGGCAAGATCGTCTGGTCCAAGCCGGAAAAATTCTCGGTCTGGAGCGGTGCGCTCTCGACCGCCGGCGACGTGGTTTTCTACGGCACCCTGGAAGGCTACCTGAAGGCGGTCGACCTCAACGGCAAGGAGCTGTGGAAGTTCAAGACCCCATCGGGCATCATCGGCAACGTCCACACCTGGGAATACAAGGGCAAGCAATACATCGGCGTGCTGTCGGGGATCGGCGGCTGGGCCGGCATCGGTCTCGCGGCCGGCCTGACCAAGGGCACCGAAGGGCTGGGCGCGGTGGGCGGCTACAAGGACCTGGCCAAGTACACCGAGCTCGGTGGCGTCCTGACGGTGTTCGCACTGCCGGACCGCTGAAGCGATCATCCTCATCGCTGCCGAGCAGAGTGAAGTGAACTGAATTGAGGGCGCTTGCCGGCCGGGGAGGCCGGCAAGCGACCCTCGCTATCCAGGAATGAATATGAACAGACTCACGAACAAAGCAGTCATCGCCGCCGCTTGCTGGACCCTGGCGGCGCTGCCCGGATTACTGTCGGCCCCGGCCCTGGCGGCGGACAACGCACCGTACAAGGTGGCCGCTGGGAACAAGGTCGACGCGCAGACCCTGAGCGGCTGGAAAACCTGGCGCGCCATGGCCTGCGAGCGCTGCCACGGCGCGGCCCAGGAAGGCATGGTCGGCCCCTCGCTGGTGAACAGTTTGAAAGTGCTGAGCAAGGAGGAATTCAAGGCGACCGTGCTCAAGGGACGGATCGAGAAGGGCATGCCGAATTTCGAGAACAGCAAGATGGTGAGCGAAAACATCGACAACCTGTACGCCTACCTGAAGGGGCGCTCGGACGGCGCCATCGAACCGGGCCGCCTGCAGGAGATCGGCAAATGAGGTGGCGGCCGACATGGCTCCCGCTCCTGGCGGGCGCGGCCTGCGTGCTGGCCTGGCTACCCGGCCCGGCAGGCGCGCAGCCGGGGCCGCAACCTGGCGAGGACAAGGTCCTGCGGGTCTGCCAGGACCCGAACAATTTGCCGCTGTCGAACCGTGCGCTGGACGGTTTCGAGAACAAGATCGCAGCCCTGTTTGCCCAGCAATTGGGCTGGAAGCTGGAGCACACCTGGTTCCCGCAGCGGATGGGGTTTATACGCAATACCCTGCGCGCCAAGGAAGAAAATTCCGATCGCTACAAATGCGACCTGGTCACGGGCGTGGCGAAAGGGTTTGATCTGGCCGCAACCACGCGGCCCTACTACCACTCCGCCTACGCCATGGCCTATGTCAGGGGCAAGGGACTGGACGGGGTGCGCAGCCTCGACGATTTATTGGCGCTCGATCCCGCACAGCGCAGGAAACTGCGCATCGGTGCCTTTGCCGGCTCGCCCGTCACCGACTGGTTGCTGCAGAACCACCTGATGGAGCAAGTGAACTGGTACCAGAGCCAGACCGGCGACGCCGAGCAGTATCCAGGCGAAATCGTCGAGAAAGACCTGGCCAGCGGTAAGATCGACCTGGCTTTTGCCTGGGGACCGATTGCCGGCTATTTCGCCAGGAATGCCCGTACGGCGCCGATCGTCGCCATTCCGCTGGTGTCGAAGCCGGGCCTGAAATTCGATTTCGAGATCGCGATGGCGGTGCGTCAGGGCGACAAGGATTTTCGCCAGCGTATCGACCAGCTGATCGTCGCCAACGAAGCGAAGATCCACGCGATTCTCGAACAATACGGCGTGCCCCTGATCGAGCAGCAGGGGCAGGCGGCATCGGCTCCCCCTGTGGCGAAAGCACCATGAGCGCGCGCCCGCTACATTGCCCGGCTGCGCGCGCGGCGCCCCGGGTGCGCGCAGCCTGCCTGGGCTTCGCGATTCTCGTTGCGCTCCCGATCGGCAACGCCCTCGCACAGCAGGAAGTCTCGCCGGCCGAAATCCTGCTCTTCGAGACCGACCACCTGGCGCAGATGAAGGCGCCGGCAACCCTGGTCTATGAATTCCGCAAGCTCAGCAACGTCGAGCCCGCGTTCACCGACAGCGTCCTGCTCGATGTCTCGCGCAAGGCGGGACAGGTGCATGCCGCGCTGCGCTTCCTCACCGGCGAACGCAGGCACGTACTGCCCGAGATGGATGACGCACACGGCAACCCGGTCCTGCTCGGCTTTCTCGAGCATGACATTGCCGAGATGAAGCGCCTGACGGGCGGATCGGTCACCTATTTCCGCAAGCGCATCCGGATGGCGCTGGCCAACAGCGCCCAGGTGACACCGCAACGCATCACCTACCAGGGCAAGACGCTGGACGGCAAGGCGGTCCGCATCCAGCCCTACCTGGACGATCCGCTGCATGCGCGCTTCGAACACTACGTGCGCAAGACGTATACGTTCATCCTCAGTGACGGGGTACCGGGGGGCATTTACCAGGTCAGTACCTCGCTGACGAATACGGAGGGAAACCGGCCGCCGCCGGGTACGGTGGTGGCGCGCACGGCCGCCGCCGGGGGAACAGCGCCGGGCGCAGCGGCAACCGGCACAGCGCTACCTGGCAGCGGGGCGCCGATAGAAGCGCGCGGCGCGGCGCCGCCCTCTCCGGCACCCCAGGGCGCGCCCCGGGCCGGCAAACCGGCACCCGGTGCAGCATTGCCCGTCATCGACGAAACGCTCACCCTGGTCAAGGTGGTCGCCTCCCAGCGCTGAGCTCGGCGGATGGACGCTGCCTGACATGGAACCAGCCGGAGGCACAGGATGGCGCCCTTGAAAGTGTTTGCTTTCGATTATGTGACGGAAGGCGGACCAACGGCACGCCCCCTGCCGCATGCGTTCACGCAGCAGGGCGCGATGCTGTTCGATGCCCTGCTGGCCGACCTCGGCGCCGTGCCGGGTGTCGAAGTGTGCACGATGGCGACGCTGGATGCACCGGGCAAGCCGCCGGCGGCGCGCAGCTTCGGCGAGCGCTTTGCCGCCTGTGTGCAGGCGGCGGACGCGGTGTGGCCGCTGGCGCCGGAATCGGAAGGCCTGCTGGAACACCTGTCGCGTGACATCTTGCGCGGCAAGCGCATCCTGCTGGGGAGCGCGCCCGGTGCGGTGCGGGTCGCGGGAAGCAAGCTGAAGGTGGCACGGGCGCTGGCCGAGGGCGGCGTCGCGACCGTCCCTACCTATCGCCCGCACGCTTCTTTGCCGGAGGGCGAGGGCGCATGGGTAGTCAAGCCGGAGGATGGCGCGGGCTGTCTCGACACCCGCCTGTTCAGCGATCGCGCGGCGGCGCTGGCCTGGATCCGCACCAGCGCGGCACAGGGTTATGTCCTGCAGCCCTTTGTCGCGGGCAAGCTGGGCAGCCTCTCCCTGATCTGCTGCGACGGCACGGCGCGGCTGCTGGCGCGCAACCAGGAGCGGGTGGCGGTGCGCGACAACCGGTTTCACTTCCTCGGCAGTACCGTGAACGGCTTGACGGATGCGGACGGCGCGCTCGAGCGCCTGGCGCAGCAGGTGGCGGCCGCCTTGCCCACCTTGTGGGGCTATGTCGGCGTGGACATCATCCTGAGCGAGCGCGGCGCGGTGGTGCTCGACGTCAATCCGCGCCTGACCGCAGCCTATGCCGGGCTGCACGCCTCGATCGGCTGCAACCCCGCCGGCCTGGTCATCGATTTATTAAAGGGCCCGGCGGCGATGCCGGCGCCGCCGACGCGACACCGCACGGTCAGTGTCGATGTCGGCAGCTTTCCCGGCGACGCCCCTGCCTGAACGAGGCGCCGCACGAGAATCTGGCGACGGGAAGTCCCGCAGCCCTTTCAGGCTGGCGCGCTACCGGACCACCACGCCCCACGGCAGTTTGCCGACCGGGATGTCGCGCAGTTTGGTGCGGCTGGCCGTGTCGATGACGCTCACGCTGTTGGAGCGGCCATTCGCCACATACAGCTTCTTGCCGTCCGGCGTAATCGCCATGTTCCAGGGGCGCTGGCCGACCGGTACCGTCGCCACGATCTGGTTGCTGGCGGTGTCGACCACCGACACATTGGCGTCGCCGCCGTTCGACACATACACGTATTTGCCGCTCGGGTGCACCGCGATCCCGTTGGCGCGCAAGCCCGCCTTGATGCGCGCGACAATCGCAAAACTGGTGGTGTCGATGACGAATACCTCGTTCGCGTTTTCGGTGGCGACGTAGGCGCGGCTACTGTCCGGCAAGAAGCCGATGCCGCGCGGACGCGCGCCCACGGAGACCTGGGCCACCTGCTTGCGGGTCGTAAAATCGAGGATGTCGACGGCATCGCCCTCCTCGGCGCTGACGAAGACCAGGCGTCCATTCGGGCTGAACACGGCGTGTTCCGGATTCTTGCCGTGCACCGGGATGGAAAACGCCAGCGCATTCGTGCGTGTGTCCGTGACCGCGATCTCGTTCTTGCCTTCGACCGCGGCGATCACCCAGCGGCCATCCGGCGAAATCGACACGCCTTCGGGCGATTCGCCCAGCGCCACCACCGGGCCCAGCTTGCGGGCACCGAGTTCGACCAGCTGCAGGCTGTTTTTCGGCTGGTCGCTGACATATAGCCAGCGGCTGTCGCTACCGACGGCCAGGCCGCGTGGCTTGCTGCCCCCGGGCAGCTCGGCCACCACCTGGTCGGTGGCCGTGTCGATCACCGAAATCGTGCCCGATCCCTCGTTCGGGACATAGGCCATCGGGGCGGCAAGCAGGCTCGACGGGAGCGCCGCGGAGAGGGCAAGGGTGGCCATGGCGCCCAGGCGCCGCAAGGGTAATACTGTCATCGATTCTCCATTGAAAGGGTGGAAGGCGCCGTCTCGACCGGCGGGCCGCGCTGCGGCCACATCCGCAGCAGCAAGCCGTCGCGATCGACCAGCATGTGCTTCGCAACCGCGAGCACGTGCACGGCAACGAGCAGCGCCAGCAGCAGCGCGGCAAGGTGGTGGGCGCCGTTGAACACGGCATACAGGGTTTTGTCGTCCGGTCCCCAGGGCGCCCAGCGCACCAGGTTGAAAAACTTGATGCCGTGCTTGCTGAAGTTCGATGCCAGGTAGCCCGACAGCGGCAGGGCCAGCATGCACCCGTACAGCAACACGTGGCTGAGCCTGGCCGCCCGGCGCTGCCAGGGCGGCATTGTGTCCGGCAGGGGTGGTGGGGTGTGCGTCCAACGCCAGCCGAGGCGCAGCAGGATCAGCAGGCCGATCAGGATGCCGGTGCTCTTGTGCAAATTGACGTAATAGCCGCGCGCCGGCGTGCCGCGCGGGATATCGTCCAGCAGCAGGCCGAAGGCGAACTGGCCCAGCAGCAGCAGCGCAATGACCCAGTGCAGCGCGATCGCGGTGCTTGTATAGCGTGCGTGGGTCGCGGCGTCCATGCTTGAAGCTGTCAATGGAACAGCGATTTGTCGGGATGCTCGATATTCAGCCGCTGCAATTTGCGGTACAGGGTGTTGCGGCTGATGTTGAGCTCACGGGCAACGCCGCTCAGGTTCCATTGATGGCGTTTGAGTTCCTGCAGCAGTACCTCGCGTTCGGCGCACTCGAAGGGGTTGAGTCCTGCGCCGGGCTTGTTACCGGGCGCGGGGGCAGGCAGGACAGCAGACACGGCAGCGCCTGCCGACGCGGAACCGGCCGCCGGCGTGATCGCAGCGGCGCCGGCTTCCACCAGGCCGTGGCGGTATTCCGGCGGCAAGTCCTCCAAGGTGAGGCGGTCCGTTGCGCGCAGCGCGATCATGGTGCGCAGCAGGTGGCGCAGCTGGCGCAGGTTGCCGGGCCAGTGCTGGCGGTCGAGCACAGCCAGCAGCTTGTCGTCGAGCTCGACCGGACAGCCGGCGTCGCTTTCTTCCAGCGCCAGCTGGCGGATCAGCGCGCAGCGGTCCTGGCGGTCGCGCAGCGGCGGCATGGTGAAGGTCACGCCTTGCAGCCGGTAATACAAATCCTCGCGGAAGGCGCCGCTCTCGATCTTCTGCAGGAGGTCGCAATGGGTGGCGCTGATCAGGCGGATGTCGAGCTTGACCGGGGTTTCCCCGCCGAGCGGCACGACTTCGCGCTCCTCGAGCACGCGCAGCAGCCTGGCTTGCAGGGCGACCGGCATGTCGCCGATCTCATCCAGGAACAGGGTACCGCCGTTCGCCTGCAGCAGCTTGCCGCGCTGCCCCTCCTTGCTGGCCCCGGTGAAGGCGCCCGGCCGATAACCGAACAGTTCGCTCTCGATCAGGGATTCCGGGATCGAGGCGCAATTGATCGCGATAAAAGGGCGGCTGGCGCGGCTGCTCGACAAATGCATCGCGCGCGCAAAACGTTCCTTGCCGCTGCCGGTTTCGCCGAGCAGCACGATGGACACGTTGCGCTCCATGACCCGCCTGGCGGTGTCCACATTGGCACGCATTGCCGGGTCGCCCAGGTGCAGCGCATCGAGCGCACTGGTTTCAGCCGGTGTGGGCAGGGCCGCGCCGCGCTGGGGACGGCGCGCGTTGGAATGCGCCACCGGCTGGTAGACGACGGCGAAAAAGCGCGCGTTGCTGCGCACTTCGAATATCGGCACCGGGTGGAAGGCGCGCCGGGTGCTGCTGTCGACCAGCCCCGGGAAGGTGATGTTGAACAGTTCGCAGACATCGCGCCCGACGATCTCCTCCGGACGGGTGTAGCCGAGCAGGGAGAGGGCGGCCCGGCTCGCGGCCAGCACCGTACCCGTGATGCTCAGCGCAATTGCGCCTTCGCTCAGGGTGCCGACGAATTCGGGGCGGTTGTGGAAGCGCAGGATGTAGTCGTGGCGGAACTGGTGCAGGAAAACCCGGTTCTCGATCATCTGTACCGACATGCTGACCAGGGCCAGCGTGTGCTGCTGGGCCAGGCGCGATTCGCCGGAGGCGTCGAGCACGCCGACCAGTTCGCCTTCATGGTCGAAGATCGGGGCCGCGGCGCAGGACAGACCGATATTGCGCGACAGGTAGTGTTCGTCCTGGTGGACGGTCAGCGGACGGCGTTCGACCAGACAGGTGCCCATGCCGTTGGTCCCCTGCACACGCTCGCTCCAGACCGCGCCCTGCATCAGCCCGGTTTTGGAGGCGGCATGGGTAAAGGCGGGGTCGCCGAAATAATTGAGCAGCACGCCTTCGCGGTCGGTCAGCATGATCGCGTAGCCGGAACCGGCCAGCTGCTGGTACAGGTTCGTCATCTCGACCTTGGCGACGGCCTGCACGTCGGCCAGCCGTTCCTGGCGCTCCTGCAGTTCGATCGGCGCCACCACTTCGGGCTCGGCGCAGCTGTCGGGATTGAGTTGGTATTCGTTCAGGCACCGGATCCAGGACCGGGTGATCCGGTTGCCGGCCCCAATGCAGTCAGCGCCGATCCGGTCGTGGACGACCGAATGGACGCGCTTGACGTGATCCACGGCAAACTTCGACATACTGTCTCCTAAGTCCATGACGAGCGCCAGTGCGGGCGACTGTCAGTTTCTGGACTGTTTTGTGAGTTTGGCACCCCATCTGTTGTGCAGAATACACCGATCGGCCGTCGGATTGTCGGCGAGTTTCGCTTATTTTTGAATACTTGCCAGCGTTCTGTGCAGCGCACATGGCGAACTACAGACCGGCATCAGCCAGCCTGCAATCGTGGGGAACATGAGACCCTGTCAGTGGTCATAGTTGACCCTGCCGCTCGAAGTTGTAAGCGGAATGTAACGCCCATTGCAAGCACGGCAGCCCCGCCTAGACTACAACGCAGGATGGTGCTCGGAGGCTGACATGGACATGCGACTCAAACGCGCGGCACGACGTTCCCTGGTCGTACTGCTGCTCGCTGGCGGGCTCGGAGGCTGCGTCTATGCGCCGCCCTATGCCAGCGCCTACGACCCGTATTATTCCGGCTATCCCACCTATGTCGGCCCGCCCGTTTCCATCGGCCTGGGTTTCGGGTTTTACGGGCACCACCACGGCGGCTATCGCGGCGGATATGGACACTACGGCCGCCACTGAAACGAGGCCGCCGGCACGATTCATACGGCTGGCGCCGCATGCCAGGTGACGACCTGCAGCGCCAGACTTGCGAACGCGTTTACCTTTACTTGGCGATCAGGAGCAGCGTACCCCGGCCGCACAAGCCATAACTCGTGTTTTCCCCGCCGACCGCGACCTCGGTCCCCGGCGCCTGCACCTGCGCCGGACCTTCGGCCCAGGTGCAGGTATCGGTGACGCGGTACCAGCTTTTATTCGCGCCCGGCCACGGCAGCGTGAAGTTCACCTGCGCGCTCCAGGCGTTATGGGCGACATAGATGCTTGACGCGCTATCGCCAAACTCCGAACCGTCGATGCGCCAGGCGATCGCATGGTTGTTGGCGTCATTAAAATAGGTCGCATCGGCGACGCCGCCGTCGGGCTTGAACCAGCGCAGCTGTTCCATCACGTTGCCGTTGTTGTCCACGCTCGAATAGAAATTCGCCGGACGCAGGGCCGGATGGGCCTTGCGGAAAGCGATCATCGCTTTCGTAAACGCCTCGAAGTTGCTCTGGTCGGTGCTGCGGGTCCAGTTCAGCCAGTTGGCCGAGGAATCGAGGTTGTAGGGGTTGTTGTTGCAGTTGATGCTGCGCAGCGCCTCGTCGCCGCCGACGAGCATCGGCACCCCGGCCGACAGCATCATCAGCGCGACGCCGTTGCGTGCGGCTTTTCTCTGGTCAGCCGCGATACCGCCCTGGTCCCAGCTGTTGTTATTGTCCTCGCCGCCATCGCTGACGCCATACGGCCAGGCCTGGCCGTTGTTCTTGCTGTTGCAGCTGTACAGGTCTTTCAAGGTAAAACCGTCATGGGCGGTAATGAAATTGATCGAATGCCAGGGCTTGCGGCCATCGTCGCCGTATAAATCGCTGGAACCGGCGAAGCGCGTCGCCATCTGGCCGGTCGTGATCGCCACGCTGCCGAGTTTGTTCTGCGCCTGGCGCACGACATCGCGGTAGCCGCCATTCCACTCGGCCCAGCCGCTCGGGAAGCCGCCCACCTGGTAGGAATTGCCGCCGATCGCCCACGGTTCGGCGATCAGGTCGACGCCGGTTCCGCCGGCCGCGGGCCGTGGCGGCAGTTCGGCCACGATGCGGTTCAGGGCATTGCCGGCGTCCATCTTGTCGAAGTTGTAGCAGCCGTGCTGGCAGGTGTTGCCGAGCACCGAGGCCAGGTCGAAGCGGTAGCCGTCCACGCCCAGCTTGTCGCGCCAGTAGGCGAGCGAATCGACGATCAGGTTCTGGGCTACCGTGTTGCGGGTGTTGTAGTTGCCGCCGACGCCAGTGTTGTCCCAGGAATTCTGGAAATCCGAAGTCAGGCTGTAATAAGTCGGGTTGTCCAGGCCGCGCATGCCGTACAGGTTATAGGTCGTCGTGTCGGTCGGCGACCAGGCGCCGCCTTCGCCGGTATGGTTGTAGACGACGTCGACCAGCACCTTGATGCCGTTGTCGTGGAAGGCTTTGACCATTTCCTTGAATTCGCGCGTCGGGCCGCCCGGGGTCTTGTCATAGGCATAGCGGCGGTCGGGGGCGAAATAGTTCAGGGTCATGTAGCCCCAGTAGTTATCGCCCGTGGTGCTGGTCGGATCGTTGTCGTTGGTGTCATTCTGCGTTTCCTGCACCGGCAGGAATTCGATGGCCGTCACGCCGAGCGCGGCCAGGGCCGCCGCTTTCAGGCTCGCTCCCTTGTAGGTGCCGCGGTAGGCCGCCGTGATGCTGCTGTCGTTCATCGTCAGGCCGCGCACATGGGCTTCGTAGACGACATCGTCCTTCAGTGCGCGGGTCGGCTTGGTGCCGATCGTTTGCGTGTCGCCGGCGAGCACGATGCCTTTCGGTGCCGAGGAGCCGCTGTCGATGTTGCGGTAGGTGGCGCCGCTGGCGTAGATGGTGCCGTTGGTCATCGTCGCCGTGGTCGGGTCGTGGCTCAGCTCCAGCGCGTACGGGTCGGTGAGCAGCTTGTTTGGATTAAAACGGTTGCCGGCGGTGTCGACGTCGCTGAGGAAACCGAGGCTGGAACCCTTGGTCCAGCTCGCGTTGTAGGGCCAGTTCGGGCCCCAGGCGCGGTAGCCGTAATACAGGGTGCCGCTCAGGCCCAGGCTGCTGAGGGTGGCGGTCGGAATCGTCACGCTCCAGATCCCGCTCGTATTCGTCATCACATATTTCGCCTTTTCGGCGGTGCCGGTGGCGGTGCTGTACAGGTAGAGCTCGATGCGCGTGGCCTTGCCCGAATACACTTTAAAGGTGACATTCGCCTTGGTGGCGTCATAGGCGGCGCCGAGCGCATTCGGGTTGATGGCGGCCCAGGCCGGGGCGCCGAGGAGGGCGCCCGTGATCAGGACGGCGAGTAGTGTGCGTTGCATTTCAGTCTCCGATATCTGTTTATATTTTTAAGCGTGTATAAGGGCACCGTCAGCGGGTGCTTGCTGTACTTTCGCTACCTCTGCCGGGAAGCTCATCAATACAGTAGGGGAGACGCTACGCTCGTGCTCGATTGAAGTCAATCGTACATGCGTAGTTTTGCTACGGTCGAGCTGACGCGAGCGGCCCGTGCTGGGGTCGGGCGGCAATCTGGTGCACAATCGAGCTTGTGAAGTTGCCAATCCAATAAAACAGGGTGAGCATGAACGAACAAGTTGCACGGCGGGTCGTGCTGGTGCGCGCGATCGAAAGCGCCGATACCGGACACCAGGTGCTGAGCGAAGACGACCGCAAGTACGCCAGCCGCAGCGCGCGCGAACTGGCGGCCTGGCAGGCGGCCGACAGCAAGGCGGCGGTGACCCAGGAACATTTTCTCGAGCAGCGCTCGGAACAGATCATCAAACGCCTGGGCGAGCGCACGCCGGCCTTCGCCACCTTCGGGCGCCGCGGCCTCGGCTTGCCCGGCATCTGGGCCGCGCTGCCGGTGCTGGCGCTGTTCGCCGGCGCGCTGCTCGACCGCATCGCCGATCCGCACCGGGTCGACCTGCTGTCGGCGCCTTTGTTGTTCATCATCGGCTGGAACTTGCTGGTCTACCTGATCCTGCTGATCTGGGCTTTCATCCCGGGCCGCAAGACCGGCTGGGCGGGGAAGGGTTTACTGAGCCGCCTTAGCGTCGGCAAGGCGGCATTGCCGCGCAAGCTGCCGGGCGCGCTGGCCACCGGCATGACCAACTTCATGGCCGAGTGGGCCGTGCTGAGCGAGCCGCTGACGCGCGCGCGCCTGTCGCGCACCGTCCACCTGTCGGCCGCCGCCTTTGCCCTGGGGGCCGTCCTCTCTCTGTACGCGCGCGGCCTGCTGACCCAATATGTGGCCGGCTGGGAAAGCACCTTCCTCGACGCCACGCAAGTCCACACCCTGCTGTCCTGGCTGTTCAAGCCGGTGCTCTTCCTCTTCCCCTTCCTCCAGGGTTTTAGCTTGGCCGACATCGAAGCGCTGCGTTTCAGTGCCGGCACCCCGGCCACCCCGGCCACCCCGGCCACCCCGGCCATCGGCGGCGAGCGCTGGGTACACTTGTATGGCGCGACGATCCTGCTGCTGGTGGTGCTGCCGCGCCTGGTCCTGGCCGCCTTTGCCGGCTGGCGCGCGCGGCGCCTCGCGCGCCGCTTCCCGCTCGAGCTGGAACACCCCTATTTCCGCAAGCTGGCCGACAGCATCGGCGCCGGCACCCCGGCCGTGCTGCGCGTGCTGCCCTACAGTTTTACCCTCGATGAGGCGCGCGACCGCGGCCTGTGGACGGTGGCCGCGATGGCGCTCGGTGCCCAGGCGCGCGTGCTGCTGCGCCCCACGGTGCCGTATGGCGAGGAACCGAAGGAGGCCATGGGCGCCACGCCTCTCGAGGAAGCGGGCGTCACCGTCACCGCTGCCCTGTTCAGCCTGTCAGCCACGCCGGAAAAGGAAAACCACGGCGCCTTCCTCGACTACCTGGTCCGCAACAGCCGCCGCGGCGTGGCCGTCTTGCTGGACGAATCGAGCCTGACCGAACGCGGCGCCGGCCAGGCCGGGCTGGATGCACGCGTGAACGAACGCATCGCCCTGTGGCGCCAGTTCTGCAGTTTTCACGGCACCGCCGCCACGGTGGTCAACCTGGTCGATCCAGCCAAACGCCCGATCGAACTGGGCGCGGGCCTGGCCCTGCCGGAGCTGCGATGAACGAAGACGTGGATAACATCGCGGTTAAAATCCAGTTCGCGCTGGTCTCGCACACGAACAACGGCAAGACGACCCTGGCGCGCACCCTGGTTGGAGCCGACGTCGGCGAGGTGCGCGACGCCGCCCACGTGACGACCTTCGCCGAAGCCCATCCGCTGCAAACCAGCGCCGCAGGCGACACCCTGCTGCTGTGGGACACGCCCGGCTTCGGCGACTCGGTGCGATTACTAAAACGCCTGGCGCTGACGGGCAATCCGATCGGCTGGTTCCTGCGCGAAGTCTTCGACCGCTACCGCGACCGTCCGTTCTGGCTCAGCCAGCAGGCTTTACGAGCAGCCAAGGACGAAGCCGACGTCGTCCTGTACCTCGTCAATTCCTCGGAAGCGCCGGGCGACGCCGGCTACCTGCCGGCGGAAATGAACATCCTCGAATGGCTCGGAAAACCGGTGGTCGTCCTGCTCAACCAGATGGGGCCGCCGCGCCCCGGTGCGCAGGAGGGCGCCGAGCAGCAGGAATGGAAAAAGCACCTGGCGCGCTTTCCGGTGGTGCGCGAGGTGCTGGCGCTGGATGCGTTTGCGCGTTGCTGGGTGCACGAACACGTGTTCTACGAAACGGTGGGGCCGCTGGTCGCACCCGAAAAACAGGCCGGCTATGCACGCCTGCGCACGGCCTGGGAAGAGCACAACCTCCAGCGCTATGCCAGCGCCCTGCGCATCTGCGCCGAGCAGGTGGCAGCCGCCGCGCGCGACAGCCAGCCGGTCGTGGAAGAGGGCGGCGGCTTCCTGCGCACGGCCATGAAGGCGGTCGGCCTCAACAAGGACCGGCAGCAGCGCTATGAAGCGGCGATGGCGGCCCTGGTCGAACGCCTGAACGGAGAGATCAACAAGGCGACCATGCGCATGCTGGTGCTGCACAAGGTCGATCCCGGAGAAGCGCGCGCGATCAACACCCGCGTGCGCGAAAACTTTTCGGTGCGCGCGCCGATCGACAAGGCACAAGCAGGTTTGCTCGGGGCCGTGGTCTCGGGCGCGGCCACGGGCCTCTCGGCCGACCTGATGGCGGGCGGCCTGACTTTGGGCGGCGGCGCACTGCTCGGGGCGCTCGTCGGCGGCCTGACGGCAGCGGGCGCGGCCTGGGGTTTCAACCAGCGCAGCGACAACGACAAGCCGGGCGTGCAGTTCGCGGACGCTTTTCTCCAGACCCTGCTGACCGGGGCCGTGCTGCGCTACCTGGCCGTGGCGCACTTCGGTCGCGGGCGCGGCAACTACATCGAAAGCGAAGCGCCGGTCTTCTGGCAGGCCGAAGTCGAGGCCGCCCTGGCCAGTCAGTCGCTGGGGACGCTGTGGCAGGACGTGCGCGCCGCACCCGACCTGGGTGCGGCAGCGGCGCGCCTGTTCGCGGTGATCGAGGCGGCGACCGACGCGACGCTGCTGCGCCTGTATCCGGCCGCGGCCGCGGCGCTGCCGGGCAAGGCGACGGCGCCGGTGTGAATGTCCAGTTAAAACTGATACTGTCCACTCACCCCCAGCACCCAGTTCCTGCCCTGCGCGCCTTCATAAAAGCGCCGGTTCGCGTCGCCGACGATCACCGAGCCCACATACTGGCGGTCGAACAGGTTGTTCAGGCGCACGAACTCTTTGAAACGCCAGCCGCCCAGCTGCTGGCTGGCCTGGGCCCGCGCATTGAAGATGGCATAGCCCGGCGCCGGCTGGGCGGTATTCGTGTCTTCCGCATACACGCGGCCGTTGGCGATCGTCTCCAGCGCCGCGCCCCAGCGGCCGCTTGCTTCCTTCCAGCCCAGCTCGCCGAAAACGCTGGTGCGGGGCACGCCCGGCAGGCGGCTGCCCTGGGGCACGTTTCCAAATGCTTCGTCGTAGATCGCGCGCAGCGCCGACACGGCCAGCTTCGCATTCCAGCCGGCGCCCAGGTCGGCGTCGAGCGACAACTCGCCGCCCTGGCGCAGCGTGGCGCTGGCGTTACGATAACTGGTGCGCCCGCCGCTGGAGGCGTCGACTACCAGCTCGTCCTGGGTTTTGACCTGGAACAGCGCCGCATTCAGCCGGATGTCCTTGCCGAGCAGGGTTTTGACGCCCGCCTCGAGGTGGGTGCTGGTGGCCGGCTGCACATTGAAATTGAAACCGGTGCCCGTGCCCGAATAGAACAGCTCGTTCAGGGTCGGGGTCTCGAAGCCGCGCGCGGCGCTGGCATACACGTTCAGGGTCGGTGAGACTTTGTAGAGCACGCCGACCAGCGGCGTCGTGTGGCTGTAGCGCACTTCTCCGCTGTCATTGCCGTTCGACAGATAACGGTCGGCGACCTCGAAGGTCACGCGGCTGCGGCGCAGGCCGCCCGTGACGACCCACTTGTCGCGCTCCCATTCCATCTGCAGGTAAGGGTCGAGATTCGACACCTTGTCCTCTTCGTCGCGGCGCAGGCGTCCGCGGACGCCGAATTCGTTGCCGACGAAGTTCTCGAAGCCCTGGCGCGAGTCGGTCGAACGGCCGGCGTCGATGCCGACGGTGGTGCGCAGAGTGCCGCCGGCGAGTTCGCGCACGTCGCGCCAGTTGAGGTCGACGCCGTAGAAATCGCGGTCGAAGTCGACCACGCCGCCCGAGTGGGTCGGCGGCGCCTGGAAGCCGCGCGAGAACGCCTGGTACTGCACCACGCGCCGGTTGCCGCCGTAGGCCGTCATTTGCAGCCGGTTGGCGCCGAAGCGGCTCTCCCAGGTCAGCCCGGCCTGCTTGTGATCGATGCTTTTCCGGGTGTTGTAGCGCTCGGCCAGGGTGCGCTGCGGCAACTGGGTATCGGTGGTGTCGATCTCGCCGGCGCGCGGATCGCGCAGGTAAGTCGCCCAGGTGACGCCGAGCGGGTCCTGCGTGTCGTCCTGGCGCAGGCCGCTGGCGGTCAGCACGAGGCGGGACGTCTCCGAGGTAGCTGCGGTCAGCTTGGCATAGGCCTGGTCGCGCCGCGCTGCGCCGTGGTCGCGAAAACCGTCGGTGTCGAAACGGGAAACGTCGAGCAGGTAGCCGACGGCGCCCGTTTTGCCCTGGGCATTCACGTCGAGCTTGCGCATGCCGTCGCTGCCGCCGGTGACGCTGGTTTCGATACTGGGCGCTCCTTTCGGATCGCGCGTAAACAGCTGCACGACGCCGCCGGAGTGGTTGCCGTACAGGGCCGAGAAGGGGCCGCGCAACACTTCGATGCGTTCGGCCATGTCGAGGTTGAAGGTGGCGGCCTGGCCCTGGCCATCGGGCATGGTGGCCGGGATGCCGTCGGCGATCAGGCGCACGCCGCGCACGCCGAAGGCGGAACGGGCGCCGAAGCCGCGCGAGGAGATCTGCAAATCCTGCGCGTAGTTCTGGCGGTCGCGCGCGACCAGGCCCGGCACCGCGGACAGCACCTCGGAGGCATTCACGCGCGGCTGGGTGTCGCGGATCTGCGAGGCGTCGATCACGTCGATGGCGGCTGGCAGGTCAAAGCTGGTGTGCTCGTCGCGGCTGCCGGTCACGACGACGATGTTCATCGGGCTCTGCGCGGCCTGCTCCGGCGTCTGCGGCGGCTGCGGCTGATCGGCCGCGAACAGTGCCAGCGGCCAGCAGGCGCAGAGGGCGGCGATCGCGTTCAAGCGAAATGCATGTTGCGTCATTGTCTCTCCAGGTTGTGATTGCTCCCTGCTCGGGCAGGGTGGTGCCAATTTGATAAGCAATATACCTGCCACGCCGAAAACGCGCCCACGCATGCATGGCACGGCCCTTGCGAGCATGATCGACACCGCCGGCGGTGCATTGGTTCGCGCGATCGCGGCCGGCCTGTGCGTGCGCCTCACACGAGAGGCGCGTGCTCGCCGTGCTCGCCTGTTCCGTTGTGCTGTCCCCGGTTTGGAACAGGTGTACCGGAAACGGGCAGGTCCAACTCGGCCTTGCGGGGCAGGAAGGCCTGGCACGGCGCTTGCGGCAGTCGGGGCGTGCTTCGACACATCCGTTGCCGCCAACGGCCACTCAACGGTCACTACAACCACCAATTCAAGAGGATGACATGAATCTCGCGGACATCAGCAAGCTCGGCGTTGCCAACCCGTTCAAGCAGCGCTACGACAACTACATCGGCGGCAAGTACGTGGCGCCAGTCAAGGGGGAGTACTTCCCGAACGTCACGCCGATCACCGGCCAGCCTTTCTGCGAGATCGCCCGTTCGACTGCCGAGGACATCGAGCTGGCCCTCGACGCCGCCCACGAGGCGAAAGAGGCCTGGGGCAAGACCTCTCCGGCCGAGCGCGCCAACATCCTGAATAAAATCGCCGACCGCATCGAGCAGAATTTAACGATGATCGCCACCGCCGAGACCATCGACAATGGCAAGCCGATCCGCGAAACGATGGCGGCCGACATTCCGCTCGCCATCGACCACTTCCGCTATTTTGCCGGCGCCATCCGCGCCCAGGAGGGCTCGATCGCCCAGATCGACCACGAAACCTATGCCTATCACTTCCATGAACCGCTGGGCGTGGTCGGCCAGATCATTCCCTGGAACTTCCCGATCCTGATGGCGGTGTGGAAGCTGGCACCGGCCCTCGCCGCCGGCAACTGCGTCGTCCTGAAACCGGCCGAGCAGACTCCGGCCTCGATCATGGTGCTGATGGAACTGATCGGCGATTTGCTGCCGCCGGGCGTGATCAACGTCGTCAATGGGTTCGGCCTGGAAGCGGGCAAGCCGCTGGCCTCCAGCAAGCGCATCGCCAAGATCGCGTTTACGGGCGAGACCGGCACCGGCCGCCTGATCATGGGCTATGCGGCGCAGAACCTGATTCCGGTCACGCTGGAACTGGGCGGCAAATCGCCGAACATTTTCTTTGCCGACGTGATGGACCAGGACGACGAATTCTTCGACAAGTGCCTGGAAGGTTTTGCCATGTTCGCGCTGAACCAGGGAGAGGTGTGCACCTGCCCCTCGCGCGTGCTGGTCCAGGAATCGATTTATGAGCGCTTCATCGAGCGCGCGCTGGCGCGGGTGGCGGCGATCAAGCAGGGCAATCCGCTCGATTCGTCGACCATGATTGGCGCCCAGGCTTCGCAGGAGCAGCTGGAAAAAATCCTGTCCTATCTCGACATCGGCCGCCAGGAAGGCGCCGAGGTGCTGGCCGGCGGCGAGCGCAACGTGCAGGGCGGCGAACTGGCCGAGGGCTACTATGTGCGCCCGACCGTGTTCAAGGGCGACAACAAGATGCGCATCTTCCAGGAAGAGATCTTCGGGCCGGTGGTCTCGGTCACGACCTTCAAGGATGAGGCCGATGCGCTGCGGATCGCCAACGACACCCTGTACGGCCTGGGGGCCGGGTTGTGGACGCGCGACGCTTCGCGCGCCTTCCGCATGGGCCGTGCGATCCAGGCCGGCCGCGTCTGGACCAACTGCTACCACCTGTACCCGGCGCATGCGGCCTTCGGCGGCTATAAGCAGTCGGGCATCGGCCGCGAGAACCACAAGATGATGCTCGACCACTACCAGCAGACCAAGAACCTCCTGGTGAGCTACAGCCCGAAGGCGCTCGGCTTCTTCTGAGCAGGCAATCCCGCGGCGCTGCCTGCGCCGCGGGTCCATCTTGTACGGACCAGGAGGTGATGCATGACGACTTCGCCCGAGCGCGTGACCGCAACGCCCGCCGCGCTGGAGTTCCTCGACGAGCTGCGGCGGCGCCATGGTCCGCTGATGTTCTTCCAGTCCGGCGGCTGCTGCGACGGCAGCGCGCCGATGTGCTACCCGGTGGGGGAGTTCAACCTGAGCGACACCGACGTCTGCCTTGGCCAGCTGGGCGACACCCCCTTTTATATGGGGATGGAGCAGTTCGGCTACTGGGAGCACACCCAGCTGATCATCGATGTCGTCGCTGGCAACGGCGGCATGTTCTCGCTCGATAACGGCACCGGCCGCCGCTTCCTCACCCGCTCGCGCCTGTTCACGGACGAGGAATACGCGCTGCTGCGTGGCCAGCCACGCTCTTCCATAATGCCGAGTTCGCCGCTCAGCAAACAGCACAGCTGACACGTTGCCGGACCATTTACTGATCAGTTTTTGAGCAGAAGGAGGGACTACACCGCCGTTTCACCCCGTGAACTGCTGGGCACGAGATTTGCCATCGCTGTCGGGTGCATCCCTTCATGCACACCACATAACCGAGGAGACGGCGATGAACAGGCGGGTCTCGAAATTTCATGCAACAACAGTACTGGGTGCGCTGGCCGCATGCATGCAGCCGGCGCTGGCGGTCGACATCAAAGCGGGAGACTGGACGGTATCGGTGGGCGGCAACGTCAACGCCTATTACACCTTCGTCGATTGCTCCGGTGCCCAGGTGGGCGGCCTGGCGCTGGGCGGCGAGGCACTCGGCTGCGGCGGCCGCGACAGCCGCACGACGATCGGCAACGGCCTGCTGCCGAGCGGACTGGTCACCTCCGCCGCGTCGCAGCTGGGCGGGTACGACGTCAAGGCGCTGATCGGCATCTACGCCCACACGGCCACCGACAGCGCGATCGCGCAGAACAGCGGGGTCGACGTGCGCCAGGCCTTCTTCAGTTTTGGGAATGCAGCCCTTGGCACGGTCAAGCTGGGGCGCGACTATGGCATCTTCGGCGCGAATGCGATCCTCAACGACATGACCCTGATGGGCGTCGGTGCCCCCGTGCAGGCGACCCAGCGCGGGCGTGTCGCGCTGGGCCACATCGGCGCCGGCTATGCCTATCTCAACCATTATGGGCAGATTGCCTATACGACGCCGAAATCGGCCTCGGGGCTGAGCGTCGACCTTGGCCTGATGAGCCCAGTGGACGACACGCCCGTGGTCGCCCCTTCCGCCTACACGGCCGGTTCCACGCCGCAGTTCCAGGCGCAGCTGACCTTCACGCAGGGCGATATCAAGGCCTGGCTCGGCGCCAAGGCGCAGCGCTTCGACTCGCGGGCGGCGGGCACGCCGGACCTGACGATGCATGCGATCGAGGCGGGCGTGTTGTACCAGTCCGGACCGGCGGGGGTACTGCTGAATGTCCAGAGCGGCAGAGGGCTGGGCATCCTGTCCGATGCCGACCAGGGGCGGGTGCGCAGCAGGCACATACTAGTGCAAGGCACCTACAAGGTCTCGGACCAGCTCAAGCTTGGCCTGAGTTATGGCCACAGCAAGAATAGCGACGATACCGCCGGCACCGGCGGGCTGAAGTCGAATGCCAACGTCACCTTGGGCGCCTACTACGCCCTCAACAGTGCAGTCACCCTGGTGGCGGAAGGGGGGCAGACCCGCTCGAAGGCGTTCGCAGGTCCGCGCGACAAGATGAACGGCGTCGCGCTCGGCGGCATTATTTTCTTCTGACGGTGCAAGTGGGGCCTTGTCGCGGCAGCGCACAAAAAGGGCTTGCAGCCCACCGACAGGATTCGCTATAATTCGCCTCCTGCTGAAAACGACAACGAAATCAAGTAGTTGTCTTGACAGCAGGAAGCCGCAGACTCTGCGGTGTAGCAAAAAAGAAGTCGACGAGAAACAGAAATTGCTTCATAATCTTCTTCCTCTGCTGCTGACGAACAAAACGATTCGCAGAACACAGCAAGGCAGTACCGCCCTCGGCGGGAGCCAAGTTCTTTAACAATTAACAGTCGATAAGTGTGGGCGTTTGATGAAGGTGCCGGCTGACTAGTTCAGCTGATTACTTAAATTATCAAATGTTCACAAAAAAGAAATACGTT
>NZ_JBNNEH010000011.1:2500-6186 GCF_059801075.1 Massilia sp. LXY-5
CGAATGGGGAAACCCGGCTGGAGTAATACCCAGTCACTCATCACTGAATACATAGGTGATGAAGAGGCAGACCAGGGGAACTGAAACATCTAAGTACCCTGAGGAAGAGAAAACAAGAGTGATTCCGTCAGTAGCGGCGAGCGAACGCGGAGAAGCCTAAACCAGAGAGCTTGCTCTCTGGGGTTGTGGGACGTCTCACATGGAGTTACCAAGGATTAGGGTAGGCGAAGAGGTCTGGAAAGGCCCGGCAAAGAAGGTAAAAGCCCTGTAACCGAAAGTCTAATCCCTCCGAGACGGATCCCGAGTAGTGCGGGGCACGTGAAACCCCGTATGAATCCGCCAGGACCATCTGGTAAGGCTAAATACTCCCTAGCGACCGATAGTGAAGCAGTACCGTGAGGGAAAGGTGAAAAGCACCCCGGAAGGGGAGTGAAAGAGATCCTGAAACCGTGTGCTTACAAGAAGTCAGAGCCCTATGATGAAACTCTGTTTCATCACGGGTGATGGCGTGCCTTTTGTAGAATGAACCGGCGAGTTACGTTTGCAAGCAAGGTTAAGGTGAGAAGCCGGAGCCGCAGCGAAAGCGAGTCTGAATAGGGCGAATGAAGTTTGTAGGCGTAGACCCGAAACCGTGTGATCTACCCCTGTCCAGGGTGAAGGTGCGGTAACACGCACTGGAGGCCCGAACCCACGTACGTTGAAAAGTGCGGGGATGAGGTGGGGGTAGCGGAGAAATTCCAATCGAACTCGGAGATAGCTGGTTCTCCCCGAAATAGCTTTAGGGCTAGCCTCGGTGGAATAGTCGTGGAGGTAGAGCACTGATTGGGTGCGGGGCCCGCCAAGGGTTACCAAGCTCAGTCAAACTCCGAATGCCATAGACTAATAGCCGGGAGTCAGACAGTGAGTGCTAAGATCCATTGTCAAAAGGGAAACAGCCCAGACCATCAGCTAAGGTCCCGAAGTGTGTGTTAAGTGGGAAAGGATGTGGAGTTGCACAGACAACCAGGATGTTGGCTTAGAAGCAGCCACCATTGAAAGAGTGCGTAATAGCTCACTGGTCGAGTGACTCTGCGCCGAAAATGTAACGGGGCTAAACACACCACCGAAGCTATGGCTTGATACATTCGTATCAGGGGTAGGGGAGCGTTGTATATACGTAGAAGGTGTACCGTAAGGAGCGCTGGAGAGTATACAAGTGAGAATGCCGGTATAAGTAACGAAAAGATCAGTGAGAATCTGATCCGCCGAAAGCCTAAGGGTTCCTGAGGAAGGTTCGTCCGCTCAGGGTAAGTCGGGACCTAAGGCGAGGCCGAAAGGCGTAGTCGAAGGACAACAGGTAGAAATTCCTGTACCACCGTAATCCGTTAATAGCGATGGGGTGACGCAGTAGGGTAGTGACGCGAGCGGATGGATGCTCGTCTAAGCAGTGAGGCTGGTGTGTAGGCAAATCCGCACATCGTAAGGCTAGGCTGTGATGGGGAGGGAAAATTTACAGTACCGAAGGTCATGATCTCAGACTGCCAAGAAAAGCCTCTAGTGAGGAGAAGGTGCCCGTACCGCAAACCGACACAGGTAGGCGAGAAGAGAATTCTAAGGCGCGCGGAAGAACTCTCGTTAAGGAACTCGGCAAAATGACCCCGTAACTTCGGGAGAAGGGGTGCCCCGGTAGAGTGAATAGCTCGAGGGGGCCGCAGTGAAAAGGCCCAAGCGACTGTTTAGCAAAAACACAGGTCTGTGCGAAGCCGCAAGGCGAAGTATACGGGCTGACGCCTGCCCGGTGCTGGAAGGTTAAGGGGAGCGGTTAGGGGTAACCCGAAGCTGTGAACCGAAGCCCCAGTAAACGGCGGCCGTAACTATAACGGTCCTAAGGTAGCGAAATTCCTTGTCAGGTAAATTCTGACCCGCACGAATGGCGTAACGACTTGGGCGCTGTCTCAACGAGAGATCCGGTGAAATTTTAATACCTGTGAAGATGCAGGTTACCCGCGACAAGACGGAAAGACCCCATGGAGCTTTACTGCAGCTTGATATTGGACTTTGATACGATTTGTACAGGATAGGTGGGAGCCTAGGAAGTGGGAGCGCAAGCTTCCATGGAGGCGCCGTTGGGATACCACCCTGATCGTATCGGAGTTCTAACCTGGTACCGTGAACCGGTACGGGGACAGTGTCAGGCGGGCAGTTTGACTGGGGCGGTCGCCTCCTAAAGAGTAACGGAGGCGCCCCAAGGTTCCCTCAGAATGGTTGGAAATCATTCGAAGAGTGCAAAGGCAAAAGGGAGCTTGACTGCGAGACTGACAAGTCGAGCAGGGACGAAAGTCGGGCTTAGTGATCCGGTGGTACCGCATGGAAGGGCCATCGCTCAACGGATAAAAGCTACCCTGGGGATAACAGGCTTATCTCCCCCAAGAGTCCACATCGACGGGGAGGTTTGGCACCTCGATGTCGGCTCATCGCATCCTGGGGCTGAAGTAGGTCCCAAGGGTTGGGCTGTTCGCCCATTAAAGCGGTACGCGAGCTGGGTTCAGAACGTCGTGAGACAGTTCGGTCCCTATCTGTCGTGGGCGTAGGAAATTTGAGAGGAGCTGTCCTTAGTACGAGAGGACCGGGATGGACGCACCGCTGGTGCACCAGTTGTTCCGCCAGGAGCACAGCTGGGTAGCTAAGTGCGGACGGGATAAGCGCTGAAAGCATCTAAGCGTGAAGCCCCCCTCAAGATGAGATTTCCCAGTATGTAAGACCCCTTGAAGACGACGAGGTTGATAGGCCTGAGGTGGAAGTGCCGCAAGGTATGGAGCTGACAGGTACTAATCGGTCGAGGGCTTATCCAAAAACACCCCAAAAAGTGAAGCGGAGGCTTCGGAGAGTATTCCTAATACTTTTCGGGCTTGGCGGGAAACCCAGTAGGGACTAATACGCAAAAACGTTTCGTATCCAGTTTTCAAGCGATTAAGCGCTTGAACCGTTTGGTGGCGATGGCGGAGGGGTTCCACGCGTACCCATCCCGAACACGACCGTTAAGCCCTCCAGCGCCGATGGTACTTGGACCGAAGGGTCCTGGGAGAGTAGGACGCCGCCAAGCAATATTCCCTGATAGCTCAGTTGGTAGAGCACTCGACTGTTAATCGAGTTGTCACAGGTTCGAGTCCTGTTCGGGGAGCCACTTGCTCTCATAGCTCAGTAGGTAGAGTGCATCCATGGTAAGGATGAGGTCACCGGTTCGATCCCGGTTGAGAGCTTTGTATTACGGCCCGTTGGTCAAGTGGTTAAGACACCTCCCTTTCACGGAGGTAACAGGGGTTCGAGTCCCCTACGGGTCACCATACATACGGAGGCTTAGCTCAGCTGGGAGAGCATCTGCCTTACAAGCAGAGGGTCGGGGGTTCGAACCCCTCAGCCTCCACCATTGTTTCTTCCATTATTGGGGATTAGCCAAGCGGTAAGGCAACGGACTTTGACTCCGTCATCCATAGGTTCGAATCCTATATCCCCAGCCATTTTATTGAGAGCCATTAGCTCAGTTGGTAGAGCACCTGACTTTTAATCAGGGTGTCGAAGGTTCGAGTCCTTCATGGCTCACCATTTAACCTTTAGCAATTAGTTGCTTGACATTGCTTAGGTAAATGAAGTATGATTGTGCGCGTGTGGCGGAATTGGCAGACGCACTAGACTTAGGATCTAGCGTC
>NZ_JBNNEH010000012.1:0-4877 GCF_059801075.1 Massilia sp. LXY-5
TTTCTGTCACCGCTATTGCTAGCGGGTCGCTCACTCAAAATACTGACCGTCATCTCATTGCTGAGACAACGTATTTCTTTTTTGTGAACATTTGATAATTTAAGTAATCAGTGACCAAAGCCACTGGCACCTTCATCAAACGCCCACACTTATCGACTGTTAATTGTTAAAGAACTTGTTCGGTACTGCTTGCTACTTGTCGACAAATCGTTTTGTTTGTCAGCAGCAGAGAAGCGAGAGTATGCAGTGTTTCGTTTGCGTCGTCAACTTCTTTTTTTCCACCTCGTTGCCGCTTGCAAAGAAATTACGCATCTAACACCTTGATTACGTTAACGTTTTGCAGACAGCGCCGAAGCGGACGCGAATTATAGCGAACCACTAGCGTGGCTGGCAAGCGCTTTTCACGACACAGATATTGCGCCCTTCTGCGCGCTCGAAATAGATACTTACCGGCAAAAATTTCGCAATGAGCTCGGCATTCGTTTCCGCATGCGATGAAACCGTTGAGGCAGTAAAACGCCCACCTCCGGCAAGTGCCATCGGCAGCATGAGCTGATCCGCCAGGTGCTCGCCTGCAGCGGCATCGGACGCCATGTATGCCTGCGCCTGCATGGTCGCCTCCTGGGCTACCGCTTCCGCCCGGACTGCCTTGGCGCCGAAACCGGCGCACACTTCCGTCACATGTTCGTACTCGAGCGTGATCAGGACTGCATTGCCGGGCCCCTGCTCGCCGGGAAGGCAGTGCAGGTGCAGTTGGTCGCCGCCCCAGTGCATTGCGTCGCCTATGCAACTCAGTTCGCGCATGCCGACGCTCTGGGGAAGTCCGGCCACGAAGGCGTCGGCATGTGCGGCGACATAACTGCCGCGCTCCATCAGGGACAGCTGCCGCAGCTGGGCGCACGGGCGAACGGTGGCGACGACTTCCCCACCGCCGGCCGGGTAAAAACCGTAGCGCCTCAGCGCGATGTCGACCTCCGCGCCCATGCGCGCCAGCAGCGGCAGATACGCACGCTTCAGGAACTGCACCGGGGGCGCCATCGCGTTATGGGTGCCGCCGGTAATGCGGACGGACGAAGGCTGCTGCGCATGGAGCAGTGCCAGCACGACCGTCTGCAACACCAGCGTACAACTGCCGGCACTGCCGATCGCGAAATGGTAGTCGCCGCCCTGGATCGGACCGGGCGTAAAACTCAGCTCGGACGAGCCCAGCTCCGCGCCGGTCACGCGTGCGCCGCTGACCTGGGCGGCCGCCTGCACCGCCACCAGGTGCTGCCGCATCATGCCGGGCCTGGTGCGGTTGGCCCGGATCGCGCGGATCCGGAACGGCGTCCCGGTGATCATGGACAGCGCGAGCGCGCTGCGCAAAATCTGGCCGCCGCCTTCGCCGGCCGCGCCGTCGAGCTCAATCATGGTTGCCCCTTTTCTTATTGTTCTGCCCTGCGGAAGGCTTATCCCTTGACGCACACCACCTGCTTGAGCGTGTGAACGACTTCGACCAGATCGCGCTGGGCGTGCATCACGGCGTCGATGTCCTTGTAGGCCATCGGGATCTCGTCGATCACGTTGGCGTCCTTGCGGCACTCCACGCCCTCGGTCGCCCGCACCTGGTCGGCCAGCGTGAAGCGGCGCTTGGCCTCGGTGCGGCTCATCGTCCGTCCCGCGCCATGGCTGCAGCTGTTGAAACTGTCCGGATTGCCCTTGCCGCGCACGATAAAACTTTTCGCACCCATCGAGCCCGGAATGATCCCCAGCTCGCCGGCGCGTGCCGATACCGCCCCCTTGCGCGTTACCAGCACATCCTTGCCGAAGTGGTGCTCCTTCTGGACGTAGTTGTGGTGGCAGTTCACCGCTTCCACGTGGGTCTGGAACGGCTTCGTGATCACCATGCGGACCGCTGCGATCAGGTTCTGCATCATGACTTCACGGTTCATGCGCGCGAATTTCTGTGCCCAGCTGACCGCCTCGACATAATCGTCGTAATGCTCGGTTCCCTCGGACAGGTAGGCCAGATCGTTGTCCGGCAGGTTGACGAAGTGACGCCGCATATCCTTCTTCGCCAGTTCGATGAAATAGGTGCCGATGGCATTGCCGACGCCGCGCGAGCCCGAGTGCAGCATGAACCACACGAAGCCGGCTTCATCCAGGCAGACCTCGACGAAGTGGTTGCCGCTGCCCAGCGTGCCGAGATGACGGTAATTGTTCGTATTCTTCAGCGACGGCGTTTTCAGGCAGATTGCATCGAATTCGCCTTTCAGCTGCGCCCATGCGGCATCGACCGGCGCCGGCGGCGTTTGCCAGGAACCCTCGTCGCGCCCCCGGTGCCCGCGGATCTTCGGCGACATCCCATGCGGAATCGCACGCTCGATCGCACTGCGCAGCTTCGACAGGCTCTCGGGCAGATCGTTGGCCGTGAGCGTGGTTTTCGCCGCCATCATGCCGCAGCCGATATCGACGCCGACTGCGGCGGGAATCACCGCGCCGAGCGTGGGCACGACGGTACCGATGGTCGAGCCTTTACCGAGGTGGACGTCGGGCATGACGGCAATGTGCTTGTACACGAAGGGCATCTTCGCCGTATTCGACAGCTGCTGCCTGGCCGCCTCTTCGACAGGCACACCTTGCGTCCACATCTTGACCTGGCTGCCGCCGGGAATATCCATGACATCGAAAGTAGTGGTGTTCATCGTTTTCGTTTTTCTCAACATAGTTGTGCCGTTCGACTTCGTCGTCGCTCGTTCTGCACCTTCTGCATTGCAAGCGCCGTGCCAGGCAGTCGCCCCGACCGGTTTCTGTCGCCAAGTGCTTGATCCAGCGTGTATTTGTCCCGCCTGCCTGTTCGGGCCGATCGCTGGACCATACGACAGCTTTCCTGATAAATTATCCTGAGAGATAATCTTTTATACGAATATGAAAAAGAAGAAAACCGTCGTCATCGGCTTCGTCGGCACCAAGCTCGACAACTACCGGGGCCGGTCGCGCTGGGACAAGTGGCGGCCGAGCATCGCGCTGACCCAGCACCAGGACCTCGGCATCGCCCGCTTCGAGTTGCTGTACAGCGGCCCTTTTGAAAGCCTGGTGGAACAGGTTGCGGCGGATATCGGTTCGGTGTCGCCCGATACGCAGGTGGTTCCCCATGCGCTCGCGCTGCGCGACGCCTGGGATTTCGAAGAGGTCTACGGCGCGTTGTTCGATTTCGCGAAGCGCTACCCCTTCGACCCGGACAATGAGGATTACTGGATCCATATCACGACCGGGACCCACGTCGTCCAGATCTGCATGTTCCTGATGACCGAAGCGCGGTTTTTCCCCGGCCGCCTGGTGCAAACTTCGCCGCCACGCTCGCCCGGGTCGGGCACGACCGGCAGCTACGCGCTGATCGACCTCGACCTGTCGCGCTACGACCAGATCGCCCAGCGTTTTTCGCGCGAGCAGATGGAGGGCGTCGCCTTCCTGAAATCGGGCATCGCGACCCGCAATGCGGACTTCAACACGATGATCGACGAAATCGAGCGCGTCGCGATCCGCTCACGTTCGCCGATGCTGCTGATGGGCCCTACCGGCGCAGGGAAGTCCTTTCTGGCGCGACGGGTCTACGAACTGAAAAAAGCGCGCCACCAGGTGCAAGGCCGCTTCGTCGAACTCAATTGCGCGACGCTGCACGGCGACGGCGCGGCGTCGACGCTGTTCGGCCACATCAAAGGCGCCTTCACCGGCGCCGCCTCGGACCGCCCAGGTTTGCTCAGGAGCGCGCACAAGGGCCTGCTCTTCCTGGACGAAATCGGAGAACTCGGTCCGGACGAACAGGCGATGCTGCTGAAGGCCATCGAAGACAAACGCTTCCTGCCAGTCGGCAGCGACAACGAGGTGCAAAGCGATTTCCAGCTCATCGCCGGCACCAACCGCGACCTCTCGGCGGACGTGGTGGCCGGACGTTTTCGCGAAGACCTGTACGCGCGCATCAATCTCTGGACCTATGCCCTGCCCAGCCTGCGCGACCGCGCCGAGGATATCGAACCGAATCTCGATTACCTAATCGTCCAGTTCGGCGAGGAACAGGGGCACATGGTCCGCTTCAACCGCGAAGCACGCGTGCGCTACATGCGCTTCGCACGTTCGCCCGAAGCGCTGTGGACCGGGAACTTCCGCGATCTGTGGGCGTCGGTGACGCGCATGGCGACGCTGGCACAGTCGGGCCGCATCAACGAAGCGATCGTGGGCGACGAAGTGGCGCGCCTGCAGCGCCTGTGGCGTCCTTATGCCGGACGCGGCAGTCCGGAGACCGCCGGGCTGGAAGCACTGATGGGCCACGAGGCGGCAAGCAGGCTGGATCTGTTCGACGCGGTGCAGCTCGAGGCGGTGGTCAAGGTGTGCCGGCAGTCGAAGAGTCTGTCCGATGCCGGGCGCACCTTGTTTGGCGTGTCGCGCGAGGCCAAAAATAAGCCCAACGATGCGGACCGGCTCAAAAAATACCTGGCGCGCTTTAAGCTGGACTGGGAACAAGTGTCCGCGATTTGACAGTCGGCGCAGCTCAAGCGTGCGGGGCGAGTGCCGCTTTGGGGGCCAGGCTTGGCGTCTCCCGCGGAACTGCCGCGTGTTCCGGCTGTCGTATGGTAGTCAGCCGTACGCGGCTGGCACGAACATCCGAACTGGGCGGCACTCGTTCACCCGAGGTTTCGTTAATCGGGAGGAACGCGAAGGTGGCGAGTGCGCGCCCAGCCCGACAGGGCCGTGACCGCACATGGTGATCGTACATTCACGCTGAATGAACAGACGAAAAAAAACCCGCTCAGATTACTGAGCGGGTTTTTTCTTTATAACTAGCCTGACGATAACCTACTTTCACACTGGTTGCAGCACTATCATCGGCGCAAAGTCGT
>NZ_JBNNEH010000013.1:0-3437 GCF_059801075.1 Massilia sp. LXY-5
AGCAAGTCGGTCCCACCCCTTCCCATCCCGAACAGGACCGTGAAACGACTTTGCGCCGATGATAGTGCTGCAACCAGTGTGAAAGTAGGTTATCGTCAGGCTAGTTATAAAAAGAAAACCCGCTCAGTGATCTGAGCGGGTTTTTTTTCGTCTGTCGGTTTTGATCTCTGCAGTTGGCCGTGCGACCGCGCGGACACAGGGCTTGGTCTTCCCTTGCCTCCTGCCAAACTTCCGATTCCAGCCCAGCGATCGGAACTTCGCTCTCCCAAATTGTCTTACTAGTTGAAAAGCGATTCCAATTTGATATCGATTGGAAACGGCGCACTCGCCTTGCGGGTGCATTTGTACGCTGGAAGAGACTAGGGGAATCACATGAAAGCGAAAACATCGAAGGGCGCGACATCGATGCCTGACGGAGACAATTCGGACGACTCCAAGGCTGGATCGCAGAACGGAGCAGGCAGCGCCTTTTCTACCATGATGCCGAACGTTGGCGATATCGGCGCGGCTCCCGACGAACGCGGCATGCCAGGCCTGAGCGCGCGCGACCCGACCGGCTCCATGCCTTCAGGCGGTATGGAGCCCCGCCTGCAAAGTCGTGAATACGACATGCCCGACGGAGGAATGGGCGACGGCAGCAGCGGGCGTCCTGACGGCGGCGGCCCAGGCAGCGGCGGCGGCGGCACCTTCGGCGGTGGCGGCGGAGGCGGAGGCAACGGCAGCGCGGACACGCCGCAGGTGCGCAAATGCGGCACCATGGACGTGCACCGGCGCCTCCTGTCGACCGACCCCCAGTACGCGCGCGTTCGCGACGAGATCGAAGACCAGACCGCGCGCTTCGAGCTTTCCGGCCTGAGCGCGCAACGCACCGGCATCACCCGTATTCCCGTGGTCGTGCACGTGGTGTGGAACACAGCCGCGCAAAATATTTCCGACGCACAGATCACGAGCCAGATCGATGTCCTGAACCGCGATTTCCGCCGCACCAACCCTGACGTGAGTACCACGCCCGCGCCTTTCCTGCCGCTTGCGGCGGATGTCCGCGTTGAGTTTTCCCTGGCCACCACCAATCCCTCGGGCGCGCCGACGAACGGCATCGAACGGCGCCAGACCTCGGTCACTTCGTTTTCCGACAACGATGCGGTGAAATCGGCCGCCACCGGGGGCATGGATGCCTGGCCGGCCGCGAACTACCTCAATATCTGGGTCTGCCAACTCGGTGGCGGCTTGCTCGGCTATGCGCAGTTCCCCGGCGGCCCCGATGCCACCGACGGGGTCGTCATCCTGCACTCGGCCTTCGGCACCACCGGCACTGCAGCCGCGCCGTTCAATCTCGGGCGCACCGCGACCCACGAAATCGGCCATTGGCTGAACCTCAACCACATCTGGGGCGACGACGGCACCGGCTGCAGCGGCACCGACAATGTTGCGGACACCCCGAACCAGGCAGGCAGCAATACCGGCGTGCCGACCTTCCCGCATGTGTCGTGCAGCAACGGGCCGAACGGCGACATGTTCATGAATTACATGGATTACGTCGACGACAGGGCGATGGTGATGTTTTCCACCGGCCAGGTGGCACGCATGCAGGCCTGCCTCGACGGCGTGCGCAGTGCAATCGGCAGCAGCGCCGGCGCGATCCGCCCGAGTTCGTCGCCGGTGCTTGCGTGGGGCCCCAACCGCCTCGACACATTTGTCCTCGGAACCGATCGGGCGCTCTATCACAAGTGGTGGAACGGCAGTGCATGGGGCCCCTCCGTCACAGGGTACGAGCACATGGGCGGCGTCTGCACCAGCGTCCCGCAGGCCGTCGCATGGGGAGCGAACCGCCTCGATGTATTCGTTACCGGCACCGACAGCGCCCTTTACCACAAGTGGTGGAACGGCTCCGCCTGGGGGCCATCGGTCACCGGTTACGAGAACATGGGTGGCGTCTGCCTGGACGATCCGCGTATCGTTTCATGGGGCCCGAACCGGCTCGACGTATTCGTGCTCGGCACGAACCGTGCGTTGTTTCACAAATGGTGGAACGGCTCGTCCTGGGGGCCGTCGCTTACCAGTTACGAAAGCCTCGGCGGTACCTGCGTCGGCCAGCCCGAAGCCGTTTCGTGGGGAGCCGACCGCCTCGACGTGTTCGTGATCGGCACCGACCGCGCGCTGTACCACAAGTGGTGGAACGGCACGTCCTGGGGGCCGTCGGTCACTGGTTACGAGCGCCTCGGCGGCGTCTGCACCTCGGCGCCGCGCGTCGTCGCATGGGGACCGAACCGGCTCGATGTGTTCGTCACCGGCACGGATGGCGCGCTCTACCACAAGTGGTGGAACGGCCAGTCGTGGGGGCCGTCGGTCGACGGTTTCGAACGCCTGGGCGGCGTATGCATCGGCCAGCCCGAGGTCGTGGCCTGGGGACCGGACCGTCTCGACGTCTTCGTCATCGGCACCGACAGCGCCCTTTACCACAAGTGGTGGAATGGCCAGTCGTGGGGCCCATCGGTGACAGGCTACGAAAGCATGGGCGGCGTCTGCACCTCCCAGCCACGGGCCGTCGCCTGGGGGCCGAACCGCCTCGACGTGTTTGTCACCGGTACCGACAGCGCGCTCTACCACAAGTGGTGGAACGGATCGGCATGGGGGCCATCGCTCACCGGCTACGAAAACATGGGGGGCGTCATCTCGGCGTTCCGCAAGGACGAGCCGCGCGCTCCGGCCGTCACCATGCCGCTTCCGGCACAGGGCATTACGCAGCAGCTGGGGGCGACCTTATCATGACGACCTCACAGACAAGCTCACTGACTGGTACCTGGGCCCATTCCTTCGAGGAGGACGAGGGCGATGTGCAGGTCTACCGTCCAGGCGGATCATTCCCGTTTCCCCCCAGCCGCCGCGGACGCGAAACCCTCGACTTCCAGCAAGCCGGCCAGGTGGTCACGGGGATGCCGGGTCCTGACGACCGGCAAACGCATGCCGCCGAAGGCATGACGGCACTCGGGATGAATCGCTTCCGCCTGGGAGATTCGCGCGTGATCGAAGTGATCGAGTTCGGTCCCGATGTACTGAAGGTCAGGCAGGCCTGAACTGGCGGCGCCTGGCGTCATCGTCAGGCGCCGTGCAGGAACTATTTTCGCGAAGCCTCTTGCAGAGCTCCTGTGGCTTTGTTATAGTTCGCCTCCTCGCGAAAACGACAACGAAATCAAGTAGTTGAACTCCCAACGGGAACCGCGGAAAACGCGGTGCAGTAAAAAAAGAGGTTGACGAAAAACGCGAAACACTGCATAATCTCATCTCTCTGCTGCTGACAAACAAAACGATTTGTCGACAAGTAGCAAGCAGTACCGAACAAGTTCTTTAACAATTAACAGTCGATAAGTGTGGGCGTTTGATGAAGGTGCCAAGAGCTTCGGTTCTTGATTACTTAAATTATCAAATGTTCACAAAAA
>NZ_JBNNEH010000014.1:0-3426 GCF_059801075.1 Massilia sp. LXY-5
AACGACTTTGCGCCGATGATAGTGCTGCAACCAGTGTGAAAGTAGGTTATCGTCAGGCTAGTTATAAAGAAAAAACCCGCTCAGTGATCTGAGCGGGTTTTTTTTCGTCTGCGTGTTTCAGCCGGGCGCCAGTTCCTTCTTCGTCTCTCTTCCATATTTGGCCGGATATAAAACGTCGATCTGCGCGCGGCTTCGCTTCGCCAACGCAATTACGCGCTCGACCCGATGCTTTCAAAAAACTTCATTACAGTGGTTGGTTATTGATAAGTAAAAATTGTTATAGTTCAGAAACTGTTTTGGACTAGAACATGAACCTTCTGACCACAATCGCTTTTCTTTGCGCGGCTTTTTTCTCGACAACTGCATCGTCGCAAGTGCTCACGCCGGAGGAGCTGACCGATCCGGCCGGAATGCTCAGGGCAAGCTTGTCGCCCGACGGTCGGCATATCGCCGCGATTATCTTCAACGGTCTCAACCACGGCCTGATCCTGATCGACACCGATACCCTGGCAGTAAAAAAGCTTATTCAAGGCAAGCGCTTTTCAAAGGGCTATTGGAGCTATAACAAGGCGCCGCGCGACCTCACCTGGGCGGACAACGATCTGATCGCCATCGACTACGGTTACGACGCGGAGTCAATTGACTTGCAAGGTAAAAGGGTACGCATGCTCGGCGACGCGGTTCTCGGCCGCGTCGACTCGGGTCCGAATGCCGGGCAACTGATCGTCATGCGGGATGAAAAAAATGACCTCGTCGCACGCTGTCACGCGCGGACCGGCGAGTGCACACGATTTTCACGGCCACCGGGCCGCGTCATCCAGCGGGCGTTCGACCGCCAGGGCAACCTGCGCGCCGTCACGCTCGTCAACTCGGCCTTCTTCAAGGATGTGTCGACGATCTCCAACTGGTATAAGCCAGCCGACAAGGAAACCTGGACCAAGCTCGCCGAATTCAGCGTGACCGACGAATACTGGATACCTGTCCATGTGCCGGACGAGCCGGACACATTGGTGATCAATTCGCGTATCGGTCGCGATACCCATGCACTGTTCAACTACGACATTCAGCAGCGACGCCAGACCGAACTGCTTGCCGGTCATCCGACCCAGGACATCGTGTCCTGGGGAGGCATC
The DNA here is from genome assembly GCF_059801075.1 of Massilia sp. LXY-5. Classification (NCBI taxonomy): domain Bacteria; kingdom Pseudomonadati; phylum Pseudomonadota; class Betaproteobacteria; order Burkholderiales; family Oxalobacteraceae; genus Massilia; species Massilia sp. LXY-5. The sequence goes on from NZ_JBNNEH010000014.1 coordinate 1,134, forward strand.
GACAAGGCTGCTTTCGATTATGTCGAGACCAGCGGCATGCTGCCCCAACAGGTCTGGTTCGATCCGGCCTGGGCCCTTATGCAAAAGCAGATCGACGCACTGCTGCCCGGCCGAATCAACGTCATCTCCGGCGATCCGGCTCGCGCCGTGCTCGTGCACTCGCACGGGGACGTCGATCCCGGCACCTGGTACTTCTTCGATATCGCAAAAAAGTCGCTTGTTACCGTCGGCAAGGTGATGCCGGAAATCGATCCCGCCAGGATGCGGCCGATGGAGGTGATCTCATATAAAGCAGCCGACGGCTTGAGCATTCCCGCCTACCTGACGCGCCCTGCACAATCGACCAGTCCCGCGCCCATGGTCGTGCTGATCCATGGCGGCCCCGTCGCACGCGACCGCTGGGAATGGGACGCCGACGTCCAATTGCTGGCGAACCGGGGCTATTTGGTATTCCAACCGCAGTTCAGGGGATCGAGCGGATTCGGGCGCAGGTTCGAGGAGGCGGGATTTGGTCAGTGGGGGAAGGCGATGCAGGATGACATCACCGACGGCGTCCGTCACCTGGTCAGTCAGGGCATTGCCGATCCGCGGCGCATTTGCATCGTCGGCGCGAGCTATGGCGGCTACGCCGCCTTGTGGGGACTCGTGAAAACGCCCGACCTCTACCGCTGCGCAATCAGCTTCGCCGGCGTTACGGATATCGAATACATGTTCTCGGACGCATCCGATCGCGTGGGCGACAAGGTAAGCCGCGAAACGATGACCCGACGCATCGGGGACAAGAAAATGAGTGTCCAGCTGTTCGATCCGGTCTCGCCGCTAAAGCATGCGGCGCGCATTCAGGCGCCGGTGTTGCTCATGCACGGCAAGGACGATGAGCGGGTCCCCGTCTCGCACGGCAAGAAGATGCGGGATGCGCTCGCGGCCAACGGCAAGCCGATCACCTGGCTTGCCTTCGACGAGGAAGGGCACGGCCTGTTGTACGTAAAGAACCGGATCCAGTATTACGAAGCCATGCTCGAATTCCTCGGCAAGCACATTCCGCCGCAGCCGCTCCAGACCCCGGCCGCGACGCCTTCCGCTACCTCACACTGATCTTTCCTTGTCCACGCTAACGCACATGATGCTGACGAATATGAACAGACCCTTGCCACGTACTGCGCGCCGCCCAACCCTGCTCATGGCTGCGTTGGCAATCGCTCCGACCTGCGTACTCGCCCAGGGCATCGGGGGAGGCTGCAACATTGGGGAGACTACAGTCCTGCCGATCACCTTCGCACACGGAGACGAAACGCCGACCATTCCTGCGACGCTCGCCGGGCAGCCGGCCGCGGCTATGATCGACACGGGCGCGTTTGACTCGACGTTCTACAAGCCCGCCCTTGATATAGCGGGAATCGCAGTGCGCGAAAGCGAGACCAATTATGTAGCGGCCGACATCCTGGTTGCGAATATCCCGAGCTTTACTGTGGGGCCGATCAGTACCAAAGGCTATTTTAATGTTGAGAAGTCGACAGAGTCGTTTGCCGCCAGGCTCGGTGCGAACTTTTTTGCGCGCAATGACGTTGAAATCTGGTGGGCCGGCCAGGAAGTGAGGCTCACCAGTCCCAAGGGATGCCGTAATGCTTATCTTCCCGCATGGGGACCAAACGCGCATAGCGTTCCCTTCCAAACGGACCAGTCGCGCCGGGACATGCGAGCCTGGTTCAAGGTAAAGATCAACGGACGGGAAGTCGACACCGTCATCGCGACCACCGACACGATCTCTGTCATGGATTTGCATACCGCGGCCAGGTACGGCATCACGCCTAAGTCGCCCGGCGCCGTCGAAGAGGGCCAATTACCGAGCTGGCGCGGCAAACAGCAGCGGGTCTGGCGGGTTCCCGTCGCCGACATGGCGATCGGCGATTATCGGGTACAGAATGCAACGATACACCTCATGGACCTGACCCTGTCCGGGGAAATGATGAGTCTCGGTTCCGATTTCCTGCGTAACCACCGCGTGCTGATATCGATGAGCCAGCGGCGCCTTTATATTTCCCACCTGGGCGGGCCTAGCTTTTCGGGACCATCCGAGGAGAGTCCGGAGCCATCCCGCTGCTCTTCCCAGACTTGCATTGTTGCTCCCGAGTGAGGAAAGGAACTGGTTTTTTCGATGGCCTTGCGCAGCGCACAGCGCTCAGCTATAATTCGCGTCCGCTTCGGCGCTGTCTGCAAAACGTTAACGTAATCAAGGTGTTAGATGCGTAATTTCTTTGCAAGCGGCAACGAGGTGGAAAAAAAGAAGTTGACG
>NZ_JBNNEH010000015.1:0-1501 GCF_059801075.1 Massilia sp. LXY-5
TCAACAACCTGGACGAAGTCGCGCCGACCATTACTTCGAGCGCGGTTGCTGCGGCGATCGACGAAAACAGCGGCGTCGGCCAGCTGGTCTATACCGCCACTGCTACCGATAGCGGCGACATCAGTGGCGGCCTTGGCTTCACCCTGAAAGCGGGAGGCGATGCAGCAGCGTTCAGCATCGACGGCGCCAGCGGTGCGGTCACCCTGATCGGCAATCCCGACTTTGAAACCAAGTCCGCTTACACCTTCACCGTGGTGGCAACCGATGCCGCAGGCAACCAGACCGAGCAAACTGTCAGCCTGAACATCAACAACCTGGACGAAGTCGCGCCGACCATTACTTCGAGCGCGGTTGCTACCGCGATCGACGAAAACAGCGGCGTCGGCCGGGTCGTCTACACGGCGACCGCCACCGATACCGGCGATATCAGTGGCGGCCTTGGCTTCACCCTGAAAGCGGGAGGCGATGCAGCAGCGTTCAGCATCGACAGCGCCAGCGGTGCGGTCACCCTGATCGGCAATCCCGACTTTGAAACCCAGTCCGCTTACACCTTCACCGTGGTGGCAACGGACGCCGCAGGCAACCAGACCGAGCAAACTGTCAGCCTGGATATCAACAACCTGGACGAGGTGGCGCCGACCGTCACTTCCGGAGCGGTTGCTGCGGCGATCAGCGAAAACAGCGGCGTCGGCCGGGTCGTCTACACGGCGACCGCCACCGATACCGGCGATATCAGTGGCGGCCTTGGCTTCACCCTGAAAGCGGGAGGCGATGCAGCAGCGTTCAGCATCGACAGCGCCAGCGGTGCGGTCACCCTGATCGGCAATCCCGACTTTGAAACCAAGTCCGCCTACACGTTCACGGTGTTGGCAACCGATGCCGCAGGCAACCAGACCGAGCAAACTGTCAGCCTGAATATCAACAACCTCGACGAAGTCGCGCCGACCATTACGTCAAGCGCGGTTGCTACGGCGATCGACGAAAACAGCGGCGTCGGCCGGGTCGTCTACACGGCGACCGCCACCGATACCGGCGACATCAGTGGCGGCCTTGGCTTCACCTTGAAAGCGGGGGGCGATGCAGCAGCGTTCAGCATCGACAGCGCCAGCGGTGCGGTCACCCTGATCGGCAATCCCGACTTTGAAACGAAGTCCGCTTACACCTTCACGGTGTTGGCAACCGATGCCGCAGGCAATCAGACCGAGCAAACTGTCAGCCTGAATATCAACAACCTGGATGAGGTGGCCCCGACCATTACTTCGGCTAATACGGCTACCGCGATCGACGAAAACAGCGGCGCTGGCCAGCTGGTCTACACGGCGACCGCCACCGATACCGGCGATATCAGTGGCGGCCTTGGCTTCACCCTGAAAGCGGGAGGCGATGCAGCAGCGTTCAGCATCGACAGCGCCAGCGGTGCGGTCACCCTGATCGGCAATCCCGACTTTGAAACGAAGTCCGCTTACACCTTCACGGTGTTGGCAACCGATGCCGCAGGCAA
>NZ_JBNNEH010000016.1:0-1176 GCF_059801075.1 Massilia sp. LXY-5
GAAAGGGTTGCAATAAACTGGTGGCTGCGACTGTTTAATAAAAACACAGCACTCTGCAAACACGAAAGTGGACGTATAGGGTGTGACGCCTGCCCGGTGCTGGAAGATTAAATGATGGGGTGCAAGCTCTTGATTGAAGTCCCAGTAAACGGCGGCCGTAACTATAACGGTCCTAAGGTAGCGAAATTCCTTGTCGGGTAAGTTCCGACCTGCACGAATGGCGTAACGATGGCCACACTGTCTCCTCCCGAGACTCAGCGAAGTTGAAATGTTTGTGATGATGCAATCTACCCGCGGCTAGACGGAAAGACCCCATGAACCTTTACTGTAGCTTTGCATTGGACTTTGAACCAATCTGTGTAGGATAGGTGGGAGGCTTTGAAGCGGGGACGCCAGTTCTCGTGGAGCCATCCTTGAAATACCACCCTGGTTTGTTTGAGGTTCTAACCTTGGTCCGTTATCCGGATCGGGGACAGTGCATGGTAGGCAGTTTGACTGGGGCGGTCTCCTCCTAAAGTGTAACGGAGGAGTTCGAAGGTACGCTAGGTACGGTCGGACATCGTGCTAATAGTGCAATGGCATAAGCGTGCTTAACTGCGAGACCGACAAGTCGAGCAGGTACGAAAGTAGGACATAGTGATCCGGTGGTTCTGTATGGAAGGGCCATCGCTCAACGGATAAAAGGTACTCTGGGGATAACAGGCTGATTCCTCCCAAGAGTTCATATCGACGGGGGAGTTTGGCACCTCGATGTCGGCTCATCACATCCTGGGGCTGTAGCCGGTCCCAAGGGTATGGCTGTTCGCCATTTAAAGTGGTACGTGAGCTGGGTTTAAAACGTCGTGAGACAGTTTGGTCCCTATCTGCCGTGGGCGTTGGAAATTTGAAGGGGGCTGCTCCTAGTACGAGAGGACCGGAGTGGACGAACCTCTGGTGTACCGGTTGTCACGCCAGTGGCATTGCCGGGTAGCTAAGTTCGGAAGAGATAACCGCTGAAAGCATCTAAGCGGGAAACTTGCCTTGAGATGAGATTTCCCGGAGCCTTGAGCTCCTTGAAGGGTCGTTCGAGACCAGGACGTTGATAGGCTGGGTGTGGAAGTGCAGTAATGCATTAAGCTAACCAGTACTAATTGCCCGTACGGCTTGTCCCTATAACCTTAGCAGGTATAGTTCAAT
>NZ_JBNNEH010000017.1:0-1013 GCF_059801075.1 Massilia sp. LXY-5
TTCCTGACATGTCAAGGGTAGGTAAGGTTTTTCGCGTTGCATCGAATTAATCCACATCATCCACCGCTTGTGCGGGTCCCCGTCAATTCCTTTGAGTTTTAATCTTGCGACCGTACTCCCCAGGCGGTCTACTTCACGCGTTAGCTGCGTTACCAAGTTAATTAAAACCCGACAACTAGTAGACATCGTTTAGGGCGTGGACTACCAGGGTATCTAATCCTGTTTGCTCCCCACGCTTTCGTGCATGAGCGTCAATCTTGACCCAGGGGGCTGCCTTCGCCATCGGTGTTCCTCCACATCTCTACGCATTTCACTGCTACACGTGGAATTCTACCCCCCTCTGCCAGATTCAAGCCTTGCAGTCTCCATCGCAATTCCCAGGTTGAGCCCGGGGCTTTCACGACAGACTTACAAAACCGCCTGCGCACGCTTTACGCCCAGTAATTCCGATTAACGCTTGCACCCTACGTATTACCGCGGCTGCTGGCACGTAGTTAGCCGGTGCTTATTCTTCAGGTACCGTCATTAGCAAAGGATATTAGCCCCTACCGTTTCTTCCCTGACAAAAGAGCTTTACAACCCGAAGGCCTTCTTCACTCACGCGGCATTGCTGGATCAGGCTTGCGCCCATTGTCCAAAATTCCCCACTGCTGCCTCCCGTAGGAGTCTGGACCGTGTCTCAGTTCCAGTGTGGCTGGTCGTCCTCTCAGACCAGCTACTGATCGTGGCCTTGGTGAGCCTTTACCTCACCAACTAGCTAATCAGATATCGGCCGCTCCAGGAGCATGAGGTCTTGCGATCCCCCACTTTCATCCTTAGATCGTATGCGGTATTAGCGTAACTTTCGCTACGTTATCCCCCACTCTTGGGTACGTTCCGATATATTACTCACCCGTTCGCCACTCGCCACCAGGGTTGCCCCCGTGCTGCCGTTCGACTTGCATGTGTAAAGCATGCCGCCAGCGTTCAATCTGAGCCAGGATCAAACTCTTCAGTTCAATCTCTGTTTGTTG
>NZ_JBNNEH010000019.1:0-845 GCF_059801075.1 Massilia sp. LXY-5
ACCGCAAGGAGGGCGCTTACCACGGTAGGATTCGTGACTGGGGTGAAGTCGTAACAAGGTAGCCGTATCGGAAGGTGCGGCTGGATCACCTCCTTTCTAGAGTAGCACCGGGTCTTAGAACCCAGTCACCAAACGCTCACACTTATCGACTGTTGAACAAAGAACACAGTTTCGGGGCTGTAGCTCAGCTGGTTAGAGCACCGTGTTGATAACGCGGGGGTCGTTGGTTCGAGTCCAACCAGCCCTACCAGGTTATTGGCATACCCAATAAGGGGGATTAGCTCAGCTGGGAGAGCACCTGCTTTGCAAGCAGGGGGTCGTCGGTTCGATCCCGTCATCCTCCACCAAAGTTCAAACGTAAGTCATCCAGTTCCTGGTGCGATTTAGGTTTGATCTTTTCGAGATCACTGTTGTTCTGTTCTTTAACAATCTGGAAGAAGTAAAGTTTTTTTAAGCGTGCATGTAAAAGTGCACACTTAGGGTAGTAGTAAGAATCAACAAACATGCAACAAGCTGTACTCCTTGAACTATAGCGCTCCCTGGTGAGTAACCAGGGGCTAACGTTATAGGGACAAGCGAATAAGTGCACATGGTGGATGCCTTGGCGATTACAGGCGATGAAGGACGTAGTAGCTTGCGATAAGCTGCGGGGAGTGAGCAAACACACTTTGATCCGCAGATTTCCGAATGGGGAAACCCGGCCTTTTAGGTCATTGCATGCTGAATACATAGGTATGCAAAGCGAACGCGGCGAACTGAAACATCTAAGTAGCTGCAGGAAAAGAAATCAACCGAGATTCCCAAAGTAGTGGCGAGCGAAATGGGAAGAGCCTGTACGTGATAGT